>NZ_KE384581.1:280557-380720 GCF_000426865.1 Citrifermentans bremense R1
GCTGCAGAGAAGGCCGCTGCAGAGAAGGCCGCTGCAGAGAAGGCCGCTGCAGAGAAGGCCGCTGCCGAGAAGGCCGCTGCCGAGAAGGCCGCTGCAGAGAAAGCCGCTGCCGAGAAGGCCGCTGCCGACAAGGTCGCTGCAAATAGAGCCGTTGCTGAGAAGGCCGCCAGCCAGAAGGCGGCGCGGCAGAAGACAAAGCAGAGTAAGAAAAGGGAAACCCGCGAGCAGAAGACGGCCAACGCTATGCGCGCCAAAGCCATTGCAGCATACAAAGACGTTATCGACCGCTACCCCGGAACTACTGCTGCCGCGAATGCCTCTGCCAAGCTGCAGCAGATGGGCATCGACTACCCCGCTGCCCAGAAAGCTGCTGCAAGTGCCGCTCCCCAGGCCGAAGTCTCGCAGGTTTTCAACCTGGAGGTGGCTCAATACGCCGACCTCGACGTCGCATTCGGCCCGGCGGCTGAGACCCAGGAAGCAGGCAAAAAATTCATCATTCCGCTGGACATAGTCAACAACGGCAACGGCAGTGACAGCTTCTATCTGGAATCCGGTTTCCCCTCCGAGTACGCTTTCCATTTTGCAGCCGCGACTTCCCCCGACACCCCTATCAACACCACTCCCCCTCTTGAGGTAGGGGAGAAGTTCCGCGCCGTTGCTGTAGGCATCATGCCGCGCGGCACCATAGACGGCCAAAAGAGCAGCTTCCCGGTGAAGATCGGCTCCGCGTTCGCTCGCGAGGTGTCCCTGTCCAGGGAAATCACGCTGGTTGCTTCCGCACCGCTGCTGCGTGCCGTGGTGAAGAGCGACAAGGCGAAACTGCTCCCGGGCGAGAAGATCTCCTACCGGATCTCATTGCTGAACATCGGCACCGCCGCCGCGCGTGGGGTCACCATGAGGCTCAACTATCCGCCGCAGTACGAGCCGGTCAGCTTCCTCCCCACCGGGTTCCGACAGGAGGCGAAGGCTGCCCTGGTGCTCGATGGGATGCAGCTCAAGTCGGGCGAGAGCCAGGACTTCAACGTCACCTTCCAGTTGAAGGACGAGGCGCTCGCCGACCAGGAACTCTTCGTCCGGGCCGACGTCGTCAACAACGACCTCGACAAGAAGGAGTCGTTCGTATCGGCAACCAGCGTGGTGCAGAAGGTCAGCTCTGTCGCCGCGAGGAGCACCGCCGGCAAGCTGGTGGTCATCCCCGGCCAGACGGTGGCGATTCCGTTGATCGTGACCAACACCGGAAACGCCCGCGACCTGTACCTGATCAAGTCGACGGTGCCGGCGAACGCCAGCTACACCTTCTTTGACGACGTCAACCGCGACGGGAAGCGGCAGGCCGACGAGCCGATCATCAACCACGTCGGGCCGCTTTCTCCCAAGGAAGAGGCCTACATCGTGCTGGAAATCTCCACCCCGACTACCGCAGCTGACGGTGCCGTTGCCGCGGCGTCTGTCCAGTTCCAGCCGGAGAACGCCACCGACAGGTTCGCCTCCGTCAATCTGCAGCTGACTTATTCCCGCCCCATCCTCGAACTCACCATGGCTGCGAAGGGTGGAAGGCTCAAGCCGGGCGAGGTCTCCTCGCTGGAACTGAACTGCATCAATCGCGGTACCAACCTGGCCAAGCAGGTGACCCTGCAAAGCTTCCTTCCGGCCCAGTTGGAGCTGGTGGCGGCCGATCCAGGCTTTGCCCGGGCCGATAACGGCGTCTATACCTGGCGCTTCGACGAGCTGGGCGCCGGCGAGAAGCGCAACATCAAGGTTACCTATCGCGTCAAACCGGGCATAGCCGTCGGAACCAACATGCAGCTCAAGAACCTGCTGAACTACCAGGATCCCATCGGAAACAGGTACTAAGATGGCACGTCGCAACCTACTGATCGTCACCTCCCTGCTGGTGCTGTCCGTCGCAGGGGCCCTTCCTTGCCGCGGCGAGGAGATGCTTCTCTATGCCCCCAAGCCCGCCGCAGGGGAACAGGCCCCGGCCGATCCGAAGGACGGGGTGCTGGTCACGACGGTGACGGTCAAGCGTGGCGACACGCTAAAGAACATCTCCAAAAAACACATCGGCGTTGCCGGCTGGTTCCCCCAGGTCCTCGTCTTCAATACCATCAAGAACCCTGACCTGATTCACCCGGGCGACAAGCTGCTGGTGCCGGTGCGCCCCGGCAAGTCTACGTCTGTACCGGCGCCTGCCTCCCGCCGAGCCTCGCATCGTGCCGCGCACCGCACCACGCATCGCGCGAAAGCTGCAGCCGGACACCCCCTCCATGTCACCAACCCTGCCCAGGCCGGAGAAACTGAGAGCTTCCATCAGGCTCGCAAAGCGTACCTGGACCGGAATTACCAGAGGGCGCTGGAGCTCTTTTCCGGCTTCCTGAAAAAGTTTCCCCGCTCCGGCTATGCGGCTGACGCTTCCCTTTACCGCGCTGACTGTTACCTGCACTTGTCCGGGGAGTAGGGACAGCCTCCCGATCACGGACACGAAAAGCAGCCTGATTACCGCCCGGGCTCTACCTCTGCCGGTGCGGGCGCGACTTCTGTGCGGACGGCGCAGGATGTTATGCAATGCGATGCAGTCATTTGATGGAATGTCACAGGAGAGAAAAAATGCCTTTCAGTATTGATGCAGGCATGGTCGAGGTCTTGGGCGTGTGCGAGAAAGCCGAATTCGCCTGTGCCGAGCTGTACCACTACTTCGCGGATCTTTACAAGGACGACCGGGAGATCTTTTACCTCTGGCTAAGGACGGCGCTGGAGGAGGAGAACCGAGCCCGGCTCTTCGCTTTGATGGCCAAGCTGCGGCACGACAACATCATCGCCTCGGTGGTGTTGGAACTGGCTCAGGCGGAAGAGACTCTGCAGCACATCCGCGGTTTGCTGACGGAGCTTAAGGAAAATCCTCCCACTTTGAGAGAGGCGCTGCAGATTGGGATGGAGCTGGAGACCCAGTTGGACCACCTCATGAGGCAGAACGTGGTGCAGTTCGCGGACGAGACCTACGAGAAATCCTTCCTGGCGATCACCAACAGCAAGCGCCTGGAGTTGCTGCAGGAGGCCTGCCAGCGTCTGGCTGGGGCCTGAACCTAACCCGAAACAAAGGCCGCAGAGCCGTTCTTCGCCGGCCGGTAGAACGACAGGGCATTTTGGTAAAGCGCCTTTCTTGCCAATTCCTCCCCCAGCGTATCCAGCACCAGGAGCAGGTCCTCGTCCCGGTAGGGGCGCGGCGCCCGGGTCGAGGGAAGATCGGTACCGAACATGAGCGCCTCGGGGTTTGCCGAGGCTATATCCCTCAGAGCCTGCTTCACGTCGAAGTCCACCCGCCCAAAGCCGGTCGCCTTGACCCGCACCCCGCGCTCGGCCAGCTTCAACAGCGTCTTGAACCCCTCTTTTGACAACCCCAGATGGTCGATGCTCACCGCCGGCAGTGTGAGCAGTGTCTGCTCCAATCCGCCCAGCTCTCTCGAATCGATATAAAGCTCTACGTGCCAGCGCAGCAACTGGTAGACCCTGCGCGCCATCTGCTCCAGGTGCTCGATCCCCTCCGATCCCCCCCGCTTGATGTTGAAACGGACCGCCCGCACCCCGGCCGCGTCCAGCTTCGCCAGTTCGGCGTCGCTCACCGTCGACGGCAGCTGTGTGACGCCGACGAAGGCCGGCCCAAGGGTGGCGAGCGCGTCCAGCAGGTAGACCTGGTCCATGGCCTGGAAGGATCCGGAAACGACGGCGCCGCCGCAAAGGGCCATGTCGCCGGTGCGCGCGAGATAGTCCCCGCAGGCGAAGTCGTCGGGGAGATACCCCTGGTTCGGCACCAGGGGGAAGCGGCGATCCACGATGTGGAAGTGACTGTCGAAGACGGGAATCCCCCCTGCTAGCTTCAGTGCTCCTGACATGGATACCTCCGGAGTTGCCGCCTTAGTTAGGTCCTATCTTGAGGCTTCCCTTGGCGATGAAGATCTCGCGCAGGAAATTGATCAGCCCCACAACCATCAGCATCATGGCCAGGATGAAGAGGATGGCGACGGGAAGCGAGATGTCGTAACGGAGGTAGTCCCCCAGAAAAAGCATGGCGATAACGGTGCAAACCAGCACAGCGGTAGCGGTGCAAAGAAAGATGGCGTGACCGATCAGGTCGGCCCGTCGCGACAGCACGCGCAGGTACGCGTGCAGCTCCGGGACCGTGTCCGCGGAGGCAGTCTCCAGCTTCCCCTCGTGGTAGCGGGCGCGGTCTATGATGCGCGCCAGCCGGCTGGTCATCACGCTCAGCATGGTGCCGACCGCCGTGAGGAGAAAGACCGGGGCGACCGAAAGTTGGATGACGTGGGCGACAGCCCCAAGCGATTGCGTATCCCGCAGCATATGTGCTCCTTATCTATGAGCTTTCGAATCTCTGCTCAACCTCGGACCTGAACTGCTCCAGGTCGATTCCCTTCAGCCTGATCAGGTCGTTCATGACCGGGTCCAGCATGCCGTTGGCGATGTTTACCGCCGACCGCTTCTCCTGGATCTCCTTAAGCGCTTTTTCCCGCCCCTCATGGCTCAGCAGGAGGTCCGAGCGCTCGTTGTAGAAGCGGTGGATCAGGAAGTTGCGCGCCCTCTGGGCCTTGCGCAGCGCCAGTACCGCTTCGTCGGTGAACCCGACCCTCTGCTTGATCTCCTCCATGAGGCGCCCCAAGGTCTGGCTCCCCAGGTTCTCCATGTACCCGCGGAATTCGTGGTCGGAGAGGCTGCCGTCGCTTAGGTCGGTAAGGAGGGTGACGATGAAGGAGATGTAAAGCTCTATGCGCTGGCAATCCTGCACGGCCGCTCCCATCTCCAGATAGATCGGGTTCAGCGCTGAGGTATCGATCTTGACGCCCGGCATGGCATGCCCTCTCAGGGAAGATTTTTACCAATGCATTAGCACAAAAAAGAAAGGTCATAAACAGCTAATTACCTGAAGTCGTTTCGCGCGGAATTTTGGTTAGAAGGATGCTGAGGGATCCTCATGGGAAAAGCCGCTGACGCCTCGGAACCACAATGCCGCGAGGAGATTGCGCTTTTTTGTGTGCGACAAACACATTCTCTGTTATAATCACTCGGTTTTCATTAATCTTGACAGCCCCCTAATGCTGGGGGGATGGATATAAAGAAAGTCTCAAGCCGGGATGTCCGGCGGGAACAATACTAGGCGCGAGGCGTGCCGGCGGTCAGTTGCGACCAGGCAACGCAGCCCCTAAAGGAAAGGGAAATAAGGATTTATGTCAAAAAAAATGCTGATTAATGCGCTCCACCCAGAGGAAGCGCGAGTGGCGATCGTCGAGGACGGCCGCCTGGTGGATCTGGATGTAGAAATCGCCGGCAACGAGCAGATTCGCGGCAACATCTACAAGGGGGTCGTGGTCCGCGTGGAGCAGGGTCTGCAGGCCGCCTTCGTAGACATCGGGCTGAAGAAGCTCGGCTTCCTGCAGATGGGCGAACTGCATCCGGAGAACTGGAAGTGGCGCGACGACATCCCCGAGGACCAGAGGCACCGCCGCCCGCGCATCCAGGAAGTGCTGCGCAGGGGGCAGGAGCTGATCGTCCAGGTGGAGAAGGGGGAGCGGGACAACAAGGGCTCCGCGCTCACCACCTACGTCTCTTTGCCTGGGCGCTACATGGTGCTGATGCCGGGGAGCGATTCGGCCGGCATCTCCAGGAAGGTCGAGGGGGAAGGAGAGCGCAAGAAGCTCAAGGAAATCATCGCCGAGATGACCATTCCCGAGGGGTACGGCTACATCATCCGGACCGAGGCGATGGGAAGGACCCGCGAAGAGCTCCAGAAGGACCTCGACAACCTGATTGCGACCTACCAGGGGATACGCTCGAAAGGTCTGGCCATGAAGGGAGCGGGGATGATCTACCAGGAGTCCGCGCTCATCATCAGGACCATCCGGGACTACTTCTCCGCCGACATCGACGAGGTTCTGGTGGACAGCAAGGACGTCTACAACGATGTCCGCGACTGCTTGAAGGAGATCGACCCGGCCTTCGAAAAGCTGGTCAAGATGCACCAGGAGAAGCGCCCCATCTTCTCGCGCTATCAGTTGGAGGAGCAGATCGACCTGATTTACGAGAAGAAGGTCCCCCTGAAGTCGGGCGGGTCCATCTTCATCGAACCGACCGAGGCGCTGGTCTCGATCGACGTCAACTCGGGCAAGTCCACCGGCGAGAAGGGGGTCGAGGATACCGCGTTCAAGACCAACCTGGAAGCGGCCGAGGAAGCCGCGCGGCAACTGCGGCTGCGCGACCTGGGCGGGCTCATCGTCATCGACTTCATCGACATGCGCGACCGCAAGCACAACGCCGAGGTGGAAAAAACGCTGAAGACAGCGCTCAAGGCCGACAAGGCGCGGGTGAACGTCTCGCGCATCTCGGAATTCGGCCTTTTGGAGATGTCGCGCCAGCGCATCCGCCAGACCCTGAACCAGGCCTCCACCCTGGAATGTCCGCACTGCGACGGCAGGGGGAAGGTGAAATCGGTCGAGGCGATGGCGCTCTCGTTTCTTAGGAAGGTGCACGCCGCCGCGGCCAAGGGGACCATCGGCGAGGTGGTGGGTGGCCTGCCGCTGGAGGTGGCCTACTACCTCTTGAACCGCAAACGCCATGAACTTTCCCAGATCGAGAACGACTACGACATCGAGGTGACGGTCAAAGGTAAACCGTCGTACCTCCTGAACCAGATGGATCTGGAACTGATCAAGCGTGAGAAGGCCGCAGACGAGCTGCCGCTGGAGAAGCCGGCCCATGGGCGTCCGCTGCCCAAGGAAGACGCGGCCCAGGAGCCCGCAGCCGAAGGGCGCAAGAAAAAGAAGAAGGGGAAAAAGGCCCAGGAGCCGGAGGCCGCAGCTCACGCCGAGGCGCTGCCGGTTGCCGTTGTGGAGGAGCCGACCGGCGCCGAGCTGGTGGTGACCGTCGAGGGCGAACCCGACGAGCACAAGAAAAAGCGCCGCCGCAAGCGCAAGCGGGGCAAGGGAGGCGCAGCCGAAGCGGGTGCCGAGGCCGCTGCGCCGCAATCGGCCGAAGCAGAAGTGGAGCTGCCGGCCGCAGAGGCTGGGACCCTTCCCGCGCCGGGACCGGTCACGGAGCAGGCGGCTGCCGCCGAGGGCGAGCAGCTCCAGCACGAGACGGGCGAGGAAGTGAAGAAGAAGCGCCGGCGCAAAAGGCGGCGCGGCAAGGGGGGGCACGAGGCGCAGTTGCATGAGCCCGGCGCCGAGTTCCCGCCGCAGTTGGAAGCTTTCGCGGCAGCGGGTGCCATCCCGGTGCAGGAAGTGACCCCGGTGATAACAGCCTCCGTCGTTTCCGCCGAACCTGGCGCAGCAGCGAAGAAGGGGCGCAAAAGGGGTAAGGCGCGTGCCGAGGAGCCTGCTGTTTCGGCGGGCGCGGCTCAGGTTGAGGCGATAACCGTTCCGGCAGAGGTCATCGAGTCGGCGGAACCCGCCGCGAAGCCGAAGCGTCCGCGCGGCGGCAGGAAGGCAAAAGAAGCCTCCGCAGAGCAGGGCGCGGCGGCTGTGGTCGCAGCGGCGCCCGGTGGGGCACCTGAAGCACCCGCCGGAGCCGCGGCCCCCGCCGAGCCTGCGAAGGGCAAAAGGAAACCGAGGGGAGCTAAAGCAGCCAAGGGCGCTGAAGCGCTCCCCGTCCCGGAAGCCGGCGAGGCAAAGGCCGCGCCGGCCGGAAAGAAAGCCCCCGCCGCGGTGACCGAAGGAGCGGAGGCTCCCGCCAAGGCCAAGGGCAAGAGCACCAAGGGTAAGAGCGCCAAGGCTCCCAAGGCGAAAAAGGAGCAGGAAGCTGCCACCGCAGCGCCTGAACCGCCCCCCGTACCGGCTCAGGATAAAGCGCCTGCCAAGGCTCGCGCACCCCGTGCCTCGCGCAAGAAAGAGGCCCCGGAGGGCACCGGGCAGGCGCCGGCCGCGCCGGTCGAGGAGAAGCCCAAGAAGCCGCGGGCTCCCCGCAAGAAAAAAGAAGAAGCGCCCGCAGAATAGCCAAGGGGAGGTGATGGAGACATCCCTCCTTTCTCTGCTGCTTTGGGCCACGAGCTACCTTCAGCCCGAATCCTCCTCCGACATCTTCGGCGCGAGCCTCGGATGGAGCTTCAGACATCACCAATCCAGGGCGGTCTCCCACATGGAGCAGTTGGTCTACATAGCGCTTTTAGGCGCCCTCGGCTGTCTCTGCCGTTATTTCCTTTCCGGCTTTGTCTACCAGATTTTCGGCACCTCCTTTCCCTATGGAACCCTTGCCGTTAACCTGATCGGGGCTTTCCTGATCGGGCTCATCATGGAGTTTTCCGTGAGGAGCGCCGCCATTCCCCCCACCCTGCGCTTTGCCGTCACCATAGGGTTTCTCGGGGGACTCACCACCTTTTCCACCTTCAGTTTCGAGACCTTCAGGCTTTTGGAAGACGGCGCGCTGCTGATCGCTTTCGTTAACGTCCTGGTCAGCGTCGTCGCCTGCCTTACCTGCACCTGGGTCGGGATCATGGTGGCGCGTGCGCTTTAGGCCATCCGGCAGGGAACCGGCAACCGCTTCAACCTGCATTTATATTAAATAGGAGATTGCATGGACAGCAGGAACATGACGCTGGAAGAAGACAGAAACACGATGCTCGGCGAGCGAGTGCTGCTCAGGATCTTCATTGGAGAAAGGGACAAGTATAAGCACATACCCCTGTACGAGGCCCTGGTAGAGCTGTTCCGCAAGGAAGGGCTTGCCGGCGCCACGGTGCTGCGCGGGATAGCAGGTTTCGGCGCGCACAGCATGTACCACACGGACCGGCTGCTGCGCCTTTCCACCGACCTCCCGATAGTGCTGGAAGTGGTGGACCAGAGGGAGCGCATAGAGGCGGTGCTTCCGACAGTGGAGGAGATGATGGACGGCGGGCTCATCACCATGGAAAAGGTGCTGGTGTTGCGCTACGCGAGGAAGCGCTCAAGCTAGCCTTTGGCTTGAAACGAAATCTTCGTCTGCTACACTCTGTCAATTCATGATAACGGGGAGCTAAAGATGGGGATATTGGACAACCTGAGTCCGCTTTGGATCGAGAACCAGTACGAGGTATGGAAGAAGGATCCGGAGCAGCTTTCCGAGGCATGGCGCGCCTTCTTCAACGGCTTCGAACTGGGAGTCAATCAACCGCCCCAAGAGGCCGCCACTCTTGGGCTGAAGGAGGCTTTGAAGCACTCGGGGGTCCAATCCCTCATCTACCGCTACCGCGACATCGGGCACCTGCTCGCCTGCACCGACCCGCTTTCTCCCTGCCAGATAGAACACCCGCTCCTCTCCCTGGACGCCTTCGGCCTGGAGCCGTCCGACCTCGATAAGACCTTCCATACCAAGCGTTTCATGAAGCAGAGCGCCACCCTGAAGGAGATCCTGCAGGTGATGCGCAGCACCTACTGCGGCTCCATCGGCGTTGAATTCATGCACCTGCAAAACCCCGAAGAGCGGCAGTGGCTCATCGACCGCATGGAGCCCGTGGCGAACCGGGGACGCTTCGACGCCGAAAGGCGGCTCAGGCTCTTGAAGAAGCTCAAGGAGGCGGCGCTTTTCGAACGCGAACTGCACAAGAAGTTCCCGGGACAGACCCGCTTCTCGCTGGAAGGGGGGGACGCCCTGATCCCGCTTTTGGACGCCGCCGTAGTGAAAGCCGCCGAGCTCGGCGTCACCGACGTCGTCTTCGGAATGCCGCACCGCGGCCGCCTCAACGTTTTGGCCAACGTCTTCGGCATGCCTTACGAGAACCTCTTCGCCGAATTCGGCGACAACAGGGAATATGGCGTCGTCGGCGAGGGGGACGTCAAGTACCACAAGGGCTATTCCGTCGATCTCATCTTGGCCGGAGAGCGCGCCATCCACTTAACCCTCACTTCCAACCCGAGCCACCTTGAGGCGATCGACCCGGTGGTGCAGGGGAAATGCCGGGCCCGCCAGGACAGGATGGGGGAGGGAGCTGAGGCGAGGGTGCTGCCGCTATTGATCCACGGGGACGCGGCTTTCGCGGGGCAAGGGGTGGTGGCGGAGACCTTGAACCTCTCGCAACTTGCCGGCTACAGGACCGGCGGCACGCTGCACGTCGTCCTCAACAACCAGATTGGTTTCACCACCTCGGCCGCCGACGCCCGGTCCAGCCACTACGCCACCGACGTGGCCAAGATGGTGCGGGCGCCGGTCTTCCACGTCTACGGCGACGACGCCGAGGCGGTGGTGCACATCGCGCAACTGGCGCTCGAGTACCGGGACCGCTACCGAAAGGACGTGGTGGTCGAGGTCATCTGCTACCGCAGGCACGGCCACAACGAGGGGGACGAGCCCTACTTCACCCAGCCGCTCATGTACGAGCAGATCAAGCTGCGCCCCCCGCTGCACTCACTCTATGAGATGGAGCTTTTGGGGGAGGGATTCGCCGAGGAGGAGTTGAAGGAGGTCGGGAACGAGGTGGTGCAGCGCCTGGCGCAGGCGGGGGGGAAAAGCGCGGAGCCGGTCGAGAGCGCCTTCCTGGCACGCTGGAGCGGCATGAAGCCCGGAACCGAAAAGGCGCCCGTCTCCACCGCGGTGGCGGCGGATTCGCTCATGGAGCTCTCGGAAAAGCTCAACCTCATCCCCGACGGCTTCCAGCCGCACCCCAAGGTGACGGGCATCCTGCAGAAGCGGCGCGACGCGGTATTGAAGGGCGGACCGCTCGACTGGGGGAACGTGGAGGCGCTGGCCTTCGCCACCCTGCTGGCGCAGGGAGTCCCGGTCCGCCTTTCGGGGCAGGACGTCAGGCGCGGCACCTTCAGCCACCGCCACGCCGTCCTCTTCGACCAGCGAAACGGCCGCTCCCATCTCCCCTTGTCGGGAGCCGTCGCCAAAGGGACGCTCTTCTGCGTCTACGACAGCATGCTGGCCGAGTTCTCTGTCCTGGGATTCGAGTACGGCTATTCCATTGAGGCCCCCGAGGCCCTCACCATCTGGGAGGCGCAGTACGGCGACTTCGCCAACGGCGCCCAGGTTATCATCGACCAGTTCATCGCAAGCGGCGAGGCCAAGTGGGAGCGCTCCAGCGGTCTCGTGCTGATGCTCCCGCACGGCTACGAAGGGCAGGGGGCCGAGCATTCCAGCGCCCGCATCGAGCGCTTCCTCGAACTGGCTGCGGCGGGGAACATTCAGGTTGTCTCCCCCACCACGCCCGCGCAGCTCTTCCACGTGCTCAGGCGGCAGATGCTGCAGCCTTTCCGCAAGCCGCTCATCCTTTTCACCCCCAAGAGCCTGCTACGGCACCCCGACTGCGTTTCCAAGCTGGAGGAGCTTTCCTCCGGAGGCTTCAAAGAGGTGATCGCGGAGCCCTCGGCGGGTGGAGAGGTGCAAGAGGTGCTTCTTTGCAGCGGCAAGATCTACTACGACCTTCTGGGGCGGATCAGCAAGGACCAGGTGCAGGGACGCGCGCTGGTGCGTATCGAGCAGCTCTACCCCCTGCCGATGGACCTGCTGCGGAAGGAGTTGCAGCGCTATCCCTCCGGCGTCCGTTACAGCTGGGTGCAGGAGGAGCCTCGCAACATGGGAGGGTGGCGATTCCTGCACGAGCCTCTTTGCGAGATACTCGGGGTGGTGCCCCGTTACGTCGGGCGGCCGGAAGCAGCGGCGCCGGCCTCCGGCTCGCACCGGTTGGATCGGGTGGAGCAGGAGCGCATCATAGAGGACGCGCTGCAGCGTTGAGTGCCTGCAGATCACATAGCGTCTCCCTCCGTGGTAATGCACCGCAACAAATTATGCTTGACGCTTTTGCCTAGCGCTTAACTCAGTAATCAAGAAGCACCGGTCCCGGTGAAGGTCAAAGCCGTGAACCTGCACCTTTGGCCGGTTTAGGAGTCGGAAAATGGATATCAAGGTTCCCGCGGTGGGCGAGTCGGTCTATGAGGCGGTCATCGCCAGGTGGCTCAAGAAGTCGGGCGAGGTTGTGGCCAAGGATGAGCCGCTTTGCGAAATTGAAACGGACAAGGTGACCCTGGAGGTGACCTCGGAGGCGGACGGCGTGCTGACCACGCTGGCGGCCGAGGGGGAGACGGTGAAGATCGGCGCGGTGATAGCGACCATAGACGCCCGCGGCGCAGAGGCCGCGCCCCCCTCGGGGAGTGCCGCCCCTCCTGAGCCCCCGCCTTCCGGCGCCCCGGCAGCCGGGACCGCCCCGGCCAAAGCGACCCCGAAGGGTATGGCGCCTCCCATCTCCCCCTCGGGGCGCAAGCTGGCGCGCGAGCTGGGCGTGGAGCCCCAGGATGTCAAGGGGACCGGGCGCGGAGGGCGCGTGACCAGGGAAGACCTTTTGAAGGCCGAGGGGGCGGAGCACGCTCCCGCCGAGGCCGAACCCTCCCTTGCGGCACAGCCTGCGCCGGTCGCAAAACCTGAGCCGACACCCGTTTCCCCGTCCCGTCCCGCCACTGCCGAAGAAGGGGAACGCGTGGTCCGCAAGCCGATGACGCAGATCAGAAAGCGCATTGCGGAGCGGCTGGTCTCGGTGCGGCAGCAGACCGCCATGCTCACCACCTTCAACGAGGCGGACATGAGCCAGGTGATGCTGCTGCGCCAGAAGTACGGCGAACATTTCCTGAAGCGCCACGGCGTGAAGCTGGGGTTCATGTCCTTTTTCGTCCGCGCCTGCTGCGAGGCGCTGGCCCAGTATCCCGAGGTGAACGCGCAGATCGACGGCGACGACATCGTCTACCACAACTTCTGCGACATCGGCATCGCCGTCGGGAGCGAGAGGGGGCTGGTGGTGCCGGTCTTGAGAGGTGCCGAGTCGCTGACCCTGGCGGGGATCGAGCAGCAGATCGCTCAGTACGCCGAGAAGGTGCGCCAAAACCGCATCGCCATCGCCGACCTGGAGGGGGGGACCTTCACCATCTCCAACGGCGGGGTCTACGGTTCCATGCTCTCCACTCCCATCCTCAACCCGCCGCAAAGCGGGGTGCTGGGGATGCACGCGATACAGCCGCGCGCCGTGGTTGTCGACGGCGAGATCGTGGTCCGCCCCATGATGTACCTGGCGCTCTCCTACGATCACCGCATCGTGGACGGGCAGGGGGCGGTGGGGTTTTTGAAGCTGGTCAAGGAGTACATCGAGGAGCCGGAGGAGTTGCTGCTCGAAGGGTAGCTACAACGCACACCGCTGCCCGCGTGGCAGGGGGAGTAGTAGGGAGGCGAGATGGCAGAAGAAATTTTCGATCTGGTGGTTATCGGGGCGGGGCCCGGCGGCTACGTCGCCGCCATACGCGCAGCGCAGCTGGGAATGACGGTGGCAGTGGTGGAGAAGCGGGGGGCACTCGGTGGCGTCTGCCTCAACGAGGGGTGCATCCCCAGTAAGGCGCTCCTCGATTCCAGTGAGCTCTTTCATCTGGCCGGGCATCGCTTCTCCGCGCACGGCATCGAGGTGGCGCCCCCGACCCTGAACCTCGGGCAGATGATGGCCAGAAAGGACGACGTGGTGAAGAAGCTCACCGACGGCGTAGCCTACCTCTTCAAGAAAAACAAGATCAGGAGCGTGAACGGTACGGCAAGGCTTGCCGGCAGCGAGGCGGGCGGGGTGCACAAGGTAGAGGTGCAGGGAGCGCAGGGGGGGGAGCAGATCCTTGCCAAGAAGGTGCTTCTCGCCACCGGCAGCGACGCGGTAGAGCTTCCCTCCCTTCCTTTCGACGGCGAAGCCGTTGTGAGCGCCCGCGAGGCCTTGAGTTTCGGCAAGGTCCCGGAACACCTCCTCGTCGTCGGTGGCGGGTACATCGGCCTTGAGCTCGGTTCGGTCTGGCTCAGGCTCGGCGCCCAGGTCACCGTGGTGGAGATGCTCCCCAGGCTCATCGCCGGTAGCGACGGGCAGGTGGCGGAGGCGCTTTTGCGTTCGCTCAAGAAGCAGGGGATGCGCTTTTTGCTGGGTGGCAAGGTTGCCGGTGTCGAAAAGCGCGAAGGGGCTTTGCTGGCGCGGGTGGAGGTCGAGGGAGAGGTGCAGGAAATAAGCTGCGACAAGGTGCTGGTGGCGGTGGGGCGCAGGCCGCTGACGGAGGGGCTGGGGCTGGAAGAGCTGGGCGTCGCCCTGGAAAAAGGGCGGGTCCAGGTGAACGAAGAGTACCAGACCAGCGTCCCCGGAATCTACGCCATCGGAGACCTGATAGCGGGGCCGATGCTGGCGCACAAGGCCATGGAGGAAGGGGCGGTCTGCGTCGAGAGGATGCGCGGGGAGCCGAGCCTGGTCGATTACGGCTGCGTCCCCGGCGTCTGCTACACCTGGCCCGAGGCGGCGTCGGTAGGGAAAACCGAGGATGCCCTCAAAGAAGAAGGTATCCCCTATAAAAGCGGCAAGTACAACTTCATGGGCAACGGGCGCGCCAAGTGCATGGACGAGACCGAAGGTTTCGTCAAGGTGCTCTCCGACGCGGAAGGGACGCGGCTTCTAGGGGTGCACATCTTCGGCCCGCGCGCCTCCGACATGATCGCCGAAGCGGTCACCGTGATGAGCTTCGGCGGCAGCAGCGAGGACATCGCCCTCATCATGCATGCCCACCCGACCCTCTCCGAGGCGATGAAGGAGGCGGCGCTGGACGTGGACAAGAGGGCGATACACGCCTGATTTCAGGTTTCGGTGAATCATATGATATTCAAGGACGTCGGCGTCATCGGCTACGCCGAGGCGCTCAGAATACAGGAACAACTGGTGGCGGAGGTGCAACAGGGGGGCGAGGAGGCCCTCTTGCTGCTTGAGCACCTCCCCGTCTACACCATCGGCGCGGGGGGGAACCGGGACAACGTCCTCGATCCGGAATTGGAGCCGCTCCGGGTGAACCGCGGCGGGGACGTCACCTACCACGGCCCGGGCCAGCTGGTCTGCTACCCGATCCTCGACCTGTCCCGGCGCGGGCGCGACCTGCACCGCTACCTTCGTTTCCTGGAGCGCTTCCTGGTCGAGCTTTGCGCCGGCCTCGGGGTTGCCTGCCACACCGTCCCCGGGCGCACCGGCGTCTGGACCGAAAACGGCAAGCTCGCCTCGATAGGGGTAGGGGTTAGGCGCTGGGTCTCCATGCACGGCTTCGCGCTCAACGTCTCCCCCGACACAGCCCCCTTCTCCAGGATCAACCCCTGCGGCATGCCCGACTGCAGCATCACCTCCCTGAGCCTGGAACTGGGGGAGGAGCTTTTAGTCGACGACTTGAAAGAAATGGTCGCCATCCGTTTCCAACCGCTTTTGAACCTGCACCTGCCACGATAGCCCAACGAAAGGTGGGCGAGGAGGCTCCTCATGTCCGAAACCGACTGCCGCGTACCTGTAGAGAAGCTTCGCTGGGTGTGCGATCCCGCCCTCTTCAATTTCAAGACCACCGAAGAAATCGCCGGGCTGGAGGGGAGCGTCACCCAGCACCGCGCCACGGCTGCGATCGACTTCGGCCTGGGCATGCCCAACAACGGGTTCAACATCTACCTCGCCGGGGACGCCGGGACCGGAAGGACCTCCACCATCCGGCAGATGCTGCAGAAGTACGTCAAGGACACCTCCCCCCCCAGCGACTGGTGCTATGTCCACAACTTCCACTCCCCCGACGCCCCCTTGGCCTTGGCCCTTCCCGCCGGCATGGGGAAGGAGCTTGCCGCCGACATGCGGGAACTCCTGGATTACATGCGCTCCGACATCCCGACGGCCCTGGAGAGCAAGGAGTACGAGACCAACCGGGTCACCCTGATCGAGCAGTTCCAGGAGAAAAACGGCGAGATCTTCTCCGCGCTGGAAAAGGAGGCGTCGGACCGCGGCTTCGCGCTGCAGCGTACCGTCTCCGGCCTGGTGATCGTCCCACAGAAGGAGGGGCGCAACTTCACCCAGGAGGAATACGAGGCGCTGGAGAAGGACGAGCGTGAGCAACTGGACTCCGTCGGGCGCGCCCTCACCGAAAGGCTCAACGACTGCCTCAGGCAGGTGCGCGAGAACGAGAAATTGCTGCGCGACGCCCTGTCGCAGCTGGACCGCGAACTGGGGCTATCCGCCGTCGGGCACCACCTTGACCCCCTCAAGGAAAAGTACGTCGGCTTCCAGAAGGTCCAGAAGTACCTGGACGACGTCCAGGAGGATCTCCTTTTGAACCTGGAGGACTTCAAGCCGCAGGCGGCCCCTCCCCAGATCCCTGGGTTGAAGCTTCCCAAGCAGGAGCCGACCTTCGAGCGCTACGAGGTGAACGTCCTGGTGGAGAACAACCCGGAAAACGGCGCGCCGATGGTGTTCGAATCCAACCCCACCTACACCAACCTCTTCGGGCGGATCGAGAACATCATGCAGATGGGAGGGATGGCCAGCACCAACTTCACCCTGATAAAGCCGGGCGCCCTGCACCGCGCCAACGGCGGCTACCTCATCGTGGACGCGCGCGAGGTGCTGATCAACCCGTTCGCCTGGGAGTCCTTGAAGCGCTGCATCAGGAACATGGAGATCAAGATCGAGGACGTCCTGGAGCAGTACCGCTTCATGACCGTGGTCTCGCTCAAGCCCGAACCGATACCGCTTAACGCCAAGATCATCATGATCGGCTCGCTCTGGATCTACTACCTCCTCTTCCACATGGAGCCCGACTACCGGAAGTTCTTCAAGGTGAAGGCGGACTTCGACAACCGGATCAACCGTACCCCAGAGGTGATGCACGACTACGCCCTTTTCGTGGCGGCGCACTGCTGCAAGGAGGGGCTGCTCCCCTTCGACGCTACCGGCGTCGCCGCCCTTCTGGAGCACGCCTCGCGCCTGGTGGAGGACCAGGAGCGGCTTTCCTCGCAGTTCACCGAACTCTCCGACCTGATCCGCGAGGCGAGTTACTGGGCCAAGCGCGAGGGGGCCGAGGTGGTGGATCGCGGCTGGGTGAAGCGGGCGGTGCATGAGAAGACCTTCCGCTCCAACCGGATCGAGGAGCGGATCCAGGAGTACCTGGCCCAGGGGGTGATCCTGTGCGACACCAAGGGGAGCGTGGTGGGCCAGATCAACGGACTCTCCGTGATGACCCTCGGGGACTACGCCTTCGGCCGCCCCTCCCGCCTCACCATACGCGTCTCCCAGGGGCGGGCCGGCATGGTCAACATCGAGCGCGAGGTCAAGCTTTCCGGTCCGATCCACGACAAGGGGGTGCTGATCCTGACCGGCTACCTCGCGGGCAAGTTCGCCCAGGACCAGCCGCTCTCCTTCTCCGCCCACATCTGCTTCGAGCAGTCCTACGAGGGGGTCGAGGGGGACAGCGCCTCCAGCGCCGAACTCTACGGCCTTCTCTCCGCGATATCGGGGCTTCCCATCCGGCAGGGGATAGCGGTGACCGGGAGCGTCAACCAGCACGGCCAGATCCAGCCCATCGGCGGGGTGAACTACAAGATCGAGGGGTTCTACAACGTCTGCAAGGCCAAGGGGCTCACCGGCGAGCAGGGGGTGCTCATTCCCAAGATCAACGAGCACAACCTGATGCTGAGCGACGAGGTGGTGCAGGCGGTCCAGGAGGGGATGTTCCACATCTGGAGCGTTCAGGAAGTGGACCAGGGGATCGAGATCCTGACCGGCATGGAGGCGGGGAAGATGGGCGAGGATGGGAGCTACCCCGAGGGGAGCGTCAACTTCCTGGTGCAGCAGCGGCTGAAGAAGATGTTCGACAACATGCGGCGGCTGGCGCAGCAGGACAAGGAGCAGGCGAAGGAAGAGGGGGCTCTTCCCCTTCCCGAGCCAGGTCCGTTGAAGGATTGAATCGGGTAAGAGTACTTGAAAAGGGGAGGGTGATTTGGTACCTTCCCGCGAGGGCCGCACGCCGCGGCCCTTTTTTATTGATCTGGTTCCCAAGGTCCACCTTGGGAACCAGAAGGAAAGTGCTCCAAGAGCCCCCGCCCCCGGAGGGGGAGGGTTAGGGAGGGGGCGCCTGTCCTTCCCCCCTCCCGGCCTCCCCCCTCCGGGGGAAGGAGAGCTGGGAAGACGCTGAGCTGCCAGTTTTTATTCTATCCGGAGAGGAGTCCCGCTTGACCAGACGCTGCTTTCTCATCGTGAACCCCACCTCGGGAAGCTATTCCCAGAAAACCGTGGACCGGATCATGGCGGGCCTCAGGGAAAGGGGGCTCGCCCCCGAGCTGATGCCGACGGGTAGCGCCGCCGACCCGGCCCTCTTCGCCGCGCGCCTTTGCGCCGAACACTCCGATCCGCTGGTCGTAGTCGCCGGCGGCGACGGTACGGTGAACGGCGTCCTGAACGGCATGGTCCCAGGGAGGGCGACCCTCGGGGTGGTCCCCTTGGGGACCGCCAACGTCCTGGCGCAGGAGTTGGGCATCTCTTCCGTCGTCGACGCCCTGGATCGCCTGGCCCGAGGAACGACCCGACCCATCTCCGTGGGCGAGATCGAGCGGGACGGGGAGAAGAGGCGCTTCCTCTTGATGGCAGGCGCCGGGATGGACAGTGCGGTGGTGCGCGGGGTGCGCCTTTCCGAGAAGCGGGTCATAGGAAAAGGGGCCTACCTCCTCTCGGCGCTCAGGGTGCTCCTTTCTTGGGACCGGTCGGAACTCCGGGTCACAGGCGGCGGGCGGAGCCTCTCCTGCCACGGCGTGATCGTCTGCAACGCCGCCAAGTACGGCGGCAACTTCGTCCTCGCCCCCGAGGCGGACCTCTTCTCCCCGGGTTTCCAGGTGCTCTGCATCGAGGGGGGGCGGCTCGCCTACCTGAAGCTCGGCCTCATGCTGCTATCCGGCAGGGGTGCGCCCCCCCGCTGCGTGACCTCGTTCGCCGCGACGGAACTGGAGCTCTCCGGCGACAAGGCGGTGCAACTGGACGGCGACTATTTCTGCTGCACCCCGTTGCACATCAGGACGCTCCCGGAGTTGGTCCGCCTGGTGGTCTGAGGCGCCGCCGGCGGGCAAATTCCTTCGTTGACAAAGTAACGGCAATATCGGATTAATGTGGCATTTGCCGCCTGCCGGGGCTCGGCGTTCCCGGCGGCTTGGCTTGCAGGCGGCTCTTCAGCGCGGTTTCAAGTTGGACTTTTAGCTGCAGACATGCATCACAGGGGGACTTGGCATGGCTTATCCCAAGATAATGCTGGTGGACGACACCCGGCTGATACTGGAGCTGGAAAAGAGTTTCCTCAAGTTGTCGCATGTGGACGTGGTAACCGCCGGCAACGGTGCGGAGGCGCTGGAGCTGATACGGAAGGATCCCCCCGATTTGATCTTCATGGATATGCATATGCCGGTCATGGACGGCATCGCCTGCTGTACCGAACTCAAGGCCGACCCGTTTCTTTGCGGCATCCCGGTGGTGATGTTGACGACGGCGGGGAAGGAGGAAGACCGCGAGCGGGCCAAGGAGGCCGGCTGCGACAACTTCCTGACCAAGCCGGTAGACCGCCGCTTGTTCCTGGACCTGGCCCGCAAGTACACCAACGCCGTGGACCGGCGCGAGCAGCGTCTCCCCTGCCGTTTGCCGGCTCTGTTCCTGGTGGGCAAGACCCCCGCCGCCGGGCTTGTCCTCGACATAGGCGACGGCGGCGTCTTCGTGTCAACCCGGGAGCGGCTGCTCTTGCACCAGAGGCTGCGCCTTGCGCTCTACCTGGAGGGGGAGCGTCCGGTACTGCTGGAACTAAAAGGGTGGGCGGCCTGGCTGAACGAGGAGGGAAAACGCGTGCACAGTTCGCTGCCGGCCGGCTTCGGGATGGAGTTCCTGGAGTTGGGCGAAGAGGAGAGTGCGGCGCTGAAATCGTACCTCGCCTCGCTCAGGCCGGAAGAGCCGTCGGCATCCTAGCGGCAAAGACGCAAGGTTGCCTGAAACCAGAACCAGGTGAAAAGGGCCGCGGCGCAGTTGCCGGCCCTGTTGTCGATGAGCCGCCCCAAAAGGCGGTCGTGCAGCGAGAGAAAACTTCCCCCCTTCCCTTCCCCCGCCCCCCCCGTCACCACGTCCAGAAAAAACGCGATCTGCCAGGCGTTGCTCCTCACGTAGCTCCCGGTCCGGTACCAAAGCCGCCACCGTTCCCGGCGCGGCAGTTGCGCCATCTTCAGCTTGAGGGGGCGCAGCATGGGGCGCAGCTCCAGACGCTTCGCCGCGTCCTGGCTGCGATAGCTTTGCCGCAGGGATTCGATCAGCGATAGGTGCCCGAGGGTGGCCAGGTTCGTCAGGATGGCGTTCAGGCTCTGCCGGGGGAGGAGCCCCTCCGTGAGGAAGCGGCGGGGCGAGGTGGCGATGCGGGCGGGAAAGAGGATCCAGCTCCCCTTTTCCCTCACCCTCTCGGCGAGGAAGGTGTCTTCCATGAGTGGGAGCGCGCTCTGGAAGGTGCCGAGCTCGTTGAAGAAGTCGCTCCCCATCATGAACCCCTGGTCGCCGTGGGTGCATCCGGGGCGGTCCAAGGTCGCCTTGGCGCCGTAGAAGCGGTAGGGGAGCGGGACGGCCCCCTCGAAATCGAAGCGGAGCGAGAAGCGGCCGGCGACCCTTTGTCCTTCCCGGCGTGCTTTTACGAGCGCGTCCACGGCTTTTCTCAGCGCCAGAGGGTCGTCGAACCTCGAATCCACATGGAGAAAGAGCAAAAGGGGAGCACGCGCCGCGTCCGCCCCTAGATTCAACTGTGCTCCCCTTCCCTTGGTCCCCTCGATTACTGTCACCGCAAAGGGGGCGTCCTTGGCGAAGGCGCGGGCAACCCCGATGCCGCCGTCGCTGGACCCCCCGTCGGAGATGATCACCTCCAGGTGCAGCTCGCGCTGCCTCGCCATCGCGCCCAAGAAGGGGAGCAGGTTCCCCTCCTCGTTGTACACCGGCACGACGACCGACAGCTCGGGGCTCCCCTCAAAGGACAAGGTTGTCCGCCTTCTCGACCAGGTGGGGGAGGTCGGGTTTGGTGAGGATGCCGCTTGCCCCGAGGTCGCGCCACTTAAGCTTGTTGTCATCGCTGGCGAGGGAGGAGAAGATCACAACCGGGAGCTTATCGAGCGTCCCTTCCTTCCTGATCAGGGAGGTGAGGTGCAGCCCGTCCATGCGGGGCATCTCGATGTCTGTGATGACCAGGTGCAGGTTGTCGGTTACCGCCTTGCCGCTTTCGGCGCACTGCTGGCGCACGCTGCAGACGTACTCCCAGGCCTCCTCGCCGTTTTCCGCCTCTACCACCTGGTAGCCGGCTTCGCGCAGGGTCCCGCACATGGTCTTGCGTATGAAGGCGGAGTCGTCCGCGACGAGGATGGTTTTCTCGTTGCGGTTGATCGACGAGTGGGCGAGCATGAGGTCGTCCGTTGGGGCGGCCAGCGCCATGGTGGAGGAGAGTTCCCCTATGATCTTTTCGAAGTCGAGGATCAGGATGATGCGGTCCTCCATCTTGACCACGCCGGTGATGTTGGCGTCGTGGATCGCCTTTACCGGCGGCTCCACGTGCTCCCAGGAGATGCGGTAGATGCGGGAGACCGAGTGGACCTGGATCCCCACGATGATCCTGTTGAATTCAAGGACGATGACGCGGTCCGCCACGATCCCTTCGCAGTTCTTGTTCAGCGCGCGGGAGAGGTCTATCAGCGTGATCACCTGGTCTCTCAGCTTGATCATGCCGCTTACCGACGGGTTCGCGTTCACCACCTTGCGCGTGTTTGGGAGCCTGATGATCTCGCGCACCTTGGCGACGTTGACGCCGAAGTAGCAAGGGACCACGTTCCCTTTGCCGTCGAGTTCGTCTATTCTGAATTCCACTATTTCCAGTTCGTTGGTGCCGCTTTCCAACAGGATCTTGTTGCTCGGTTCCATGTGCCCCCCGCATCGCTTTTTTAGCCGCTTTCTCCTTGCTACATCGGCACAATGATTAAAAGCATGAGGCAAAAATCTCCATTAGAGCTCCCGGCGCACGTCGACGCGGTTGTCGTAGAAGGTGCTTCCTCCGCCCTCGTCGGTCAGGCGCTGCGAGGTGAGGGCGTTCACCGAGCGGTTCCCTGGCGCGTAGGCGAGCCACCACACCCCCTCCGCGACCACGAGGCCGGCGGGGACCTTGTCCGTCGTCTTGAGCAGGAAGGTCACCTCCCCTAGCGCATTCCAGGCCACCACCCGCTCGCCGTCGGCAAGCCCCTTGGCCGCGGCGTCGGCCGGGTTCATCCGGAGCTGCATCCCCCCCTGCCGCGCCCTTAGTTCCTCCCGCTCGTAGAAGGTGGCGTTCAGGGCGTAGGGGTTAGGGGCGGTCATGAGCCTGAAGGGGAGGGGGCCGTTCTCCTCGTGGGTGGGGAGGTAAACGGGGAGCGGGTGCGCCAGTTGCCGGTTCAGGATCTCTATCTTTCCCGAGGGGGTCCGGTATCCCCCTTCCCGCGCGGCGAGTTCCACCGGGAGTCCCGCGGCGAGCGCCTCCTCGTCGATCCCCAGGCGCAGCGGCGTAGGGACGGCTAAGAGCCGGTCGATCACCTGGTCTGCGGAGAGGGTGAAGAGCTCCTCCTCAAAACCGAGCTCTGCCGCGAGGAGCGAGAAGACCTCCCAGTTGGACCTGCTCTCCCCGACGGGATCGATCGCCCCCTGCGCCCTCTGAATGCAGTAGGTGCCGTAGGAGCGGTAGATGTCGCTGTGCTCAAGGGAAGAGGTGGCGGGGAGCACGATATCGGCGTAGCGCGCCGTGTCGGTCATGAAGCGCTCGTGCACCACGGTGAAGAGCTCCTCCCGCGCGAGCCCCTTCAGGACCGCGTTCTGGTCCGGGGTGACCGCGGCGGGGTTGGAGTGGTAGACGTAGAGCCCCATGACCGGCGGGTCCGAGAGCTCGTTCAGCGCCTGTCCCAGCTGGTTCATGTTGATAAGGCGCGGCGATCCCTGGATCAGGTCCTCCCGAAGCAAGAGCCCCATGGGAAAGGCGGCGCCGGTGGCGGTGTCGGGGAAGCATCCCGCTCCTTCCTTGCCGTAGGCCCCGACAAGAGCCGGGAGGCAGCAGATGGTCCGCACGGTCATGGCGCCGTTGCCGTAGCGCGACAGTGCGCTACCCAGGCGTATGAAGGGGGCGCGGGCGGAAGCATAGGCGCGGGCCATCAGTTCGATCTCTTCAACGTTTAGACCGGTGATGCGGGAGCATACCTCCGGCGGGTAGAGCGGGAGCACCTCGCACTTAAGCTCCTCATAACCCTGCACCTGCGAGTCGAGAAACGCCGTATCGGTGAGCCCCTCCCGGGCGAGGATGTGCATGATCCCCAAGGCCAGGGCCCCGTCGCTTCCCGGGCGGACCAGGAAGGTGCGGTCCGCCGCCGAGGCGGTCGGGGTCTCGTAGGTGTCGATCAGCCACACCTTTCCCCCTTTTGCCTGCACCTCCTTGGCCTGGTTCAGGAAATGGATGCTGGTGGCGGCCGCGTTGATCCCCCAAAGGATCAGTAGGTCGCTTTTGCCGGCTGTCTCCGGGGCGGGTGTCGCCGTCTGCCCCATCACTGCCTGCCACCCCGCACCCTTAGCCGGGGAGCAGATGGTGCGGTCCAGCCGGGAGGCCCCCAGCCGGTGGAAGAAGGGGTGCCCGGCGTTTCTCTGCACGATCCCCATGGTGCCCGCATAGGAGTAGGGGAGGATCGCCTCTGCCCCGTGCTCGGCGATGATGGCGCGCCAGCGAGAAGCGATGGTCGCGACCGCCTCCTCCCAGGAGATGGGGGCGAATTCGCCGCTTCCCTTGGCGCCGGTTCTCTTGAGCGGGGTGGTGAGCCTCAGGGGGGAGTGCACGCTTTTCTCGTAGTGGCGCATCTTCGGGCAGAGGGTGCCGTGGCTGAAGGGGTGCAGCGGGTCTCCCTTCACGCTTACCGCTTTTCCCTCCTCCACCTCCACCAGCATGCCGCAGGTGTCCGGGCAGTCGAAGGGGCAGACCGATCTCTTGGTAATGACGCTCATCTCTATCTCCTTTGCTCAGGGAAAAGCTTCGTCCCGATCCTCCCTTGTATATGTTTTCGCCGCTTTTGAGCAACATAAAACCGAAAAGGGGACAGGCTACTTTTTCTTTTGAAAAAGTAGCCTGTCCCCCTTCCTGTTCCCCTTCCCCCTTCGCAGCAGAAAATCGCCCTTTTCTAAAGGCGGCGATCCTGCTATAAAGCCCGGATGGAAAAAAAGGCGCAAAAAGTGTCCCTGGCCGAACTGGCGGCGACCTTCTTCATGATAGGTGCGACCGGCTTCGGCGGGGGGATGGCGGTGGTGGCGCTGATCGAGCGGCGCTGCGTGAACGAGAAAAAATGGCTGGAACACACCGAGTTCATGCACGGGCTTGCCTTCAGCCAGATCCTCGGTCCTTTTTCGCTTAACAGCTGCACCTTCGTCGGCTATTACCTGCGCGGAGCCTTGGGCGGCATCGTCGCCGCCACCTCGTTCATCGCCCCGTCGTTTCTGCTGGTCTGCCTTTTGAGCCTGCTTTACTTCCGCTACCACCAGCTCCCGGAGCTGAAGTCCGCCCTCCTTGGCTCCAACCCGATCGTCATCGCGCTGATCCTGGTGGCGGCTCTGGGGATGGCGCGCAAAAACGCCACCCGCTGGCACAGCGCGGCCATCGCCTTGATTGCCTTTGCCGCCAGCGCCTTTTTCGGGGTGAACGGTCTCACCGTCCTGGCCATCGCCGGGTGCTGGGGTTTGTACCAGGGGTGGCGCGCCGGGAGGAGCAACTGATGGCGGCGCTGCTGCAGCTTTGCGGGGTGTTTCTCAAGATCGGGGTGGTCTTTTTCGGAGGGGGATACGTCCTGATCCCGCTTTTGCACCGGGTCATGGTGGATCAGATGCAGTGGCTCTCCCTGAAGGAGTTCCTGGACGGGGTGGCGCTCTCGCAGCTTACCCCCGGACCTTTGGCTATGCTCGCCACCTTCTCCGGGTTCAAGGCCGGGGGATTCGCTGGGGCGCTGGCCGGGACCGTCTGCATCTTCCTTCCCTGCACCGCGCTCATGCTCCTCATTTCGAGCCGCTACCGGCAGTTCAGCAAGATTCAGGCGGTGAAACACTTCCTGAACGGGATACTCCCGGCGGTGGTGGGGCTGGTTCTGGCCGCCGCCTTCACGCTGGGGCGGAACTCCCTTGTCTCTGCCCGCGACTTCATACTCCTGGGCGCCGGGTTCCTGCTGCTCCAGTTCACGGCCATAGCTCCTATGGCCGTGATCCTTGGGGCTGCCGCCGTCGGGTTGCTGCTGAATTTCAGTTGATGCAGCCTACTTCTTGTGACACTTGGCACAGTTGCCGGCAGGCTTGAACGCCCTCTTGCCGTTGTGGCACTCGCCGCAGTACTTTCCGCCGTTGATGTCCGCCATCTTCATCTGGGCCGCATCTTTCTTCATCTTGAAGATCTTCGTGTGGCATTCGTTGCACTTCATCCCTTTGCCGGCGTGGTCTTTACCCTCGAAAATCACCTTCCCCATGGAGGTGTTCCACTCCAGCTTCTTGCCGTTGCCGACGGCCAGGGCCTGCGACGCTGCAAATACCACGACAACTGCTGCTGCCGATCTGGCGATCTTCTTCATAAGTCTCCTCTCCTCCTCTGTCTCATTAATTACAACCCTTCCTGTGATAACACAGGCCGATTCTTTGTCAAGGCGGCCTCCTTCCCTGTCGTTTCAGTAATTCTCTGCATCTTCACCCTTGCAAAACGTCGCGAGTCGAGTTTAATGTGTATGTCAGGTTAATTTCTTATTAAGACAGCGCACGGGCCCACGATGGAAGACGAATACAGCGAGTACAGGGAATACCTGGGCGAGGGGATGCGCCTCGAGATCGGGATCCCGCTTTCGGGCGGGGGCGTGTTCCGGGATTGGGCCGAAGTCAGCGAGGGGAACCAGGACGAACTGGTGGTGCAGATCTCGCGCGACGTCCTCCCTTCCGAGGTGCGCTTCGACATCGGCTTCATCCTCGATGTCAGCATCCGGGCGGGGATCGACGTCTACACCTGCAGCGGCATAGTCATCGAGAAACTGGGGGGGCGGGTGCTGCGCATCCGCCTCTTCGGCTCGTTCACGCTGCGCGAGCGGCGCCAGTTCTTCCGCATCGAGCTGGGGATGAGGGTCAAGTACGACATCGTCGACGAATCGCTGCGCAGGGACGTGGAAAAGGACTGGGAGGTCCGAAAAGAGCACGAGCACATGAAGTTCCAGGGGTATGACGATTACGTCATCGCGGCCCAGATGGCCCGCTTCCGCCCCGCCAAGCCGATCGAGTGGCAGGACCTGTTGCGTGCGCAGCTGAACCTCGGGGGGGGCGGGGTCTGCCTGAGGATCCCGCAGAAGGTCCAGCCCGAGCAGTTGATGAACCTGGAGCTGCATCTTCCCCTCGATCCTCCGCGGGTGGTGCATACGGTGGTCAGGGTGATCCACACCAAGCCTCCCCGGCAGCTCAAGGACGGCTCCTACCGCTACGACACCGGGATGCAGTTCGACCTTTTGGACGAGAGGGACCGCGACCTGATCTTCAAGCAGATCTCCGTGGCTCAGATCGAGCACCTGCGCAAGATAGCGGACAAGCGTGAGCTTGGAGAGACCGACGGCTATGGCCGGCGCAAACTGACACCGCGGCAGATCCTGGCGCGGCTTGCCTGGGTCGCTTTCTTGCTGCTTTTGACCTGGGCCCTGACCAGGTTTTTCAGCAACTATTCCCCTTCCAACGAAATCGAGAAGACCTACGAGCAATCCCTCAAGAAGTACCGGCACCAGGACTGAGAGCAGGCGAGACCGCCACAATTGCGGCTTTGGCCTGATTCACGTACGCTCCCGCCCTGGCTGGTGTTCCCGTATTGCCTTGCGCGCCAAACTCGATTATCATGCTCCCCCGGCCCGCTCCCCTTCGGGTGCCCCTTCTCCGCCCGAACAGTGAGCGGCAAAAGCGGCGCGCGTTTCGAGCTCAGGGACTGGCGCCTTCTGGCGACTAACGGTTAACAAGGAAGTGGAAATAATGGTAAGCAACATGATCAGCGCGGAAGGGCGCAAACGGCTGCAGGAGCGCTACGACTTCCTGTGGGAGACGGAGCGGCCGCGCATGGTTAAGAATATGGCGGACGCGGCTGCGGAAGGGGACCGCTCCGAAAATGCCGAGTACATCTATTCGAAGAAGAGGCTGCGCGAGATCGATCGGGAACTGAGGCACCTGGGAGACCGGCTTAAGGTGGTGAAGGTGATTTACCCGCCGCTGAATCCGTCCACGGTGAGCTTCGGCTGCTGGGTCAGCTATGAGGATGAGGAAGGGGAGGAACGCTGCTATCAGTTGGTGGGACCCGACGAGTTCGACGTAACCGCGGGAAAGATCAGCGTCGACTCGCCGGTCGGCAAGGCTCTGCTGGGGCGCAGGGTTGACGACGAGATCACCATCAAGCGCCCCGCGGGGGACCTGACCGTAACCATTGTCGCCATCAGTTCCACTAGGCCCGGGTAACGGGCGTTACCCCTTGTTCTTTTTCTTCCGCTTCTTCTCCACCAGGGCGTAGATGGTTTCCACCGACCTGAAGTTGTCGAGCGCCATGTCCTCGTCGCCGATCTTGACGTCGAACTGGTCTTCCAGAAACAGGATGAGTTTCATCACAGCAAGGGAGTCCATCACCTTCGCCTCTATCAGGTCGTCGCTCTCGTTCAGGTGATGGACGTGCTTTCCCTTTCCCAGCTCTGTCTTGATGAAGTCGATTAGCGTTACCAGGCCATGATCGATGTGCATAATCGCTCTCCCGCTGTTGAACTGTTTGCAGAATAAGGGTTTAACTGGACGCCTTAGAGTTTATCCATCTATAGGGCAATGTCAAAACCGCTTCGAGGCTTAGAACTTCCTGTTCATGTTCCTGGAGCCTTTGGGTCTGAAAGCGTTTGACCTTCTTTTATGAGCGGTTATAGTGTAGATGTCCGGATGCGGTGACTTTGCACGTTTGCAATGCAGCAAGCTTTGAAAGCCATCCGCCGATTACTCCAGTAGCCTCATGGCACCAAAGGAAGAAATACTCCGATGTCAGAAATAAGGATACTCATAGTCGTAAAAGATGCTGAGACAGCCTGCGCGTACGTCGATGCGGTGACAGATAGTGGAGCCACCTGTGACGTCGCGCACTCCTTCCAGGAGATGTCCGCCCTGGCGACAGAGAAGGTCTACAACGGGATTGTCGTCGACATCCTCACCCTGGTGCGCTGCAGCAAGGAAGAGAAAGTCATCGCCTACGAGATCATCAACCTCTTCCCGGTATTGCGGGTCAAGTGGGAGCCGCGGCACAAGAAGATCAAGCTGACCCCGCTGGAGCAGAGCTTTTCGCCGGACACCGACTCGGCGCTCAGGTTTTTCATCCAGACCCGCTGCAAGGCTTTTCCCGCGCGGTCGCTGCGCAAGGAGAAGCGCAAGCTGGTCAACCTGAACCTTCTTTACTGCCGTGACAGCCGCTTCCTGGACGGGGAGACTTTCAAGTCGTTCACCATCAACATCAGCCCGACCGGGGTGTTTCTGCACACCATGGAGGAATTCCGGGTCGGCGAAACGATCTGGCTCCGTTTTCTGGAGTTCGCCGACCAGACCCCAGTCGAGGCCACCGTCTGCTGGTCGCAGCGGTGGGGAGTCACCCGCTGCGTCCCCGGCGCCGGCGTCAAGTTCGAGTCTCTTACCGAGAGGCAGAGAAAGGACGTAGAGGCCGTCGTCAACCTCTGAACTCTTCCCCAGCAGGAAATTCCATGTGCACTCTGCTTTTGGCCTGCCGCGCCCACCCGCGTTACCCCCTTGTCCTCCTCGCCAACAGGGACGAGTACTACGAACGTCCCACCGCCCAGGCCTCCTTCTGGGAGGACGCGCCGCAGCTCTTCGGCGGGAGGGATCTTTTGCATGGCGGGACCTGGCTCGGCATCACCGCGACCGCGAGGATAGCAGCGCTCACCAACTACCGCGACCCTGCCGACCTGGTCAGGCACGGGCTGTCCCGCGGCAGGCTGGTGAGCGGCTTTTTGAAGGGAACAGGCGACTCCGAAGCGTACCTGGAGTGCCTGAGGGAGGCGGCCGGCCCCTTCGGCGGCTACAACCTCCTCGTGGGGACGCCTGAGCGCCTCAGCTGTTATTCCAGCAAGACCGACCGGACCGTCATCCTTGAGCCGGGGATCCACGGGCTGAGCAACCGGCTTTTGGACACACCCTGGCCCAAGGTGGTGCGTGGGAAAAAGGCGCTGGAGCAAGCGCTCCTCGCAGCCGACCCGGATCTGGAGGAGCTCTTCGCCATTCTCTCGGACCGGACCCGCCCTCCCGACGACCAGCTGCCGGATACGGGAGTCGGGCTGGAACTGGAGCGGCTTTTGTCCCCCATTTTCATCGAAAGCGAGCGCTACGGGACGCGCTCTAGCACGGTGCTGCTGGTGGATCGCGACGGGGAGGCGAGGTTCGTCGAGAGGAGCTTCGAGGGAGGAAGGCCGAGCGAGGCTGCCGTCACCATGGACTGGTCCGGTGTCCTGGCAGTGGGGTGAGGGGACTGGCTCCGCAGGTGCCTGTCCCCCTTGAAGTGTCCCCCTTGAAGCAAAAAAAGCGGCACCCTTCGCGATGGCCTCGGGCCTTCATCGCGGAGGATGCCGCTTTTTCAGTTCAATCGGGTTCGTTACTGGTACTGGATGTAGAGCGGCTTCGGGTTCAGCATCAGCACCTCTTTCGGGGTGAGCAGCGCGTCACCCTTCTTGGTGTCGTTGTGGTAGAAGAGCTTGAATCCGGTGTACTCGACCGGCTCGGAGACGACGTAGTCCTTGTACGAGTCGCGCTTCAGCCAGGGGGCGCCCCAGCCGTCCATGTTCATCACGATTTGCACCTCGGGGCGCAGCGCGATGTTCTTCGCGTTGGTGACGCCGTTGCGGGTGAAGCGGTGCACCACGAAGACCTTAGGCGGGAGGTTGTACTTCTTCACCAGGTCCTTCAGGTAGCTAGAGGCGTAGTTGATGTCGGCGGCATCGTAGGTGCCGATCTTGGTCCCGGGCTTCTTCCCGCTCTTGATCAGGTTGAACTCCGGGTCGATCCCCAGGTGCACGTCCGGGTTCTTGAGGATCCACTCGAAGCGCGGCAGTATGTTGCGGATGTTGTCGTGCCCGGTCTGGATGTCGATGAACATGATGGCGTTGGCCTGCTTGGCCCAACTGTACACGTCGTTGATGATCTTGTCCGGCATCACCATGCGGTACAGACCCGCCTTGCCCGGCTCGCCCTGGGCGACCACGGCGATCAGGTGCAGGGCCGGCTGAACCGGGTGCGCCGGGTCGGCTGCCTGCCACTTGGCGGCTTCGCGCTTGAGGCGCTGCAGCATGTCGTCCTTCTGGTATTCGCCCAAGGCCCCCATCCTCTTGGAGAGGGGGTTGCCGTAGTAGGCGACGATCCTCTTCTGGGGGAGGATGGAGCCGGGGAGCGTAGCCGGAGTCTTCACCGGCCACCCTTTCCTGGCGGCGTAGTCCGGGTCCTCGCCGGAGCGGTAGGCAACCTTGGGAGCGGCGGCACCCTTTTCCTTGGCGCCCTTGGCCCCCTTAGGGGTTGCCGCGCCGGTCTGGTTGTTGAAACCGGGCGCGGTGCCGGGGGCTTGACCCTGCGTTGCCGCTGGAGCAGCCGGGACTGCGGGAGCCGAGGGTTCGGCCTGCGGCTGCGCTGCAGCCGAGCTTGCCTGTCCCTGGGTCACGGTCTGTGCGGACGCGGTGGCTGCGCCGGATTTGTTATCCTTGCATCCCCAAAGCCCGATGGGGAGCGCCAAAAGGGCAAATAGCAGCATGGCGCTGCGATGTTGACGATTGAGCAGGTGCGGGTGCTTCACGTAGTTTCTCCTTGAATGGGTATGTCAATGCCGCAAACGGCTGGTAACTCATTTTGGTCGCACGACCTTAAGGCCGTCTCTGTCCGAGACCGCAGATCTCTAGATGTTTTCTTTATCGGAAGATTGCTGGGAAATACCGGATCGGCGTCCAGAGACCGATTACGCCGTTAAAGGGGCGGGCTCTTCTTGCCTGGTACTCATTGCAAAAGCTCAAAACCTTGCAGCTCGCGGTACTTTACCTTTTTTACCGCGGCGGTGTCAACAGTGAGCCGCCTAGTTTTTGTAAGGAATTCTAATTGATTGTCGGGTTTTGCCATTAAAAGGCGTTTTTTTCCGTTTTATCAAAGCTTTGTTCCACCAATTTACAGTATGAAGTTGACGGTAGCTCTTCATGAGTGATATGCTCCTGCACCGAAATCGGTCTGACCTCTTGCGCCCGCCTTGCATTAGCCGGGTAGACTTCCCACGATTATCGCCACTTGCCATATGGAGTCGCAGCAAAAATCTACTTACAATGTAACTGGAGGTGTCTGGTGAGCAAGAATTTTCGTAGCGTGATGCTCTGTTTCGCTTTGTCCCTGGTCTGCGCCGCAACGGCTTTCGCGGCGGCCCCGTCCAAGCAGGTGCAGATCGGCATCTCTAAGATCGTTTCCCACCCCGCGCTGGATGCGGTGGTCAAGGGGGTCCAGGACGAACTGAAGGACGCCAAGATCAACGCGACCTTCGACGTGCAAAACGCCAACGGCGACATCAACACTGCGGCTTCCATCGCCAACAAGTTCCAGTCCCAGAAGGTGAACCTCGCCGTCGGCGTCGCCACTCCGACCGCCCAGGCCCTGGTGAACACGCTCAAGGGAATTCCTATCGTCTTCTCCGCGGTCACCGATCCGGTCAAAGCGGGCCTCGTTCCCTCCCTCGCCAAGGGTGGCAAGAACATAACCGGCGTCTCCGACATGACCCCGGTCCGGCAGCAGATCGAGATGCTGCTCAGGATCAAGCCGAAGACCAAGCGCATCGGCCACATCTACACCAGTTCGGAGGAGAATGCCGTGGTCCTTGCCGGGATGGTAAAACAGGTGTGCAAGGAGAAGAAGCTTGAATTCGTCGAGACCACCGTCACCAAGTCGGCAGAGGTGAAGCAGGCGGCCCAGGCTATTGCTAACCGCGTCGACGCCTTTTACATCAGCACCGACAACACCGTGGTCTCCGCCATGAGCGCGGTAGCGGACGTGGCAAGCAAGGCGAAGATCCCCATCGTGTCCGCCGACCCGAGCTCCTCCGAGACCTATGACGTCCTCGCCGCCTGGGGCTTCGACTATTACAAGATGGGGCGCGCCACCGGCAAGATGGTGGTCGAGATCCTGAAGGGGAAGAAGCCAGAGCAGATGCCGACCCGCTTCATGACCAAGGCCTCCGACGTCGACCTTTTGGTCAACCTCGACGGGGCCAAGAAGCTCGGCCTCACCGTCCCGGCGGACATCGTGAAGAGTGCTAAGACCGTGCGCCAGAACGGCAAGCTGACCAAAAAGTAAAACCACAAACCGTTGGCATGGAGGAAATCTGAGAACTTCTGAGAAAACCGCTTATGGGGTCCCCCTCAAGCCTTGCTTTCTCAGATTTACTCAGAAGTTCTCCTTGCCAATGGTTTTGATTTTGTTTCTTCAGAAGGGTGGACGGTTCCAGTTATGATCGAAGGCATTTTTGTTGAAGGGCTTATTTACGGCATCATGGTTCTCGGGGTGTTCATCTCCTTCCGGATCCTCGACTTTCCCGACCTTACCGTCGATGGTTCCTTTCCCCTGGGGGCCGCTCTCATGGTACAGTGCCTCCTCATGGGGATGAACGGCTGGCTAGCGCTCCTGGTGGCCTTTGCCGGCGGTGTTACGGCAGGCGCCGTCACGGCGCTGATCCACAACCACTTAAGGGTGCCGAACCTTTTGGCCGGTATCCTCACCATGACCATGCTCTACTCGGTCAACATCCGGATCCTGGGCAACCGCGCCAATGTCCCCATCCTGGATCAGCCGACCCTCCTGAAGCAGGTCACCGAGAAGTTCACCGGCATCATCCCGGACGAGTACATCCTCCTGGTGTTTTTCCTGGTCGTCGCCCTGGTGGTGAAGGTGCTGCTCGACCTCTTTTTCCGCACCGACCTCGGCATGACCCTGGGCGCCATGGGGAATAACGAGCAGATGGTCATCTCGCAGGGGGTGAACCCCAAGACCCTGAAGACGATTGGGGTCGGCCTCTCCAATGGCCTGGTCGCCGTCTCCGGCGCCTTCGCCGCGCAGTACCTGGGCTTTGCCGACGTGGGGTTGGGCCAGGGGATCATCGTTTCCGGGCTGGCTTCGGTCATGATCGGCGAATTCCTGATGCTCAAGAGCAACCGGATCGGCGTCCTCACCTTCTGTGCCATTGCCGGCTCCATATGCTTTTACGCCGTCATGTATGTCGGGCGCTTCTACGGGTACCTCATCCACATGACCCCGAGCGACCTGAACCTCATCAAGGGCGTGCTGATCATCGTCCTGCTCATCGCGACCCAGGCGAAGAAACTGAAGGTCCCGTTCAAGGTGGCAAAATGATCGAGCTTAAAAACGTTTCCGTCGTCTTTGGCCAGGGGACCATCAACGAAAACAAGGCCCTGAAGAACATCAACCTCAAGGTGAAGGAAGGCGACTTCATCACCATCATCGGCTCCAACGGAGCCGGCAAGTCGACCCTGTTCAACACCATCGCCGGAACCTATCTTCCCAGCGAGGGACAGATCCTGGCCAACGACAAGAACGTGACCAGGGATCCGGAATACAAGAGGGCGAAGTACATCGGCCGCATCTTCCAGAACCCGCTGCTCGGCACCGCCGGCAACATGAGCCTGGAAGACAACATGACCATCACCCATAAAAAGGGGATGAAGTGGTTGCGCCGCAGCCTTAACAACAAGACCCGCGAGCTCTTCAGGCAGCAACTGGTGCAGCTCAAGATGGGGCTCGAGCACCGCATGAAGGAGAACCTGGTGATGTTCTCCGGCGGCCAGCGCCAGGCGCTCACCCTGCTCATGATGGTCTTTTCCAAGCCGTCCCTGATCCTTTTGGACGAGCACACCGCGGCTCTCGATCCCAAGAACGCCGAGATCGTGCTGGAGCTGACCGACAAGTTCATCAGCGAGTACAACCTGACCGGCATGATGATCACCCACAACATGACTCACGCCATAGAGTTCGGCAACCGCCTGCTCATGATGGACGGCGGCGAGATCATCTTCGACATCGAGGGGGAGGAGAAGAAGGCGCTTACCGTGGAGAAGCTGATTCAGAAGTTCCACGAACTGCGTAACAAGACCTTCGAGAACGACAGGACCCTGCTCGCCGAAGAGTAGGTGTGGGGGTAAGAAGAGACAATCGGAGGGGCCCGGCGGACACGTTCTGTCGGGCCTTTTTGTTTTCAAAAGAAGAAACCGTCGGCCACGGGGAAAATCTGAGAGCGGAGAAGTGGCTAATGGTTTTACTGTCTACATAATCGTTGACACAGCTCGCGCCGAAGGTGTATTAAAAGACACTTTTTTTCTATTAAATGCTGCATAAGGACTGAGAGAAACCATGATTAAGATCGATTTCGAGAAAATGGGTGGATTGATCCCGGCAGTTATCCAGGACAACGAGAGCGGGGAAGTATTGATGGTCGCGTTCATGGACGAGAAGACCCTGAACCTGACCCTGGAAAGCGGCAAGACCTGGTTCTTCAGCCGCACCAGGAACAAGTACTGGATGAAGGGGGAGGAGTCCGGCAACACGCAGGACGTGGTCGAGGTGCTGACTGACTGCGACGCCGACACCGTCGTCATCAAGGTGAAGCAAAACGGCCCCGCCGCCTGCCACACCGGCAACCGCAGCTGCTTCTATGTCAGATACGAGAACGGCGCCTGGGTCGAGCACTCAAACCCGCTCTTCGATCCCAACACTGTGTACAAGAAGTAAGACAAAACCATTGGCAAGGAGGAAATCTGAGAACTTCTGAGAAAGCTTTGGATTTTCTCAAGCCTTTTGCTTGTCTCAGATTTCCTCAGAAGTTCTCCTTGCTAATGGTTCTCGGGTTTTCTGCTTCTATTCCATTTAATCGAGAGGGCATCATGGAACAGTTGAAACTCGGCATCCCCAAGGGGAGCCTGGAAAGCGCCACCGTCGATCTCTTCAAAAAGGCCGGCTGGCAGATATCCATCTCGTCACGCAGCTACTTCCCCACTATCGACGACGAGGAAATCAAGTGCTCGCTGATGCGCCCGCAGGAGATGGCGAAGTACGTCGAGCGCGGCACCATCGACGTCGGCATCGCCGGCCGCGACTGGGTGCGGGAAAACCAGTCGGACGTCATTGAACTGTGCGAGATGGTGTACTCCAAGGTTTCCCGCCGCCCGGCCCGCTGGGTGCTGGTGGTAAACGGCGACTCCAAGGTGCAGGGCCCTGAGGACCTGCGCGGCGCGACCATCTCGACGGAACTCGTGGGCTTCACCAAGCGCTACTTCGCCGAAAGGAACATCCCGGTCAACGTGGAGTTTTCCTGGGGCGCCACCGAGGCGAAAGTGGTCGAGGGGCTCTGCGACGCGATCGTCGAGGTGACCGAGACCGGCTCCACCATCAAGGCCAATGGCCTGCGCATCGTCACCGAACTGATGGAGTCCGTCCCGGTCATGGTGGTCAACAAGGCCTCTTGGGAAGATCCCTGGAAGAAGGCGAAGATCCAGCAGATCGCCACCCTGCTCCAGTCTGCGCTTAGGGCCGAGGGGATGGTCGGGCTGAAGATGAACGCGCCCGGGGCGAAGGTGCCGGCCATCACCGCCATCCTCCCGAGCCTCAACAACCCGACCGTTTCCAACCTCTACAACTCGGACTGGGTCTCCATCGAGAGCATCATGCCCGAGCAGGAGGTGCGCCGCATCGTTCCCGAACTGCTGAAGCTGGGAGCGGAGGGAATAGTGGAGTACTCGCTCAACAAGATCATCTAAAGATCAAAGGCTTTGAACCGTTGGCCACGGAGAAAATCTGAGAAATTCACTGTGCTTCTCTCAGAAGTTCTCCGTGGCAAATGGTTCAGGTTTTCTTCGTTTTTCTTCCTACTAGATATATTTCCTGATCGCCTCTTGCAGTTTGGCCAGGTCGTACGGTTTTTGGATGAAGCCGCACGGGGCTCCTTCGAGGTCGTGTGCGATCTCCTGTTCGTTGAAGCCGCTGGACATGATCACCTTGACCGCAGGATCCAACCGGCGCAGTTCTCTCAGGCACTGCCTGCCGTCCATCCGCGGCATGGTCAGGTCGAGGATCACGAAGGAAACCTCCTCTCCCCTTCCGAAGACCTCGACTGCCTCTTCGCCGTCTCTAGCTGTGACCGCTTTGAGACCAAGGCTCTCCAGCATTTGCACCCCTATCTCCCGCACCGTATCCTCGTCCTCCACCAAAAGCACCGTGCCGCTCCCCTGCCAAGCGTCGGCGCCGGTGTGGTCGCGGCTTGTAGTCGGCATCTCACCCGGCGCTTCTGCGACAGGGAGGCATATGGTGAACGTCGTCCCTGTGCCGGGCTCGCTGGAGATGTCTATGGAGCCGTTGTGCCCCTTCACGATCCCCTGGACTGCGGCCATCCCCAAACCGCGGCCGGTGAATTTGGTGGTGAAGAACGGATCGAAAATCTTGGCCACCGTTTCACTGTCCATGCCGCAACCGGTGTCTGCGACCATGAGATAGACGCATTGCGTCTCGCTCTGGGCGCGGCTAACCCTTCTCCCTTTCCGGCACTCCTCAACGCACTGCGAATACCCTGTGGAGATGGTTATTTCACCGCTGTTGTCCCCGATCGCCTCGGAGGCGTTGATCACCAGGTTCATCACCACTTGCCGAATCTGGGTCGCGTCGGCAACGATGTGCGGGAGCGACTGGTGCAGGTTGAATTTCAAGGCCGCTTTCTTCGAGATGGAGACCTCAAGCAGGTGCAGCATGTTGTCCAGCAGGCGGTTCAGGTCTATCCGCTCCACCACGAACCTTCCCTTGCCGGAATAGGCGAGCATCTGGCTGGTCAGGTCCGCGGCGCGCGACGCTGCGTACTGGATCCTCTGCAGGTTCTCTGTGGCCGGTGACGCGTCGTCGAGGCGGATCTGGGCGAGGTCGGCGTTGCCGATGATCGCCATCAGGATGTTGTTGAAGTCATGGGCGATCCCCCCGGCCAGAACCCCGAGGCTTTCGAGCTTTTGCGCATGCAGCAGCTGCTGCTCCAACTCCACGGCCTGCTTCCTCTGTGTGATATCCCTGGTTATGCCGTGGTAGCCGGTGATCGTTCCGCCGGCGTCATGGTCAGCGGTGAAGAAGATCTCGGTCCAGATGAGTTGCCCGTCCTTGCAGCGCTGCTGTATTTCCAGGGGGGACGTCTCCCGGGCATCCTCGCCGGGGCGCATCTTTTCGGTTATGGCGGCATGCCACTCGCTTGTCGTCTGCTCCAGGATGGTGTGCCCTAAGACCTCGTCGGCCCGATAGCCCCGCAGGCGCTCGTCGGCGGGGCTGATGTAGGTGAAACGGTAACCGGCGTCCAACTTCCACACCACATCGGCGACGTCCTCGGTGAGCAGGCGGTAGTGGGTTTCGCTCGCGCGCAGCTGGCTTTCCATGGCCTTGCGCTCGGAGATGTCCTGGACCATCCAGATGAATCCATCCTCGGGTGCACCTGGGTTCACCATCTGCACCACGAGGTTGCACCAGATCAAGGAGCCGTCCTTTCTTTTCAGCTCCATGTCGGCGCTATGGATCCCGCCTTTGGCTGTCGCACTGCTTGCGGCGGACCAAAACTGCCGATACAACTGCATGTCCGGGTGCAATTGCGCCGTGTCCATCCCCAGAGTCTTACCCGGTCCGTACCCGGTAATCTTGTCGAAGGCCGGGTTGGCCATGCGTATCTTCCGGTCCGCCAAAAGGCATGCGCCTATCGGCATGGTCGTCAATATGGTCCGCTGCTCGCTTGCCAGTCGCTCCACCTGCTGCGTCCGCTCCGCTACCCGCTGCTCCAGGGTGTCGTTGAGCAGTTGCAGTTCGGTGAGGTGTTCCTCGATGGTTTCGCTCATCACCTGGAAATTCTCGATCAGATTGTTGGTCTCCGTTATCCCGCTTTGCGGCCAATCGACAAATCCGCCAGAGGCGAGCCTCGAGGGGAGGTCGTTGGTAACCTTGCGCAGGTTCTCTATGCTGACCATGATCCGGCGCCCCAAAAAAGTCGCCAGCGCGAGCGCCATGAGCGTCAGCAGCGAGATCAGGATCAGCTTCTTGGTGGCGCTGTTGTAAAGCTGTTTCTGGAAAGGCGCCACAGGCTGTTCCAGCACCAGTCTCCACTCCGCCTGTTCTCCTATGACGGACTCGGCGCCGTAGAGGGATTTTTTCCAACGCTCGGACAGCGGCGTATGGGGGGAAGCGTCCGGCACAAACTGGCTGATGCCGTTATCCAGGCTCTTCATGGTTCCCTTGCCGTGCCGAAAAGGTGTCATCGCCGTCTGGTCTGAGCGGTTGCTCATGATGACGGTACCTTTCCTGTCAATAAGGGTATAAAGCATCCCCTTTGGGTTGCAGTCCGAATCCAGCCGCTCCTTTATCCGCTGCAGGCTGAGCGCTCCTAGGACATAGCCGCGGTACTCTCCCCGGACTACGACCGGAGCAAGCATCGATACCTGCAGTTTGGCGCCGTCCGCGTTGGCCTGAACCGGTTCAGACAGTATGGGCTTTAGCGTCTGCTTCAGTTTGGGGATGTAGTGCCCGTTGACGAAGGCCTTGCCGACGTTTTTCTCCCCCAGGTCGTCGTGCGACGGATAAAAAGATTTGACGGCGGCGGTTTTGTCAAGCAGCCCGGCGCTCAGCAAGTTGGTGTCGAACTTCGTCGTCTGCTCCAGGTACGGTTGCATCTGTTGGGGGGGGAGCGACCCTGCAAGTTCGGCCAGGTTCCCTATCACGGTCTTCCGGTTCTTCACCCATGTTTCCAACTGGGCCGCCTCCCGGTCGATGTCCTGTTTCAGCCCGGCGCGAATGCGTTGGTCGGCTTCTGCGAAGTCGGCCCTCCCTTCCATGGCCAACAGCAAAAGGGCCGGTGCCACAACGAAAAAAGCGAGCAGGCTCGTAATCATCTCCCTGAACGGGATCATCGCGGAACGCGACCTGAGGGCAAAAACGGTGAAGAGAAGCCTGGCCACGATGGCGTTCGCTACACCGTTCATGGCCTGCTTCGAGGCGATGATGTGGACGTTACTCAGCGGGACATGCATGGCGCCGTGGTAAAACAGGTAAACGAGCGGCACGCCCATGAAGACCCAGTACAGGATGTCTGCCGAGATCATGCCGAACTTGCGGCGCTCCATCAGGGCGCCTACTGCCGCGGCCTCGGCAGCGAGGATGATGGTGGCGTAAGGGTGGTTCCAGAGAACGTAGGTATAGCATCCGATCAGCGCTGCTGCCGCAGTGCCGAGGCGGAGACCAAAAAGCTGAAGTGCGAGCAGCGCGAAGATGCTGCCGAAGAGAAAGTCGATGTTTAGGAAGAGGGTAAACTTGAAATAATTGCCCGCCAAGCCGGCGGCGGCGAGCATTAAAAAGATAAGGGTACTGCTGCAGGTACGACCTCTTGCGAGGTTGCCATCGTCCGTGAACATCAAGGTCTCCCAATCAGATATTTGTTTCCCTCCAGCGACAACTACTCCACGTCATTTCCTGGGTCCACAGTTTTCACGCAAAAGGTTATCTGTATCAGGCAGGTCTTCTTCGTCAGAGCATGCGGCAGACGGCGAGGCCGCGGCAAAGCGGCATACGGTATGGCAGATTCAGCATGCCATATATTAATGACACGCTGCCTTCCGTTGGATTAATGATAGCAGGGACTTGGTTTCCGTGCAACTTGAGCACCTATGCATTTTTGCCTCTGCCGGACGCTGAACCTCGTTCATCCTGAACTGCGCGATCGGGAGAATTATTCTTCAGGACGGTTTTCCTGCTCAAGTTAACATCGCGAAGGACGATATGGACCGGACGGAGTAGCTAACGGGTGCCATCGAAGTGGGATCGATAGGAGATCAGGGATGAAAATCGGAGTTCGCCTCGGAGCATGTTTTGGAATCATCATAGTCATCATGTTTTCGGTTACCGCCTTTACCGGCAACAGGCTTTCGTACATCAACAGCCGGGTGAAGGTTATCGTTGACGACAAGTATCCTAAGACCGTTCTTCTGAACCAGGTGAACGAGAACATCAACGTCATCGCCCGCACCTTGCGCAACGCCGTCATCGTCGAAGATCCAGCCCTCGCGAAAAAGGAACTGGAGCGGATTCCCGAGATCAGCAAGAGCACGGTGCAGTGCTTCGAAAAGCTGAAGAAGACGGCGACGAACCCGGCTGAGCTTGCCGCCTTCAAGGAAATCGATGCGGTGAGGGGACCGTACAAGGATGCCCAGAAGGAGCTGGTGGCGCTGATCGAGGCAAACTCCAAGGCAGATGCGGGGACGCTGCTTTTGGGAAGGTACCGGGATGCGCAGAGGGAGTACATAGCGGCGGTGAAGAAGATGATCGACGTGCAGTCGAACCATCTGGTTGATCTCGGGCGCAACGTCGAGGATGCCTATAAGCTCGCCAGGAACCTCAGTATACTCTTCTCCGCCATCGCCATGGTGCTCGGCGGGATCTTCGCCTACCTGGTCACCAGGAGCATCACGAAGCCGGTCGAGAACCTGGTGTCGGTCAACGCCCGGCTCGCCGAAGGCGACCTGACCGCCGTCCCCGGAGTGCACGGCAGCGATGAACTTGGCCTTCTTGCCGAATCGACCCGCAAGGTGGTGGCCAACATGCGCGAGGTTCTGGGGCAGGTGGCGCAAGCCTCGACCTCGGTCGCCTCGGCCTCCCAGAGGCTGCAGCAGACCGCTTCGGCCATCGCCACCGGCGCCGAGGACATGGTGGGGCAGATCAGCACAGTAGCGGTGGCGAGCGAAGAGATGGCCGCCACCAGCAACGATATCGCCTGCAACTGCGGCATGGCGGCGGAGAGTTCCCAGGCTACCAGCAACGCGGCTGTGAAGGGTAGCGGCGTCGTCGACGAGACCATACAGGGGATGGGAAGGATCGCCGAGCAGGTAAAGGAGTCCTCGCGGACGGTGGAGAGCCTCGGGGTGCGCTCGGAGCAGATCGGCGAGATCGTGGGTACCATCGAAGACATCGCCGACCAGACCAACCTCCTTGCCTTGAACGCCGCCATAGAGGCCGCCCGTGCGGGAGAGCAGGGGAGGGGGTTCGCGGTCGTGGCAGACGAGGTGCGGGCGCTGGCGGAGCGGACCACCAGGGCGACCAGAGAGATCTCAGGGATGATCCAGAACATCCAGGGCGAGACCAGGGCCGCCGTAAAGGCGATGGAAGAAGGCGTAGCCCAAGTGGTCAAGGGTGCGGCCAGCTCCGAGCAGTCGGGGGAGGCCCTGCAAGAAATCCTGCAGCAGGTGAACGAGCTTTCCATGCAGATCAACCAGGTGGCTACCGCGGCGGCGGAACAGACGGCGACCACCAACGAGATTACGGCCAACGTGCAGCGGGTGAGCTGCGTGATCCAGGATACGGCCCGCGGCGCCGGCGACACTGCGGCAGCGGCGGCCCAATTGGCGGCCCACGCCGATCAACTGCAGGGGCTGGTGCGCAGGTTCCGGCTGGCCTAGCCATCATTTATGATTCAAGGGACCCATAGCAATCAGCGGGTCCTTTTCCAGGCGCAAAACGAGAGAGCCGCATCCATGACGCGGCTCTCTCGTTTTACATTAAAAGGCAACGATTCGCCTCAGGGGGTCACACCATTTCGCAGTCGTCCTCCGGCCAGCTGTCCAGGCTGCCATCGGCCAACTCTACCTGCACCGTGTCCCCTTCTATGGTGCAGCCGTAGGAGAGGCCGGCTTCGCCGGTCTTTTTATTCCTCACCTGTACCCTTTGTTCTCTTCTTTCGGTGGTATCGCAAATCTCAGAATGTGGTCCTTTCATGACTGACCTCCTTCCTTTGGCTTAATGATAGCAGGGGCTGTTACCTTGCGCAACTAGACCAAAGTGGATCTACTGCACCGTGCCCCGGAGAGCAGGCCCTGGAGAATTTTACAGACCCGTAAGGGTAGATGACTCGTACATCGCGGTGTGTAATTCATGCATCGCGGTAGATGACTCGTGCATCGCGGTATGTAATTCATGCATCGCGGTAGACGACTCGTACATCGCGGTATGTAATTTATGCATCGCGGTAGATGGCTCGTACATCGCGGCATGTAATTCATGCATCACGGTAGATGACTCGTGCATCGCGGCAGATGACTCGTACATCGCGGAAGGTAAATGGTGTATCGCGGTGTGTAATTCGTGCAACGGGGAATGTAATTCGTGCAACTGGGGGAGTAACTCGTGCAACTGGGGGAGTAACTCGTGCAACTGGGGGAGTAACTCGTGCAACTGGGGGAGTAACTCGTGCAACGTGGGGAGTAACTCGTGCAACGTGGGGAGTAACTCGTGCAACGTGGGGAGTAACTCGTACAACGCAATGTGTAACTCGTACATCCCGGTAGATGCCCCTACTCCCGTGCCGGTTCGAACTCTCCGTCTCCTTTGGCGAGTTTGCCCGCCGTAGCATTGCCAAGGCGGGTCACCGCCCCCTTCTTTCTTTGACGACATCGAATCCCGAAGCGACGAGGATGTCGGGAGTGCGCACGGCTGCCATTTCGAGGAGAGCCGCGATCTCATCCAGGTAGACTACGAGTTGCGCCTGGAGTAACGCGCGTTCCGCAATGACCAGCCTGCTGCCCAGCATGGACTCGTGGTACAGTGCGTCGTGCTTGTCCGATGCCGAGAGATACGACGGGAGCAGCGTGGCGTCGGCACTCCATATCGAATCGGGGAATCTCATTTTTTCGGCCAAAGCAGTTTTCACCTTTTGGTTGAAGCTATGAAACTTCGTGGGAGCGACGTTCCTATAGTTCCGCAGTATCCGGTTACACTGACTTGTCACGTTGCACCTCCATCTTGTTCCGGGCTATGGAAATGCTTTAAGTTACACAGTTACCACGGCAATGCAAGCTCAGCGGGACACAAAACGGTTGCACCACGAGGTTCCGGGGCCTGAATGAAGCCCCCTGCACTCATGTCCGGGCCTTTGCCTGCCGATAAGTGCAAGTGACCTCTTTTCTTTCATTCGGCAGTGTATTCGCGGTGGTTTTTATGCGTGCGACAATCCTCGTGGTTGATGACAGCAAGTCCATGCGCAGGATTATTGTGGACTCCCTTAAGGACGAGGGCTATGAATGCAGGTCCGCGGAGGATGTGGACACCGCCCTGATCGCCTTGGACGGGTGCGAGTTCAGTCTTGTGCTCTGCGACATCGAGATGCCTGGGCGCAACGGCATCTTCCTGCTCAACGAGATCCGCACCACACGCCCAGACACCTACGTCGTCATGCTGACCGGGGTCACCGACCCGGAGACGGTGATGCATTGCATCCACTTAGGCGCAAACGATTACCTGATGAAGCCGTTTACCTTGGAGCGCCTGCTGCTCACGGTCAGGAATTCCCTCCGGCAGCGAAAGCTCTACCTTGAGCACAGGTCATATCAGGAGACCCTGGAGCAGAAGGTCCTGGAACAAACCGAGCAGATACGCGCGAGCCTGTTGGAAAAAGCGCTCATCACCAAGGAGATGGAGATCGCCGGCGCCATACACGCGGCACTGGTCCTACGGTTCATACCTTCTACCCCGCGCCTCTCCTTTGCCGCCCACTACCTCTCCGCCGGCCCCCTGGGAGGAGACTATTTCGACATATTTCACCGTGGCGACGGCTTGGTGGACGTTGTCGTCGCCGATGTCGCCGGCCATAACATAGGCTCCGCGCTTATCGTGGCGCAGCTGCGCGGTGCCTTGCGCGTGCAGGCGTCGGCCTCGCGCCTTGGCTGCGCGGAGATGCTGAAGCTGATCAACGAATCCTTTTACGAAGATCTGACCGGCGCCGAACTCTTCGTGAGCATGCTGTACCTCCGCCTGGACGAGGTGAGCATGCAGCTGCAATACGCCTGCGCCGGCCATAACCCGGGCGTCATGCTCCGCGCCGACGGCTCCGTGCTGGAACTGGACGCCGAGGGGATGATCATCGGCGTGGCGCGCGAGGTTGAATTCGAGGAGAAAGCGCTTCCCCTTGAGGCCGGGAGCCGCCTGGTGCTTTATACCGACGGGATAGTGGAGGCGGAAAACGGTGCAGGTGAGCTGTTCGGGCTTGCCAGGTTTGTCTCATCGCTCAACGAGGCGCGGGAGGGGGAGGGGGAGCCGGGCGCGCTGATCGAGGCTGCGCTCTCTTCGATGAAGCGCTTCACCTCGGCCGTGCCGCTAAAGGACGACCTGACGGTCGTGGTGGTGGGAGTCTCATAAAGGAAAGGCCGCCCGGATTGCCGGACGGCCTTTCTTCTTTGTCTTGCTCTCAGGAAATCATCTCGCAATCATCCTCGGGCCAGCTGTCGAGGCTGCCGTCGGAGAGTTCGACCTGGACGGTATCCCCCTCGATGGTGCAGCCGTAGCTCAAGCCTATCTCGCCGGTCCTGGTGTTCTTCACCTGCACCCGCTGCTCTTTCCTCTCGGTCGTGTCGCATATCTCTGAATGCACCTTTTTCATGGCAGCCTCCTCGGCTTCGAATTGGTGACAGCTGCGCCATCCGCTTTACAGCTAAAGGACGGAGGCGATCTCCGGCGACGTGGTGCTCTTGAACTGCTCGAAGTTGTGACGGAACATCTCCACCAGTTTCTGGGCGGTGGCGTCGTAGGCGCCCTTGTCGTTCCAGACGTTCCTCGGATTGAGGATCTCGGCGGGAAGGCCGGGACAGGCGGCGGGGATGTCGAGGCCGAAGACCGGGTCCTTCACGAAGCTGCCGGCACCGAGGGTGCCGTCCAGGGCGGCGTTGACGAGGGCTCGGGAGTAGGCGATCTTCATCCTTTCCCCGATGCCAGGGCCGCCGCCGCTCCAGCCGGTGTTGACGAGCCAGCAGCAAACCTGGTGCGAGGCGATCTTCTTTCCCAGGAGGTCGGCGTAAAGAGAGGGCCTGAGCGCCATGAACGGCGCTCCCAAGCAGGCGGAGAAGGTCGCCTGCGGTTCGGTGACGCCGGCTTCGGTCCCCGCCACCTTCGCCGTGTACCCGGAGAGGAAGTGGTACATCGCCTGCGCAGGGGTAAGCCTGGCGATGGGGGGGAGCACGCCGAAGGCGTCGCAGGTGAGCATGATGACGTGGTTCGGGTGTCCGCCACACCCTTCGCCGACGATGTTGGGGATGTGGGTGATGGGGTAGGAGGCCCGGGTGTTCTCGGTGAAGGAGGCGTCGTCGAGGTCTATGCGGCGCGAGATGGTGTCGATGGCGACGTTCTCCAGGATGGTGCCGAACTTCCTGGTGCACTGGTAGATCTCCGGTTCGCTCTGCGGGGAGAGGTTGATCACCTTGGCGTAGCACCCTCCCTCGAAGTTGAAGACGCCGGCGTCGTCCCAGCCGTGCTCGTCGTCGCCGATGAGAAGCCGGTTGGAAGCGGCGGAGAGGGTGGTCTTGCCGGTGCCGGAGAGCCCGAAGAAGATGGCGACCTCCCCTTTCTCCCCGGCGTTGGCCGAGCAGTGCATGGACATCACCCCTTTTTGCGGCAAGAGGTAGTTGAGCACGGTGAAGATCGACTTCTTGATCTCGCCGGCGTAGCTGGTGCCGCCTATGATGACGAGCTTCCGGGCGAAGTTGATGATGATGAAGGCTTCGGAGTTGGTCCCGTCGACTTTGGGTTGCGCGTGGAAGGCGGGGAGGTCGATCACGGTGAACTCGGTGTTGTGGGTGAGGAGCTCCTCCGGGGTCGCGCGCAGGAACATGTTGCGCGCAAATAGCGCGTGCCAGGCGCGCTCGGAGATGATGCGCACCGGGATCCTGTGCTCCGGGCTCGCCCCGGCGAAGCAGTCCTGCACGAAGAGGTCGCGCCCCTGCATGTAGTTGGTCATCTTCTTGTAGAGGTGGTCGAAGCTCTCCGGCGGGAAGGGGCGGTTCACCTTGCCCCAGTTGATATGGCTGCTGCTTTGCGGCTCGTCGACGATGAACTTGTCGTTGGCGGCGCGCCCGGTATAGTGGCCGGTCTTTACGGTCAAAGCACCCAGGTGGGAGATGAGCCCCTCGCCTCTTCTTACCACCTGCTCGTAAAGCACCGAGGTGGGGGAGGTCCAGTAGATGAGGTTCGGGTTAGTGATGCCGTGCTGCTCCAGTCCGCTTCCCCGTGTGATGTCGTTGAATCTCACGGCGCCCCCCTTTTCATTCTCATTGGATTTGCAACAAGCTAATAAGATAGCAGGGGCGGGTATCTTTGCAACCGGCGCGGCAAAGCAAAGGGGCCCCGGTCGTTAAGACCGGGGCCCCTGCTTGTTTCATTGGATTTTCAACTTCTCTAGTCGTTGAACCCTTCGGCGGACATCGGGTTGAACTGCTCCCAATGCTCCGGGGAGCGCCAAAGGCCGGAGAGGATCATCTCACGGATGTGGAGGAACTCTTTGGGGAGACGGTCGTACATCTTCACGAACAGCTCCTCGTGGGAGAGGATCTCCTCCTTCCAGACGTCGCGGTCGATGGACATGAGCTCGTGGTACTGCTCCCGGCTGACGGAGTTGAGGCCGGTCCAGTCGATGTCCTCGTAGCGCGGCATCCACCCCAGAGGGCTTTCCACGGAAGCTCCGCGGCCGTTGGCGCGGTCGGCGATCCACTTGAGGATGCGCATGTTGTCGCCGAAGCCCGGCCAGAGGAACTTGCCGTTGGCGTCTTTTCTGAACCAGTTGACCGAGAAGATGCGCGGCGGGTTCGGGGTGGTGCGCCCGACCTGCAGCCAGTGGTTGAAGTAGTCGGCCACGTGGTACCCGGTGAAGGGGAGCATCGCGAACGGGTCGCGGCGCACGTTGCCGATGGCGCCGACCGCAGCCGCGGTGGTCTCGCTCCCCATGGTGGCCGCGAGGTAGACGCCGTAGCTCCAGTTGAAGGACTGGTACACCAGCGGGATCACGTTGTTGCGGCGGCCGCCGAACACGAAGGCCTTCATCGGCACGCCTTTGGGATCTTCCCAGGCCGGGTCGATGGAGGGGCACTGGTTGGCCGGGGAGGTGAAGCGGGAGTTCGGGTGCGCGGCGTTCCTGCCGCATCCTGCGGTCCACTCGTTACCCTGCCAGTCGGTCAGCTTCGCCGGGAGTTCGTCGGTCATCCCCTCCCACCAGACGTCGCCGTCCGGGGTGAGCGCCACGTTGGTGAAGATGGTGTTCTTGGCGCAGGAGTGCATGGCGTTGGGGTTGGACTTGAAAGAGGTGCCGGGGGCCACGCCGAAGAAGCCCGCTTCCGGGTTGATGGCGTAGAGCTGGCCGTCGGCGCCGGGCTTGATCCAGGCGATGTCGTCGCCCACGGTGGAAACCTTCCAGCCGCTGTTCTTGAAGTGGTCGGGCGGGACCAGCATGGAGAGGTTGGTCTTGCCGCAGGCGCTCGGGAAGGCGGCGCCCAGGTAGGTCTTCTCCCCTTCCGGGTTCTCGAGGCCGAGAATCAGCATGTGCTCGGCAAGCCACCCTTCGTCCTTGGCGATCTTGGAGGCGATCCTAAGCGCCAGGCACTTCTTGCCCAGAAGGGCGTTCCCGCCGTAGCCGGAGCCGAAGGACCAGATGGAGCGCTCTTCGGGGAAGTGGACGATGTACTTCTCCTTGTTGCAGGGCCAGGTGACGTCCTTTTGTCCCGCGGCGAGCGGTGCGCCGACCGAGTGCAGGCAGGGGACGAACTCGCCGTTCTCGCCCAGGATGTCGACCACCTTCTTACCCATGCGGGTCATGATCTTCATGTTGACGGCGACGTAGGCGGAGTCGGAGATCTCGACGCCGATCTTGGCGATGTTGGAGCCCAGGGGACCCATGCTGAAGGGGATGACGTACATGGTGCGCCCCTTCATGCAGCCGGTGAAGAGCCCGGTGAGGGTCTTCTTCATCTCTTTGGGGGGCATCCAGTTGTTGGTCGGGCCTGCGTCCTGCTTGGCGAGGCTGCAGATGAAGGTGCGGTCCTCGACGCGGGCGACGTCGCCCGGATCGGAGCAGGCAAGGTAGCTGTTCGGGCGCTTCTCGGGGTTCAGCTTACGGAAGGTGCCGCCTTTGACCAGCAGATCGCACAGGCTGTTGTACTCCTCCTCGCTCCCGTCGCACCAGTGGATGCTGTCGGGCTGGCACATCTCTGCTACTTCCTTGACCCAGGCGAGCAGCTGCTTGTTCTTTACCTCGTAACTCATTTTTACTCCCTCCTTTGGGTATGACTCAATCGCATGCTTGGAAGAGACTGCGGTCTGCATGGTGCTGCCGATTTCCATCGTTTCCATGGCTGCCCTCCTCTGCCGTTCGTGGCAGGAAGACCGAAAGGAGACGGAACGGAATCCCTGTCGCCGGGTCCGCTGCTGATTCCGGTCTGCGGTTAGTGTTTCGATGACGGGAAATGGGTCTGACACAGTTACGTGGGATTTTCTGAACGTCGCGTGCGGGTATTGGGAAGTGAGGCCCTCGCCCTTATTGACGATTCGCTCTCTGATATCGCGGTGCATTTTCGCTTTACTGTCTCTTGAGCTGCCCTGAGAGACCTGCACCTTTTTTGATGTCATGGAACGAAGTTTCTGTCCCCTCTCTGAGCCAAATTTTAATTATGGCAAAGTAACACAACGGGTATCAAAAGCAAGTTTAAATTGCGGCTGGCGCCTGAATTGACACGCTGTCTCCGTCTGTTAGACTAATGCCGGACTTGCCGCTGCGGCGCTGTCAGTAGCGTTTTTCTTCACTAAGTGCAGCTACCGGCCACTGAGGAAGTTTACGCAATTATGAGCAGCTTTTATACAGGCGGCGGGTCCCCGCCGGGTCGCCTGCGGCAGCCGCGGGGAGACAGGACGCACCAAGGAAAACAGGAGGTATCAAATGGAGCCTTATATCTGCACCGTCTGCCAATACGTCTACGACCCTTATCTCGGCGACCCCGACAACGGTGTCCCCCCCGGGACCCCGTTCGCCGACCTTCCGGTCGACTGGGTCTGCCCGGTCTGCGGGGTGGGCAAGGAGGCCTTCGAGCCGGAGTAACCGCAAAAAGGGGGGGAGCATGAACTGCTCCCCCCCTCGTCGTTCTAGAGACCCTGCAGGATCCCCTCCATCTCGGTTGTGATTTCCTTGAGGTTTTCCAGCTGCATGTCCCCCATGTGGGCCACCCGGAAGGTTTTCCCCTTGATTTTGCCGTAGCCGTCGTCGAAGGCGAAGCCACGTTCGCCCAGCTGCTTCTTGATAAGGCCCAGGTCGACGCCGCGGTCGTTGGAGGCGCAGGTGAGGGTGACCGAGCGGTACCCTTCCGCCGGGAAGAGGCCGAAGCCATGTTCCTTAACCCAGGCGCGCATGAACTCCGCCATTTTCGCGTGCCGCTCCCATCTCTTTTCCAGCCCCTCTGCGAAGATGCGCTCCAGCTGCAGGTCCATCGCATAGATGAGCGAGATGCAAGGGGTGGACGGGGTGTTGTTCTTCTCGTCTGCCGCCAGGAACTCGAGGAAGTCGAAGTAGTAGCCGCGCCCGGGAACCCCCTTGGCGCGCTCCAGCGCTTTCTCGCTGGCGGTGAAGACGGCAAGTCCCGGAGGGAGGGCGAACGCCTTCTGCACGCCGAAGACGCAGCAGTCGATTCCCAGCTCGTCCACGGGGAGCTTCAACGCGCTCATGGAGGAGACGGTGTCGACGATGGAGACCACCTCCGGGTACTTTTTGAGCACCTGGGCGATCTCGGGAAGCGGGGACATGACCCCGGTCGAGGTCTCGTTGTGGATCAGGGTGATGGCGTCGTACTTGCCGGTGGCAAGCGCCGAGTCGACCAGTTCAGGGGTGATGGGCTCGCCCCAGGCGACCTTGAAGGGGTCGGCTTCCTTGCCGCAGGCGAGGGTGACGTTGTGCCACTTGTCGGAGAAGGCGCCGTTGCAGAAGTTGGCGCAACGCTTGCCCACGAGGTTTCTGACCGCACCCTCCATGGCGCCGAAGGCGCTGGAGGTGGAGAGGAAAACCCGCTCCTTGGTGAACATCAACTGCTTCAGCTTGTCCGTCACGCCCTTGTGCAGTTGCGCGTACTCGGGCATACGGTGGCCGATCATCGGCGTGCCCATGGCCTTGAGTATCTCCGGGCTGACCTCGATCGGTCCCGGGATGAACAGCTTCTTGTGCATGGTCGCTCCATTTTCGTGCTTTGGATTTATCCAGGTCGGCAGCTCGGGCGTCGTTCAGGCGGGGGGAGAGGTGCGGCGCCGCTCGGGCCGGGCGATATGCCTGTTGCCGGCGGAGCGCCAACGTATCAGATGACGAGCCCAATGTCAATTGCGTCAATGGGGTTCACTGCGGGTGGTTTGCCGGCGGAAAAACCGGGTAAAGGGGAGGCGGCTGTTTTCTATCCGCTGGTATCTGTTGCTTATTCTCCTGCAAAATGTTACAGATAGCGGTTAGTTGTCAAATACATTAAAACGGAAAGTTGCGCCTTTTAACCAGTTTGAGGGCGACGTCTTTCCAGCCGGAACCAAATGAAACCAATTATTGCCATCGTCGGGCGCCCGAACGTCGGGAAGTCCACCCTCTTCAACAGGCTGGTCGGGCGCCGCAAGGCGATGGTCGACGATATGCCCGGGGTGACCCGGGACCGAAACTACGCGGAGGTGAGCCGCTTCGACGTCCCCTTTATCCTGGTTGATACCGGCGGCTTCGAGCCCGAGACCTCCGACCGGCTTTTGCAGCAGATGAGGGAGCAGTCCCGCTTCGCCATGGACGAGGCGGACCTGATCCTCTTCATCATGGACGCCCGCGGGGGGCTGACCCCTGCCGACCGTGACGTCGTGGACATGCTCCGGCGCATCAACAAGCCGGTCTTCTACATCATCAACAAGGTGGACGGGGAAAAGCAGGAGGCCGAGGCGGGCGATTTCTATTCGCTTGGGGTCGATCACATCCACACCATCTCCGCCGAGCACAACCGCGGCGTGGGCGATCTGATGGACGAGGTGCTGGCCGCCATCCCCTACGACCGGGAGAAGGAGCAGGACGAGGAGATCACCAGGATCGCGGTGGTCGGGCGCCCGAACGTCGGCAAGTCCACCCTGGTGAACCGGCTTTTGGGGTACGAGCGCGTGGTGGCGAACCCCACCGCCGGCACCACGAGGGACGCGGTCGACACCCGCTTCACGGTGAACAAGAAGCCCTACCTCTTGATCGACACGGCGGGGATCCGCAGGAAAGGGAAGACGGTCCAGAAGGTGGAGAAGTACTCGGTCATGGACGCGCTGCGCTCCATCGAGCGCGCCGACGTGGTCCTCATCGTGCTGAACGCGGAAGAAGGTGTTACCGAGCAGGACTCGAAGATCGCGGGATATGCCTACGAGGCGGGGCGCGGCTGCATCTTCGTGGTGAACAAGTGGGACACCCTGCAAAAGGACAACTCCAGCATCGCCAAGTTCACCGAGGAGATCCGGCGCAACTTCAAGTACCTCCCCTTCGCGCCGATCCTGTTCGTCTCGGCGGAAACCGGGCAGAGGACCGGCAAGATCATCGCCGAGGTGGACCAGGTGATGGAGCAGTACTGCAAGCGCGTCACCACCGGCGAGTTGAACCGGGTCTTCACCCAGGCGGTGGACGAGAACCACGCGCCCCTTTCCGCGGGAAGAAGGGTGAAGTTCTACTTCGCCACGCAGGTGGCGGTAAAGCCCCCCTCTTTCGTCGTCTTCACCAACTGCCCTGAGGGGATCCACTTCTCCTATGAGCGCTATATCATGAACCGGTTTAGAGAGGCCTTCGGTTTCAACGGCACGCCGCTGAAGCTGATTTTCCGCGGCAGGGACAAGAAAGACGCCTAAATCATCCTTGCCTTGCCCGATACGATGGTTTAGTATATGCCAATTTTTAACCCACCCCCCATGAGAGAGCGGCATCCATGAGTCTTGTCGGCAACTTGGAAGATCTCGGACTTGGTGAGATCCTGCAGATCGTCAGCTTGAGCAGGAGATCCGGCGTGCTCTCCCTCGAAAGCCGGGGGAGGGAGGCGCGGGTGATCTTCCGCAACGGCCAGGTGATCCGCGCCAACTCGACCACCTTCCAGCAAAACCTGGGGGAAGTGCTGATCCAGCAGGGGGTCATCGACCTGGCCATCCTGAAGCGCGCCCTGAGCATCCAGGCGGAGGAGGGGTACTCCCAGCTTCTGGGCGGCATCATGATCGACCGCTTCGGGGTGAGCGCCGACGCCATCGAGGCGGTGGTGCGGGAGCAGATCGAGAACGTGGTCTACTCCCTGTTCGCCTGGGCCGAGGGGACCTTCGAGTTCGAGCTGCAGGAGGTGAACGAGGCGGACAGCACCAGGCTCGACCCCGTGCAGTTCATGCTGAAGCAGGGGTTGAACCCCCAGTACCTGGCCATGGAAGGCTCCCGCATCATCGACGAGCAGCGCCACCGCGGCGAGTCGGGGGAAGGGTGGGACCCGCCTGCTGCGCCCGAGGAAACCCTCGACCTTGCCTTCGACCTGTTGCAGGACGCGCCGCCCCAGCCAGTGGCGTCCGCAGCGCCGATTCCCACGCCCGATTTCACGCCCCAGCAACCAGACGAGCAGCCAGACGAGCAGCTTTTCCCTGCCGACCCTTTCGCGAGCGCCGCCGAGGCCGAAGAGCCTGCCGCGGCGGAGGCCCCAAGCCGCCTGGTGCTCGTGGACGACGACCCCGAGACGCTGGCCGCGCTGGCCGGGCTTTTGGAGCGGGAGGGGTACCTCGTGGACGCCCTGGAGAAGGGAGAGGACGCCCTGATCCGTGTCGACTCCCTCTTTCGCGAAGGGGTGCAGCCCACCGTAGTGGTCGACCTGATCATGCCGAGGATGGACGGCACCGGCATCCTGGGGGGGCTCGAATTGATGGAGCTTGTGCGCAACAACTTTCCCGAGATCCAGCTTCTGGGCCTTTCCGACTTCCACAACGACGAGGCGCAAAAAAAGCTGCGCAGCATGGGGATTCCCATCCTGATCAAGCCGCTCAAGGGGGAGCTTGAGGATGCGCTGGACGTCTTCGCCCCCAGGCTTTTCAAGGCGCTAGCCAACCTCTCTTCGGTGGAGGAAGTCAGTTTCAGCAGCGTCAACATAGGCGACGAGTTGAGGCTGGAGCTGGGAGAAGAGCCGGCGCTCGCGGCGCCGCACGCAAATCAGAGCACCGGGATATCGCAGCTGCGCGGCATGCTGGAGGAGTTGAACAACCCGCAATTGGGGGGCGGGATCATCCTTTTGGTGCTCCGTTTCGCCGCCGAATTCGTGAATCGGGCCGTGGTGCTGCTGGTCAAGAAGGAGGCCGTGCAGGGGCTCGGCCAATTCGGGCTTCAGGATAAGGACGGTAGTGCCGATTATAGAATCAGGAACCTAAGCATTCCCAAGGCGGAAGCATCGCTCTTTACCGAGGTGCTGGAGACCCGGTTCCCCGTGAAGGGGGAGGTGGAGCCCAGCCACTGGAGCAACTACTTCCTTGAGCAGCTAGGCGGCGGGCGCCCTGCCGAGGTGTTTGTCGGGCCGATCGTAAGCGAGGGGAAGGTAGTTGCCGTGCTCTACGGCGACAACCTCCCGGACGAGAAGCCTATAGGCGACACCGATTCGCTGGAGATATTCCTGAGCCAGGCCGGCATCGCGATGGAGAAAGCCCTGCTGCAGCGCAGGCTGCAAGACCAGGGACGGGGAGAAATTTGACGTGAAGAGGATTTTGATAGCAGAGGATTCGAACACCATGCGTTCCATGCTGGTGTCGACCATAGACGAGTTGGAGAAGTACAGCATAGTGGAAGCCGCCAGCGGGTTCGAAGCCCTGCGTCTTTTGCCGCGCGAGCAGGTGGACCTGATCATCACCGACATCAACATGCCCGACATAAACGGCCTGGAGCTGATCAGCTACGTGCGCAACAACCCCAACTACCAGTTGATCCCGCTCTTCATCGTTTCCACCGAGAGCGGCGAGAAGGACCTGGAGAAGGGATTGGCCCTGGGGGCTAACGAGTACATCGTGAAGCCGTTCGACCCGGTCCGGCTGCAGGAGCTGGTCTCCAAGTATCTCGACTAAACTGCCGTTCAATGTTCAACGTTCGAGAGGCATTCCGGCCAGTAGCGCCCCGTACCGCGACGGCACCGTCAAGATGGAGCAAACGGAAGAGATGCTGTAGCTGAACGTTGACCCTAGAACGTTGAACCGGTTTTAAGTTAGAGCCGTCACGATGGACTCGAACGCGAGCAAATGCAGCAATTGAACGTTGAACATGTTTCAGAGGTGCAGTTGCTGAACGTTGAACATTGAACGTTGAACGTTTTTGGGAAGGGTCTATGAGCGTTGACGAAAGCATAGGGAAGGCGGTTAAGGATTTCCTGGCGGAAGCAGAGGAAATCCTGGACCAGCTGAGCCTGGATCTGGTCTCCTTGAGCGACTGCGCGGACGGCGGCGAATGCAGCCCGGACCTGGTGAACTCGGTCTTCCGCGGGGCGCACTCGCTGAAAGGGCTCGCGGGGATGTTCGGCTTCACCGATATCGCCGAGCTTGGGCACCACCTGGAGAACCTCCTCGACGCGCTTAGGCTGGGCAAGGTGGAGCTGGACCAGTCCGTGGTGAGTACGCTCTTCGAGTCGACGGAGCTTTTGGGGACGCTGGTCAGAAACGCGGGCGAAGCGGTGGCGGAGCCGGTTGATCTCTCCGCCGCCATGCAGCACATCAACGATTGCCTCAGCAAAAAACCGGCGGGAGCGGGCGATTCGCCGCTGGCCAAGCTGAACCTCCCCGAGCGCGTCCTTAGCTCCATGACCGAGTACGAGGAGCACCGGCTCCTGGAGAACGTGAAGAAGGGGCGCCGGATCTATTCGATCCACATCTCGCTGCAGTTGACCAGCTTCGACTCGGACCTCATGGAGTTGACCGAGCAGTTGAAACTCGTGGGCGAGGTGATCAGTACCCTCCCCTCCGCCTCGGGGGGGCTCGCCGGCGGCATCGACTTCGAGATCCTCTTCGGCTGCGACCTGGAGGGCGCGGAACTCGCGCCGCTCATCGACCGCGACAACCTGGAGCTGACCGAGTTCGGGAAGCCGGCCGCCGCACCCGCCGTATCCGGTCGCGCCGCGGAGCCGGGACAGGCGCCGGACCAGGAGCCGGCCGAAGAGGAAGCCCACCTCCCGGCACCGGTCGAGCCGGGGGGGATCAGCGCCAAGAGCATGAGCCGGACGGTCCGGGTGGATATCGGCAAGCTGGACCTTTTGATGAACATCGTGGGCGAACTGGTGCTCTCGCACTCCATGATCGCCGACGTGGCGGGGCGCATGCGCCTTAACGGGCTCCACGTCCCTTCGCAGGAGCTGGGGAAGGCGGCCAAGGGGCTGGAGAAGAAGCTTTCCGAACTGCAGAAGGGGGTCATGGAGATCCGCATGATCCCGGTGGGGCAACTCTTCGAGAAGATGTCCCGCATCGTCAGGAAGATCTCCCGCGAGCAGGGAAAGAAGGTGGAGTTGAAGCTCTTCGGGGCGGATACCGAGCTGGACAAGCTGATCATCGAGGACATCTCCGACCCGGTGATGCACATCGTGAGAAACTCCATCGACCACGGCATCGAGACCCCCGAGGCGCGGGTGGCCGCCGGCAAGGACGAGAAGGGGACCATAACCCTTTCCTCCTACCAGAAGGGGAATCACGTAGTCATCGAGGTGGACGACGACGGCGGCGGCATCGACGTATCAAGGGTGAAGCAGAAGGCGCTGCAGCTCGGGATGATCGGCACGCTCGACGAGGTGAGCGATCGCGACGCCTTGGACTTCATCTTCCGCCCGGGCTTTTCCACCACCGACACGGTGAGCGAGATCTCCGGCCGGGGCGTCGGCATGGACGTGGTGCGCACCAACATAGCCGCCCTCTCCGGCATGATCGACCTGGAGAACTACCCCGGGCAGGGGGCGCGCTTCATCATCACGCTCCCCATCACGCTCGCCATCATCAAGGCGCTCATCATCACCGCGGCCGGCCGTACCTACGCGCTTCCCATCACCTCGGTCCTCGAAAGCATCATCGTGGAGCAAAAGGAGATCATGACCGTGGAGCGCAAGGAGGTGATCCAGCTGCGCGAGGCGACCCTTCCGCTTTTGCGCCTCTCCGAGTTCTTCCAGCTGAAGGGGGGGGAGTCGTCGCCCGAGTCGTGCTACGTGGTGGTGGTGGGGGTTGCCGAGAAACGCCTGGGGATCGTGGTCGACGACCTTTTGGGGCAGCAGGACATCGTGATCAAGTCCATCGGCGACACCTTCGCCGGCTTCCGCGGCATCTCGGGAGCGGCGGACCTGGGGGACCAGCGCACCATCCTGGTGCTCGACGTGGGTAGCGTGATCGGCGAGGCGACCCGGGGGAGTGCCTGATGTACAAAGAGTTTTACGGCCTGGCCGAAAAGCCGTTCAGCAAGACCCCGGATCCCCGTTTTCTCTATATGAGCTCGGGGCACCAGGAGGCCCTGGCGCGGCTTGAGTACGCGGTGGAAGAGAGCGAGATCGCCCTTTTGACCGGCGACATCGGCTGCGGCAAGACCACCATTTCGCGCGCGCTCATGGACCGGATGGGGGACCGCTACCACTTCCTGTTCGTGTTCAACCCGAGGCTCACAGCTGACGAGCTTTTGCGCGTGATCGCGTCGGGTCTTCAGGTGGAGAGCCCTTCGCTGCAAAAAGATCTGCTGCTGCAGGAGATCACCGGCGCGCTCTACCGCATGCACGGCGAGGGCCGCATCCCGGTGGTGGTCATCGACGAGGCCCAGCTGATCCCGGACCGCGAGCTCTTCGACGAGTTGCGGCTGTTGACCAACTTCCAACTCGACGACATGAACCTGGTCAGCGTCATCGTCATGGGGCAGCCGGAGTTGCGCGGCATGCTGGCCTCGCCGGTTTACGAACCGTTCCGCCAGCGCATCTCGCTCAACTTCCACCTGGCGCCGCTGGGGCTGGAGGAAACCCTGGAGTACCTCGATTTCCGCATCGTCGCGGCCGGAGGGGAGCCTGGGCTGTTCTCGCCCGACGCGGTGCAGCGGATCTACGAGCTTTCCGGAGGGGTGCCGCGCCGGATCAACTCGGTGGCCACCAACGCCCTTCTCATCGGCTTTGGAAGGGACGCCTCCTGGATCGATGCTTCCATCGTCGAGGAGACCGCGGCGGAGCTGCTCTCCTAGCAATTCAAAGCAGCAGACAGAACGGACAACGGGTTTAGGGACTATGAATCTAGCCGAGATCAGAAAGAAGGCTCTCAGGGGAGAGACGCAAGGTACCGCCAGGGAAGAGGCTTCCGAGCCGGTGGCGTCGTGGCAGATCCCCGTCATCGATCCGTCCCCGGTTGCCGTGGTGGACGACCCGCTTAAGTTTCCCGCAGCCGATTTCGGCGTCGAGGAGTTTCCCGCGCCGGAGTTCGACGCGCCGGGGGGCGAGGGGGGGGCACAGGTCCCGTGGCGGGCCGAGACGAGCCGGCAGCCGGCTGCGGAGACGAACAGCCTGCAGTTGCTTGCGCTTCCCTGCGATGACGACCCCGACGACTTCGACCCCGCGACCGTCATCCTCAGGGGGCGGGAAACCGCTTCCTTCGAGGGGGAGCTTTCCCAGCAGGAAGAGGTGGCGGCGGCCAGCGTGGAGCTTCTCTGTTTCAGGGTGGCCAACGAGGAATACGCCATCAGCATCATGGACATCAAGGAGATCATCAAGCCGCGCGAGGTGACCGAGGTGCCCCGGGTACCCGACTTCGTGCGCGGCATACTCTCCCTGCGCGGCAACATCATCCCCATCTTCGACATGCGGGTGCGCCTGGGGCTTGCCGGCGGCTCCCGCTCCGAGCGCGAACGGGTCATCGTGGTGAGCCGCCAGGGCGGCTTCGCCGGGGTGCTGGTCGACGAGGTGGTCCAGGTGGTGCGCATACCCGAGGAGGGGATCGAGCCTCCCCCTGTGGTGCTTGAGGGAATAGACCGGGAATTCGTGCTCGGCATCGGCCGGGTCGCCGGCAGGATGCTGATCCTGCTCGACATGGAAAAGGTGCTGGACGTAGGGCTTTTGTAGCAGGCCGCGGGGAGGGAGTCGCATGGAGAAAAACAGGATCCTTGTAGTCGAGGACGAGGAGAGCTTGCTGAAACTGGAGAGCATACTCTTCACCTCGAAGGGGTACCAGGTGACCGGCGTCAGGGGCGGGGTCGATGCCTTGCGCTCCATCTCGCAGGATCGGCCGGATCTCGTGGTGCTCGACATCATGCTTCCCGACATGGATGGGTTCGAGGTCTGCCGCAGCATCAAGCAGGACCCGGAGACGAGGTCCATTCCCGTTGTCATGCTCACCGCGAAAAAGAGCAGCCGCGACCTTGAGGCCGGCCGCGTCGCCGGGGCCGACGCCTACATCACCAAGCCTTTCAAATCGGTGAAGGTGCTCGAGGTGATCGGGGGGCTTTTGGGGAACCAGGCGACCGGCAGGGGAGACCGTTCTTGACGACACAGGAGTTGCAGGAAATACAGGTTGCCTGCCTGAAGATGGGAGACGGGCTCTACGCCGTCGACATCATGAGGATCAGGGAGATCATCCGGGTCCCGAGGCTCGCCCCGCTCCCCCGGGCGCTCCCCTTCGTGGAGGGGGTGATCAACCTGCGGGGGAGCGTGATCCCGGTGGTGGACCTAAGGAAGAGGTTCGGGCTTCCCCCTGCCGAGAACGCGGAAACCGCCCGCCTTTTGATACTTTCCATTTCCGGCCAGCCGATTGCCCTCATGGTGGACGAGGTGACCGAGATGATCACCATTCCGCTTCGGGAGCTGAAGGCGCCGCCGCGAGGGGTGCGCATCGTCGGCGGCGAGTACATGGTCGGGCTCTGCCTGGTGCGCGAGGTGCCGGTCATGCTGCTCAATATAGACGCTCTGCTTACCTTCCAGGAAAAAGCTGAGCTCGGCATCTTCTCCCCCCAGACGGGGGGCACTTCCACGAACAAAAAGAGCTCCGCATGCTGATTGTCTGCCCCAATTGCAAGAAAAGGTTCAACGTGGATCCGGGAACGCCGGATCAGCCCAAGAAGCTTCGCTGCTCCAACTGCCGGGCCGTTTTCCGCCTGGTCAGGAAGGGGGAGCGCAGCGAGGGGGCAAAGGCCAAGCTCAAGGTGGTGATCGCCAACGAGAGTGCGGCCTTCTGCCAGGCCGTGGAGAAGGTGCTTGCCCACGAGTCGTTCCAGCTCTTTCTCTGCACCGACGGGAAAGAGGCCCTGGAAACGGTGCAGCAGGTGACGCCGGACGTGCTGCTTCTAGACGTCGCACTTCCCACCATGTTCGGTTTCGAGGTTTGCGAAAGGGTGCGTCAGGACCCGGCGCTGGCCAACGTGAAGATCGTGCTGATCGCCTCCATTTACGACAAGACCCGCTACAAGAGGTCCCCCAATTCGCTTTACGGCGCCGACGACTACATCGAGAAGCACCACATTCCCGATTCGCTGGTCCCGATGATCTACCGCCTTGCCTCCGGAAGCGAGCCGCAGGCCCAAAGCCCGACCGAAAACGAGCTGGCAGAGCAGGAGGAGACCCGCAGCGAGATCCGCCAGTGCGAGGTGGAGGAAACCTCCACGGTAGAGGCGGCAGCGCCGGCAGCGGAGCCCGCGGCGGCAGCGGCCGTGGCGGCGGTGCAGCCGGACCAGTCGGACTGGTCGGACCTGTCGGACAGCGCCCCGGCACCCGCGGCAGCGCCCTCACCTGCACCTGCTTCCGCGGAGACCACGCCTGAGCATGTGAAGGCACGGCGCCTGGCCAGGATCATCGTTTCGGACATCGTCCTTTACAACCAGGCCAAGGTCGAGCAGGGGGTGCGAGAGGGGACGTTCCACCAGCTGTTGGCCGACGACATCCGCGAGGGGGAAAACCTCTACCGGCAAAGGGTGTCCCAGCAGGTGCGCGACACCACCTCGTTCCTGAAGGAAGCCTTCGAGGAAGTAATCGCAAAAAAACGCGCCGAACTGAACGCCTAGGAGTCACTTCTGGCAACTGTCCTGGAAGACATATCGATAAAACTCAGCAGCCGCGACGAGGAGGAACGGCGCCTTGCCGTGCTGGCCCTGAGGGACCACCCCTTCGCGAGCACCATGCCGCTCATCTTCAAGGCCATGGGGGACGAAAGCTGGCGCGTCAGGAAAGAGGCGGTCACGGCGGTTCTCCAGGCGCAACCGCTCGAAGCGCCGGTGCTTGAAGCCTTGATCGCAGCGTTGCGCTCCTCGGAGAACGCGGGGCTCAGGAATTCCGCGGTGGAGGCGCTGGAATTGATCGGCGCCGCCGCGGTGCAGCAGCTTTGCGCGCACCTGAACGACTCCGACCCCGACCTGCGCAAATTCGTCATCGATATCCTCGGAAACATCGGCTGCGAAAAGTGCCTCCCGCTTCTGGTCCGGGCTCTCGACGACGACGACATGAACGTGCGGGTCGCCGCCGCTGAGAACCTGGGCAAAATTGGGGACGCGGCAGCTCTGCCGCACCTGTTGGCGGTGCTGGAGGGGGGGGAGATCTGGCTCAAGTTCACGGTGCTGGATGCTCTGGCCCTGATCGGCGCCCCGGTGCCGCTCGTCTCGCTTGCCCCGCTGCTTAAGGAAAGCCTGCTCAGGCGCGCGACGTATGACTGCCTCGCGGCCTTAGGCGACGCCCAATCCATTCCCATACTGCTGCAGGGGCTGCAGGAAAAGGCGAAGAACGCCCGCGAGGCGGCCGCCATGGCGCTGATGCGGGTGCGTGAACGTCTGCCGGCCGAAAAGCAGACCCCCCTGGTCGACCTCCGCTTGCAGGAAATGAGCGGCGGCCCGATCGCCAAGAAGCTGATCGATTCGCTGCACAGCGAGGACCCCGTGGTCTTGAGCGCGCTGGTCCGCATCGTGGGGACCATCGGGGACACGCGGGCGGCGCTGCCGCTTCTGCACGTCTGCCGCAGCGAACGGCTCAGAGACGTCTGCATCGACGCGTTTCGGCGCATCGGCCCCACGCTCTTGCCGGAGCTCGTGGACCACTTCCCGGCTGCGGTTCCCGTCGAGCGCGCCGTGATAGCGCAGCTCATCGCCAAGTTCGGCGACGCCGGCCAGGAAAAGCTCCTCCTCGACGGGCTCCTCGACGACTCGGCCCAAGTCAGGCGCTCTTGCGCGCTCGCCCTGGGGAGGCTCAAACCCCAGGGAGCCGTGACGCGCCTGGCCGAGCTGCTCGATGACGACGAGCCGCAGGTGCGCGAGGCGGCCCTGGAGGGGCTGCGGGCGTTTGCGGCCACCGAACCCGCCACCCTGAGCGTGCTGGCCTCGGCGCTCACGCGCGCGCAGCTTCCCGCCAAGAGGCGCAACGCAGCTCTCATCCTCGGGGCCCTTGCGGACGGCGAGCGGCTCACGCCGCTGGTGAAGGACGAGGATGCAACGGTGCGCCAGGCGGCGGTGTCGTCGCTGGGGCGGGTCGAACTTCCCCAGGCGCTCTCGCATCTGGCTCTGGCGCTTTCGGACGAGGAGCCGGAGGTACGCCTGGCTGCGGCGCATGCCCTCTCCGACCATGGTGGACCCGACGCGCTGGCGCCGCTTTTGCTGGCCTTGAACGATAGCGATCCATGGGTGCAGACGGCGGCGCTCAAAGGGCTTGCCCTCCTGGGGAACTCAGGCGCACTTCCCGGCGTCATCGCGCTCTTGGACCAGGCCAGCGGCCCGGTGCTGATCGCCGCCCTTTCGACGGTGGCGGCACTAGGGGGGGCAAATGCCCTCGCCCCGGTGGAACAGGCGCTCTCAAACGGCGACGAAGAGGTGGTGGAGGCGGCGATCGAGATCCTGTCCGGTTTCGGCTGCGGCTGGATCGATGGGCACAGCGACCTCCTTCTCGCTCACCCGCACTGGATGGTGCGGCGCAGCTTCGTGCGCGCCCTGGCGAAACTTCGGGGGGGTGAGTCCGTGGCGATCCTGGACCGGGCGCTGGCAAGCGAGTCGGACCAGCTGGTGCGAGGCGAAATTGCGGCATTGCTCGGCAGGCTGCGCTGATGCCGTTCTTCGAACCCGGACTGCACCTTACCGAAGAGGAATTCCGCCTGATCAGGGACCTGATCTATCATCACTGCGGCCTCTTTTTCGACGACGACTCCAAGTACCTTCTGGACCGGCGCCTTTTGCAGAGGGTCACCCTCCATAACCTCTCCGGGTTCAGGGAGTACTACCAGTTCCTGAAGTACGATCGCGCGAAAGAGCAGGAGATCTCCGACATCATGGATCTCCTCACCACCAACGAGACCTACTTCTTTCGCGAGGCGTTCCAGCTCCGGGCCTTCACCGACGAGATCGTCCCCGAGCTGATGAAGCTGAAACGCGACCGCACCCTGCGCATCTGGAGCGCCGGCTGTTCCACCGGGGAGGAGCCGTACACGATAGCGATGCTCTTTCTGGAAATGGGGTGCTTCGACGGGTGGCGCATAGACATAGTCGGCTCGGACATAAGCCACAGGGTGGTGCAGCACGCCCGCAAGGGGGTCTACGGCAAGGCCTCGTTCCGCGCCACCGAAGAGCGCTACCTGAAGCGCTTTTTCACCGAGACCGAAGGGGGATACCGGATCAACGACGAGGTCCGGGAACTGGTCACGGTAAGCCAGATGAACCTCTTCGACCAGAACCGCCTGGCTCTTCTGGGAAAAATGGACGTGATCTTTTGCCGCAACGTCATCATCTACTTCGACGAGGCCTCGAAGAAGAAGGTGATCGAAGCCTTTTACAACACGCTTAGGGGCGGAGGGTACCTCCTTTTGGGGCACTCCGAGTCCCTGATGAACATCACGACGTCATTCGCGCTCAAACACCTGAAAAACGATATGGTCTACCAGAAAACCAACAGTACCGGCGGCGGAGTGGTCACGTGAAAAGAATACGGGTAGTAGTCGTCGACGATTCGGCATATAATCGCCGCGCCATAACCAGGATGCTCGAGGAGCTTCCCGGGGTCGAGGTGGTGGGGTACGCCACCAACGGGGAGGAGGGAATCAGGCGCGTGATCGACCTGACCCCGGACCTGGTGACCCTCGATCTCGAGATGCCGAGGATGGACGGCTTCACCATGCTGCGCATCCTGATGGCCAACACGCCGGTCCCGGTCATCGTGATCAGCTCCACGAGCGGCGACGAGAAGGTGTTCAAGGCGCTGGAACTGGGGGCGGTGGACTTCATCGCCAAGCCCACCAGCGTCATCTCCGACGAGCTTTTGAAGATCCAGCAGGACCTGCACGAGAAGGTGCTGAGCGTCTTCAAGCTGAACATGGCGCGTGTGCAAAAGCGCAGCGAACCGGAACCCCCCGCCCCGGAGATCGCCATTGCCGCCCCGCCTGTCGGGGAGGCCGGGGCCATCGACATCGTGGCCATAGGGGCCTCTACGGGCGGGCCTCCCGCGCTGCAGCGGATCTTCGCCTCCTTCAAGGACGCGCCCCCCTTCGCCATGGTGATCTCCCAGCACATGCCGGCGGGCTTCACCACCGCCTTCGCCGAAAGGCTCAACCGCAGCACCGGTTTCGAGGTGAGGGAGGCAAAGGACGGCGACGAGGTGCTTCCGGGGCGGGCCCTGATAGCCCCCGGCGGCAAGAACCTGGTCTTCGCCAGGATGGCGGACAAGGTGGTGGCCCGCGTCGTCGAGCCCGGGCCCAAGGACCGCTACATCCCTTCGGTGGACGTCATGCTCCGCTCCTGCGCCGAGCTCTACCGGCAGCGGATGCTGGCGGTGGTCTTGACCGGGATGGGGAACGACGGGGCGCTGGGGGTGCGCGAGGCGAAGAAGGCGGGCGCCCAGATCGTGGCGGAGTCGGAGGAGAGCGCGGTGGTCTTCGGCATGCCGCGGGAGGCGATAGCCACGGGGCTGGTGGACAAAGTGGTGCCCATGGACGACATGGCACGCGAGATCATGCATCGCTGCGGCTTCATGCCGCGGTTTGGCTGACAACAAGACGAAAACCGGAGTGCGTATGCAAAAGGACGATGAACGTATGGTTCATAGCAGGGGCGAGGAGTTCCTGCAGGTTTTCAAAAAGGGTGCCGAGTTCACCCAGGACCTGCTCAAGGAGAACGAGCGGCTGCGGTTCAGGGTGCTCGAGCTCGAGAAGTTCCAGACTTCAGGCGGCGAGGCCGGGTCCGGAGCCGACCTGAGGAAGCTCACCGAGCGGATCGCCGATCTCGAAGCCGAGAAGCAGGAGATCCTGGACCGGATCAAGCACGTCGAGGAGGAGAACCAGGATTTCGCGGCGCGCTACCTGGAGATCGAGGACGAGAACAACAACCTCGCCAACCTCTACATCGCGAGCTACCAGCTGCACTCGACGCTCGACTTCAAAGAGGTGCTCCAGATCATCACGGAGATCATCATCAACCTGATCGGGGCCGAGGAGTTCGCCATCATGCTCCTGGACGAGAAGAGCGACGAGATCCAGGCTGTGGCCACCGAAGGGGTGGAGCGGAGCGAGATCCCGCCGGTGCGGTTGGGCAAGGGCGTCATCGGCGAGGTGGCAACCTCCGGCGAGAGCCATTTCGCCACCGACTTCGACGCCTACGAGCGCGACTTCACCGCGCCCATGGTCTGCATCCCGCTCAAGATCAAGGAGCACGTGATCGGCGTCCTCGCCATCTACAAGCTCCTGATGCAGAAAAAGGAGTTCGCGCCGGTCGACTACGAGCTGTTCACGCTCCTGGCCGGGCACGCGGCGACCGCCATCTTCAGCTCCAGGCTCTACAGCGATTCGGAGCGGAAACTGTCGACCATCCAGGGATTCATTGATCTCTTGACCAAATAATCAGCTATTGAAATGGGGGATACAGGTCAGATGTCAGATTACAACGTTTTGATAGTTGAAGATTCGCCGACCATGAGGCAGCTCATCGCCTTCGCCCTGAAAAGGATCCGCGGCGTCCGCATAGTCGAGGCCAACGACGGCGTGGACGGGTTGAAAAAGCTCTCCTCGGAGCGGTTCGACCTGATACTCACCGACATCAACATGCCGATCATGGACGGGTTGAAGCTGGTGAGCCTGGTGAGAAACGACGCCAACTACAAGGCGATCCCCATCGTGGTGATCACCACGGAGGGGGCGCAGGAAGACCGGGAGCGCGCGCTGGCCCTGGGGGCGAACGACTACATCACCAAGCCGATCCAGCCCACGAAGATCCTGGACGTGGCGAAGAGCCTGCTCAAGATCGCCTAGAGCCATTAGGCTCTTGCCGCGGCGGGAGAGGCGCTGGCTGAGCGCATCGCCCACCCGGCACCCTCCGAGGGGAACAAAAGCCGCCCCTGCGGCAGCCGCCCCTGCGGCCCCGCCGGATAAACTGTCGCGGTTGCGCAGGCCTTAGCGGCCGGCGGCGCTGCTGCCGGTGCGGCGCTGACGCTCCAGATCTATCCCGCTTCAGCGGTTTCAACACGAACAACTGTTTATTGCAGCAACTGCAATTTATTCAACAATACGCGCGTCCCCGAGCCGGACGCCTGGAAGGCGGTTTTTAATGGAAGAGAAATACGTTCCCTCAGCGGTTGAGGAGAAATGGCAGGGTTACTGGGCTGAGCACAAGAGCTTCAAGGCGAACGAGGATCCCAGCCGGAAGAAGTACTACCTGCTGGAGATGTTCCCGTACCCCTCGGGGAAGATCCACATGGGCCACGTCAGGAACTACTCCATCGGCGACGTCATCGCGCGCTTCAAGAGGATGCAGGGGTACAACGTGCTGCACCCGATGGGGTGGGACGCCTTCGGCATGCCCGCGGAGAACGCGGCGATCCAGAACAAGAGCCATCCCGCCAAGTGGACCTACGAGAACATCGCCTACATGCGCGGCCAGCTGAAAACGCTCGGCCTTTCCTACGACTGGGACCGCGAACTCGCCACCTGCGACCTCGACTACTACAAGTGGGAACAGCGCATCTTCCTGGAGATGTACAAGAAGGGGCTTGCCTACAAGAAATCCTCCGCCGTCAACTGGTGCCCCAAGTGCGAGACGGTGCTCGCCAACGAGCAGGTCGAGGACGGCTGCTGCTGGCGCTGCGATTCGCCGGTCCAGCAGAAGGAACTGGAGCAGTGGTCCTTCAGGATCACCAACTACGCGCAGGAACTCCTCGACGACACCTACAAGCTCACCGGCTGGCCGGAGCGGGTTCTCACCATGCAGAGGAACTGGATCGGGCGCTCTACCGGCTGCGAGATCGACTTCCCGCTGGAGAACGGGCTCGGGAAAATCAAGGTCTTCACCACCAGGCAGGACACCCTTTTCGGCGCCACCTTCATGTCCCTTGCCGCCGAGCACCCCTTGGCGCTGGACTTGGCCAGCGATGCGCAGCGCGCCGAGGTCGCGGCCTTCATCGACAAGGTGAAGAAGACCGACCGCATCAAGCGGGGGGCGGAAGACCTGGAGAAGGAGGGTGTCTTCACCGGCTCCTACTGCATCAACCCCGTCACCAGTACGAAGATGCCGATCTACCTCGCCAACTTCGTGCTGATGGATTACGGCACCGGCGCGGTCATGGCGGTACCGACCCACGACCAGCGCGACTTCGAGTTCGCCAGGAAATACAACCTGCCGCTCAAGGTGGTGATCCAGCCCGAAGGGGAGACCCTGGATCCGGCGACCATGACCGAGGCCTACACCGCCGAAGGGATCATGGCCAACTCCGGCCGCTTCGACGGCATGGGAAACGCCGACGCCAAGGAGGCCATCGCCGACTTCCTGGAAAAGGAAGGGATCGGCAAGAAGACGGTCAACTTCCGCCTGCGCGACTGGGGCATCTCGCGCCAGCGTTACTGGGGCAACCCCATCCCGGTGATCAACTGCGACCTCTGCGGCGTGGTGGCGGTCCCCGAGGCCGACCTGCCGGTCGTGCTTCCCATGGACGCCGAGTTCACCGGCGAGGGGGGGAACCCGCTGGCCCGCGTGGATAGCTTCACCACCTGCACCTGCCCGCAGTGCGGCGAGACCGCGCGCCGCGAGACCGATACCATGGACACCTTCGTGCAGTCCTCCTGGTACTTCCTGCGCTACTGCTCGCCGAAGTTCTCGGCAGGCCCCCTGGACCGGGAGAAGGTCGAGGCCTGGATGCCGGTGGACCAGTACATCGGCGGCATCGAGCATGCCGTATTGCACCTGCTCTACGCCCGCTTCTTCACCAAGGTGCTCAGGGACTTGGGTTACTGCAACGTGGACGAGCCGTTCTCCAACCTCCTCACCCAGGGGATGGTGATCAAGGACGGCGCCAAGATGAGCAAATCCAAGGGGAACGTGGTCGACCCCAACGCCCTCATCGAGCGCTACGGCGCCGATACCGCGCGCCTGTTCTCTCTCTTCGCCGCTCCCCCCGAGAAGGATCTGGACTGGAGCGACCAGGGGGTCGACGGTAGCTACCGCTTCCTGAATCGCGTCTGGCGCCTCGTTTACGACGTGCTCCCGGTGATCGGGGAGGCGGGCTCCGTGAACCCGGGAGAGCTCGGCGCCGAAGCCAAGAAACTCCGGCGTGCCGTGCACAAGACCATCAAGAAGGTGAGCGAGGACGTCGAAGAGCGTTTCCACTTCAACACCGCGATCGCCGCAGTCATGGAACTGGTCAACGCCATCCAGGCCTTTGCCGCCAAGGACGCGCCGGAAAACGTCGCCGTGGTGCGCGAGGCGGTGGAATCGGTGGTGCGCCTTTTGGCCCCCTTCGTGCCGCACTTCGCCGAGGAACTCTGGTTCCAGTTGGGCCACGCCTCCGTACTGGAAGCAGCAGGCTGGCCCGGCTACGACGCGGCCGCCGTGGTCGACGAAGAGGTGACCGTGGTGATCCAGGTGAACGGCAAGCTGAGAAGCAAGCTGACCGTCGCCCCTGACGCCAAGGAAGAGGAGATCAGAGCCCAGGCCCTGGCCGACGACAAGATCAAGCCCTATCTCGAAGGGAAGGACGTCAAGAAGGTCGTCTACGTCCCCGGCAAGCTGGTGAGCATTGTCGTCGCGTAACGGTGACAGCATGCCGGCAAGGAGCATGGCCCTGAGAACGATCGTACTGGCGCTTTTGGTCCTGGTTCTGGCGGGCGGCTGCGGCTATCGCCCGGTGGTGCAGCGGGGACCGCTCGCCGAGGCCAACGGCGTGGACATCGTTCTTTTCGCCAACAAGTCGTTCCGCCCCGGGGTGGAAGGGGTGCTGGCGCGCGACCTGATAGACGAGTTCGCGCTGCGCACAGGGCGGCGGGTGCTTCCGGGGGACAAGGCTCAACTGGAGCTCTCCGGAACCGTACTTTCCTACGCCACGTCGCCGGTTTCCTACAACCGGATGGACGCGATCCAGGAGTACTCGGCCGCCATGACCGTGCAGGCGAGTCTGCGCGAGAAGCGGACCCAGAAGGTGCTCTGGAAGGGGGAGCTGACCGAGCAGCAGGTCTACCCGGTCAACGCCAACATAGCATTGCAGCAGAATGCGGAAGAGGCCGCCGTAGCCAAGGTGACGCGCCGTCTCGCCGAGCGGATCTGGCAAAAGCTCGGGGAGCGCTTCTGAGGCTAAGCCGGGTCGAATCGATCACCTTAACGCCGCCCATTCAGCATCAGGCTGGTGGGCGGTTTTTTAACGGCAGTTCGGGAGCAGGCCATGGTCAGTGAAGACATCCGCTGGCAGCAGCGGTTCAACCATTTCGAGAAGGCGTTCTTGCTGCTTCGCGATGCCGTCGCGATACCGGCCCCCTCTATCGTGGAACGGGCGGGGCTGATACAGTTTTTCGAGATGGCTTTCGAGCTGGCCTGGAAGGTTTTGAAGGACTACGAGGAAGCAGAAGGGTTCAGCGTCAGGAGTCCGCGCGACGCGATCAAGCAGGCATTCGAGGCGGGAATGGTAACCCAAGGGCACGACTGGATCGATGCGCTGGAGGATCGCAATCTCACCACGCACACCTATAACGAAGCAACCGCCCAGGCTGTAGAGGAAAAGATACGCCACAGGTATTTCCCGCTGCTGGAGCTGCTGCATGCGGAGTTTCGCGCCAGGGCGGGCAGGTGAACATGCCTTACGGACTCCTGGAAAGAGACCTGGAGCACATCCTCGCAGCTGTGAAATCCCTGCCTGAGATCTCTCAGCTGGTGCTGTTCGGGTCGAGGGCCAAGGGTAACTTCAAGACGGGCTCCGACGTCGACCTTGCCATCAAAGGGGCGGCGGTCAATTACGACACGGCGCTCAAGCTGGCGGAGATTTTGAACGAAGAGAAGCCCCTTCCCTATTTTTTCGATGTAGTGCATTACGAAGGGGTCACCGAGCCCCGGCTGATTGAGCACATAGACCGGGTGGGCGTGGTGCTCTACAGCAAGGACGCGTAACGGCGATAGCGGATGGCTTTACCGATGAAGGAAACGAAAGAGGGACAGGCATGAAACCGGAAGAATTCATCAAGGCGGTCGACAAGGGGGAACTCGCGTCCCTTTACCTTTTGTACGGGGATGAGCCGTACCTGGTGGAGCGCGCCGTGAAGAAACTCCTGGAGCGCGCCGTGGATCCCTCCTTTCGCGACTTCAACCTGAACGTCTTCTACGGCAACGAGTGCAAGGGGGACGAGGTCTTCAGCGCCGCACAGACGCTGCCGATGTTCGCCGAGCGCAGGGTCGTGCTGGTGAAGAAGGGGGGGGAGCTTTCCGCCGGCGCCATGGAGATACTCCTCTCATACGTGCAGGACCCTTGTCCCGGGGCCTGCCTGATCCTGCAGGCGGAGAAGGTAGACGGGCGCAAGAAGTTCTACGCCGAGTTCAAGAAGCGCGGCGAAGCCGTCGAGTTCAAACGCCCCTACGAGAACCAGCTGGGACCCTACGTGCGCGACGAGGTGCGTGCCGCGGGGAAGAAGATAGACTCCGCCGCCGCCGAGCTTCTCGCCTTCCTGGTCGGCAACAACCTGCAGGAACTGGTCTCCCAGATCGAGAAACTCTGCATCTACTGCGGCAAGAAGGAATCCATCGGCGTAGCCGACGTCAAGGCCATCGTCTCCGACACCAAGGTCGAGAGCGTCTTCGAGTTCACCGACGCCCTGGGGGCGAAGGAGCTTCCGCGCGCGCTCAGGATGCTCACCTCCCTTTTGCAGGACGGCGAGGCGCCGCTGCGCATCCTCGGGGCCGTTTCGCGCCATTACCGGCAGTTGTGGCAGGTGCGGGAGCTTTTGGACCGCAGGCTTCCCCCCGCCGAACTGGCGAAGGCGTCCGGGATCAACCCGTATTTCTTGAAGAAGGTGACCGATCAGGCGAGAAACTACACGGTGGGGGAACTGAAGCAGATTTTCGAGCGTATGCTGGAACTCGACTTGGCCTTCAAGTCGGGAGCCCTGGAAGGAGCGGCCTTCGAGCGTTTCGTGATGGAGGCGTGCCGGAAGTAGGAGTCGCTCACTCCGGCCGGTAAAACCTCCCTCACCCCGGCCCTCTCCCAGAGGGAGAGGGAGGTTTGAGAGCTCAGTCGAGCGGATATTAAATCGTCTGCAGCGGCAACACAAAAAGGGAATCCCCGTATGGGAATTCCCTTTTTCAGCTTTTCCAGCTCGATCAGCCCGGGGATTAGCCCAGGGTGTTGACCAGCTTGGTGAGACGGGAAACGTTCCTGGAAGCGTTCGAGGAGTGGATGATCCCCTTGGTAGCAGCGCCGTCAATGACGGGGATGGCCACAGCCAGAGCGGCCTTTGCAGCCTCCTGGTCCTTGGTGGCAACCGCTTCGCGGACGCGCTTGATGAAGGTGCGCAGGGTGGAACGTTCGTGCTTGTTGCGCTCCGTTCTCTTAGCCGTCTGCTTGATCCTTTTCATTGCCGATTTGTGATTTGCCAAACTGCACCTCCGGGTATTTTAAAAATGTAGCTTTTTAGGGTTTTTTGAAAGAGGAATTATATAACACTGCGGCGGCCTACTGTCAACCGCAAAGTCGACGGTAAGGTAAAAAAACATGCCCAGTTCGCGAACTCGTCAACATAGCACGGTTGCTGCCCACAAGCCAGCGATATTTCTCATTATGGTGCGTGGCGATTCCGGGTGCCCAAGGTGGACCCTGGGAACGAGATTGAAGCGCTGCGAGAACTTGCGTTCCCCCCTTTGAGAAGGGTAGGGGGGATTTCCCTAACAAAGGCGAGGGATGTATTGACATTCATATCTTTGAATATTACCATTGTCGCACCAAACGGGCCGCGTCGCGGCCCCACCCACCGCCCAAGGAGAAATCATCATGCAGCAAGCCAACAAACGTGACTTCGACGCCGTTGCCAACAGTTGGGACCAGGAACCGCGCCGCGTGAAGCTGGCACAGGACATCGTGAGCGCCATGCGCCGCGAGCTCCCCCTCGATGCCGGGATGCAGGCGCTAGATTACGGCTGCGGCAGCGGACTGGTCACCTTGGGACTTCAGCCGCTCGTAGGGAAGATAACCGGTGCCGACAGCTCCAAGGGGATGCTCGAGGTCCTGCAGCGCAAGCTGGATGAAGGAAAGGTAGAAAACGTGACGGTGCAGCTGCTGGATCTGGAGCGTCAGACGCTAGAGGCTTCCTACGACCTCATCACCAGTGCCATGACGCTGCACCACATGCAGGACGTCTCCGCCTTGATCGCCTCGCTTGCCGCGGCGCTGAAGCCGGGGGGCTTTCTCGCGCTGGCCGACCTGGAGACGGAAGACGGCAGCTTTCATGGCGATTCTAAAGGCGTCTTGCACCACGGCTTCTCCCGGGAATTCCTGGCCGGGGAGTTCTCCAAAAACGGCCTGCGGGAGGTGCGTGTGGTGACCGCCGCCGTCATGGAAAAAAAGGGGGCGGACGGCGGTTCGCGTTGCTACCCCGTCATACTTTGTCTGGGGCGTAAGTAGCCCGGCTTCTTCTCCCCAATATGAAAAGCCCCCCTTGTTGCAGGGGGGCTTTTCTTCCTTCCTATCCTACTGCGTGCTTACAGCTACCACTCTTCTTTCTGCTTCTCGGCCAGCTTCTTCATGAAGAGCTCGGGGCTGGTCAGCCTCACGATTTCCTTGTCGCTGTAGCCCAGGTCCTTGAAGTTAAGCACGCCGTTGGGCGCATGGCAGTTGGCGCAGAAAAGAGCCTTGCTCTTGGTGACCAGGTGGTTGCTGCCGAAGTAAATGGTCTGCCAACCTGCAACTGCCTCCTTGGCTACCTTCTCGGGGTCTTTCATCCCCAGGGTCTTCGCCGCGGAGAGGACGCCGGCGCGGGTGTCGCCGTTGGACATCGGCTGGGCGAAGTCCATGGAGAGGAGCTCCCCGGTCTGCTTGTTGTAGAAGGCCTTCCCCTGGAAGATCTTGAACGGGGAGATCTTGCTCTTGCCGTCCATTCTGCTCCCTTTCGGGCCGATGAAGTGCGGGGTGTTCTTTACGGTGCCGTTGTACCAGGCGTAGACCGGGGTGGTCTCGTTTGCCTCTTTTTTCAGCGTCGTCGGCTCGTAGAACTTGTCGGGCGTCTGCTCCCAAACGGTGAAGTCCTTGGCGAAGGCGCCGCCGGTGCGCGGGATGTGGCAGGTCTGGCAGGCGACCTTGGCGCTGTGGCGGTTCAGGTCCGCGTCCTTGTGCGGTTTGCCCCCGTGGCAGGAGGTGTCAGAGCAGGAGATGAAGACGTTGTCGTTGGCCCAGTTGTTGGGATCGTGTCCGGTCGGGATCTTGTGGTTCTTCGCCTTGTGGCAGTCCACACAGACCATCCCTTTGGCCGCGTGCGCGTCGGTATCCTTGGTGAAGGAGAAGCCGCGTTTCACGATGACGCCGCCGCCTGCCGCCTCATGGCAGACCATGCAGTTCTTGACGGTCGGCTTGCCGATGGCGAGCGCCGCCTTGGTGCTCCTGTCCTGCCCCATCACCACCTGCCCCTTCTCGTTCTTCGAGGCCTTTCTCTGGCGGAAGTCGTAGTCGGTCGAGTGGCAGACCAGGCAGTCCACTGCCGCCTCAGCCTCGGGGCCGGTGCTCCCGACGTCGCTCAGGTGGTTGCCGGGGTGGCAGGTGTTACAGCCGGTGAACTTGCTCTTGCCGGTAACCGGACTCTTCGGGATTTCCTTCAGGTTGTTCACGATGTCGTTGCCGTTGCACATGACGTAGATGCGGTTCTTCATCCCGTACTCTTTCTTCGGGTCGACGCCGTCCACGTTGGTCACCTTGGAGGCGTGCTTCCAGTGCACCGTGTCCATGAAACCCTTGGCGCTGCCGGGGTGGCACTCCTCGCAGGTCTCGGGGCCTTTGTAGCCGCTCTTGGCGATGGACTCCTTGCCTGGATGCTCTGCCATTGCCGTGGTTGCCGCCAGGGCGAGGCCGAAAACTGCCGCTATCATGCCTGTCTTTTTCATCGGTATCCCTCTTTAGTTTCGGTCCCGCCCGTGGGGCGGGTGTGGTACACAGCGCAGGAAGTCAATGCGCTGCCGGTTAAATATTCATATAATATGATGTAAAAGCCCAAAATGAACGCTGTAATCTCGGGAAACTACAGCGTCAGGAGCAAATCGGAATAAAAAGTCACTGCCGGCGCATCAGCAGCCGGCGGTCTTCCTGAAGAGCTTGGACACGTTCTTGCCGTCGATCGTTTCGTACTTGCAGCGGATCTCGTCCCCCTCGACGATCCTGTGGTCCTTGAACTTGTCCAGGGTGAGGTCGTCGTTAACGGTGATCACCACCAGCGCCTCGGTCTTGTTGTCCTTGAGGGTGGCGGTGGCGGTCTTGGCGTCCTTGCCGGCGATATCGATCTTGGTGATTACGCCCACCATCTTGATCTCTTCTCCGGCGCTCGCGATGCCGCTGAAGCAGAGGATGGAGAGTGCCGCGACTGCTACCAGAACCATTACCGAAACTGCTTTTTTCATCTTCGTTCTCCTTTTCGGCGGGGCGGCACCCTTTGTTGCCGCCCCGCCGTTTGTTGTCAGAGCTCTATTCTGGAGCGGTTCCTTAGAATTTCACTTCCAGCGTCGCGTAGATGTCGCGGGCGCTCTTGACCGGCGTCATCAGCATCATGTCGGTCGGCTGGATGCTGGAAATCTTGACCGGAGCGCCAACCCAGTTGTTGCTCCCGGTGTATGCGAAGTCGTAGTACTGGAAGCCGATGCGGAAGAAGGCCTTGGAGATGTAAGAGGAGACCGGCTTGCTGTTGAGTTCCTGGATCAGGTAAGCTTCGTAGACGTCGCCGCGGGTACCGACCTTGGAAGTCCACATGTCGTCAGCAGCAGGTGCGAAGGTGATCCAGTTCTTGGAGCCGTGGTTGTACTCGAGGCCCAGCTTGGTCTTGCTCGGCTCGTAGTCGTAACGCGCGCCGACGTAGGTGGCCCAGCCGGTTTTGCTGGTGGGGGCTTCAGGGTTGAAGAAGCCGCCGGTCATCAGGCCTTGGAACCCGGCATTGCCGGAGACACTGTCGTTCGGATGGGTGACGCTCATCCCGACGTCGCCGAAGAAGTTGAGGTTGCCCGGGCCGACTTTCTTCAGCGTGCTCATGGCGCCGAGGCCGTACCAGTCGATCGCGCCGAGGTTGACGGCAGGAGCGGTATTGCCGAAGTAGGTGTCGTTCATGGCGGGGAAGTCGAAGATGTTGAAGCCGCGGTTGTACTGCAGCCAGACGCGCAGCGGGTCGGTGTCGACCGGGATGATGGCGAGCCCGAGCATGTCGGTGTCTTTCAGGTTGTTGTTGGCGGTTTCGAAGCCAGCCTCGAAGCCGCGGCCGTAACAGATCTTGGTGTAGGCGCCGGGAAGGGCTTCGATGTCGGGGGCCCAGCCGAGGGTCATGCCGTCGAAGGCGTAATCGACGAGAAGGGCGGGGGTGCCGCCGTTGCCCGGGCGCTCATTGTTCAGACGGAGGTTAGACGGCGCACCCTCGGTGGAGGGGCGACGGCCCACGGAGAACCAGATCGGCTGCTCGGCGATGTTGGACCAGGTTGCATAAGCGCGGTCGACGTTAAGGAAATCGCTGGAAGGAACGCGCCCGAGCGTGCCGTCGAAGACCCCGACGCGGTCGGCGAAGAACGGAGTGGCGCCGCCGTTGGTGACTGCCTGGTCGTCGCCGGATCCGAAGGTTTTGTATGCTAGCAGGCGGACGTTGACGGTCACGTCCTTGGTCGCCTTAGCATGCATGTTCAGGCCGAACCTGTTGGTATAGAGGGTGTCGTTGTTTGGCTTGTAAGCGGGGACACGCTTGGCGTAAGTGGTTTGCAACGCGCCTGCCATCTGTTGCATACCCTGGATCTGCGCCTGTTGCGCCGGAGGTAACGTGGCTATCTGGGCAGGGGTCATAGCCAACGTCTGCATCATTTGGCTTGCAGCGCTAAAGCTTGTGGTCCCCTGCATGGTCTGCACGAGCGGCATCAGGGCGGGAAGCGGAGTCCCTGCCAACGTGCCGCCGCCGAAGATTCTGCCCTGAAGGTCGTTCTGCGCGTTGGTGAGGGAGCCGAAGGCATCGGTGTACGCCTTGGTGCTGCCGTTCAGACTGTCCAGCCTGAAGCGGTAGTCGCCGCCGATGGTGAGCCACCTTCCCAGCGATTTTTCCTCGATCTTGTCCACCTTGCGGGTCAGATCCTCGATCTTCTTCTGGTCAGTGCCCCCCTTCTGCTCCTCTAGTTTCTGCACTTTCTTGGTGAGTTCCTCGATTTTCCTCTGCATTTCCTGCTCGTCCGCCTGCGCCACCGCAGGTACGGCCAGTGCGCAAACGGCCGCGCCGACCAACAGCTTTTCCAGTTTTCTCATGTACCTCTCCTTTTTGTTGCTGGTGTTAACCACCTTCACTCTGGGGGAAATAAATCGGCGCGATGTAATGTGCCGGAATAGCTTGGTTGGACCGGACCCGAATCCATACGAAAAAAAGTCACGTAACTTGCGAGGAAATTAATCCAGCTTATAATCCTTAGCTATTTATATGTCAATATATTTCTTATTGAATATTCCATTATTGCTATAGGAAATTTTAATTATATTGTCGCGCGGGGCGGAGCAGTGCGGACTCGGCGGTAATAGGTGTTGACGAGGCAGGTGCAGTTTTCGTACTATCCATCTATTTAACCATCGGGAAAAACACGTGAACCAAGCAAAAAAGCTCTACCTGGAAACCTTCGGTTGCCAGATGAACGTCAGTGATTCAGAGAAGATAGTTACCCTGATGAAGGGGATGGGATACCAGCAGACGCAGGACCCGGTCGATGCCGACCTGGTTTTATTGAACACCTGCAGCATCAGGGCTACCGCCGAGCAGCGGGTCTACGGGCACCTGGGGAAGTTCAAGTCGATCAAGAAGACAAAGCCGGGGCTCATCATCGGCGTGGGCGGCTGCGTCGCCCAGCAGGAGGGGGAAAAGCTCCTCAAGAAAGCGCCTTTCGTAAACCTTGTCTTCGGCACCCACAACCTGCACCTGCTGCAGGGGATGGTCGCGGCCGCCGAGGAAGGGAAGCGGAGCAGCCAGACCGACTTTCTTGACGACGAAAAGCGGTTCGATCTCTTCCCGCACTCCGAGGCGGAAGGGGGGGGGACCCGGTTCGTCACCGTCATGCAGGGATGCGACAATTTCTGCGCCTACTGCATCGTTCCGCACGTGCGCGGCCGCGAGATCAGCAGGAGCGCCGCCAAGGTGGTCGAAGAGGTACGGGCCCTGGCCGATTCCGGCGTCACCGAGGTGACCCTTTTAGGGCAGAACGTGAACTCTTATTGCTCCAAGCAGCCGGGGGAGCCGGATTTCCCGGACCTTTTGCGCTTGGTGGCGCAGGTCGACGGCATTGAGCGTATCCGGTTCACCACCTCGCATCCCAAGGACATGTCGCCAAGGCTCATAGAGTGCTTCGCCGATCTTTCGAAGCTTGCCCCCCACATTCACCTTCCCGCCCAGTCGGGAAGCGACCGGGTGCTGCAGAAAATGAACCGCGGCTACACCGCGCAGCAGTACCTGGCCAAGGTGGCGGCGCTCAAAGAGGCCTGCCCCGGGATCCAGTTCACCGGCGACATGATCGTCGGCTTTCCCGGCGAGGACGAGGCGGCCTTTCAGGACACCATGGCATTGATGGAGCAGGTGCAGTACGCCGATCTCTTCTCCTTCATCTACTCGGCGCGTCCGGGGACCAAAGCCGCAGAGTATGCCGACGACGCGACCCGTGCCGAGAAGCAGGGGCGCCTGGAAAGGTTGCAGGCGGCACAGAAGCAGACCACCCTGGCCAGGAACCGGAGCCTGGAAGGGACGGTGCAAAAGGTGCTGGTGGAGGGTTTGAGCAGCACAGGCGACTCCCTCTTCGGCAGGACCGGCGGCAACCGCGGCACCGTCATGGCGGGGGACCCCTCCCTGGCCGGACGGGTGCTGGACGTGAGGATAGTGGAAGGGTTGCAGACCCTGCTCAAGGGCGAAATCGTCCATGACTGAAATGAAAACGGGGGAGGCGAAGATGTATCTGGAGATGAAGGTGTTCGGCTTCGCGCTAGATGCCATCGCGCAGATGCCGGTGATCATACTGAAGGATGCCGAGGAAAAGCACGCGGTGCCGGTCTGGATCAACGCCCAGGATTCCGTCGCCTTTGCCGCCCAGTTCGTGGGGCGCGAAGCGGCTGCCAGGACCCGCCGCAAGGACGTCTTTACCGCCCTCGTCGAACAGATGGAGATGACGCTGTCCCGCATCGTCATCGAAAGCCTTAAAGACGGCGCTTTCACCTCCTCCGTGCGGCTGTTGCCCAGGGACGGTGAGGAAATCCGGCTGGAAGTGCACGTGACCGAGGCGATGCTCCTTTCGCTCAGGTACCAGCAACCCGTGCTGGTGGACCCCGACGTGCTGGCCCAGGTCTCCACCCTCGACCTCAAGGAGGACGGCCTGGCCGGCGAGAACAACGCCCGTCGTTTCGTCGACTTCCTGGATCACATGGATCCCGCCTCCATGGGGAAATACCCCATGTAGAAGAGGCAGCCCGTGTAGAAAAGGTGCCCGGCATGTGAATGAAGCCTTGGCAGTTCGCAGTTTCTCAATCTTAATCTCAATCTTTATCTTTATCTGCTTCTCGGAGGTTTCATGCGCGACGCATCTTTCGAATTCCTGCAGCAATTGCTGGCGGCGCCCAGCCCCTCGGGGTACGAGCAGCCTGCCCAGCGGGTCTTCCGCTCCTACATAGAACCCTTCTGCCAGGTGGCGACCGACGTCATGGGGAACGTCTTCGGCATGATCCAGGGAGCGGGAAATAACCGCCCACGCATCATGGTCGTCGGGCACTCCGACGAGATCGGGCTCCAGGTCCGCTACCTGGATGACAACGGTTTCATCTATTTCTCCGCCATCGGCGGGGTCGACCCCCACATCACCCCCGGCATGCGGGTCCACGTACACACCGCCAAAGGGAAGCTGAACGGCGTGATCGGCAAGCGCCCCATCCACCTGATCGAGCCCAAGGAGCGCGATACCGTCATCAAGCTGGACGCCCAGTACATAGACATCGGCGCCGCCAACAAGAAAGAGGCCCTGGAGTGGGTGCGGGTAGGCGATCCCATCACCTTCGCCGGCAACCTGGAGCGGCTCTTCGGGGACCGCGTCAGTTCGCGGGGACTCGACGACAAGGCCGGCAGCTTCGTGGTAGCCGAAGTGCTCCGCCGCGTCTCCGAGCTTCCCGACCAGCTCCCCATCGACCTCTACGGCGTCTCCTCGGTCCAGGAGGAAGTCGGCCTGCGCGGCGGCACCACCAGCAGCTACTCGGTGAACCCCGACGTCGGCATCTGCGTCGAGGTGGATTTCGCCACCGACCAGCCCGACGTGGACAAAAAGCACAACGGCGAAGTAGGCCTCGGGAAGGGGCCGATCCTTCCGCGCGGCGCCAACATCAACCCGGTCCTCTTCGACCTTTTATCTGACACCGCTACCGGCAACGGCATCGCGGTCCAGTACACCGGCATCGCCCGGGCGACCGGCACCGACGCCAACGTGATGCAGATTTCCCGCGGGGGCGTCGCCACCGCCTTAGTGAAAATTCCGCTGCGTTACATGCACACCCCGGTGGAGACCCTGTCCCTTGCCGATCTGGACGGGGCGGTCGAGCTGATCGTCGCGTCGCTTGCCAAGATGGGGCACAAGGAAGCCTTCATCCCGATGTGATTCACGTTGAGGTTGCCCCTTTGCGAAACTTCATCGGGGGAACCTGTCCACCGAGCAGAGCACGACCACTCACGTTCCCCCCTTTGCGAAGGGGGGGCAGGGGGGATTTGTCTGGATCTCGTTAACCCCCTCTATGTAAACGATAAATTTGGGAAATCATATGATTTTTGGGCCCTTGATTAGGCAAATTTCAGTTGACTTGGACTGCCCCTTGTAATAGGTTTTCCGGTTAATATCCCGCGCCCCAAACAACAAAAGGAGTCTCCCTAATGTTAGAAAGCAGCCTCCCGGAAGGTCTTACCTTTGACGACGTCCTGCTCCTCCCTGCCCACTCGCTCATCCTCCCCCGCGATACCGATTTAAGCTCCAGGCTCACCAACAACATCCAGTTGAACATCCCGCTGGTGAGTGCCGCCATGGACACTGTCACAGAATCGAGGGCGGCTATCTGCATGGCGCGCGAAGGGGGTATCGGCTTCATCCACAAGAACCTCACCGTCGCCGAGCAGGCGATGGAAGTGGATAAGGTCAAGAAGAGCGAATCCGGGATGATCGTGGACCCGATCACCATGCGCCCCAACCAGCGCATCCGGGAGGCTCTGGAGATGATGGCGAAGTACAGGATCTCCGGGGTGCCGATCACCAAGGCCAACGGCAAGCTGGTAGGCATACTGACCAACAGGGACCTCCGTTTCGAGACCAACCTGGACCTGCTCATCTCCGACCGCATGACCAAGAGGAACCTGGTCACCGTGCCGGTCGGGACCACGCTGGAGCAGGCGAAAGAGCACCTGAAGCACACCAGGGTAGAGAAGCTTCTGGTGGTCGACGGGGAGAAGAACCTCAAGGGGCTCATCACCATCAAGGACATCGAGAAGATCAAGAAGTACCCCAACGCCTGCAAGGACTCCCTCGGGCGCCTGCGGGTAGGCGCTGCAGTCGGCCCGACCCCGGACGTAGACGCGCGCATCGACGCTCTCCTGAAGGCGGGCGTGGACGTCGTGGTCATCGACACCGCCCACGGCCACTCCCAGGGGGTAATCGACACCATCGCCCGCATCAAATCCGACTTCCCGGGGCTTGAGCTCGTGGCCGGCAACATCGCCACCGCCGACGCCGCCGAGGCTCTGATCAAGGCCGGCGTCGACGCCATCAAGGTCGGCATCGGACCGGGCTCCATCTGCACCACCCGCGTGGTCGCCGGCATCGGCGTCCCCCAGATCACCGCCATCGCCGAGTGCTCCAGGGTAGCCAAGAAGCACGGCATACCGCTCATCGCAGACGGCGGCATCAAATACTCCGGCGATCTCACCAAGGCCGTTGCCGCCGGCGCCGACGTCGTCATGATCGGTTCCCTCTTCGCAGGGACCGAAGAATCCCCGGGCGACACCATCCTGTACCAGGGCCGCGCCTACAAGAGCTACCGCGGCATGGGCTCCATCGGCGCCATGAAGGAAGGGAGCAAGGACCGCTACTTCCAAAGCGACGTCGACAGCGACGTGAAGCTCGTACCCGAAGGGATCGAGGGGATGGTTCCGCTCAGGGGACCGCTTTCCGCCAACGTGCACCAGCTGATGGGCGGCCTGCGCGCCGGCATGGGCTACACCGGGAGCCGGACCATCGTCGAGCTGCAGCAAAACGGGCGCTTCGTCAGGATCACCGGCGCGGGCCTCAAAGAGTCCCACGTGCACGACGTCATGATCACCAAAGAAGCCCCGAACTACCGGGTGGAAAAATAAGGCGCAGGGAACGGCAAGGCGCAAGGAACCGGCTCACGCAAAGCCGCAAAGACGCAAAGAAAAGCTGGTTCGGCAGTACTTTGCGCCTTGGCGTCTTTGCGTGACAGCTTTTGACTTAAAAAATAAGGAATTCATCCAATGACCATCGACATACACTCCGAGAAGGTGCTGATCCTCGACTTCGGCTCCCAGGTAACCCAGCTGATCGCCAGGCGCGTGAGGGAGCAGAGCGTTTACTGCGAGATCCACCCCTACAACATGGCGCTCGAGAAGATCAAGGCGTTCGCCCCGAAGGGGATCATCCTTTCCGGCGGCCCCTCCAGCGTCTACGACAAGGACGCCCCGCACTCCGACCTCGGCATCTACGATCTAGGCATCCCGGTCCTCGGCATCTGCTACGGCATGCAGCTGATGACCCAGCAGCTGGGCGGGCGCGTGGAGCGCTGCGACAAGCGTGAATTCGGCCGCGCGACGCTTGCCCTCGACGGCAAGAGCGAGATCTTCGCCGGCTTCGACGGCGGCGCCGAGGTTTGGATGTCCCACGGCGACCGCATCGAGGCGATGCCGGCCGGCTTCCAGCTCATGGCCCACACGACAGGCTGCCCCGTGGCCGCCATGAAGGATGAGAAGCGCAACTTCTTCGGCGTCCAGTTCCACCCCGAGGTGGTGCACACCCCGCGCGGCGACGAGATGATCGGCAACTTCCTCTTCAACGTCTGCGGCTCGAAGCCCACCTGGACCATGGCCAACTTCATCGAGACCGAACTGGCCAGCATCCGCGAGAAGGTCGGCACCGGCAAGGTCCTCTGCGCCCTCTCCGGCGGGGTCGACTCCGCCGTCGTCGCCGTCCTGATCCACAAGGCGATCGGCGATCAGCTGCACTGCGTCTTCGTCAACAACGGCCTTCTGAGGAAGGGCGAAGCCGACAAGGTGGTGAACCTCTTCACCAAGCACTTCAAGATCAACCTCGCCCACGTCGACGCCGCCGACCGCTTCCTCGGCATGCTGGAAGGGGTCTCCGACCCCGAGCAAAAGCGCAAGATCATCGGCAACGAGTTCATCTACCTCTTCGAGGAGGAGGCCAAGAAGCTGGGTCAGGTCGATTACCTGGCGCAGGGGACCCTCTACCCCGACGTGATCGAATCCGTCTCCACCAAGGGCCCCTCCGCCGTCATCAAGAGCCACCACAACGTGGGCGGTCTCCCCGAGAAGATGAACCTGAAGCTCCTGGAGCCGGTGCGCGAGCTGTTCAAGGACGAGGTGCGGCTTCTGGGCAAGGAACTCGGCATGCCCGACGAGGTGGTGTACCGCCAGCCGTTCCCGGGTCCCGGCCTCGCCATCCGCTGCATCGGCGAACTCTCCGCGGAGAAGCTCGACATCCTGCGCGATGCCGACGCCATCGTCATCGAAGAGATCAGGAAAGCCGGGTTATATCGCGAGATCTGGCAGTCGTTTGCCGTACTGCTGCCGGTCAAGACCGTCGGGGTCATGGGCGACGCCAGGACCTACGAGTGGACCGTGGCCCTTCGTGCCGTCAACTCCCTGGACGGCATGACCGCGGACTGGGTCAAGCTCCCCTACGAGCTACTCGGCAGTATTTCCTCAAGAATCATCAACGAGGTGAAGGGCGTGAACCGCGTGGTTTACGACATCAGCCAGAAGCCCCCCGCAACCATCGAGTGGGAATAAATAGCCCCTCCCTATGGAGGTTCGCTTTTTGCAGTTGAAACGCCGCGGTAGCCGGGTAGAAGCCGGTTGCCGCGGCTCTTTCATATCTGGGGACTTTCGGTGGGGGACTGGCTCCGCCAGGTGCCTGTCCCCCTTTTCACCGTCCCCCTTTACTTGGAGAAAGAACATGGCTCCTACGCGGCTGCTCATTTTCGACCTGGACGGGACGCTGATCGATTCGCTCCCCGACCTGACCGACGCCACCAACCTCATCCGCAGCAACTACGACCTCCCCGAAATAGGGATTCCCGAGGTCCGCAAGCTGGTAGGGCAGGGGGCGCGGAACCTGGTAGAGCGGGCGCTTCCCGGATCCACTGCGGCGCAGGTGGACCAGGCGCTGGGCGTATTTCTCGATTACAACCTGGCCCACATAGCCGACAAGACCCGTCCCTATCCCGGCGTCCCCGAGACCCTGAGGAAGCTGAAGGGCTTCGGCATCCCCATGGTGGTCCTCTCCAACAAGAACGTCGCCCTCTGCAAGGAAGTCCTCGCCAAGCTGGGTCTCGGTGACGCCTTCGCCGAGGTATTCGGGGCCGATTCATTCCCCTACAGGAAGCCCTCGCCCGAGCCCGTGCTGGCCGTCCTGAGGCAATATAAGATCGAAGCCGCTGAATGCGTCATGGTGGGGGACAGTATCAACGACATCGCAGCAGGATTAGGGGCTGGCGTTTTCACCGTCGGCTGTAGTTACGGTTATGGCGAGGTGAGTGAGCTTGCAGGAGCCCACTATCAGGTATCCGATTTTCAGTCACTGCTGAATTTGCCGTTTTTTAACACAAAAACGGTGAGCGATGAAAAAAAGCTAAAGTTATTTTCTTAGCTGTCGAAACAGAACTAAACCTTATTCCGTACCTTACTTATCGGGGGCAAGAATCAGATGAAAATCGAAGAACTCAATCCGAATCCGGCAGCAACCCAACTCTCAGTCGTGCGGGCGGACAAGCCCGAAGTGGCCGAAGCGAATGGGGAAGCAAATGCTAAGCAGCAGCCGGCAGCCGACAAGGTCGCGCTTTCCAGTTACATCCCGGTAGTTCCCAAAGCGCAGCGGCGTCTGGATTTTAGAAACGAGAAGGTGGAGGAATTGAAGTCGCAGATACAGGCAGGGACCTATCAAGTATCAGGTCGTGCCGTAGCAGAGAAGATGCTTTCCAAGATCGTGATGCCGAGCGCCGCTTAACCAAATGGAGGAGCGGAAGAAAGAAAAGGTAGGGACAGGTAACTAAACAAAACCATTGACAGCGACGGGTAAAGTGCGGTACAAAGACCACTCGATTTAAGCGGGAATAACTCAGTGGTAGAGTGTCAGCTTCCCAAGCTGAAGGTCGCGGGTTCGAATCCCGTTTCCCGCTCCAAAAGAAAAACAATCCCCAGTTGCCAAGAAGCGACTGGGGATTTTGCTTTTGGTCACTATTTCATGTAGCATTCCCTAAGTACAGCCTGAGCACATCACGTTAAACCGAAGAGGAGTTGCAGCGTGAAAAGAGAATACACCGTCATAATTGAGCAGGATGAAACGGGCTACTATGTTGCCGAAGTGCCGGAACTCGAAGGGTGCCACACTCAGGCCAAATCGTTGGATGAACTAATGGAGCGCGTGAGAGAGGCAATAGAGCTCTGCAAGGAAGCAGCAGAATCCCAACGTCCTCGCAAGCATCTGGTTGGAGTGCAGAGGATCGCGGTGTGACACGTTTCCCTGTCCTCGAAGGTAAGGTGGTCGCCGAAATCTTAAAGACCTTTGGCTTCTTCGCCGAGCGGCAACGAGGAAGCCATCTCTTTATGAAGCACCCAGATGGCCGTGTAACAGTCGTCCCATTGCATGCCGGCGAAGTTATTGGACCTGGTCTGTTCGCAAAGATCCTGCGTGATGTGAAACTGACAAGGGACGACTTTTTGAAAGATAAAAAAGGAAAACGAAAGGCCTGAGATATCAGACCATCCTCGATGAGTACATTTCCGCATTGTTCCATTTCACCCCCCTCAGTATCACAGATCTCCTGTATTCTTTCACTCTTCAAAAGAAGCTTTCAGTAACAGTTGTGCCCCCCCCTGATGTCTAATCTGACCCGGTTCCCAACCGTCAATGTAGGAAAGCCTTTCGGAGAGTTGCGACCAATGACTCTCTTGTTTGACCACCATATTCTTATTTGACCTCCATATTTTGACGGGTATATTTTAACGTCTTTTAATTGTGCAGATTGGGAGGACGCATGGACATCAGCCAGGAACGAATGGAACAACTGGGTAAATTAGCGTTCGTGAACAAGATAGCGGAGATGTTACTGGCGACCGAAGCCGTCTCCCGTGACAATGACTTCCAGACTGTTTGCTACCATGTCGCGAAGGTGTTGGATGAAGCTGAGGAACATGGGATCAAGACAGAGCGGTTGATGGGGATGTACGTGCTCCTGCGCCTGGGCGACCGGGTCAACCCTTACGACATTCCCAAATACGCCGCCGTACTTGATGATCCTTCCCTGCCGGAAGCAGACAAAGCCCACCTGTTACAGATGATCCGCATCGGCGAGCTATGAGATGGCTGGCCGTTGTTGGCGGAAACATCGCCGGAAAACTCGGGGAACTAAGCGCCCCGCAAGATACTGGTTCTCCTGAATTCAAGAAACGGCAGGCAATCCAGGAGTACAACGCGCTCCTGGACCGGACCAGTCCGACTGAGCCGGCGGGCGACCCTTGCATGAAGTGTCTGAGGTCGCAGAAGGGTAGGCGGCGCAACGAGCGGCATGATCTGATCCGAAAGGTGCAGAACGATGCAGCGTCGGAGGAGAACCCGGTAGTCCACAAACGTATGATGGAGACCGCCGACCGCCTGTCCAAAGACATGGACCGGGTAGAGGATGCCAGGCTGTCGCTTCACACCTACACCGCGAATGAAGATGGTCCCCAGGAAGAGTTTCTGAAGCCCCTGCGCGACCAGGCCCCGCCGGGTTTCAAGATCGCCTCCTTGGATAAGGTGGCTGAGGATTTTGGGGTGGATCGGGGAGAGCTCGAAAGTATCCTTAACGATAAAGACTGCCCTACCCAGAAAATCATGATTTACGAGCGCGATACAGAGCTCCTAGGACCAGGGCCTAAATATACTGTGGCTTTCCGCGGCTCTACCAGGGACAAACGTGACTGGAACAACAATGGCCGGAATGAGGCTGGATTCGAAGCGCCACATCAGAAAAACGCTGCGGAACTAGGAGGCTTTCTCAAAAAGGCAGTAGATAACACTGGCAAACGAATAGACGATTTGATCTCTGCAACGGGTCATTCGAAGGGAGGATCTGAGGCTCAAGCCTTTGCCGCAGCCTCAGGGTGTTCAGCGCGAGTTTACAACCCAGCGGGGTTCAACCCAAAGCAATATGAAGAAACGAAAGGGGTCGCCGCGGAAAAAATGCGTGTTGACCGCACAACTGTGATCGTTCGACGCGCTGATGGAGAAGTTATTTCTTCCTCAGAAAAAGAAGGCCAAACAGACCCTCTTTATTATGCACAACATCAGGGACTTACCCAACTTGTCATGACTAAACCGGTTACAACAGGTCCACCACGTGAACTGGCTCCGATTGACCCAAATCTGAGTGTGCCGTGCAAGGAACAGTCGGATACTGAGGCGCACTCGATGCTTCAAGTTATTGAAGCGATGGAAAGAGATAAACGGTCTGATCAGGAAGCACTGAGCCGCTACACCCAAGCAGTAACCACCTGTTGAGGTCGGGTAGCGAGAGGCATATGAAAAAGATATCTTGGATGCTCAGGCAGCTAACGGTTTTTCTAACTTGCATCATAGCAACGTCGTGTTCAATAAATTCGAGAGGGACCTCTATGAAGGCAGCAAATTATTTCAGCGACGAACAACTTTCCGCCTATGGTTTCGCCCACGATGGTGATGTCGAAAGGCTGGTTGAAGTTACCAGGGTAGGAGTGGACCTGAATAAACCGGCAAAAGAAGATATGACACTACTCGGGTTTGCTGTTTTGACTGCCGATCACGAAGCCATCGTCAATTTGATGCGTGCAGGAGCTAACCCAAACCAAGTCATCCCGAACGCCGGTTCTCCGGCAATTCTGGCAATAACGCATCACTACGATCCGCCTCGGACAAAAGCGCTGGCGGCACTGTTCGACGGCGGCTACGATCCAAACCAGTTACTGAGCTATGGCACGCCTTACATGTTTTATTTCGTCAAATACGACCATTGGCCAGGTCTACAATTGGCACTAGAAATAGGGGGCAATATCAATATCAGAAGAAGTAATGGGAAGTCACTTCTAACATACCTCATAGAGCGGGGGCATTATCCCCAAGCACGTGACCTCATCTCGAAAGGGGCGGATGTTGCTGCCCGTGGAGAGCGTGATGAGACGGCCTTGGAAGCTATTGAGTTTAATGTGACCAGAGTCGAGCCTTCAATCCGGGAGGTATGGAAAGAGGTCGTGGCAATGAGGGAACTTATTCTGACCAAACTTTCTGACTCCAAGGATCGGCGCAGTGCATTCACTGACAGAGCAGAGGAGAAGATCCGGCAGAACCCTTAAATGGTTGTTGTTCATCTCACAGTCATGTTCCGACTCTCCACTTCTGAGATGCGCTAATCTGGCAGACGGCAAGCCCGTTCTAACCGGTGAGGATGTGCCGGAAGAAACTCAACCTGCAGAATAATCTCTTCGTCTACCCCGCTCCCCCCCCCGCTGACCTCATCTCAGGTTTTCTCAGATTATCTCCGTGGCAAACGGTTTCCGGATGGTTTTAAAGTTTCCCCCTCACTCCGGTTTTCTCAGATGTCCTCAGAATTTCTCCTTGCCAATGGTTTTGAGTGGGAGGCGGCGGTAGACCCCTTTATGAAGTAAGCATGAAGGAGCCTGCCCCGGCTGCTTTCATGTGTCGTGGTTTTATCGGTATTGTGTCCCCCGAACATTCCCGAACATCTTATCCTTGTTGTCCGTTCTTAAGTCTTAAGTCAGAAGATTTCTTCGCTTCAAAGGTCGACATCTTGTTAATAATTGTTTACCATGGCTGGCCAATTGCTGTATATTGCCCCGCGACGCATGGGCCGGCAATGCAAGAATTACGATTGGTTGGCTATAGGTAGTTACCAAATGTATGTGAATGAGGGTTTGATTCCATAGACCCACATGATGTAAATTCCATCGAGAAAGCTCATTAATGGAAAACCTGGCCACGATAACTTTTCCCCCAGTTCTGGACACCTCAAGTGCGGATATAATCCGCGATTTTTTTAATCCTGCTCTAGCAGCTTCAGTCCGCTACGACCGTGGTGTCGGCTTTTTCAGCGCGGCTTGGCTGCGGTTGGCTGCGCAGGGTATGACGACGTTTGCCGCCAATAATGGCTATGCCCGTTGGGTGACAAGTCCCATTCTCAGCGAAGATGACTGGCAAGCTTTGCAGGAGGGGAGTGTAGCGCGAACCGATGAAAGGCTTCGGCAGTCGATGGAGGCGAATATTCACGACCTGCGTAACGCGTTGAACGAAGAGACCCTTTCGGCGTTGGCGTGGCTGGTAGCGGACGGCATTCTTGATTTCAAACTGGCTCTGCCACGCAACAAGTTGGATCAGGGGGAGTTTCACGACAAGTTCGGCATTTTTACCGACACGGAAGGGAATCAGGTCAGCTTCAACGGCTCCTATAACGACAGCATTCAAGGAACACGCAATTACGAATCCATCAAGATTTTCACCTCAGCGCAACCGGTTCTGGCCTTGCTGGTGAAGGCCGACAATGACCGGTTTGCCCGCCTCTGGAGCAACAACGACCCGAATGTTCAGGTGTTTGATCTGCCGGAAGCGGCCAAGGCAAATATCATCAAGCTGCGCACTCAGTCGCGACCATACCCGGAGCCGAACAAGGAGCAGTTGAGCCTCATCAGTGGCGGCGGGAGTCTGGCCTATGTGCCGAAACCTACCATGCCGGTAAGCGTTGAGCTGCGAGACTACCAGAACGAAGCCATCACTGCCTGGTTTGATCACGACTGTCGCGGCCTGCTGGAAATGGCCACCGGTACGGGCAAGACCATTACAGCCCTGTCTGCTTCAGTACGGCTCTACGAGAGGGAGAAGCGCTTAGCGGTCATCATGACCGTGCCGTATCAGCATTTGGTGGATCAATGGCAGAAAGAGAGTCAACCCTTCGGCTTTAGGCCGATACTGGCCTATCAGAGCAAGTCCAGCTGGTTTGATCAACTGAACAGCATGGTCATGGACTTCACGTCCGGCTACAGGGATACATTTTCTGTAATCACCACCCATACCACCTTTGCCTCGCCTGACTTTCAGGCCATTATTACCCGCCTTATCGGCCCCTGCCTGATACTGGCCGACGAGGCCCACCATCTCGGTTCGGAGCGGAGCAGGCAGTGCTATCCTGAGCATATCCCCTATCGCTTGGCCCTTTCCGCAACCCCTGACCGCTGGTTTGACGATGAGGGGACCGCCGCCTTGCGGGGCTATTTCGGCGACACGGTCTTTTCCTTCCCGCTGGAGAAAGCAATCGGTGTTAGCCTTACCCCCTATTACTACTTTCCACATCTGGTGCAGTTGACCAGTGACGAACTGGCAGACTATCAGGAGTTGTCGGCGAAGATTGCCCAGCTTGCGGGACGGGATGACGAGCGGGCGCAGGAGTTAATGAAGTTGCTGCTCATGCGGCGGGCGGAGCTCCTGAACAGGGCGACCAACAAAATTACCGAACTCTCCCGGCTGATTGACGAAAGCGATCATATTGACCATACGCTTTTCTATTGTGCATCGGGACAGATTGATGATGTGCAAAAACTGCTCGGTTGGGAACATGGTCTTTTGGTGCAGCGTTTTACGGCTGAAGAGGACACCCGCGAACGTCAGCAGCGCCTGGCCGATTTTGACAGTGGTGAGATTCAGGCACTGGTAGCCATGAAGTGTCTTGACGAAGGGGTTGACGTGCCCAGCACCAAGACTGCCTATATTTTGGCCAGCAGCAGCAATCCGCGGGAGTTCATCCAGAGGCGCGGGCGGGTATTGCGTAAATCGAAAAATAAAGATCATTCGGTAATCCACGACATGATTGCCGTACCGCCGACCGCCTGGACAACAACCCAGGATTCGGCAACCTTCACTATTGAGCGAGGGATTATCCGTAAGGAGTTGGAGCGGTTCAAGGAATTTGCCTCACCAGCACTAAACAAGCACAAGGCGCTGGACGTGATTTGGGAAATTGCCAGGCGTTATAATCTGATGGATTTCTGAGAGGGCTTATGCAGAAAGAGGGATTGATGAATCTGTTTGAAACCTTTGATCCAGCAGTGCGGAACATCATTCTCGGCGTTCTGGATATCGAGCAGGAACACATATCCATGGAGCGACCACGGGTCAAGGACCAGATTGATGAGATTGTCACTGCTGCCGCAAAAAAGGAAGTAGAACGGCTTGCTGTTGAGGACTTGCCATGAAACTGGAACGGATCACCATTGAAAACTTCCGCCAGTATTGCGGCAAACAGCGGGTCGCATTCGCCAAAGACGACCAGAAACGCATCACCATCATTCACGGCATCAACGGTGCGGGGAAAACATCCTTTTTCCTTGCCATCAACTGGTGCCTGTATGGGAAGAGTGTCGAAAATATCAAGGTAGTTGATAACGTTGGCGAACTGATGAGCAAGGAGGCGGTCAATCAGGCCGCTGCAGGCGAAACAGTGCGAGCGTCGGTGGACCTTTCTTTTCTGCACAATGGCGATCGGTACCAGATAAAGCGTGTGCTGCAAGGGGTAAAACAGCTAGACGGTTCAGTGAGTGTGGAAGAGACCGACACCTTCACCATGATGCGCACTCGGGCAGATGGTCAGGCTGAGCGGATCAACAACCCCATTGGCACCATGAACTCTATCCTGCCGGCCAATGTGCGGGAATACTTCCTGTTTGACGGTGAAAAGATCGATAACTTTGCCAAACCGGAAGCGGCATCCCAGGTGAAGCAGGCGATTTATCTGGTGCTGAAGCTGGAGATTCTGGAACGGGCCCGTCGCCATCTTGAAGCAGTTGCCACCGAGTACCGGAAGGAGTTGAAAAACAAGTCCGGTCAGCAGCTGCGTGATTTGCTGGAAGAGGAAGAAAAGGCCCGGACGGAGATTAAAAAGGCCAAGGACCGTGTCATTGAACTGCACCAGGAAATTGAGTCTGCCGAACGGAAAATTGCTGAAATTGACAAGCGGCTTCGGGAAATGGAGAACACCAACATCCTTCAGCAGCAACGCGACCGGATAGAGCGTGAGCTACGGCAGCGCCGGACTGAAATGGAAGAGATAGTCAATTCTGTGCGGGATTTGGGGACATCCGGCTATTTCGTTGTTGCCGAGGCGGCAATCAAGAAGGCAGTGTTGCTGCTGGAAGAAAAGCGGGCGCGGGGTGAAATCCCCAGCGACTTCCGCCAGCAGTTTATCAAAGACCTTATCGGTAAAATGATTTGCGTCTGTGGCAGACCGTTTAGTGACGGTAGTGAGGAGCATCGTACCTTGCTGGCAAAGATCAGCCACGGGCTGCCCGATGCCTTGCAGGATGAAGTGCTGAACAGCTGTGCCGTGTTGCAGGCTTTTGAAGAGCGCACGGAAAAGCATAGAGCCGATCTTGATACCTTTATGCGGCGGCGTTCAGAGCTTATCGACATTATCAAGATTCTTGAAGAAGAGCTGGATGACGTCAGCCGCCAGTTAAAGGGCTCACCACTTGAGGAAATCAGCAAGTTGGAGCGGAAACGGGAGAATTACAAGGCGGATATTCAGGAATACACGCTGGAGATTGGTTCGCTCCATACTCGAATGGAAGAGTTTAATCGTAAAATTGTTGAGCTGAAAAAAGAGATTGACCGGGCACGCCGGGAAGAGAAGCGGGAGGCGCTACTCAGCACCAAGCTGGATCTGGCCCAGCGGTCAGCCGATGCCATTGGCGAGATGTACCAGTCTTTTGCCGATGACATGCGGGAAAAGATTCAGGACAAGACCAAGGAGATTTTCAAGAAGCTGGTCTGGAAGGAGAGCCATTTCCAGGACGTCAAGCTCGGCCCGGATTTCAATCTGGAAGTAATTGACCGGTATGGCTATTCGGCCCGTCCAGAGCTTTCCGCCGGTGAGCGACAGGTGCTTAGTCTCTCGTTCATTATGGCTATGTCGCGCATCAGCGATGAAGAAGCGCCGCTTGTTATGGACACCCCCTTTGGTCGGCTCTCTTCCCACCACCGCAACGCGATTTGTGAGCACTTGCCGGGGCTGACAAGCCAGTTAGTTCTGTTCGTGACTGATGAGGAGTTGCGGGATGAGGCACGACAGAATCTTGAATCCCGGATTGGAGCTGAGTATCGACTTGAGTTCGATTCAAGGACCAGCTGCACAGAAATAGTCGAGGTGAGATGATGGATATCCTAGCCAGTCGAGATACGGTAACCATTGATGAATCGGTGCATCACATCTACAAAGACCTTACCGAAGGGGCCGACCCGGTAACGGTGCCGTTCAAGACCATGAAGGATGTTTTTCTCTGGGCGGCAGTCCTGGGGTGCAAACGTGGTGAGCGGAGGCCAATAGTTGGGAAGAAAGTGACGGTTTTTCGCTGGGCACAATTTAGTGTGCAGACAGATGCTCCTGTGATCAAAGCTATTTGTTTAGCTGATGGTAGCGATGTTGATGTCCTGCTAAACCAAGATCAAATGCTAGGAGTAGTTGAAGAGTATGCGAATGCTGGAATTCATGAATTAAAGACCAGATTGACCGGTGGATATGGCCAGCCATTGTTCAATTTAGTTGAATTGCAAAACGGTTAAATCAGGGGATGTAAATGGACTATATTGGTTCGCTGTTTAAGCGGTTATGGAACGCACTTGCCACACTCAAGTTCTGGACTGAAGGGTTGATTGTGTTTATTCTTGGTGGTCTCGGAATCTGGTGGCCCCTTTTCTTTAATTGGAAGGGATATGAAAATTTCTTCTATCCTGAACCATGGTTTACTTATGGTTTGGCAACTCTTATGGTAATACTTGGGCAACGTCTGTTTATGAAGGAAGAGGATGATACGTATATTATGCCCAATCGTCTGATACTATTTGTATTAGTACTCACTGGTTCATTGATGTACGGAAAATCAGTTAAACAATATTTTGAATTTGTAGCTGATGGAAAGCATAAGACAGTTTTTGATTATAGTCTCACTCGGTACGGTATGTTTACTACCTTGTTTGCTTGGATTATACATGTGGTTGGAGACAATAAGTTTGACAGCAAAGATGCAAGTAATGCGTTGGGAGGCAAAGTAAAATGAGTAACTTCTTGGAGCTTCCTGCAATCAAGATCTCACAGCCATTGGGTATTTTTTATTCGGTTGTTATCCCGGCGAATACGTTGAAGTTGATTACCTACGTTGCTAGAGCTAAGTATAAAAGAGAGGGTATTTTTAATAAAGTGCTGTCTCCTATTACTGGTACTCAGCGGGACCATGATGAAAAACGAGAGAAAGACATCGCTGCCTATATTGACAGTACTGAAAGTGCTCTACCCAACACAATTATTCTTGGAGCTAATATTGAAGAGAATGGCTCCCTGACTCGTGAATCTGATCGCTGGCACGCTATCGAAGTGGGGAATGGATTTTATCAGTTGATTGTCCCTACGGGGAGGGCGTTAGCATCAGTTATTGACGGACAACATAGACTTAATGGGTGTGTGCAGTCTGAAAGACAAGATTATAACCTTATATGCTCTGTGTATTTGGATTTACCTGCACCTTATCATGCGTATCTTTTTGCTACCATAAATGCAAATCAAAAAAAGGTAGATAGAAGTCTTGCATATGATTTATATGGGTTCAGCTTAGATCAGGAGCCTAGGACTATTTGGTCGCCAGAAAAGTTGGCGGTGTATCTTGTAAGAAAAATTAACGTTAGTGATGGTCCGTTTAAAAACAGAATTATTCTAGGCGCTCAGTCTGATGAAGAATCAGATAATGGACTCATTTCTTTGGCAGCACTTGTAGATAGTATTTTAAATCTAGTTAGTTCGAATCCAAAACAGGATCGAGATAAAATTTTGTATCATAAAAATGACAAAGGGCGGAAGTCGCTTATTGTTAAAAAATACTCGCCTCCTCTAAGAGAATTGTATATAACTGGTCAAGATGATAAAATAGAATTTATTCTTTTAGATTTTATTGCTGTTGCTAACGAAATTGTGCTTAAAGGCCAGCCTGACAGATCTTATATTGTTAAAACGGTCGGAATACAAGCCATTCTTGATTGGTTTAAATGTTACCTGCAAATAAAAGGTCACGATTTTGATCGCGGTGATTTGCTTGATAAGCTTCACCGTATCAACCGAATTGATTTTACGGATAACTTTTACACTGCCTCCGGCTTAGGAAGGGGAAGGATGAAAAATGTCATGCTAATTAATACCGGACTTAAGGCGTTGGATTCTCTGAGAAAAAGTAAAGATTTCGAGTTTTACGGGCAGCGGCAACTCGCCCCTGCAGGTTCCGTCATGTAAAATTTAGTTGACTTCCTGGCAGAATAAAATAAACTTCCAAGCATTTTGGAAGTTTATTTTATTTTGGGGGGCGTATGCCTATAGCCGAATATTCCTTCCCGGCCATAAAGGGGCGTCAGGCAGGGCGTGAGTTTTACATTTCAATGTGCCCCTTAAAAATTGTGCCTCGCCTCTTCCTTTTTCAAGCAGATGACCTACCTCCTGAACTCCGTTCCCAGCGCGTTCTTAACAAAGCCCGCATCCCCGAGATATCCCGTTATATCACCGCCAACCGGGAGAACTATATCTTCTCCGCCATAACTGCTTCTATTGACCGTCAAGTCACTTTTGAGAGACTGATTGTTAACGGGAAGGAGGTTGAGGATATCGGTAGATTGCGAATCCCGCTTGACGCACGTTTCATTTTGAACGACGGTCAACATAGGAGAGCTGCCATTGAGGATGCGCTGAAGGAGCAGCCGGACCTTGGCGATGAAACAATCTCGGTTGTTTTCTTCATCGACAAGGGATTGAAACATTCCCAGCAGATGTTTGCTGACTTGAACAAGCATGCGCTACGCCCTTCCAAGTCTACAGGAATTCTCTTTGATCACCGTGATCCGCTGTCCAGCCTCGCCTGCGAGATTGTTGAAAAAATCCCTGTGTTCAGAAACCTGACCGAGATGGAGAAGACTTCCATTTCAAATCGCTCCACCAAACTCTTTACCTTGAGTGCCATTTACCAAGGCACGTTAGCTATTCTCCGCAAAACCGAAAGGTCAAAAGCAATTACCGATGCCGAAATGAAGGTGGCCTTCGATTACTGGAGTTGCGTTACCGAGAACATGCGTGACTGGAAGCTGGCTGCAGCGAAGAACATAAGTACATATGAACTTAGACGTGATTATGTCCATGCTCATGCCTTGGCCCTTCATGCCATAGGGCGACTTGGTGCAGCATTACTTTCGACAACCGGTCGAGATTACCGGCAGGAGCTTAAGAAGCTGGACACAATCGATTGGACCAGAAAGGCCATCGCCCTGTGGGAAGGGCGGGCAATGCACAACGGTAAAATCAGCAAGTCTCATACCTGCGTCACCCTGACCACAAACTACCTGAAAACCTACTTCGATCTCCCGCTGACCCCGGAAGAGACTGAAGTTGAACTTGCATTCCTCAGGAAAGCCTAACCAATCTATGGATAAAATTACCGAAATCAAAGAGCACATCAAAAGGGTGTATCTGGCCTACAACCGTCCGTTTGTGGTAGGCTACTCCGGCGGCAAGGATTCCACAGTTGTCCTGCAACTGGTCTGGGATGTCATTGAAGAGCTGCCCCGTGAGCAGTTGACCCAGGACGTACACGTCATTTCGACCGATACCCTGGTTGAGACACCGTACATCATTGACTACGTGACCAAAACGCTGGAACAGGTCAACAAGGCTTCCAGTGAATGCGGTCTGCCAATAAAGGCCCATCGACTGACGCCGCTCAATAAGAACAGTTTCTGGGTGAATCTGATCGGCAAGGGCTACCCTGCGCCAAGCCGCAATTTCCGCTGGTGTACGGAACGACTAAAGATTGAGCCGGTGAACCGCTTCATTGCCGAGCATGTGGACGAGTGGGGCGAAGCAACGGTGCTGCTGGGTGCCCGGCGGGACGAAAGCGCTTCCCGTAGCCAGGTGTTGGCAAAGAAGGTTCGGGACCAGATGGGGCTGTCTAAGCATCCGACCTTGCCAGCGGCTTTTGTCTTTACCCCTATTGAAGAGATGACCACCGATGATGTCTGGTCGTACCTTTTGAATCACAAATGCCAGTGGGGCGGCAACAATCGGGATCTGGCGGCCATGTATCAGAACGCCGCCGGTGGCGAATGCCCGATGGTAGTGGACAAGTCGACGCCATCGTGTGGCAGTAGCCGTTTTGGCTGTTGGACCTGCACTCTGGTACAGCAAGACTCCACCATGGAAAACCTGATCGACAACGGTGAGGAGTGGATGGCGCCGCTGCTAGAGTTCCGGGATTTCCTAAGTGAGACCCAGGACCCGGAAAAGAAGCATATCTACCGCAGTCACAAACGACGAGACGGACAGGTTGCCTATGTGCGTGACGGTACGCGGATTGCCTATGGTCCTTATAAGTTGGAGTGGCGTAAGGAGTTTCTAAAGCGGCTTTTGACCATCCAGAAGGATGTGCAGCAAAACGGACCTGACCCGTCCATGCAGCTAATTGCAGTTGAAGAGCTGGAGCTGATCCGCGACTTTTGGCGGGAAGAGGAATGGTCAGATTCCGTCCCTGAAATATACCGGGAGGTCATTGGCGCTGACCATGTCTGGCCGGACGATGACGGTATCAGGTATTCACTGGCGGATCATGAATTGCTCACTACCCTCTGCCGGCAAGCCGGTATAAATCCTGATTTGCCGACTAAACTGCTAGACCAGGAACGTCGCTTACAGGGGATGACCCGCCGGGCCGGGATTCTGGACAAGATCGACCGGATCTTTGCCGAGGAGTGGCGCACGGAAGAGGAAGTGCTGAAGGAGCTTGAGGCAGGGCATGATATTTAACAAACTGACACTTGTGAACGTGGGCAATTTTGCCGGAACGCACGTCTTTAACCTGAGACAGAAAGAGACGACCGCAGAACCACAGCCGATTGTGCTGTTCGGCGGCCTGAACGGTGCCGGGAAGACAACGATTTTCGATGCCATCAAGCTTTGTCTCTATGGCCAGGAGATGTTCGGCGCTATTCCGGTCGCCAGGTACCATGACTACCTGCGCAAGAAGATCCATGCCTCTAAAACAACCGATTTACAGCCAACCTTTGCCTCCATTGCCCTTGCGTTTGACTATACCCAACAGGGACAGGCCTGTGCCTATCGAGTTGAGCGTTTCTGGGAAAATCGAGAACATAAGCTACACGAATCATTGAAGGTTTCACGCAACGGGAAAACGATTGCAGAAGTGGAGCGGGACTCGTGGCAGGATTTCATCAAGGAAATTATTCCTATTGGGCTGTCCCAACTATTCTTTTTTGATGGTGAAAAGATCCAGAAAATGATGTCCGAGGACAGCAGTGAGCAATTGCGAAAATCGATCTTCGCCCTGCTGGGGCTGGATCTGGTGGAGCGGCTCCAGGCCGACTTGAAAATATACCGGAGCAAACATCTGCAGGAAACCCAGCACGAGAATTACCGGAATGATCTGGATGAGCTTGAAGGGCAACTGAGGGATGTAGATGCTGAAATCAAGATGATCAACGATAACAAGGCCAGCTTGCAGAATGCTATTGATCAGCTTACCGACCAGATTGCTACCTATCGCGACAAGGTTGCCGCGCAGGGGGAAGGGTACTATCGCAACCGGCTGAGCCAGGAAGACGTGCGCCGCAAGTTGGAATATGAGATTGACGCCATCAGGGACCGGTTTCGTGAGTTAGCTGCGGGGCTGTTGCCCGTGGCGGTCGCGGCTTCCGTTGCTTTAAAGCTGAAAGCACAGGTGGAAACTGAGCGGAGCCAGAAAGCTGCAACGCTACTGGCTGCCAGTCTTGCTCTCAAATATCAGGAGCTTCTGACCAGGATCGATGCCCCTGATTTTCTGGTCGGTATATCGATGCAGACTGTGGCACTCAATGGTCTTAAAGAGGCCGTAAAGGCAGAGCTTTCTCGCCTGTTTAGTCGGGATGACCGCACAGAGCCCAGCCTCGAGGTGTTTGGCTACTCGGGGAAGCAGACGATTGACGTTTTGCATGCCATTGATGCTGCATTGAATAACCTCCCTGAGGAGATGGCAGCGCTTTCAGTCCGCTATGAATCTGGCTACAGGCAGTTGCAGGAGACTATCGCCTTTTTGAACAAGGTTCCTGATGAAGAGCTGATTCAGCCGATGTATGAACAGCTGGCCAGTCTGAATATGCAAATGGGAGGGCTAACTGAGAAGCGCAACACTATGGATGCGCAGCTTGGTGAACTTGCCAACCGTCGGAATGAGATTGAGCGGTGGGTTGTGCAGCTGGAGCGGAAGCTTGGCGCAGCATATGACCTTGAAGAGCGGCTGCAGACCGTTTTCAAGGTGGAGCGGGTGCTTGCCGATTATCACCGGCAACTGGCCCGGCAGAAGGTTTTCACCGTTCAGAATGAGTTCACAACGATCTTCAGGATGCTGCACCGAAAAGAAGACATGATTGCCTCGGTGAGAATCGACCCAGACACGTTTGGCGTCCGACTTTTCGATCGGCAGGGAGCTGAAATCAGCATCGGAAGCCTTTCTTCAGGGGAGTTGGAGATTTACGCCATGTCCATGCTCTGGGCTCTGGCCAAAACGTCAGGGCAGAAGTTACCATTCATTGTCGATACGCCGCTGGCTCGCTTAGATTCGAAGCACCGGGATAATCTGGTGGAGCTGTTTTTCCCCTACGCGTCCCATCAGATGATGATCTTTTCCACCAACACGGAAGTTGACCAGCAGTATTTCGAGCAGTTGGAGCCCAGTATCGCCCAGGCATATAACCTTGAGTACTGCGAAGAACGCAAGTCAACCGTGGCAAAGGAAGGTTACTTTTGGAACTGAACGGACTAGAATTCAAACGGATCAAGCTTTCCCTGGAGTCGACCAAGAAGCTCCAACTCTTCAAGGCGCGGACGGGATTGACACCCAACATAGCCTGCCGGTTGGCACTGGGCATATCTCTCGCTGAAAACAATATGCCGGCTTTGGAGCTGTTCACCGAAGAATCTGGCCAGGAGATTAATCGCTACACTCTTTTCGGTGAGCATGAGTTGATCCTGACCTCACTTTTTTTCCAGTGGTGCCACGACAAGAGGATTGAACCTGAAGAGCGGGAAGACTATTTTCTCGCCCATATCAATAGAGGTGTTGAGCTGCTGGTAAACCGTGTTCGGGGGTTGGAGAATTTGGCTCAGCTGGTAAAGGTGAGTTGATGACGGAACCAATTTATCTCGACCATAATGCCACGACGCCAGTTGACCCTCGGGTGCTGGAGAAGATGCTGCCATATTTTTCCGAGATATATGGTAACGCCTCCAGCATCGATCACCTGCACGGTAATCGGTCGAAAAAGGCCGTGGACGCGGCACGGCAAACGATAGCAAAGCTTCTTGGCTGCCGTAAGGATAACGAGGTAATCTTTACAGGCGGTGCCACTGAAGCGAACAACCTCGCCCTTATCGGCAGCTATCGTAGGCTGCGCGAAAAAGGTCGTCACATCATCTCTTCTGCCATCGAACACCCTGCTGTTCTCGACACGCTCCACTATTTGGAGAATGAGGGTGCGGAAGTAACCCTGCTGCCGGTTGATTGCTATGGTGTAGTAGATATTCAGGCACTACAGGCCGCAATTAGAAGCGACACGATTTTGATCTCGGTAATGTTTGCCAATAACGAAATCGGCACCATCCAGCCAATCAAGGAAATTGGCGAGGTTTCCAAGAAACATGGGGTTCTGTTTCATGTCGATGCCGCCCAAGCGGTCGGACATGAGCCTTTGCATGTTTATGATCTAAACATTGATCTCTTATCTTTCAGTGCCCACAAGTTCTATGGTCCGAAAGGTGTAGGAGGGCTGTTCGTCCGGACTTATGCACCGATGGTACGACTTGACGCAGTAATGTTCGGTGGTGGTCAGGAGAGGGGGCTGCGTCCGGGAACGCTGAACGTGCCGGCGATTGTCGGTATGGCAGAGGCTCTGGCTATTGCTGTCCAAGGTCAAAAAGCAGAGCGCGAGAGATTAGGGGATTTGTCAGCTACAATCAAGGCTAATCTCCTTGCCGCATTCCCGGGCATCATCTTTAACGGTCATCCCGAAAAGAGATTACAGCACAATCTGAATATAACTATTCCTGGCGTAGAGGCGAAGGGGTTGATTCATTTGCTGAAGGACAGACTATCTTTCTCGGCAGGGTCCGCTTGTTCGACAACCAAGGTTGAGCCGTCGCATGTTTTGAAGGCCATCGGACTGAGCGATGATGAGTGCTTCCAGACCATACGGTTTGGGGCAGGTCGGTCAACGATGAATAGCTTGCAAATTTCTGAAATTCTTATTGAAGGAATTCGCAAATTGAACTAATGGGGAGGTTCCGGGGACACAAGGGGGGGGACGGGGTCGGCGCGTGTCAAGCTAGTTGTCGCCTGACCTATGCAGCGTTGACAGTTTTATTTTCTTCTTCGAGGACGACTTTGGTCACTACTGCCTCGCGTTCTGGATTGAGTGTCACGGCTGCCACTGGCGTCCAATCACGGGTACTACCTGACCACCGCCGAGGGTTCGCTTCTCTTGCTTTTCCATAGAGCTCGTGGCGAGCCCTGAGAATCTCAACATCCTCTCCGGCATGACGTTGAGCGGGGGTTACGTACTTGATGCCACTGTGTCGATGATCGAAGTTGTACC
>NZ_AUGE01000005.1 GCF_000426865.1 Citrifermentans bremense R1
TGCAAGTGACAGATAAAAGCGAAGATCAGCTTTGGTCTTTGGAAAAGATGGCCATTGCTTTTTTTAGGATTTCACGCTCCATCTTCAATCGCTCGTTTTCGCGCTTGAGCTGGCGAATGGTCTCAGCGTCCGATTCGGAGCTGTGTCCTTTGCCGGGGAAGGCTGCCTCCGGCTTTGCAGAGAACTCGTTGATCCAGTTGTACAGCGTGTTGGGATGGATTCCCAGATCACGTGCAATCTCGGGGACCTTCGCGTCCCCCTCGGTCGCTAGCTTGACCGTTTCAATCTTGAACTCTCTGGGGTAGGTCTTCCTCTTCTTCTGTTGCATGACAGTCCTCCTGCTGCGCTGGTTGTAGCAGCTTTTCGGACTGTTCACAAGAACGGGGCAGCATCACAGGCACACATTTGAAGAAGCGAGAACAGCAACAGCAGAAGGCGGCGCATGAGGAGTCTCCTTAGTGCTTATCCAACGAATCTATTGGGTCTGCAGTAATGATCATGTCTCTAATGCTCTCTTCACTACGGTCAGCGTGTGACCCGGTTCTAGCGAGCATCGTGAGCCTTGTGGGTCAACTCTTGCTTCTTGCTCATTTACAACTACGGCACAGCCCATTCGAAACTCTGCATCCAGTTCACGCCTCCGTCACCTCCGTCCGAACCGTTGTACTTGTAGGTGAACTTCAGCACCATGCCTGGTTCCAATGGAATCGGAAGTTTTACGTCGAAGGGAAAGATCCCATCTTGTTTGACTTGGTGCGGGATGACGAAGCATACGTTCCGTGCTCTTGTTTTGCCCGCGGCATCTATTGCTGTGACCCAGATCTCGATCCCTTCCATGTAGGCGTATCGGAGATTTTTTGCCACACCCTCGACAACCGTCTCCATCCCCGCCTGTTTGATCTCCCAGGCCAAGGCCATGTCGAACTGCGAATAACGGTACGGCAGCGACTTCAACCGTTCACTGTTCACGTCACTGTACGTCGCGCAACCGCTGCAAAAGATCGTCAACAGAAACAGCCAAAGCTTTCGCATTTACCAGTACCTCTGAGGCGCATAAGCACAGCCCATGCAGCCCACCTTTTCCGACTCTCTCTGCGCTCTTTTTTGGGTGCCGCTATCTGTCAGAGCAACTTGTCCGGTAGCATCTAACTCATCTTCTTTACCTGCTTTAAACAGAAGGCTTTAACTGAATGGGAAACTATCAGATTTATAATCCACGAGCAACCAATTATGTCTCAGAAAAACTCTTGGTGCTTGACGGGTGCTTGCGATAGGGCGGGATGGCGGGGGGAAAGGTTGAAGGGGTGGGGATCCACCTTCGTTAAACGCTTGCTACCGCAAGCAACTTCGGTGGACTTCGATGCGACAAAGGCTCCGGCCGGTTCCAGTTTTTGCTGATTCGGTGGCGTCCACCTTCCACCTTCGCTAATCGCTTGCTTCACAAGCAGCTTCGGTGGACACGGAAGGCCCACATCGTTTTCAGGCTGCATTCTGCAGTCGGAGGGTTTCCCACCCGATACAGGCCAATTTGATGTAAACCGGAATCGGCTTGTATCCCCCGTGGTAGTACGTGATCGTACGACGGGTGATGCCTAGCGCCTTGGCGGCAGCACTCAGGGAGAGCCCGTTTCGCTCCATCCACAAGTTAAAATCCGTCACGGGATAAGCGAGCCCCGTTTGTTCCTTCCCCAATCGGTACAGGGTGTCCGCGTCGATGCCGATCTCGCCGTCGCCCCACTCGATGCCGTGTCCCCATTCCTCAACTGTGACACTGACAAAAAAGGCCGGTACCCTAAGTTTTTCGTACCCCGGGGAGTCGAAATATTCGGCAAGGTCTACTGCGGTATGCTTGCCGGAGCGCCAAAATATCGTTACTCTCGACGGCGCCTCGGCGGCAACCGATTTGATCATCTGTTGAGTCATAACGTCATCCTCTATTCAACTTTTGCCACTCGCTCCAGATCCGCTCTCTATTCTCCCTAGCCTAAGCCAACGCTTCGGCCAGGATGCCCGCCGGCGGGGCTCCGACCAGAACCGCAAGGGTATCGATGGATATCGATGCCCGTCCTTCCGGCCAGCGCAGATGGAAATGCGGAACGCCATGTTCGCGGCCGAAAACTTCTATCTTCCAGTTTCGGTTGTGATGGAGACGGGTCATGCAGTCGCAGTATAGGGAATATTATTCCCCATGTCAAATCTCCAGCTTCAGTCCCCACTTCTGTCACCAGCACTGCGAAGACAGGCACAGGTGGGCAGTGAACCAGAACCTTCACATAAAGTGTTTGTTCCTGAACGCTAGCCCCGAGCCGGACTTAAGATATTACTCGTGAACCGGCACCGTAGCCTAAGCGGGTTTCCCCCGGCGAGGTCGTTGATGAGATGGAAAAGCGATGGATCGGGGTAGTAGGTGCGATTTGTATCCGAAAAAAACCTCGGGCGGTCTAAAGAGCGGACGCCTGCAGCGCTACCGGCGTGGCCCTGCCGGCGATAGGACCCATCTCTACCGCGCAGGCGAGAGCGTCTGGGTGGCTGCAGATTTAGGCTGAATAGGAAAATAATAGATAGGCTGTTTTCCTGACATCAATACTTGTGTTGAATTTAGTTTCGAATAACCCCTCTCGCGATTGGCAAAGCCATGATTATTCGGTACAGCATTTCTATGAACGTGGTCACGGTATTACCTATACGCCACCATATTACAGACATTAGAGCATAGGAATGGCATGCGACACTGATCGAGCCGAGCATATCGAGGGGCATATGAACTCCCAAAAATATGCGAGACCAAGCTACGGCGAAGCCGGTAGCCAGCATAAACACTCCCCCCATCACCTCGTCGCCAAACAGTAAACTAATGCCGATGCACATAAATACTGTCATGTGATCACTGGGGAATGAAGAATCCGCCACATGCGGTATCCAAGTGTGACCCAGGCCAATCATGAAGGGGCGTGGATGTTGCCATGCTAGGCCGACTAACTGGTTAATTCCCAAACCCAGCAGGGCAGTAAAGCACGCCTGAAGTCCCAATGAACGTTTAGCCTTGCAGCCCCACAGCCAATAGATGGACAGCAAAGCCGGGATGGCGTAGACAAGGTCGTCAGCAATCACTTTTGCCCCACCTATTGCCCAAGCAGCTGTGTCCTGCGTGGCGTTGATCTTAAGGAAAAGCATGCGATTCAACATCTCGAGTTGGTCCATGAATCTACCCCATCAGCTCTTTTGCGTGAAGATTTCCCCTAGAGGAGCCATCTCTAATGATGAATCAGTGCGTACAACCTATCCCTAAAAAAGACCTCACCAAGGAGTGGGCCCTTGCAAGGCGACCGGCATGGCCCTGCCGGCGATAGGACCCATCTCTACCGCGCAGGCAGGGGCGTCGGCGCCATACTCGGTGGCTGCCTGGCTAAGGGTGACAAAGCGCACCCCGCTCGCGGACAACCCAACGAGAAGTTCTCGGAAGGTGGCGAGAAGGGCATTCCCCTCCAGTTCCGCGTGAATGGTGTGCACGTTCAGCCCGGGCTTCAGACGCTTCAGGTAGATATCGTTGACGGTGGCGGCGGTGACGCCGTTTTCACCGATCAACTCGTCCATCGTGGGCCAGGTGGAGGGGACTTGCAGGGTCTTGAAACGCTTGCCGGAAAAGACGGGATAGAACGGGAACTCTCCCCTTGTGTCGCTACAGTAGGTAAAGCCGAGCGCGTCCTGGGCCTCGAAGGATGTCGAGGTTACGGTCCAGCCGGGGGCGGCACTTGTCGCCGCGCGGCAGCCGAAGATCTCCTGGAACGCGGAACTGGCGCGTCCGAGCTCAGCGGCCACCTCCTCGCGGGAAAGCTGCCGCAGGTGGTCGTGCCAATGGACGTGGTCCCAGCAGTGGATCCCCGTCTCGTGCCCCGCATCCTTCACGCTCGCGATAACCCCCACCAGGTTTGCTCCGATGAGCGGCGCTGGAAGCAGGGTGCCGTAGAGCATGGTCTTCAGCCCGTACATAGCGGGAGCCTTGGTCCGCAGCATCTTGGCGAGGAACCCCTTGTGCAGCAGACGGCGCACGGCCTTTCCCGAGTTGTCGGGGCCTAGGGAGAAATAGAAGGTGGCGCGCACCCCGAATTCTTCGAAAATCCGCAGCAGGTTGGGAATGCCGTCACGGGTTCCGCAGAAGGTGTCTACGTCGACCTTGAAGGCGAGGGTCGGACTTTGCTGTTGAGGCATGAGGGCTCCGTTTGGTGGCTGGGATCAGGCGAGGAGTTCGCCGTTGCAGGAGGTCTTTTCCACGAAAGCGGAAGCTGAGAGTTCCGTATCCCCTTCAAGCTGCAGGCTTCGGATCTCCAGAAGCCCCTCCCCTGTGCCGACTAGCAGCGGGCAGGTGGAGACCACGCGTCCCGGCTCTCCCGCTCCCTCGACAGGAAAGGCCTGCCATACTAGCAGCTTTCGTCCGGCAAGGGTTGTGAAGGCGCCCGGGTAGGGGTGGGTGACGCCGCGCACCAAATCGTAGATCCGGCGCGCGCTCAGGCTCCAGTCGATGCGGCCGTCCTCTGGTTTGCGGCCGCCGCAGTAGTTGCCGGCCTTGAGGTCCATCGGGATGCGCGGTGCGGTTCCGGCGACCAGTTGCGGCCAGGCGCGGCGCAGCACGGTCACGGCGGCGTCGGTCACCTTGTTGAAGACGTCGAACGCCGTGTCCTCGAAGGCGATTTCCACCGCTTCCTGGTCGACGATCTCGCCGGCATCCGGTTTCTCCACCATGTAGTGCAGGGTTGCCCCGGTGCTTGTTTCGCCGTTGATCACCGCCCAGTTGACCGGGACGCGTCCGCGGTACCGCGGGAGGTAGGAGCCGTGCAGGTTGAGGGCGCCGCGTCTCGCCAGGGACAGCACCTCGGGCGAAATCATGTTGCGGTAGTAGAAAGACAGGAGGAAATCCGGGGCAAGTTCGGCAATCCTCTCGCGGTTTTCGGCATCGTTCACGTTGCCTGTCACGCAGGGGATGCCGTGGCGGGCGGCCAGCTCGCGTACCGAGCGGAACCAGATCTCCTCGCTCGCCGAGTCCTCGTGACTGAAGACGAGGCGGATGTCGGCCCCCTGGTGGATGAGTTCCTCCAGGCAGCGGTAGCCCACGTTGTGGTAGGCGCAAACTACGACCTTATCCTTCATCGCTTCCTCCGTGTACCCTGCGCACCACGTAGCGCGGCCTGCGCCGCACCTCCTGGTAGATCCTCCCCACGTACTCCCCCACGATCCCGATCCCGAATATGGTGACGCCGATGAAGAAGAACAGGATGGCGAACAGGGTGAAGATCCCTTCCACCTCGGCGCCGACCACAAAGCGTCTCGCCATCAGAAACAGGGCGAAGGCAACGGCACCGAGCGCGGTGACGATGCCGGTAAGGGCGAAGAGTTGCAGCGGCACCACGGAAAAGCCGGTCATCAGGTCGAAGTTCAGGCGGACCAGCTTGTAGAGCGAGTATTTGCTCTCTCCCTCGCTGCGCTCCGCGTGCGCCACCTCGACCTCGCTTGGGCTCGACGCGAAGGTCTGGGCGAGGGCCGGGATGAAGGTGCTTGCCTCGCAGCAGCGGTTGATGTTGTCCACCACGTTGCGGTGGTAGGCGCGCAGCATGCAACCGTAGTCGGTCATTCTCATGCCGGTCATTTTCCGCGTGGTTATGTTGACCAGGCGCGAAGCGCTCTTGCGGAAGAACGAGTCCTGCCGGTTTTGCCGGATGGACCCCACCACGTCGTGTCCAAGCTCCATCTCGGCTACCAGCTTGGGTATCTCCTCGGGCGGGTTCTGCAGGTCCGCGTCCAGGGTGATCACGATCTCGCCTCGGCTGATCTCGAAGGCGGCCATGATGGCCATGTGCTGGCCGAAGTTGCCGTTGAACTCGATCACCCGCACTTCAGGGTATTCTCCGGCCAGGCGTTTCAGGATTTCCAGCGAGCGGTCGCGGCTCCCATCGTCGGTGAAGATGATTTCAAAGGGATGCCCCATCCCGCGCAGCACGGGGTAGAGGCGGCCCATCAGGTTGTCCAGGTTCCCTTCCTCGTTGTAGACGGGAACGACGATGGATAGGTAGGGGGTCATTTGCGGTTCCTTGCGATCACGCTCTTTACAGCTTCGACTACGTCGCGCGCGTCTTCTTGCGTCATTTTCGGGAAAAGCGGCAGCGACAGGATGCGGTCGGAGGCGTAGTCGGCGTTTGGGAGCGAGTTTTCCGGCTGCGGCAGGTTGGCCTGGTACCAGGCGTGCCGGTGCACCGCCTTGTAGTGCAGTCCCGTGCCGATGTTGAGTTCCTTCAACTGCGCCATGAAGCCGTCCCGGTCGATGGAGAGCCGTTCGATTCTAACCAGCGGCGTATAGAGGTGCCAGGCGTGGCGCTGGCTGTAGGGGGCGTAGGCGGGGAGGCTTAGTTCCGCCACGTCCGCCAACTCGCGGTTGTAGAAATGGGCGATCTCGGTGCGCCGGTCGATGAAGCCATCCAGCTTGGGGAGCTGGTGGATCCCCAGGGCCGCCTGGATGTCCATCATGTTGTACTTAAAGCCGGGGAGCACGATGTCGTAGCCCGGCGTCCCGCTCACCGCGAAGCGCTTCCACGCCTCGCGGCTCATGCCGTGGAACTTCAAAAGCGACACCTCTTCGGCAATCGCTTCATCCGCGGTGCAGACCATCCCCCCCTCGCCTGTGGTGATGTTCTTGTTGGGATGGAAGGAGAAGATGGAGATGCTGTCCAGGGAACCGATTTTGCGCCCCCTGTACTCGGTGCCGGCGGCGTGTGCCGCGTCTTCGATGACGGTAAGGTTGAACTCGCGGGCCAGCTCGAAGATCGGGTCCATGTCGCAGGACTGCCCCGCGAAGTGCACCGGGATGATGGCCCTGGTGCGCGGGGTGATCTTCTCTCGGATCTTCCCGGCGTCTATGTTAAGGGTCCCCGGCTCGATATCGACGAGGACCGGCTTAAGGCCACAGAGAACGCAGATGCTCACCGTGGAGGCGAAGGTCATCGGGGTGGTGATCACCTCGTCCCCTTCCCGGAACTTCAAGGCCAAAAGGGTCAGGTGCAGCCCGGCGGTGGCCGAGGAGAGGGACACCGCGAACGGGGCGCCGACGTAGGCGCGGAACTCCTCCTCGAAGCGCTTTACCTTCGGTCCGGTGGTGATCCAGCCCGATTTGAGTGAATCGACCACCTCGTTGATTTCGGCATCCTCGATGGTCGGGGTGGAAAAGGGTAAAAATTCGCTGCGCACGTGGCCTCCGGTAATTTACAAAAGGTGCTGGATGGTTTCCCGCTTCTCGATCAGGTAGAAGTCGAGGGTCTCTTTCAACGCGTCATCCACAGTGGTGCGCGGCTCCCACCCCAGTCGTGCCTTGGCGTTTTTCACGGAAGGGACCCTGTTCAGCATGTCCTGGTACCCCTTTCCGTAGTATTGCGCGGAGCTGACCTCGATGATGGGGCAGGCCTGCGCCTTCTCCCGGTATTCGGGGTACTGCTGTACCATGGCGACAAGCTTATGGGCAAGTTCCTTTACCGACAGGTCGTTGTCGGGGTTGCCGATATTGAAGATCCCGGAATCGGCGCAGCCGTCACGATTCTCTATGATCCGCATCAGGCAGTCAATACCGTCCTCGAGAAAGGTGAAGGAGCGGCGCTGCTCTCCGCCGTCCACGAGCTGGATCGGTTCGCCGGCCAGGATGTTGTAGAGGAACTGGGTCAGGACGCGGGAACTCCCCTCCTTCGCGGTGCTGATCGAGTCCAGCTTCGGGCCGATCCAGTTGAAGGGGCGGAACAGGGTGTAGCGCAGCCCCTCATGGGCGCCGTAGGCATAAATGACCCGGTCCAGCATCTGCTTGGCGCAGGAGTAGATCCAGCGCTCCTTGTTGATCGGGCCCAGCATGAGCGGCGAGTTCTCCTCGTCGAACTCGCGATCGGGGCTCATCCCGTAGACCTCCGAGGTGGAGGGGAAGATGATCCGCTTGTTGTACTTGGCGCAGAGGCGAATGATCTTGAGGTTCTCCTCGAAGTCGAGTTCGAAGACGCGCAGCGGGTCCTTGACGTAGGTGATGGGGGTGGCGATGGCAACCAGCGGCAGCACCACGTCGCATTTCTTGATGTTGTACTCGATCCATTCCTTGTTGATGGTGATGTCGCCTTCCAGGAAGTGAAAGCGGGGATTGCCGATGGAACGCTCCAGCTTATCGCTGGCCATGTCGAGGCCGTAGACCTCCCAGTCAGTGGTGGTCAGGATGCGGTGGGTGAGGGCGTTGCCGATGAAGCCGTTAACTCCGAGAATTAATACTTTCACTTGTTTCTCCTTTGCTGCTGATAACGCTTCGGCTGCGGAAAGCGAGCCGGAGCAAGAATGTTTATCTGTTGGTGACAAGGTAGTGTTTGGAACTCTGCCACAGGACGCGCGGCGGAATGGCGGAGCCGACTTTAAGTTCCCCCAGGGTTTCCCGCAGAATCATGGCGTACACCGGCTTGGGCCCGTTCCAGAGCGCGAGGAACCCTGGGCGCTCCAAAAACCAGGCGGACTGGTCGCCTATCTTGCTGCCGAATTCGATCTCGCCGGCACCGTCGAAGATCGCTACGCGCCGCCCCGCGTAGAAGGAGAGCCCCTGACGCAGCCCCTGGCTCACGAGCACCGCGTCCGGGCCGGCGAGCCGTTTGACTATTTCGCCCGGCTCACGGTACGACTTGCGCTCCGAGAAGAGCGGGAAGACGAATTGGGGCACGGCCAGGAAGAGGAGGATCGAGCCAAGAACCAGGCCGCCGAAGAGCAGGCGCGGGTCCCGGCGCCTGGCCGCTGCGAGGGCGACGATCCCCTGCGCGAGGAATATGGCACCGATGACGCCCCCCCCGACGGGAGTCACGAGTGGCCTGTGCGCCGCCAAAGGGTACAAGACGGCGCCGCAGCCCAAAAGGATGAGGACGCAACCGAAGGCGAGCGCGGGGCGGCGCAGCGGACGGAACTCCCCGTTCAAGGCCTTGTCGAACAGCGCGCCGATGAGTATGGCGAGGGCCGGGTAGACCGGCAGGATGTAGGCCGGCAGCTTCGAGTTCGACTTCGAAAAAAACACAAAGATGATGATCGCCCACAGCGCGAGGTATAGGCGCGCCTCTCCGCCGGGGAGGGTGCGCTCGCGCCAGAAGCCGCGCAACGCCGCCGGGATGAAGAAGGACCAAGGGATCATGAAGCCGAAGAGGATGGGTATGAAGTACCAAAACGGCTGGTAACGGTGGTGCACCGTGGTCAGGAAGCGCTCGAAATGCTCGTGAATGAAGAAGAACTGGAAGAACTCCGGGTTGTCCCGGCACACCAGCACGAACCAGGGGGCCGCGACCGCGAAAAACAGGATCAGCCCGGTGACCAGGCGCATCTCTTTCAGGATCCGCCAGCGGCGTGTGAGCACGATATGCCAGAAGATCACCGCGCCGGGAAGGACCATGCCGATGAGCCCTTTGGCGAGGACCGCCAGGGCGGCGAAGAGGTAAAAAAGGTAATAGTAGCCGGCTCTGGGCTGCTCGGCGTCCCGGGCGGCCAGTATGTAGCTCCCAAGCGCCGCCGTCATGGTGAAGGTGAGCGGGATGTCGGTGATGTTCATCCGGCTCTGGATGAGGAAGCCAGTGCAGCATCCGAGGACCATGGCGCTCAGCAGGCCGATGCGGCGCCCGAAGAGTTCGCGCCCCAGGTGGTAGCTGAACAGCACCGTGCCGAGGCCGCTCAACGCGCAGGCGAGTCGGGCAGAAAATTCGCCGATGCCGAACATGGAGAAGGATAGAGCGTTCAACCAGTATAGAAGCACCGGCTTTTCGAAATATTTGACGTAGTTGAGCAGCGGAGTGATCAGGTCGCCGCGTTCCAGCATCTCGCGGGGGATCTCTGCGTAGCGGGTTTCGTCGGGGTCGATGAGCGGGAAGTGGCCCAGAAACTGAAGAAAGAGCAGCCCAAATACGAGGGTCAGTATCAGGAGATCGCGTCGGCGCGATTCATCTGGCCGGATGCGGTCGTACAGCGGAATCTGCATTGGTGTGACTCCAGAGATCGAGTAGTTCGCAGTGCCGGCATACGACAGCCCCGGGTGCAGCGGCCAATATAGGGGATGCTGCATTGCATGGAAATGACACACACATTACATTGCTGTCATTTAACTACATTTTATTTCCCATCGTCTGTCAGAGGAGGCCTTCGTCACCAGGCATAGAGAACGATCATCTGGATTTCAGGTTCTCCATCGTCATCAACCATAGTCTTTGCGGCAGCACTCAGAGAGAGCCCGTTTCGCTCCATCCACGAATTGAACTCGGTTACGGGATAAGCGAGCCCCGTTTGTTCCTTCCCTATTCGGTAGAGGGTGTCCGTGTCAATACCGATCTCGCGGTCGCCCCACTCGATCCTGTGTCCCCATTCCTCAACTGTGACACCGACCAAAAAGGCAGGACCCCAATTTCGTACCCCGGAGACTCCAAATATTCGGCCAGTTCAACTGCGCTATGCTTGCCGGCGCGCCAAAATATGGTTACTCTCGCCGGCGCCTCGGCGGCAATTACAGGCAGCAACGCTGCAGAGAGGAATACTTTACCGCTGTCTTTTTGCCGGGGGATCTGGTAGTATCACTTCGCATGGGCGAGAAGCTGATCTGCAACAACAAGAAGGCCTTCCACGATTACTTCATCGAGGAGCGTTACGAGGCAGGGATGGTGCTGCAGGGGACAGAGGTAAAGTCCCTGCGTAACGGCAAGGCCAATCTGAACGACTCCTTCGCCATGGTGAAGAACGGCGAAGCCTTCCTGCACAACTTCCACATCAACCCCTACGACTTTGGGAACCGGGAGAATCACGATCCGGACAGGATGAGGAAGCTTTTGTTGCACAAGAAAGAGATCGTCAAGCTTTTTGCCAAGATACGCGAGCAGGGGTACACCCTGATACCCTTGAGGGTTTACTTCAAAGACGGCAAAGTAAAAGCCGAGTTGGGGTTAGCCAAAGGCAAGAAGAACTACGACAAGCGTGAAGTCATGAAAGAAAAAGACATGAAGCGTGACATAGCCCAGGGGCTGAAAGACAGAAACAGAGGTGCTAGAGACAGGGATTGACGGCCGGAGAGCAGACTGGAGCCGTAGCGAGATGTGGAACGCAAGGCGACAAAAGCAGACGAACGTAGAACGCTGAACGTTTTTAGATTTTAAGGGGGTGTAAAGGTTTCGACGGGGGTAATAAGCAAAGGTTGCATGCCGAGGTCCGGGTGGCTCGTTAAACAATCCGGGACGCATTTAAGCGCCGACAATTACGATTACGCTTTAGCAGCTTAATAACCTGCTAACGTTCTACCTGCCTTCTCCCACGGGGGAGGATAGAACGTCATTCAGTGGGATAGTTTCAGGGAGAGTCCGTGGCCCTGCGGCGAAATCAAGCGGAATCGCCGATCAGTAATCCCGGCCTGTGGAGTTCTGAGAGGTTAAATTAAAAACAGGTATAAGCATGTAGACGCCTTTTGTGTACGACTTTCGGACGCGGGTTCGATTCCCGCCACCTCCACCAACCTTCGCCAAGGCTTCGGTTGGCTCCGCCAGGAGTCGATCGAAGCCTTTGTTTTTTGGCGAAGGTTGTCCACCGAAGCAGTTCACCGAAGTGTAACGAAGGTGGACGTTTTGCGAAGGCGGACACTTCCCTTTCAGGAAAAAAATAGCTTCGTCAAGGCTCCGGCCTGGCCTTCAGGAACAAACGCTTTATGTGAAAATACCCGCCCTTCGACCCTCGGCAATACCCACTTGATAACACTTCCGGCGGCAGCTATCCAGCGCCCTTTCCATTGCCCCCCCCTTCAGAAAATAGATTCGTCCCGTTGCTGAATAACCTGCGATGCCCACTGGGACCTAATTCCCAGCCGCAAGATCACTTATCCCCTGGGGAATTTCGAAGCTTGACATCGCTTTTTTAAATGTGTACCGTACAGTACAGTTTGCAATCATGAAAGTGGGAGAGCTTATAGATGAACCTTCAATTCCTGCCGTCCTCTTCACCTCCAAAGCTGTTCCTTGTCACACTCGCTTCGCTCTTGTTGGCCGGTCTTGGTGGTTGCGCCATCCTTCCTGAAACCGGCCCTCTCAGCCGGATGAAAACCGCGACTGATTATCATACTGCAGCCTCTTTTACCGCGCCTCTCACTAACTGGCCTAAGGAGCGTTGGTGGGAGTCATATGGCGACGCGCAGCTTGTCGCGCTGGTGGACGAGGCCCTGCGCGATGCGCCTGATTTGGCTGCGGCGGCAGCACGTTTGCGCCGAGCCGAAGCCTATCTCAAGGTGTCCAGATCCGCACTTATGCCGCAAGTAAATGCGACCGCTGCGGTTACGGAGCAGAAGTTGAGCTACAACTACCTGACACCGCGTTCAGCGACACCCGACGGTTGGCAGGATTACGGAGTAGCCAGCATCAACCTGAATTGGGAGCTCGATTTTTGGGGCAAAAACCGCGCTGGGCTGGCGGCGGCTACCTCCCAGTTGGAGGCGAGTCGAGCCGAGGCAGCGCTGGTACGGTTGAACATCGCGGCAGCCATTGCCATGAACTATTCGGAACTAGCGAGGCTTTATGCTTTGCGCGACACTGCCGTCCGCACGGTGGATATCCGCAGCAAGACGGTCCAGCTTTTCGCGGAGCGCTTTGCCAACGGCATGGAAACCCTGGGTAGCGTCAGTGAGGCGAAAGCCAGACTGGCCGGAGCCCAGAGCGAACTACTCTCCATTGACGAGCAGATCGGCCTGACCTGCAACCGCTTGGCCTCGCTGGCAGGGGCGGGGCCGGACCGTGCGCTTACCATAAAGCGCCCGACGGTCAATCTGAGCGGGAGTTTCGGGTTGCCTGCGGAACTTGCGGTGAAACTGCTGGGGCGGCGCCCCGAAGTGATCATGGCGCGACTCATGGTCGAAGCGCAGAGGCACCGTATCGACCAGAAGAAGGCGGAGTTCTATCCCGACGTGAACCTCGTCGCCTTCATTGGGGTACAGTCGCTGGGGCTCGACATGCTGACCAGGGGGGGATCGGATATCGGGGGGATCGGGCCGGCCGTTTCGCTCCCCATCTTCACCGCCGGCCGCCTGCAAGGCGAGCTTCGCGAAAGATCGGCGGCCTACGACGAGATGGTCGCCAATTACAACGCTGCGGTGACTCACGCCCTGGAAGACGTCGCCAACACCGCGCTCAGTATAAAGGCACTGGCAGGACAACTGGGGAAAGGTAAGGAGGCTGTCACGGAAGCGTCCGAGGCGCACCGGGTCGCGCGCAATCGCTACGAGGGAGGGCTCGCCAACTTCATCGAAGTCTTGTACGCGGAGGACATCCTGCTGAACACCCAGCGTGCCCTCACCAGTCTCGAATCGAGGGCACTGATACTGGACGTCACGCTGCAGCGCGCCCTCGGCGGCGGCTACCACTACAACCATATCTAGAAAGAAAAGGATGCGAAGATGCCTGAGACTACCAAAACGATTCCTACCGACGTAAGCAAAACCAATCGCCGCAAGAAATTGCTCATCACCCTCGCGGCAGTCGTTGCCATCTCAGCCGTAAGCGCGTCGGCCTACGGGCTTTTGTACGGCTCCCACTTTGTCGCTACCGACAATGCCTATGCCGCAGTCGAGGTTGCCCAGGTGACACCATCGGTCGGCGGAACCATCAGCGAGGTGCTGGTCACCGACACCCAGGCGGTAAAGAAAGGGGACGTTCTCGTCAGGATAGACCAGACCGACGCGAGGCTTGCTCTCGCACAGGCTGAAGCAGACCTCGGCCGGGCGACCAGGCGTGTTAAGGGATTCCTCGCCAACGACAGCAGCCTCAACGCCCAGATTGCGGCCAGGGACGCCGATCTGAAACGTGCAGACGCCCAGTTGCGATCGGCTGAAGCGGATTTCGAGCGGGCGCAGATCGACCTCAAACGCCGCGAAAAGTTGTCGGCATCCGGCTCGGTATCGGGTGATGAACTTACCCGCGCCCAGAATGCCTATGCCGCCGCCAAAGCCAACATGGACGCGACTCATGCAGCCATTGCCCAAGCCAAGGCGAACAGCAACACCGCGATCAGTTCCCGCGAGGCAAACGCCGTGCTCATTGCCGGCACGACCGTGGATACCAACCCTGAAGTCGCGCTGGCTCGCGCCCGGCGTGACCAAGCGGCAGTCGATCTGGAACGGACCGTGATGCGGGCGCCGGTCGATGGCATCGTCGCCAAACGCCAGGTACAGGTAGGCCAGCGCGTACCGGCCGGCATGCCGTTGTTGGCTATCGTTCCCGTCCAGCAAATGCATGTCGATGCGAACTTCAAGGAAGTGCAGCTCAAGAAGGTCCGTGTCGGCCAGCCGGTAACGCTCCGCGCGGACATCTATGGGAAGTCGGTGGTCTATCACGGCACCGTCGAGGGCTTTTCGGGCGGGTCGGGATCGGCTTTCTCAGCCATACCGGCACAAAACGCCACAGGCAACTGGATCAAGGTCGTGCAGCGCCTGCCGGTACGCGTCAAGCTAGACCCGGCTGAACTGCAGAAGAACCCGCTCAAGGTCGGTCTCTCCATGAGTGCGGAAATAGATACTCGCGGCAAGAACTAAGCGGAGACAGCCAATATGACTGAAGCCTCACTATCCGGAACTGGCGCTCACAGCGATGCTCCGCTTTCCGGCGGCATGCTCTGGCTGGCAGCGATCATCCTTGCTGCGGCCAACTTCATCGCAGTTCTCAACATGACCATTGCCAACGTCGCGGTGCCGAACATCGCCGGAAGCCTGGGGGCGACGGTGAGCCAGGGAACCTGGGTCATTACCTCCTACGCCGTCGGCGAAGCTATCACCGTACCGTTAACTGGATGGCTGTCTGCCCGTTATGGAGCCGTGCGGGTTTTCGTCTGGGCGATGGTTTTTTTTGGCGTATTTTCCGCGGTATCGGGGCTGGCCAACTCGCTTGGGTTGCTGGTTGTCGCCCGCATCTTCCAGGGCTTCTCCGGCGGACCGTTGATGCCGTTGTCGCAAACCTTGCTGATGCGTATCTTCCCCAAGGAAAAAACAGCTGCCGCGATCGGGTTGTGGTCGATGACGACACTCATAGCGCCCGTGCTGGGCCCCATTCTCGGCGGTTATTTCTGCGACGAGTTCAGCTGGTCGTGGATTTTCTTCATCAACCTCCCCATTGCCTTCGCGGGAGGTTTCTTCGCCTGGCAATTGTTGAAACGATACAGTGAGCCCTTGCTGCGCAACCCCATCGACCGCGTCGGGCTGACCCTGCTCATCGTCTGGGTCGCGTCGCTGCAGCTCATGCTGGATGAAGGAAAAGACCTCGACTGGTTTGCCTCCGACAAGATCGTCACCCTGGCCATCATAGCGGCCATCGCCTTTGCTGCCTTCATCATCTGGGAACTCCACGAGGAGCATCCGGTGGTCGACCTCAAGGTCTTCCGCCATCGTGGATTTACCGCCTGCGTGCTGACCATAAGCCTCGCCTTCGCGGCCTTCTTCGCGGTTAGCGTGTTGACGCCGCTCTGGCTGCAGAATTTCATGGGGTACACCGCCACGCAAGCGGGCCTCGCTACCGCAGGTACCGGGCTTGCCGCCTTCTTCGTCGCCCCGCTGGTCGCACAGTTGACCACCAAGGTCGACGCCAGGAAACTCGTTTTTGGCGGCGTCATCTGGCTGGGGGTCGATACCCTCTGGCGCACCGTGGCCAATACCGACATGACCTTCTGGAACATAGCAGTGCCGCTGGTTTTTTTGGGGTTCGGCCTCCCCTTCTTCTTCATTCCCACCACAGGATTGGCGCTCGCCAGCGTTGAAGAGCATGAAATGGACTCCGCTGCCGGCCTGATGAACTTCCTGCGCACACTCTCCGGCGCCTTTGCCACATCGTGCGTGACTACCGCGTGGGCCAACCAGATCACTCGCAACCATGCCGAACTGGTGGGGCTTACCGACGCTGACCAAAGCGTGAGAGCGATGTTGGAAAACTCGGCTGCACCACCTGATGCGGTGAATCAGGTCATCGACTACATGGTCACGGGCCAAAGTGTCATGCTGGCAACGAACCAGCTGATGTGGGCTATCGGCATAGCTTTCTTAGTAGCAGCCTCTGTCATCTGGCTCGCGCCAAGGCCCACCCGCGTCGTGGACCCCTCGGCTGGCGGGCACTGACCATTGAAGCTTGAAGCTTGATGTTTTTTTCCATGACGCCTTGGCTCTTGCCGGGCGATCACCGACAGGAGGATTTCGATGTTCAGACACCTGCTTGTTCCCACCGACGGTTCTCCCCTGTCTCAGGAGGCCGTCAGCCGCGCCATATCTTTCGCCAAGGAGGCCGGCGCCCGCATAACCTTTTTCTGCGCGGTGCAGCCTGCTCCCAAGATGTACTACGGCATCGGCGCCATCTTCGACGCCCATACCTTTGCCACCTATCGGGCGAACATGGTGGGCGCCGCCAATGAAATTCTCGATGCAGCTGAGAAGTTTGCCGAGGAAGCCGGCGTCCAATGCGGCAAGACGCTACTTGTAAGCGAAGAGCCGTATGAAGCAATCATCGAAGCCGCGATTCATAACCAGTGCGATTTGATTTTCATGGCATCCCATGGGCGACGCGGAGTCAGTGGCTTGCTGCTAGGCAGCGAAACCCAGAAGGTACTCACGCACACCTCAATTCCGGTGCTGGTGCACCGCTCCAATTGATCGCTATCGTTTTGCACTGCTGGGGCTGAGGCATGTCGCGGGGCATGAACCCCGGCGGAACCACCGGTTTGAGGTGCGGATATGGAAACGTCTAGATTATTTTTATACAGCGCGATTGCAGTTATCGTCTTATTCGTCTTTTACGTCATCCTGGTAGGTGAACCGTCACAAGATGATCCTGTAAATTTCATCCATCTTATATTCCGGCATTGACCATCCATATGTTTTCAAAAATCATCGTATTTGGAGTAATCGTTTGTTGGGCCATGATAGCGGCGATCTGTTTTCTGCCACGCAACAAATGATATGGTGCAAAGAGGCAACCGCCCCGGCGTGGTACCTGCCTGACAAGTGCTCGACTCACTCCGGGAAAAATTTAGCCAGCCCATTAACGACTGTGTTACAATCCCGGCGACTCGGGCCCCTGCCTTTTACCCATCGAGCCGACTGCTCTCATCCGGAGAGTTAAGGAGAACCTACAAGAACATGGCAAGAAAATCGGACACGAAACGGCAGCATATCCTCTCCGTCGCGGCGCAGGCATTCCAGGAACTGGGGCTCGAGCGGACCACGATGTCGGAGATATGTGCCCGGGTGGGAGGCTCGAAGGCAACCCTTTACAACTATTTCTCTTCCAAAGAAGAGTTGTTTTTTGAGGTAATGAACCGGTCTACCGAAGCCGAATTCGAGGCCGTTTATTCCGCCGTAGATCCATCTACCGAAGACATCGCCAGTTCGTTGCGCAACTTCGGGGAACGCCTGCTGGGCATTCTTTACTCGCCGCGCGTCCGTGCCAACAGGCACTTGGCGATCTCTGCCTCGGGCCACACCCAACTGGGCCGGGTGGTATATGAGCGCGGGGTCCAGCGCGGCCAGAAATTAGTTTCGGATTTCCTAAGGGAGGCGATGGGGCTTGGCAAACTCCGGCAGGCCGACCCGGTCGTGGCGACAAAGCATCTCTACAGCCTTTTGGAAGCCGAACTGATCGACCGATTTCTTTTTCAACTGTTGGGAGAAGTCAGCGAAGAAGAAATAAAGCTGATCGCTGATCGCGCCATAGATGTTTTCATGGCAGCCTATGGCTTCGGGGGGGGAAAGTGATCCACATCGGGATCTAGATCAGGGCGCCTTAAAGGCGATCCGCGCGACTTGCGCACCGGATTCGGTTTCATGCTGCCGTATTGCCATACTAAACGCAAAAGCCTCCGAGAGATCGGGGGCTTTTTTTTCGTGATGAGCAGTACTTTGTGCAGATACGGCTAAGGCTTTGGGTACTTTTCCCCTGCCACGTAGACCTGCTCCAGGCGCCCCTTGGACAAAAGGGCGGCGTGGACGGTAGTTTCGCTGACACTGCCGCAGGAAAGAACCTGGAAATCGGCGCGCTTGCCTGGCTCCAAGGAACCGGCGCTCGCCTCTATCTGCAAGGCCCGGGCTCCCCCGATGGTCGCCATGGCGATGAGTTCTTCGGCGCTGAAGACGCCTTGTGCCTGCTGCTGCAGGTAGCGCACCTCGTCCCAAAGAGAAAGGGAGTCGTTGCTCGCCAGGGAGTCGGTCCCAAGGGCGAGCGGAACTCCGGAGCTCTTCAAGAGCTTGTGCGGGGCGCAGCCGACGAAGAGCCGGTCGTTGCTGCGAGGGCAAAGGACCACGCTGCAACCCTTTTCCTTCAACAGTCTCACGTCGTCCACGATGACGTGCACGGCATGGACGGCAAGGGTGGAGCGGTCGAGTACGCCAAGCTCGCAAAGAAAACGGGTGGAAGTGGTGTACATCGGGTGCGGCAGGTACTCTTCCCAGTGCGCCATGGGATAGATGAGCTCGGCGATCTCCCCGGTGGTGTCATGCATGAAGGAGGCTTCGTCCGCGGTTTCCGAAAGGTGGATTGCCTTCGGTATGGCACGGTTCACGGCCAGAGCGTGCAAGGCCCGCAAAAGCTGCGGCGACACGGTGTGGGGGGTGTGCGGAGAGATGGCAGGCAAAAGGCTCCCCGCGAAGGTGTCGAGCGTGGTCTCGATCCGCCGCAGCAGGTTTTCGCCCATTACGGGGTCGTGCCCTATCGCCTCGAGGAACACCCTTCCGGCAAGCTGCGCGTCGCGGTAGAGGGGGGCCAAGGAAAAGTCGGAGAGGATGTCGCCGACGGAGGTGGTGCCGGATTCGAGGCAAAGGCGCATCCCCTCCCGCACCGAGTGCTCGGTCTCGCCGGGCAAAAGGGCGCGCTTGATCTTCACCACCTGCTGGATCCATTCCACGTAACGCTTGGGGAGATAGTCGAGGTCCTTGCGCAGCTTCCAGGCGGGGAAATGGGTCAGTTCCAGGTGCGTGTGGGCGTTGACCATCCCGGGCATGATGACGCAACCCGGCAGGTCGGTGACCGGCGCGCCGCAGGCGGCGGAGACCTCGGGCAGCGTTCCGACGGCGGCTATCACCCCGTTCTCCACCGCGACGGCACCGCCGGCGATGGGGGGAGAGGAGATGGGAAGCAGATATGACGCGGCGTATATTTTCATCTTCGAACCCAAGGAACTACCCCCAAAAACTTTGACAGCGGAACCTGTAAATCCCCCGCCCCCTTTCTCTTCTTTCCCCTACCCTTGCGGGAGGGGGGGACTAGTGATCCCGGAATTTTCGAGGAGCGTTTTCATCTCGTCCCCAAGGTCCACCTTGGGAACGCTAGGCCTGCCGAAGCTCCAACTTCTTCCACATGCAAAGCTGGAGCTTTGCACCGCATTGGGTTCCCAAGCTGGAGCCCCTCACCCCTTGCCACTCTCCCAGAGGGCGAGGGGATGGACGGCTTCTTCTCCTCTCAGCAGAAAGGCTCCTGCAACAAGTCCCCCTTTGAAAAAAAATTGGGACGCCGACGGAACCGGGAGAGTCTCCGCTAAAGAGACAGACAGATTCTATCAGCGTCCCTGTCTTTTGCTGCGGGAGACCGGGAAATGCCTAGTTCTTCCAGTGCACGCTCTTCAGGGTGGCCTGGCCGGCTACTTCCTTGCGGCTTTCGAGCATGCGGTTTTTGTCGTCCACGAAGACCAGCTTCGGCTCGTGCGCTATGGCCTCGGCGTTCTCCATGTTGACGAAGCTGGCGATGATCACCAGGTCCTGCGGGGCCACGAGCCTTGCTGCGGCGCCGTTGATGCAGATGACGCCGGAACCGCGCTCGCCCTCGATGGCGTAGGTCTCGAAACGGCTTCCGTTGGTGACGTCCCAGATGCAGACCGCCTCGTACGGGATGATGTCGGCTGCTTCCATGAGGTCGAGGTCGATGGTGATGCTCCCCTCGTAATGAAGATCCGCCCCGGTGACGGTTGCCCTGTGGATCTTGCTCTTCAGCATCTTCCTGTCCATATCTTCTAATCCTCCCCTAGTATGCTGTTATCAATCAATCGAACCGAGCCCACCCGCACGGCAAGCGCGAGGAGCGTCCTCTCATCCGCTTTTTCCAACGGGAGCAGGCTGTCCTGATCCCGGAACTCCAGGTAATCGATCTGCGGCGACTTCTCACCCTCTATCATGGCTGCGGCTACCTTTTGCAGCGCCGCCACGCTCCGTTCCCCTCCTTTGAAAGCCGCCTTGGCCGCGGCTATGGAACGGGAGAGGCAGAGGGCCTGTTCCCTTTCCACTGGGGAGAGCTTGGTGTTCCTGGAGCTCATGGCGAGACCGTCCGCCTCCCGTACGATCGGCATCCCCACGATCTCGATGTCGAAGTTGAAGTCGCGCACCATGCGCCTGATGACGGCGAGCTGCTGGAAGTCCTTTTTGCCGAAAAGGGCCACCTTGGGGGCGACGATGTTGAACAGCTTGGCGACCACCGTGGTGACGCCGCGGAAATGGCCAGGCCTGCTTGCGCCGCAAAGGTGCGCGGTAATTTCCTCGACGTTCAGGTAGCTCTGGTACCCCTCGGGGTACATGTCGGCGGCGGTCGGGGCGAAGATGACGTCGACGCCGGCCTTCTCGGCTATTTCCTTGTCGTGTTCGAGATCGCGCGGGTAGCTGTCCAGGTCCTCGTTGACGCCGAACTGGGTGGGGTTGACGAAGATGCTCGCCACCACGTACTTCGCGCGCTTGCGCGCTTCCACCATGAGGGAGGCATGCCCCTCGTGCAGGTAACCCATGGTGGGAACCAGGGCGATCTCGCCCCGCTTATCCCGTGCGTACTGCTGCATCTGCGCGACCGAATGGATGACTATCATTTGAAACCGTGCCTCTCTTCCGGGAAGATGCCGCCTTTTACCTCGGCTATGTAGTTGGAGCACGCCTCGCCGATCAATGGGGCGAGTTCGGCGTAGCGCTTGACGAATTTCGGGGAGTACTTGCTGCAAAGGCCCAGGATGTCATGGATCACCAGCACCTGTCCGTCGCAGTGGGGGCCCGCGCCGATCCCGATGGTCGGGATGGAGAGCTCCGCGGTAATTCTAGCTGCCAGCGACATGGGGATACCTTCCAGCACCACGGCGAAGGCTCCGGCACGCTCGACGGCGAGGGCGTCCGCCATCAGTTTCTCGGCCTGCTCCTCCCCCTTTCCCTGCACCTTGAAGCCGCCCATGCGGTGCAGCGACTGCGGGGTAAGGCCGATGTGCCCCACAACCGGGATGTCCATGTCGGTTATGGCGGTTATGGTTTCCTCCACGTTGACGCCCCCTTCGATCTTGACTGCGGCAGCGCCGCCATCTTTCACCAGGAGGCCGGCGTTCAGCCTCGCGCTTTTCAGGTCGGTCTGGTAGGAGAGGAAGGGGAGGTCCGCCACCACGAACGCCTTGGGGCGCGCCCGCATCACCGCGCGGGTGTGGTAGATCATGTCCTCCATGGTGACGGGAAGCGTGTTGTCGTACCCTGCCACCACGACCCCCACCGAATCCCCCACGAGGATCATGTCGATGCCGCAGGCGTCCATGATTCCGGTCATGGGGAAGTCATAGGAGGTCAGGACCGCTATCTTCTCACCTTCGGCTTTCATCCTTTGAAAATCGAGGATGGTTCTCGGCTTCTGCATCTAGACGCTGCTCCCGCGGGTCTCCCCGCCCCCGTTTCGGCTACGGGTAAGAAAATGGTATACACGGCTTCAAAACAAGGTATCACCACAATACGGGCACCCGATTTACGGGCAAAAAAAAACGCCTTCGGGTAGGAAGACGCTGTCAAATAGCGGGATGCACGCAAAACTCGCGCAAGACGCTTTCCAAGCTATCGCTTCCCGTACCGGTTCCTTGCGAAATCCAGGCGGTATGTATCTTTTTCCGGTGTCCGTTGCGGCTCCACTTGACTATAGCGGGCCAAACACCGTTAGTGAATTAACACAGGGATATATAAATGTCCAGTTTTTTCTGCCCCGGATACTACTCCGCGCTCGCCCGGATCTGTTCGAGCTCATTCACCACGCCGCCGCTTTCATCCTGGCGCTGCTCGATCCCGTCGAAGATGGCATCGGCCATTCGGGTGACTGAATCAACGGCGCCCTTGATCTCGTTGCTGTCGGCGGTCTGCCTGCCGACGGACGACACGACGCTGTGGCTCATCTCTTTCACGTCCTCAAGTGCCCGCGCCACTGTCTTGGTCGCCTGCGCCTGTTCCTTGGAAGCCTTGAAGATCTGCATGGTCATAGAGCTCACGTCCTCGATGGAACGGCTCACCAGTTGCACCGAGGTCGCCTGCTCCTCGGTGGCGAGCTTGATCTCCTGGGTCATATCGAGCGCCTTCTGGGAACTGTCCAGGATGCTGGCCAGGGAGACGCCTGTCTGCTGGCCGAGTTTCACCCCTTTCTTCACCAGTTCCTTGGTGGCGGTGACGTTGTCAGCGGCGACCCTGGACTCGGTCATGATCTCCTCGATGATGCCGGTGATCTCGCCGGTGGAGAGCCCCGTCTGCAGGGAGAGGTTCCTGATCTCGTCGGCGACGACGCCGAAGCTCTTGCCGTATTCGCCCGCCTGCGCCGCGATGATGGAGGCGTTGAGCGCCAGGAGGTTGGTACGCTTGGTGATGTCGTTGATGACGCTGACAAACCCTTCGATCCTGCCGCTGTTGGCGCTGAGCCTCTTGATCCCCTGGTAGGAAAGATCCACGGAGCTCTGGATTTCCGCCAGCGCATCCACCGTCTCCCGCACGATTTGCGTCCCCTGCTCGGCATGCTCCTTGACGCGACTGGAGAGATTATGCGAATGCCCGGTGCTTTTTTCCACCTGCCTCAGCGTGGTGGTGATCTGCTCCATCGCGGAAACCGACTTGTACACCGAATCGGAGAGGGCGTCCATGTTGTGGGTGATCTGGTCGGTGGCGACGGAGATCTCGGCGGCGGAGACGCTGGCGCTGTCGACCGACTCCATCATGCCGTGCGCGGCGGCGTCGATCTTCAGGGCGCCGTTGGCCAGGGAGTCGGCGGCGTTTTTCAGGCGGTACAGGGTGGAGGAATAACTGTCCCTCTTCATCAGGGTCTCGGAGAAGGTTTTGCCGAGTTCGAGGGTAAGGCGGTCTATGGACTGCAGCAGGCTGATCCGCATCAGCGCGGCAGCCGCCTGATCCGCGAAGAGCCGGATGGTGTCGACGTCGGTGTCGTTCAGTGCCCGGTGGCTCTTCTTGTTGTCGAGGCCGAAGACGCCGATGGTCTCGCCTTTCAGGATGATGGGGCAGAGGATGAAGGTGGTGGAGCGCAGCGGCTCGATGCCGTTGAAAGGCGGCTGCAGCATGAAATCAGCCGGATAATCGGTGATGTTCTCGATGAAGTAGACCTGCTGGTCCTGGAAGCTCTTGTAGATGACGCCGGAGCGTCCATCCAGAGGGATAGTCACCTCGGCGCCGACCGGCGCTTCGTTCCCCGCGGTAACGGCGAAATAGAGATGCTTTCGCTCCGGGTCCGCCATGAGGACGTTGACCCGCTCGTACCCCAGCACCTCGTGCAGCCCCTCCACGCAGAGCGCGAGCACGTCGTCCTTGCGCACCGCCTTCTGAATCCGGCTGCCGATCTTGTGGAAGTTCTTTATGTTGTTGTCCAGCACCTTGTACCGGTTCTCGAAGAGTTTCTTCTGGGCGTCGACTTCCTGCACCAGGATGTCGAGCCTCTCCCCCTTTTGGTGCAGCTCGTCAATGGCGCGGCCGATGAAATAGCCGAACACGGCGAGAACACAGGCGGTGCCCCCTCCCATGTAGATATAGAGCGCCATTCCTTGCGCGCTTTGCCTCATCTCGGCGAGTGCCTGGGAGGCCATGGGGACGTTTGGGTCGGCGAAAAGCAGCAAGCGCAGCACTATCCAGCCAAGCGGTGCCGATATGCCAAGGAAAAAGCCGATGAGCGCATAGATCACACTTCTGTTGGCTCCGGCGATAGGATTCTTCATGTTCAGGGCACCTCTTTGCTCCCGTTAGACGCCCGAAAGGCCCCCGGCGGGATTTTTCACGGTCTGCTCCAGGTTCCGCAGTCTAGTGCAGACATTAGTCAAAGTCAACAGTAACTTACCTCCCCAGCATGATGCCGAGCGCCTCCGCGTGACGCACCATCTCGCCGGCGGGATCTATGAGGTTCAGGCTGCGCACCGCGTCCTCTATCGGCACCGAGGTGATATGACGACCCTTGAGGCAGACCATGTGACCGAAGGCGCCGCTCTCTATCAGCTCCACCGCCTTCACCCCGAAGCGGCTTCCTATGCAGCGGTCGAAGGTCGAGGGGGAACCGCCGCGCTGCAGATGCCCGAGCACGGTTACCCTGATGTCCATCTCCAGCACCCCGCCCAACTCGCGGGAGAAGGCCTCGCCCACCCCGCCCAGACGTTCCACGACCGACTTGCCGCCCGCGGCCTCCTTGACCACGCGCCCGCCTCCCTTGGGGAAAGCGCCTTCGGCAACCACGACGACGCTGAAGCGGCGGCCGCGGCGACCGCGCGCGAGTATCGCCTCGCTGACTTTGTCGATGTCGTAGGGGATCTCGGGGATGAGGATGACGTCGGCGCCGCCGGCTATCCCGGACTCAAGCGCGATCCATCCGGCATAGCGTCCCATGACTTCGAGCACCATGACCCGGTGGTGGCTCTCGGCGGTGGAATGCAGCTTGTCGAGGGCTTCGGTGGCGGTCTCGAGGGCGGTGTTGTAGCCGAAGGTGACGTCGGTTTCCAGCAGGTCGTTGTCGATGGTCTTGGGAACACCGACGATGGGGACGCCCCGGCGCATCATCTCCTGGGCGATTTTGAGTGAGCCGTCCCCCCCTACCACGATCAAGGCGGAAAGGCCAAGGTGCTCGATGCGGGAACAGACTTCGTCGGAGACGTCGACCAGCTCCACCTTCCCCTCGCGCACCATGGGGAAGGAGAACGGGTTTCCCCTGTTGCTGGTGCCGAGTATGGTGCCTCCTAGCGGCAGGATGCCGCGCACCTCTTCGAGCCCGAGATTGCGGCACTTTTCCGGGTGCAGGAATCCGTCGAAACCGTCTTCGATCCCGACGACCTCCCACCCGCGGCCGGTGGCCGATTTGACGACCCCCCTGATGACAGCGTTCAACCCGGGGCAATCCCCTCCCCCGGTCAGTATTCCAATCTTCATGCTCATTCTTCCTCCGGTTTCAATGCATTAAGACATTTTCCGTCTGGTTCTTGCTCAGCTTCGAGGCACCGCCCTCACCCGGCCTGCGGCCACCCTCTCCCAGAGGGAGAGGGTCGGGGTGAGGGAAGGCTAAGCCGGTTTCCCCCCCAGCGCGTCGAGGATCGCCTGGGGCTCCAGACGCTTCCTGGGATCGCTGTCCACGTAGCTCAGGATGACGCGCCGGTCCCGACCGATGACGAAGGTGCCGGCCAAAGGCAGTTCCCACGACTGGTCCGCATTGAAGTCGGGAAGGTTCACCCCCAGCGAGATGTAGAGCTGACGCACCCAGTCCGGGAGCCGGTACACCAGCCCGTATCTGCGGCCCACCTCATTTCCCAGGTCGCTCAGCACCTCGTACTGCAGGAAGTTCTTCAAGAGCGTGGCCTGGGTCTTGTCCGGGCTCTGCGGGGAAACCGCGATGAGCGACGCACCCAAGTGCAGGACCTGGGGGAGGATTTTCTGGTATGCCCTCAACTGAAGGCTGCAGTACGGTCACCAGATCCCCCGATAAAAAGTGAGGACCACCGGCCCGTTGGCAAGCGCATCGCTCAGCTGGACCGGAATGCCCACGGCATTGGGCAAGGTGAAATCGGGCGCCTCTGCACCGGCCTTGGGAGCGCCGGCCGTGCTGGCGCAGGCGGCGATGTCCCGGTATGCCTTGTCGAGAAGCTCTGCCTTCTCCGGCGAGTTGGCACGATACGAATGCTCCAGCGCATCTATTTGCGACCTCAGATCATGTTCCATAGCCCCCTCCGGTTATTGTTTTAGCCACCAATTCTACGCAGATCCATGAAGAGGTCAATGATTCCCGACAGTAGCGCCTTTTTTCAAGGCATGCAGACAATCGCATATTTTTGACCCATGTCATAAACAATTTTCCTTGGCGGCGTTATCTTCAGTTCAACGAAACGCACAAGGGAGGGAGCAGATGGAATTCAAAAACGGCTTGGGAGACGCGGCCATACAGAACGTGATAGCGAGCCACCCGGAGATCGGCGACATCCTGAACCGCTACGAGATCGGTTGCGTCACCTGCAAGGTCGGCATCTGCCTCCTGAAGGACGTCGTTTCCATTCACGGGCTGACCAAGGAACAGGAAGCCTCGGTAGAAAAAGAAATAAATGACTATTTGGATCGTAAAGCCGAAAATTAACAAGTGCCCGGTTAGTTCGGGACACCAACACATACACATACACCGACAGCGTTAACAACTAATTTTTTAAGAACAGGAGACAACATCATGGCACATGCAGGATGCGGCTGCCCGGGCAGCATGGCGAGGGTTATCGAGAAGAGCGAGGCAACTGAGCAGCAGAACACGGTAAAGGCGGCTTCGGAGTTGCGGCAGTGGCCGGTGCAACTGCACCTGGTTCCCCCTACCGCCCCCTGGTTCCAGGACAGCGACATATTGATCGCGGCCGACTGCGTCGCTTTCGCGCTGGGAAGCTTCCACAGCGACCTCTTGAAGGGAAAGGCTCTGGCGATCGCCTGCCCCAAACTTGACGACAGCGCCGCGTACGTGGAGAAGCTAGCCACGATCTTCAGGGAAAACGAGGTGAAGAGCATCACCGTCGCCATCATGGAAGTCCCCTGCTGCCGCGGCCTGGACATGATGGTGAGACAGGCGCTCACCCAGTCAGGGAAAGAGATACCGCTGGAGACCGCAGTGATCGGCATCAACGGGGAGAGGAGGAACTAGGGATGAAACAGGACATCACCCAGAGGCTCAAGGACGAACACCAGCTGATCCTGCGCATGCTCGCCCTTTTGGAGCAGAACGCGAAACGCACCGAAGAGGGCACCTTCAAGAATTACCAGTTCTACCTGGACGGGGTCGACTTCATCAGGAATTACGCCGACCGTTTCCACCATGCCAAGGAGGAGGATGTCCTGTTCGAAGCCCTGGTGGCAAACGGCATGCCCAGGGCCAACAGTCCGGTAGCGGCGATGCTGATGGAGCATGACCTGGGCAGGGCCTTCGTTAAAGCGATGGAGGAGGCCGCCACCCGCGCTCTCAATGGCGAGGCGGGACAGCAAGAAGCCATAGTCGCCAACGCGAGGGGTTACCTGGAGCTTTTACGCGATCATATCGCCAAGGAGGATGACATCCTCTACCCCCTGGCGGAGCGGGTGCTACCGGAAGAGATGCGCGAGAATATCGTGGCTGGTTACCGCACGGCCGAGGAGAAGTCGGAAGCAGGTTTTGAGACACATTACCGTAGCGTCGTGGAAAAGTACGAGGCGGAAGGATAAAAGCTTAAAGCCAAAAGGCGGAACACAGAGGTCACGGAGGTTCGCGGAGGTCACAGAGGTGCTTTTCCGGTAAGGCGAAAGGCACTCACCACAGAGGAAAAGCTTCTTGAGGTTAACCCAAAAGCTTTTGCTTTCCTCCGGGACCTCCGTGGTACCCAGTGTCCTCTGTGTTCCGGGGTTAAGAGGCGGATCACAGAGGTCACCGAGGATAAGCCAGGGCGGACACGGAGGAAAAACGTTTTGGGTTAACCAAAAAGCTTTTGCTTTCCTCCGGGACCTCCGTGGTACCCAGTGTCCTCTGTGTTCCGGGTTTGAATCAAAAAAAGGGCGGGGTCAAATTGACTCCCGCCCTTTCTATTTTATTTACTCGCCTTCCCGGCTCTATTCGAGGTTGTCCTCGATCCTGATGAAGGTGCTCTTGCCGCGGATGACTTCGTAGGTGTCGATTTCGGCAAGCGCCCGGCGCATGTCTGACTCACGGGCCTCGTGGGTCATGATGACGATGGGAACTACTTCGCTCGCGCTTCTCGCGCTCTGCAGCATGGAGGCGATGCTGATGCCGCTGGCTCCCAGGGCCCCCGCGATGCGGGCCAGCACGCCGGGACGGTCCAGAGCCTGAAAACGGATGTAGTACTTGCTCACGATCTCGCCCATGGGCTTGATCGTCAGGGTGCTGACTTTCTCGTCGAGGTACCCAAGCGGCGCGCAGCGGCGGGAGATGCCGGCCCCCATGCTCCGGGAAAGGTCGATGACGTCGCCAACGACGGCGCTGGCGGTTGCGTCCATCCCCGCGCCCCTGCCATAGAACATCACCGGACCGATGAAGTCGCCGGTGAGCCTGATGGCGTTGAACACGCCGTGCACGTCGGCCAGCGGGTAGTCGATCGGGATCATGGTCGGATGCACGCGCGCCTCGATCTGCCCGTCGTCCATCTTCCCTATGGCCAGAAGCTTGATGCGGTAGCCGAGGGACTTGGCGAAGTCGACGTCCTCGGAAGAAATCGAGGTGATCCCTTCGGAGTAGATGTCCTTCAGGTCGATCTTGGTTCCGAAACAAAGGGAGAGCAGCAGGCAGAGCTTGTGCGCCGTGTCGACGCCTTCGATATCGAAGGTGGGGTCGGCTTCGGCATAGCCTAATTCCTGGGCGCTCTTCAGCACCTCGGAGAAGTCCGCTCCATCGTGGGTCATCCGGGTCAGGATGTAGTTGCAGGTACCGTTCACGATGCCGAGCACGGTCGAGAAACGGTTCCCCGCCAGGTTCCCCTTGATGGCGGAAAGGACCGGGATGCCCCCGCCCACGGCAGCCTCGAAAAGGACTTCGACGCCGTTTGCCTTGGCGGCAGCGTATATTTCCTCGCCATGAACTGCCAGGAGTGCCTTGTTGGCGGTTACCACGTGCTTGCCGTGAGAGATGGCCTTAAGGACGAAGCTGCGGGCGGGCTCGTAGCCGCCGATCAGTTCGATGATTATGGAGATTTCCGGATCGGTCAGCACTTCTTCGGCGGTGCGGGTGAGGATGATCCCTTCGGTGTTGACGCCGCGGTCAGTGGTGATGTCGAGGTCGACGATGCTCTTCAGGGAAATCCGGGTGCCGGTCTTCTCCGTCAAAAGCGCGCTGTTCGCGGCAAGAAGCTTTACCACACCGGCGCCGATGGTGCCGAAACCGAGAAGGCCAATCTTTATCTCTTTCATAATCCCTCGTTGGTCAATACATGATAATTTTGGGTTTTCGCTGCAGGACCCGGTACGGCTACTCCTTGTCGGTCACGGTGGAGGCGATCTCGTCGAGAATGCCGTTGACGAAGGAGGCGGAATCGTCGGCGCCGAATTTCTTGGCAACCTCGATGGCCTCGTTCATGGTGACGTTCTTCGGAATGTCCGGGCGGAACAAAAGCTCGAACACGGCCAGACGCAGGATGTTGAGGTCCACGCGCGCCATGCGGGCCATGCTCCAGTGCTTGGACTTTTCGGCGATGCGGCTGTCGATTTCCTGCAGGTTGCTGACCACGCCGTTCACCAGTTCGGAAGCAAAGGCGTAGGCCTTTGAGTTGACCGACAGGGTCGGCTCCTCACCTTCGCTGAAGCTTTCAGTGATCCTTTTTAGCGTGGTGTTGGCGTCCTGCAGCACCAGGTCCTTGGAGTAAAGCGCCTGTAGCGCAAGTTCTCTCCCTTCTCTGCGTGTCGTCAATTATTTCATCTCCTTGAAGACGTTGGCGATCTCGATGACGGTCATGGCGGCGTCGAAACCCTTGTTGCCTGCCTTGGTGCCGGCGCGTTCGATGGCCTGTTCGATGGTATCGGTGGTCAGCACTCCGAAGGCCACGGGCACGCCGGTGGCGAGCGAAGCGTGGGCGATCCCCTTGGAGACCTCGGAGGAAACGTAGTCGAAGTGGGGGGTGGAACCGCGGATTACGGCGCCCAGGCAGATGATGGCGTCGTAGTTGCCGCTGCCGGCCATCTTCTGCGCGGTAAGCGGGATTTCGAAGGCCCCGGGAACGCGGACCACGGTGATCTGCGCGTCATCGGCGCCGTGGCGCAGCAGCGCGTCAAGAGCCCCTTCAAGCAGGCGCTCGCCGATGAAGCTGTTGAAACGGCCGACGACGATACCGAACCTAAGTCCCTCGGCGTTGAGTTTTCCCTCTACGTATTTTGGCATGATGCCTCCCAAATTCAGATAAAGATAGAGATAAAGATTGAGATTAAGAAGATTCAGATTGAGGAAAAACTAAGAGCTTTGGGTTTTCCTATATCTTTGCTTTACAGGTTTTCCTTAATCTTTATCTGCTTTATCTCTTTATCTGTTTTATATGTTTTCCAGCAGGTGTCCCATCTTCTCGCGCTTGGTCTTCAGGTATTTCTCGTTGCTTTTGGAAGCCGCGATCTCAATGGGAACGCGCTCGACGATGTTGATGCCGTACCCCTGGAGGCCGATGAGTTTCTTCGGGTTGTTGGTCATGAGGCGAATCTTCTTCACGCCCAGGTTCACCAGGATCTGCGCGCCGATGCCGTAGTCCCTGAGGTCAGCCTTGAAGCCGAGGGCGAGGTTGGCCTCCACCGTGTCGTGCCCCTGGTCCTGCAGTGCGTACGCTTTGAGCTTGTTGGTGAGCCCGATGCCGCGCCCTTCCTGGCGCATGTAAAGGATTACTCCCGTTCCTTCCTTCTCGATCCGCTCCATGGCGCTGTGCAGCTGATCGGCGCAGTCGCACCTGACGCTGCCGAAGACGTCCCCGGTGAGGCATTCGGAATGGACCCGCACCAGTACCGGCTCGTCGCCTTTGATGTCCCCTTTGACCAGGGCCAGGTGCTCCAACTTGTCGATGTCGTTTTCGAAGGCCACGGCGCGGAAGCTGCCGTATGTGCTCGGAAGCGCTACGTCGACCGAGCGGCGCACCAGCGATTCGTGCTTGAGGCGGTAGGCGACGAGATCGGCTACGGTGCAGACCTTGATGCCGTGCTCCTTGGCGAACTTCTTCAACTCGGGCATGCGCGACATAGTGCCGTCGTCGTTCATGATCTCGCAGATGACGCCGGCAGGCTCCAACCCGGCGAGACGCGCCAGGTCGACCGAGCCTTCGGTCTGCCCGGAGCGCACCAGGACGCCGCCGTTGCGGGCCCTGAGCGGGAAGATGTGGCCCGGCCGCGCCAGGTCCGCCGCCGTGGCATCGGGTGCCACGGCGGTCAGTATGGTATGCGCGCGGTCCGCCGCAGAGATGCCGGTGGTAACGCCCTTTTTCGCTTCGATGGAAACGGTGAAGGCGGTGCCGAAGGATGAGGTGTTGGTCTGCACCATCGGCTGCAGGTCGAGGCGGTCGCAGCGCTCCGAGGTCATGGTGAGGCAGATCAAGCCGCGGCCGTACTTCGCCATGAAGTTGATGGCCTCAGGCGTCACGCACTGAGCCGCCATGGTGAGGTCGCCTTCGTTTTCGCGATCCTCGTCGTCCGCGAGGATGACCATCCTGCCGGCCCTGATCTCCTCAATCGCTTCCTCTATGCTTGCAACAGACATGGTTTAACCTCTCTTCCTCTGGGTCGGGATGGATGCACCCGCTCCCGTAACTGAATCTAGATCGTCGACCATAACAAAAAAAGGGGCAAAGTGAAAGAGAAAGCCGTTACATGAAGCCGCTTTTTGCCAGCAGGTCCAGCGTCACTCCTTCGCCGCCTGTTTCCCTGCCCGCCAGCAAGCGTTCGAGGTACCGGCACAAAAGGTCCGTCTCGATGTTCACCTCGTCCCCCACGCGCTTCCCGATGAGCGTAGTCTTTGCCGCGGTGTGAGGTATCACGTTGATGCTGAAGCTGTCGGGGCCGGCCGTGTTGACGGTGAGACTGATGCCGTCGATGGCAACCGAGCCTTTGGCAGCGATGTACTTGCCGTACTGGGGCGGGAACCGGAAGGAGAAGACGATGTTGCCGGCGACCTCCCGCCGCTCGATGATGGTGGCGACGCAGTCGACGTGCCCGGAAACCAGGTGCCCGTCCAGGCGGTCGGAGAGCTTCATGGCGCGCTCCATGTTGACAGGGGAGCCGCTTTTGAGGTTCTTGAAGCCGGTGCGGTCGATGGTTTCGGGCGAGATGTCGAAGGTCACCGCCCCGCCCCCCTTGCGGACCACGGTGAGGCAGGCGCCGTTGATGGCGATCGAGGCGCCGATGGCGACTTCGTCCAGCGGCAGCGACGTCTTCACCGTGAGGCTACCCGAGGCTCCGCGCTTCTCGATGGAGACGAGCTCGCCTACTGTTTCTATCAGACCTGTGAACATGAAAAACCTCTTAAACCGTTAACACGGAGAAAATCTGAGGACATCTGAGAAACCAAGAACCGGAGAGAAACAAGACCTTGAGACTTTGGCTCTCTCGGGCTGTTGCCTGTGCTCAGATTTTCTCAGATGTTCTCCTTGTTAGGGGTTCTGACTTTTTGTTTTTGTGGGGACGCCTTCCACCAGGAGATCGACTCCCACTCGCTTCACCCTCATCTGCTCCAACCGGATGGCATCTGCCATAAGCGTCGCGCCCTCCCCTGCGAAGAGCCCCATGCCGGCTCCTCCCACGAGCTTCGGCGCCAGAAAGATCATGCACTTGTCGATGAGCCCGGCACGAAGAGCTGCCCCGGCCAAGTGACTCCCCCCTTCGAGGAGCACGGACTGCACGCCGCGCGCACCCAACTGAACGAAGAGGTCGCAAAGATCGACTCGCCCATCTGTCTCGCAGCAGGTGAGGATCTCCACCCCGTGGGCCTTGAGTGCTTCCATTTTCGCCTGGTCGCCGCTGCAGGTGGCTATGACGGTTTTGGCTTTCGACTCCACGCCCAGTATCGCGGCATGGAGCGGTATCCTGAGGGTCGAGTCGACGATCACCCGCAGCGGGTCTTTGCCGCCGGGGACCCTGCAGGTTAGAAGCGGGTCGTCCTTCACCACGGTGCCGACGCCGACCATGATGGCGTCGAGACGCCCACGCAACCGGTGCACTTCGCGCCGGGCACGGTCGCTGGTCACCCACTTTGAGTCGCCGCTTGCCGTGGCGCTCTTGCCGTCGAGGGTAAGGGCGCTCTTCAGCAGCACGTAAGGTAGCTTCGTCTGTATCCACTTGATGAAGGGGAGGTTCAGCTCGCGGCTCTCCTCTTCCAAGAGCCCCACTTCGACTGCTATCCCCGCGTCCTTGAGCATCTGGATCCCCCGCCCGGAGACAAGCGGGTTGGGATCGACCATGGCGACGAAGACGCGCGCCACGTTCGCCTCGATGAGGGCCTTGGCGCAGGGGGGGGTCTTGCCGAAGTGGGAGCAGGGCTCAAGGGTCACGTAGGCGTCGGCGCCGGCCGCCTTAGCGCCGGCCGCCTTCAAGGCATGCACCTCGGCGTGCGGAGTCCCCGCCTTTTTGTGCCAGCCGGCCCCGACGACTTCGCCGTTACGGACGATGACGCAGCCGACGGCGGGGTTGGGAGCCGTCTTGCCGACTCCCTTTCTGGCCTCGGAAAGCGCCAGGCGCATCATTTTAAGGTGTAGGTCGGACATGTCCCCCCGCTACTTTTTCAGCAGGTCCTGCAGTTCTTCCATGAATTCGTTGATGTCCTTGAAGGAGCGGTAGACCGAGGCGAAGCGGACATAGGCCACCTGGTCGACGCCGTGCAATTCCGACATGATCCATTCGCCGAGGGTGGTGGTGGGAATCTCCCTCTCGCCGCTTTCCTGCAGGCGCGTCTCCAGGCGATCGACCATCTTCTCGATGGTCTCCACCGAGACCGGCCGCTTCTCGCAGGCCTTCTGGATCCCGTTGACGAGCTTCATGCGCTCGAAGGGTTCGCGCCTGCCGTCCCTCTTGGTGACCAGGGGAAGGACCTCCTCCACGCGCTCGTGGGTGGTGAAGCGCTTGCCGCACGACTCGCACTCGCGCCGGCGCCTGATGGCGGCCCCACCCTTGTCCGGGCGGGAGTCGACTACCTTGCTGTCGGCAAAATTGCAGAAAGGACATTTCATGGGTTTGGCTCCTCGTATTTTTCCACCAGGATGCCGGATTCCCGAATCATCTCCTCGGCCAACTGGTCCGGATATCCCGAGAGGTACACCACGCGCTTGATGCCGGAGTTGATCACCATCTTAGAGCAGATGATGCAGGGCATGGTGTTGCAGTAAAGGGTCGCGCCCTCGATGGATGTGCCGTGCTTCGCCGCCTGTATGATGGCGTTTTGCTCGGCGTGAAGACCGCGGCAAAGCTCGTGGCGCTCGCCGGACGGGATCCCCATCTTCTCCCTGAGGCAGCCTATGTCGAGGCAATGGGCGGTCCCGGAGGGTGCGCCGTTGTAGCCGGTGGCAAGGATGTTCTTGTCCTTGACCAGCACCGCCCCCACCTGCCGCCTGAGACAGGTGGAGCGTTTGGCTACCAGGCGTGTGATTTCGATGAAATATTCATCCCAACTCGGACGGCCCATAGATAGTCCTCTCATTTGAAATTGGGCCACAATAGCGGTTTTCACGAATCCGGTCAAGAAGCGTGAGAGAGGCGCCGGGCGGTTGCAGCTGTGAAAGGTGTTGCAAAGAGCCGGTGCGGGCGCAGATGAGGCTGCAGCGAATGGAGTGGATCGAGACTGCGCCGGGACATTTAGCAGGTCTTTCGCGGCGGCCGGGCAGGATGAGCGAGCCGTCGCCCGAGTCGGTCCCTATTGGGAAAGTTCTTGCCCGAAAGGCCCAAAGAGTGTAAGAGTACCCTCTTTTTTCGGGAGGATAACCAGTGACCATGCACGCAACAGACACACCTCAATTGCTTGAAATCATAGTCGAAGAAAGCGGGCTGCCGCGCGGCGGCGTGCTCCAGACGGTGGCGCTTTTGAACGAGGGGGGGACGGTTCCCTTCATCGCGCGATACCGGAAGGAGCAGACCGGGGAACTGGACGAGGTCCAGATCCGCCAGATCGAGGACCTGCTGATCTACCACCGCGAACTGTCCGAGCGCAAGGTGACGGTGCTGAAAAGTATCGAGGAGCAGGGAAAGCTCACCCCGGAACTTTCGGCTCGCATCGCGAGCTGCCGCAAGAAGACCGACCTGGAGGACCTGTACCTCCCCTACAAGCCGAAGCGCCGCACCAAGGCCACCATCGCGCGGGAGAAGGGGCTGGAGCCCCTGGCCGAGCTGATCGCGGCGCAGGAGTTGACCAGCGGAAGCCCGGCCGAGGCGGCGGCCCCCTTCGTCAACGCCGAGCCGGGCGTAGCCGACGCAGAGGCCGCCCTTGAAGGGGCGGCGCACATCATCGCCGAGCAGCTGAGCGAGAACGCGGACCTGCGCGGCATGGTGCGCGACCTTACCAGGGAGCAGGGGATATTCGGTTCGCAGTTGATCGGCGAAGGGGCCGACAAAGACGGCAAGTTCCGGATGTACTACGACTACCAGGAGCCGCTGAAGTCGATACCGTCCCATCGCATGCTCGCCATGCGGCGCGGGGAAAAGGAGGACGTCTTAAGGCTCACCCTGCTGGCGCCGGAAGAGGAGATCGTCGGGAGGCTGAAGGGGGCGTTGATCAAACGGGAGAGCATCTTCAAGGGGGTCCTGGAAGCGGCGGCCGCCGACGCCTACAAGCGGCTCATCGCCCCCTCGATCGAGGTGGAACTGCGGCTTGAGGCAAAGACCCGCGCCGACGAGGCGGCCATCGCCGTCTTCGCGCAGAACCTGAAGAACCTTTTGCTCCTGCCGCCGGCCGGAGGGAGGCGGGTGCTGGGGATCGACCCAGGGCTTAGGACCGGCTGCAAGCTCGCCGCGATCAGCGAGACCGGGCGCTTCCTGGAGCATGTCACCATCTACCCGCACACAGGCGGAGCCAAGGCGGAGGCGGCCGGCGCCGAACTGGCGGGGATGGTGCAGCGCAACGACTGCCTTCTCATTGCCATAGGCAACGGCACAGGGGGGCGCGAGACCGAGATCTTCGTGCGCGACGCATTGAGGAAAGCGGGGATAAAGGCGGAGACGGTGATGGTGAACGAGGCGGGCGCCAGCATCTATTCAGCATCGGAGATCGCCAGGGAGGAGTTCCCCGAACTCGACCTGACCGTCCGCGGCGCCATATCCATCGGACGCAGGCTCCAGGACCCGCTCGCCGAACTGGTGAAGATCGATCCCAAGAGCATCGGGGTCGGCCAGTACCAGCACGACGTGAACCAGACCCTGCTGAAAAAGGCGCTGGACGCGGTGGTGGAATCCTGCGTCAACTTCGTCGGCGTCGACTTGAACAGCGCGTCGTGGGCGCTGCTCTCCTACGTTGCCGGCCTCTCGGAAAGCCAGGGGCGGGCCATCGTCAGGCACCGGGACGAGCAGGGAGCCTTCGCGTCGCGGCAGTCGCTTTTGAAGGTCGCGCGCTTCGGACCCAAGGCGTTCGAGCAGGCGGCGGGCTTTTTGAGGATCAGGGGCGGGGAGAACCCGCTGGACAATACGGCGGTGCACCCGGAAAACTACGCGGTGGTCGAGAAGATGGCGGCTGACCTCGGGGTGAGCCTGTCGCAACTGGTCGCGGACCCGGGTCTTTCGGCGGGGATCAGGATAGAGCGCTACGTGACCGACACCATCGGCATCCCGACGCTGCGGGATATCCTGGCGGAGCTGAAGAAACCGGGGCGCGACCCGCGCGAGCAGTTCCAGAGCGCGAGCTTCAGAGAGGACGTGGTGACCATCGCCGACCTGAAGGAGGGGATGATCCTGCAGGGGGTGGTGACCAACGTCGCCGCCTTCGGCGCTTTCGTGGACATCGGGGTGCACCAGGACGGGCTGGTACACGTAAGCCAGCTCTCGCACCGCTTTACCAAGGACCCCAACGATGCAGTCAAGGTCGGGGAGATCGTGAAGGTAAAGGTGCTTTCGGCAGATACGGAAAGAAAGAGAATCTCACTCTCGATCAAGCAGGCGGGGCCCGAGAAGGCGCCGAAGAGCGCCGAAGTCAGGAAGCCGCAGCCCAAAGAAAAGCCGGTGAACGAGCAGTCGGCGTGGGAAAAGGCGGGTTTCAGGGTGAAGAAATAAGGGCACGGAAATTTTCTGCCGGGAAAAAAGAAAGGGGATGGAGCTTCGAGGGCTCCATCCCCTTTTTGTGTATTGCCGGTTACTCTAGCAGGCGCTTCTCAAGAGCTTGCGGCCACCCTTGAAGACAACCTCGATTTTCCCTGCCTGTGAGGAGGCTATGACGCCTATGCCGAAGGTCGGATGCGTGAGAAGGGTGTTGGCCCGGAATTTCCCCTCCATGCTATAGGGGACGGCGAGATCCGGGTCGAGCGGACGGATCATTTCTTCCCAGACAGCCTCGTCGGAGATGGCCGGTGCCTTGACCGACCGGGCGCGAGGCGTTTTTGCCTCTTTAGCCGCTTTGGGCGCCTTAGCCGCCGCAACCTTCGGCTCTTTGGCAGGGCGATGGTTGTGTTCGCTGCCGCAGGTATTGCATTTCACCCTGACCACCTGTCCGTCCACCATGGCGATGATGGTGTGGTTGAGAAGTGCCTTGCACCGCGTGCACTGCGAATCGACCATGTCTCCTGCCGCTAATACTCTTTTTTGCATTGGGCCTCCCTGACCTGTGTTGCTCAAAGAAAAAGGGCTTAACCGTCGGCGGCTAAACCCTTTCCATTGCGTTATAGGAACGCGGGCCCCGACTGCGGTCCCACATCTGTACGAATCGTTGGTTTAAGCGTTTTATGTCATTGATGTGCTGTTGAAATATAAGGGAATTCCGCAGCAGATGCAAGGGAAAAAGCGGCCGGGGCTGTCCTGAAAGGTGCGCTGGACGGGCCTGCAGAGGCCGCGGTTACCAGGATCAGCAGCGGTCCGCGGGGAGTTGCAGCGGCTCGCGTATCAGCAGGCGGCAGCATATCGCCTCCAGAGCGATCCCCAGGGAAGCACCGGCAATAACGTCGCTCAGGAAGTGATAGTTGGTCGCGATCAGAGCGCAGCCAAGGAGGGTGCCAGTTAACAGGCAAAGGGGGCGGGTCTTGGGGTAGAAACGCCAGACGGCGGCAATGATGGCGACTATGACAAGCATGTGGCCGGAGGGGAAGCCGTCGCACCTCTCCCGCATCTGGAAGAAGTAGAAGCCGTAGAGATCCGGATGCTGCAGCCAATACCTGGTGTTGATGCGACCGAAGGCGATCTTCAGCACCATCTTGGCCAGGTAGGACAGTGGGGCGACCCACAGCACCAGTTGGCAGAAGAAGGTGGTAGCGTCGTAAAGGCCTCGCCTCGATCTCACCAGGTATGCCGACAGTGAAGCCAGCATGGAAAAGAGCACCACCAGCAGCAGCAAGTCCGGCATGTCGGAAGTAAGCTTCGACCACGAGGTATTGGCGTAGAGATGGTTCTTTACGAATGTCGCCAGCGGTAAATCGAGGTAGAAGATAGCAAGCACAGTGATCAACGCAGCCGCAAGAGTACTGCCGATCATTTTCTGAAATGTGCCGAACCGGCTCGTGTGCATATCACCCCGGGTGGGAGAGGATTTTAGAACCCGATACTCCTACCACATTCCGCTGCCAATATGAAGACATAACTGGACCGGAATGGATCCCGGGAGGCGTAATCACTGTTGCCGGTCTGCGATGCACTTCAGGCAATTTCTGAAGGTGCAGACTCCGCAGGCATGGTGCATGAAGACCGGGATGTCCATCGCCTTCGCCACCTGCATCGCCTCAATCTTCACCCGGTGCGACACCTTGTTGGTGAAGATGACCATGGCGTCGGCTTTCCTGAGCTTGGCTGCGATGTTGGTCTGGGAGCTGCTGAATACCTGCAGCGAGATGCCCGCCCGCTCCGCCTCTTCCTGATAATGTTTGCCTAAGCGGTCCATGCCGCCAATAAGAGCTATGCACATATCGTCCTCCTTTCAAAAACAGCCACGAGCCATCCCGGTAACGATTCCACTTTCAAGCTGCTGACAAGAACAGCTGCCGGTCCGGCGTCCCCCCCGCGCCGCGCGCGGTCCGTTTCAAGCAGTCGAGCGGATTGCAACCGGAAGCGAGCTGCAGCGACATCTCGCAGCGGCATTTGCGATGATTTTCCGCCAGTTCCAGGCTGGGCACAGGGTTCCCGAAGATCTTCCAGGGGCCCTGGCAAGTGAAAGAGAGCGGCGCCCATCCCATGAACCCCACCACGTCCTTCAGCGGGTAACCAAGGAACACGCCGATCTCGTGGGGGAACCCCTCTCCCTCGACCCGGTGCTCCAGTTCCGACAGCACCGCTTCGAACCGGTCCGGCTCGGGGTATCCCGCCTTTTGCAAAATCACACGTACGCTTTTTTGATCCAGCAAAGCCCCCAACGCGGACTGTGAGTAAAGCAGCAGAAGCACTGAGCTACCACGGTCGGCCAACACCCGCACCTTCAGCCCGCTTGCCTCGATGAGCGCCTGGCCGTGCTCCTTCCAGAGCAGGTAAAGGTTGCGGCCGCAAGAACGGCGCTTGTTGGCGAGGCAGACGAGGTTCGCGGGCTTGGCTTCCTGCAGCACTTCGGCCAGTTCCAACGCCAGGAAAGAGGCGAGACAGTCGCGGTCTTCGGTATAAAGCGGGGAGAAATCCTGCCAACCCGGTCTTGCCGAGCGTGCAGCAACCGCTGCCACAGCAGGTTCCGTCTGCACCCAACGACGATCTTCCCTCTTCCCGATTGCAGCCATAACCCCTCCACTGAGTCTGCTCAAGTCATAGCGACTTGCCGCATGACTCAGAGATGCTCCCGCCAAGGCAATCACCTAGGCTGGAAAGCAAATTTCACGATAATGAAAACTGTTATCACTTATAGAGGGAATGTTTCTCTGTGTCAACATGTAATTGTGAGGGAGGGAGAAAAAAATCTATCTACCCCAGGGCTCGCTGAGCTTGAGGGCCATGAATAGTGCCTGGTCGGCTGTCGCTATGTTTTCGGGGTCACCTATCACGGTTTCCACCCATTTGTTCATAGCGTGAATTTTGCGTACCTCTGGCAATGGACCGGCAAGCAATGCCTTTAGCTCGACGCTTTTGTCTTCGAAATCGACTCCCAGATACCACAGAGCCAGAGCGTAGGAAGCTATCCCCTGCTCGGAAACCAGTCCCCTCGCCCCTGCCATTGCCATGGCAAGTGTCAGAAACCGGTGACGCTCGGCCTGATCCATCAGCACGTAGTCTTGCAGGTCCCGTGTGAACGCGGCATCCAATTTGGCCAAAAAAGCGGCACGCACCAATTCTTCTATTTTTTCGGATCTGATGTCCATATCGTCTTCTCCTATTCTGGCTATCCGAAGGATAAAGAGTCCTGTCGCAGCTCGTTATCGACCAGGTGCATCCTCGTCAGCCGGGTCGGCTCGTCATCCTCGACGAGGTACTGCTGCACCGGACCGAAGCATTCGTGCAATTCAGGAGGGCTGCACCCTAGCAAGTAGAGTTTCAGCACCTTCGGGTCGTAAAATCGAAAGTAAAGCGCCCTGCCTGTCGTCCGATCCGCCACCTTCGCCAGGCGCCTGAAGTGGCTGCGCAGTTCACTGAACCGGCTGGCGGTTTTTCCGTAGATCCCCCATCCCCTTCCCCACCCGTAGCGCAAAAACCAGTCGGTAAACGCGGCATCGGGCTCCAATAACGCAAGATAGGGAGCTACCTCCGCCATATCAGGGTCCAATTCACCGGGGTATAGGCAGACGTGCCGAGGACTGAAGGTTGACAGATACTGCGTCAGGCCAGGAACCGTCGCCCCATCCAGGATGGCAAAGACGGTGGCGGGCTCGTCGGAGAAGAGCTCTGTTTTCAAGGCATTCAGCGTGATGTTTTTCATGATCTCCAGTCTCACGGACCGGCAGCTTCCGGCTCTCAGACATTGCAAAACATCTTGTGATCTCCTGCTGCCGATCTAAGTGATGCAGCCTGGGCGCCACCTTCTGGCGGTTTGCCGCGCACTGTCCCGTCGGCTTTTGCGGCAACGGGTCTGTCCGCCTCTTTCGGCGGTCGCGGCAGGTCGGGACTTGCTCCGGAACCGAACCCGGCTGTCCCCCCTTGGTTGATGAGGACGGAAGGCCCGACTATGCTCACACCGGCCGGGCCGATATCGATGAAACTGCCGCCGACCTTGAGAGAGATCCTGGCTCCTGACTCAACGATAAGTCTCGTCCCGGCTTTGAGATGGATCTCCTCTCCTGCGGCCAGCGCATGTTTTCCGCCGATCTTTTGCTGCAGGTCTGCGCCGACGGTGATTGATACTGTTCCCGTCACTTTCTCGTTGCGGTCTCCTGCCACAGTGAAATGCTGGTCTCCCGAAACCTGCCGGTACTGATCCCTCACGACGATCAGATGCCGATCCTCCCCCACCCATTCCAGGGAGTCACCCTTTACCCGGTTGTCCTGCTGCTTTTCCGCGTGAATGAAGAGCTGCTCCTCACCTTTTTTGTCCTCGAACCGGATTTCGTTGAAGCCCTCACCCTTGGGGGAGGAGTGCGACTTGGTGCAGCTTTTTGTTTTGTGCACAGGCAGGGAGTACGGCGGCAGGTTCACCCCGTTGTAGAGCTGCCCGACTACGATGGGCCGATCGGGATCCCCTTCCAGAAAATCCACCACAACCTCTTGACCTACGCGAGGTACCTGGAGCGCTCCCCAACCGTTCCCTGCCCAGGACTGGCTCACCCTGATCCAGCAGGAACTTTTATCGTCGTTTTTTCCAGCCCGGTCCCAGTGGAACTGCACCTTGACTCTGCCGTATTCGTCGGTGTAGATCTCTTCTCCTGGCGGCCCGACAACGATCGCGGTCTGGGTGCCATGTATGACAGGCTTCGGTGTATGGCGGCGCGGGCGGTAGGGGACAGTGTAAGGCAGGCAATTGAAGCTGTTCTCGTAGGAAGCCCCGCCATCATCTCCGTACCCTTCGGTTGCCTGATGATGCAAGGACACCAGCAGATAATCTTGTGCGTTCAGATCTTTGTGAGGATGCTCTTTGAGGGTGAACCGGAAACCGGAGGTAAAACTGCGGCAGTCACTAGTACCGGCGATCTCTATAGAATGCGCTTCATCTTCTTCCATACGCACTTTCGCCAATGAATCACCGGCCGCTTTGTTGTCATAGCCTCCCGGCTGTTCATAGATCTCGCGATTCCCGACCTGTCGTTTGTCTGTCCCCTTCACTTCGACAGCGAGACCTGCTTTCGGTACTTTGAAGTTGAAGTCGTTGATGATGTACTTGGAGGCGCCGAGTTGCCTGGTGATTTCAAACGAGGTGATCACATCCTTATCCCTGACGGCGCTGGCGCTTAATTGGCAGGACGCGGTACTTTGCCCGGGGCATGGTTTATGTGCTCCGGGAGTGTCGGCAAGTACCAGCGTGTGCTTGCCGGCCTCGTGTACGAAGAAGTAAAAGATGCCTTCCTCCTCAAGCAGGCGCGAGACGAAATTGTAGTCGGTCTCACGGTATTGGACGCAGAATTCACGGGGGGTGTAACTGGAACGAAGCTCAAGGCGGAAGTTGCTGAAACCGTGGCCTTTGAATACTTCCTGCACGATCTCAACCGCCGACTGGTTCTGAAAAATCCTGCAGTCGGACCTTTTGGTCAGCACCCAAAACCAGGGAACCATGGTGGCGCGGTAGTAGCTGAACCTCGCGTCGGTCCCCTCTTCTCCTCCGCCTCTGCCTTGCGAGAAGCTGGAGATGATTCCGTTGAGGTAACGCTTGCCGTCGTCTGCCAACTGGATGGTGACGGTCACGCCTTTGCCGATGATCCCATCGAAAGAAACTCCATGGTTTTCAGAGACCATCGAGAGCTCGAAGTTGAACATCTTCGAGATGCTTTCTGCTCCGCTAAATGCCGTCAGTAGCAACACGTCAGGGCCAAGCGGAGTCACTATGGAGATAAGTTTATTTTCCTGCGTATAGGCCATGGAGGTCCCTGTTTGCGCGGAAATACGCTGCGAGAGCTAATGCTGATACAATCTTGGATCTTCTTTTATTCCCCGCTTTGCCCTTACTTCTGCAGGTGTAAGTGGAGGGAAAACAGCGCCTCGCTCTTGCATCATTTCCTTTAAACGAAGTACCTTCTTATAGGTGGGGCTGCCAACCTTGTACTTATTCAGGTGAAACTGTACGGAATAAGCCGGGGTCACGCCGTTATAAGCCTCTACCTGTACGGAGGCACCGCGCGACACAAGCCATTGAGCCATGTCGTAGTCCTGACAATCCATTGCCCGCATCATCACCGTGTATTCGGCATCGTCAGGATAATCGATTGGTACACCACGGTTCAGAAGTAGATCGAGACAAGCAGTACAAGGCTGTGTAACTAGCTCGAACAGCATGTTTTTAATGGTGATCCTGGACAATGTATCAATGGGACGAAGCTCGAGAAGGCATGTCATCATATTGATGTACTGAAGAGTTATAGCGAACTCAAAAGCATTTCCGAAACCCATCCCATTTAATTCCGGATCAGCTCCCACACCTAACAAAACACGAGCAGTACCAGGGCTTTTGGCAGCTACAGCGTAGTGGAGCAATCGCAGACGATAGTTCTGACTCCTCATAGGACCTTCATCATTTGGGTTGGCTCCTTTTACAACACACTCTTTGGCATTAGCGGTATCACCGGCCATAGCTGCAGCCAGCAGGTCCAGAGTTTGAGGATTGTCGAAGTAGTACTGAGGAGGCCTCAAATTGAAGGTTGGTGCAGCACTTGCAATATTAGTCATCATAATAATCACTCCTATAACCTTAGTAGCAGTAACTATTCCGGGAAAGATAGTTCTCATATTATTGTTTCCTTTTATCCCTGCAGTTTTTCAAAGCTGTTTCGTCTGCTGTTTTGCCTTTTTCTGTTGCTGCTATTACTTCATCCATTCCATGTAGGTACGAATTGTACTCTTCGGTACTAGGTATATAACCAATCGATTTGAGGTTCTGATAAGAGGCTTCATCGTGATATGGCGCCACATCCCGCTTGGTGCCTACGGCTTTGTTGGCAAAAAGCGATAAGCCTTTTGATCCAAAAAAATCTTCCTGTGTCTTAGTCAGCACTTCGCCTTTTACTCTAATAGCCGTTATTTTCTCTGACTCGACAGCGGCTCGTTCTGTATCATGTGAGTACCGTGCAACCGTCCGAGGATGCAGACCCGCTGAGTTGTAAGTAGATGCTGTAAGGCCGCTCGCTCCCTGGGCTGCACTGGTTAATCCACCGCCCAAAGAATGTCCGACCATATGAATGCTAACTCCCATCATGGCCATAAGACGACCTATCCCAACAGCGGCTTTATAGTAGGATGCCTCTCTGTTGGCATCTTGATTGAAGTTATTTATCCAATCCTCTTCTGCCGACGTAGAACCTCTCAGAGCAAGTACGCTCCTCGGCTGGAGATCGCTTCCCCAAACCACAGGATCTTTTAGGTATATGGCCGCTCTAAAGTTACTATTTTTCGGCGTTAGCATATCCTGGTCCAATCCCATTAATTTAAGTTGCTCCGACGTTGGCTTCAAAAATCCGGGCGGCGGGTTGTCGCGCAGTTCGGGGGGCGCTTTCGGATCGTTGGCCAGGTAAATGTGCTTCGCACAGCGCATATATTCAACCTCATTCATGTCCTTGCGCAGCCGGACCGCTTCCGTTGCATGCTTCGGGCAAGCGACTAATTCTCTGCTCACCAGGTCAAGTCGCTCCTTGCGCCGCGCCGCTTTCGTGTTTCTTATGCACTCCTGCGTGGTGGAAACAGGCATCGATGATAGATCTCCCAGAATGGATTCTCGCGCCACCATGTATTCGTGCTGACGCATGGCATCCGTTTTGGCCTGCTCGACTTTCTGGAGTTCACCCGACATCATCCTCGCAAGGCGTGGTGCCAGAACAGCCTTAATCGGATCTGCAAGCATGACCGCTCCTTTTACACAATTTCAGTGGCTGGTTGCATAGACTTACTGCAGTGTCACGTAAGGATCGTCAGACAGCATCGTCCCCGGCGTGTTCATCCACATGGACCAGCCAAGCCTTGGTGCATCAGGTCCTGCTTCTCCCAGCATCAACGTTGGGACTTCTTCCTTCTTTAAAACCAGCCGCACCTCGAACTCGTACTCCACGCCTACCAGATACCTGACCAACGCGACTAACGAGGTTAGCCTTTCCCCCCCGGGGAGCATGTTGTTGAACTCTCGAAACGACATGGGGCCGAGACAGAGGCGGAAGGTTGTCTGGCTCTCCCATACTTCGCCGCCGCAGCTCGCATTTTTACCAAGCTCGCAGTTGCCTTCTCCAATGATCGTCCTGTCCTCCGGCTCCAAAGTGATCAGCCTGGGCACGAACTGCTCCACTTCCGCAGCCAAGCCTAGCTGGTACTGCACCACCGCGGCTACCATTCCAGCGGTGGGGATGTTTCGGGAGATCTGTCCACAGAAGAAAAGCGGTACCCGTCCAGGGGAGCAGACCCCGGAGAGTCCCGGTGTTCCCAGCCCGATGAGATTCAGGAGATAGTTGGAAAAGCGGTCCGAATGGTCGCTCTTCTTGCCAGGCATGACGCGGCTTCGCTTCCAGACAAGGTAAAACAACGAAATGAGCCGGTGATGGAAGAGATCGTAAAAGGCCATCATCGCCGGATCCTTTGCCCGCCCCCGCTCCAGCGCCAGTTCGTGGTACCAGTCAGGGAGCGTTCCCGACGGCCCGACCGCTCCCATAAACGCCACCTCCATCTGCGGGGGAGCTCCGTCCTTTCCTTCCTCCAGGTTCGCTATGTCACTGGCAGGAAACGAAAAGCCGGTGCGGGCGCGGAAGCGGACCGGCTCCTCTTTCGGACTCAAGGCCTGCCCGAGATCGCGCCCCTCCAACCGGCTTCGTTCCAGATAGTTCACCGCCTGGAAAAAGGAGTGGCGGTGAAACTCCCGCAACAGGCGCTTTCTTGCTTTTGGACACTCTTCGGTCCCGGCTGAATGCATCACCTCACCTCCTGTCACAGCAGCACCCGGTCCCCGTTCCTGGGCGGCCATTTCTTCATGACCTCCTTACGTTGGCGACTTTTGGCGACCAGTTGCACGAAGGAATTCAGCGAGACGTACTCTCCCAGGAACCTCTCCAGGACAGAGGCGAAAAGGTAAACACCGTTCCCGACAAACTGCCGCTCGTCGAACTCGATGGTGACTTCGACGCCACGACAAAAAAGAGCGCCTATCCTCCTGGTGACGTGACGGGATGAGACCGACACGATTCCATTTATCTGCTGTCGTGTCGCGGGGGAATCCTCGAAGTTGTACAGCCTCAGCATGTCCTTGAGCGCTGCCCCCTCAGATTCCAGAAGCGAAAGATGGTTGAGGGAAAGATGCGAGATGAGCCGCCATTGCGAAGCGCCGGACAAGGCGGGACGACGCACTGCCGTCGGCCTGACCATGGCATTGATCGCTTCGACCGGCGCAGCAGCCTCGATACCGAAATCGCCAGCCGGATCCCCCCACGGAAGCGTGCCGGGAAGATCGCGGTTGCTGCAGATCAGCCGCAGGGTCACGGTTTCATCTGGCGGATCGGCGGGATCTGAAGCGAGATCGCAAAAGGAGAGAAAGACCTCGGTGCCGCTATCCCCAGCTATTCCTGAAGCCTTGCGCTGCATTAGCCACCATACCCCTTCGATGTTGTCGGTGCTTCCGCCGTCGGGGCGGGTAATTTCATAGAGCGGCCGGTAGACCCTGGTGACCGGGGTGGGCGTATCCGATATGCCGCTTACTCGGTCGATGCTGAAGATCTCCATCGCTTCGGGGGACCGTAAATCGGGGACGACCCGGTACTCTGTCTGCCGGTGTTCGATCCGGATCGGCTCAGCTATTTTGCTGAAGAGGTTTACGGCGGGGGTGGCATTTAGACAGAAGGTTTCGGCGCTAACAGGTAAGGAAGGTTCAGCTGCATGGTCGAGATGTATGGTCAGATCCAGCGTGTCTCCAAAATCCCTGAGGGGCGCAGAGGAGAGTCCTGCCACTTCCAGGAAGAGGTACTTTTCCGGGAAGGCGAAGTATTCCAACAGCAGGCGGTACCCCTTGAACGACTGCCTTGGGAAGGGGAGCAGCATCTCATCTTCATCGAATCCCACCGGGCGGATGCAGTTTTTAGGCAGGGCTACAGGGGGGATCTTTTTCCCGACCGCCACGCATTCGATGCGGGAGACGTTATTGAGCAACTGCTCGTAGAGCTGAAAGGTGTGCTGGCGCTGCCCATTGAGGTAAAAACGGATGCTGTCGGGGGGGAAGCGCGCGAAGGTTACCTTGTTGTGGAGCTTCAACCTGATTGTGATGACCTGATCCGCTAGCGCAGCATGCGCCACTTCCATAGGCCAAAGCGTCACCGGGTAGGCGGTGGCGAACCGGCAGCGAACGCCGTCGAGCGCCCGGTAAAACATGGTCGTCCCTTTCGGGATCAGGTAGCCGGTGTCAGGAACGTTCTTCGTCAGGGGAGAGAATCTGACCACCGACAGAGAAGGTATGGGGTTCGTGCAGTGCGGGTAAAGAACGTTCAGAAGGGACTGCGTGATTTCCGGGAAGTCGTCGTCGAGCTTTTTGTGCATCCTCGCGCAGATAAGGGCAAAGGCTTCGATGAGCCTCTCGACATGCGGATCCTCGCACCTGTCCGGCTCAAGCAGAAGCCTTCCCGCAATGCTTGGATATTTCCTGGCGAACTCGCTCCCCATCTCGCGAATGAAGCTGAGTTCCTTTTCGTAATAGTCTAGGAAATCATCACCCATTTAATTCTCACTTGAACACGGAGTAGGCGCCGCTGTTGCTGTCGAAGCTGGTGGCAAAGCTAACCGGAGCCGGCTGCGGCTCGACCATCAAGACCCCCTCGATCCTGAACTGCAGGGTCCGGCCCGATTCTGGTAGGACATCGAGCCGAACCACTGCCTCTTTAAGACGAGGTTCGAACGACAGCAGCAACCTTTGTATCTCCAGCCGGATCTGCTCTCTGGCCAAGGCAGTGCGTGGGTTGTGCGTGCTGAAATCCCTTGCGCCGTAGCTGAGAACGGACTTCTGCGACTCTTGCCTGCAGTCCGGCGCGAGCGGGACACTTCTCCTCGTGTTGAGAAGGTTTTCCAGGTCGCGAAGCAGGGAGTCCAGGATGTCACCCAAGACTCCCTCCCCGGCCTGGGCAGGCCCACTGCGTGCCGGAGCAGCAATGAGCCTGTCCAGCAACGATCTCTTCAGGTAGGGGGTTTTTCCCCTGCGGGGTGTCACCTTCAAACCTTCTTGTTGCTTTCGAGGTTCCAACCGGCGGCAATCTGGCCGCCGCCCGAGCCGTCCGCGCGGTTTTGATGTGTGTAGGCCAGCTCGATCTTGCCGTAGTTGAAGGAGATCTTTTCAAGAGGGAGGGTTTCGTCGGCGTGCGAGGTGCCGCCGGGACGGTTCATGCTGATGATGACGTTGCTGAGCTTATACTCCATGTACTTCATCTTGTCTCCGCCTGCCCGGCACAGTTCCAGCGTCACGGTGGGGATGTGTCGGCCGGTGGCGCAGGCTTCGAAAAGCTTCGGAGACGCCTTGTCCAGCGCCTTCACGATGTTGAAATCCGAGAAGTTCGCCCTTTCGGAGGAGGCGCCGCCGGAGGTGCTCGCCGAACCGGAGGGGCGTTGCATTACGGAGAAGTTGTAAGAAAGGATCTCGATCCATTCCTTGTGCTTGTCGTCGGTACTCTCCCCCGGTATCCCTTCTATTTTCAGGAACGCGTCAAATGCCATGGATTCATCCTCCTTATTCTCTTGCCGGTGCCGGCAGGCTGGCCACAAGCCTCAGCGAGACGGTAAGTTCGTCAAGCTGGAAGTGCGGCTTCAAAAAAGCGACGGCGCGGTAGGCACCGGGCTTGGCGGGATCTTCGAAGACCTCCACCCGGGCCTCCCGCAGTGGGTAACGCGATTTCATCTCCTGGCCGGCGTCGTCGTCCAGAAGCACGTAGTTGCTGATCCAGCGGTTGAGGTAGTCCTCCACGTTTTTCCTGGTGTCAAAGCTGCCGACCTTGTCGCGCATCAGCGCCTTCAGGTAATGGGCGAATCGTGAGACGGCGAGTATGTACTGCAACTGCGCGGAGAGGCGTGCGTTGGCGTTGGCCGCATCGGAGTCGTAGCTCTTGGGACGGTGTGCGCTTTGGGCGCTGAAGAACGCGGCGTTGTCGGTCCCTTTGCAATGGACCAGCGGGATGAAGCCCAGGTCCGCCAGCTCCTTTTCGCGCCGGTCGGTGATGGCAATCTCAGCCGGGCACTTGTGGGCCAGTTCCCCTTCCCCCGTTTTGAAGCAGTGCACCGGCAGGTCGCTCACAAGACCGCCACCCTCCACTCCCCTGATCGCCGCGATCCAGCCGTATTTCGCGAAAGCTTCGGTCACCCGTTCGGCCAGGCAGTAGGCGGCGTTGCCCCAGAGATAATTGCCGTGTTCGGTGCCGTCCACATCCTCATGAAACTGGAATAGTTCAGCCGGATCGGCGTCGGGTCCGTAGGGGAGCCGCATCAGCACCCGGGGGAGGCAAAGGGCCACGTAGCGGGCATCTTCAGAGATGCGGAAGGATTTCCACTTGGCGTAATCCGGCCCCTGGAATATCTTGGCCAAGTCCCTGGGCCTGTCGAGTTCGCCGAAGGTCTCCATATTGAACAGGGAAGGAGACGCAGCGGTCAATAACGGTGCGTGCGCGGCAGCCGCAACCTCGGATATCCGTGTCAAAAGCGAAAGATCCTGCGGCGTGTTGCCGAATTCGAAGTCACCCACCAGACAGCCGTAGGAAGCCCCCCCGTAGCTGCCGAACTCCTCCTCGTACACCTTCTTGAACAGAGCGGACTGATCGAACTCTGCCGCCTTCTCCATGTCCTGCACGAGGTCCCGGCGCGAAACGTTCAGGACCCTGATCTTCAGGTTGGCTCCGGTTTCGCTTTGGTGCACCAGATGGTCAAGGCCGCGCCAGGAGGCTTCCAACCTCTGGAATTCGGGATGGTGGATGATCTCGTTCACCTGCGCGGAGATGAGCGCGTCCAGTTGGGCGATCCTTTGGTTGATCATCTGTTCCGTGTCGCGGCTCACCGTCATCCCCCCCTCAAGGACCTGCTGCGCCAGTTCGCCCACAAGGTCCACTGCATGCTCACGGCGGCAGACGCCGCGGGCAAGTCGCCCTTCCTGGATGATCAGCTCCAGCAGGCCTCCCGCGGGTAGCGGCTCCGCGTACAGTACTTCCGGTTCCCTATCTTGCTCTCCCATGATCCCCCCCTTTATCCGGCGCTCTCAGTGTCGGGTTCCTTGGCGCTCTTCGCCTCCTCACAGATGAGTTTCAGCGCATCCGGGCTGGATAACGCTTCCTGCAGTAACTGTTCGAGCCGGTCGTTGCCGTCGAGCCTCGCAAGCAGATCAGAGAGCCTCTTCCGCGCCTCGACCAGTCTCCGGAGCGGCTCCACCTGCAGTGCCACCTTCTCCGGATGAAAGTCATCGAGAGTTGTGAAACGGAGGTCGACGGCGAGTTGGGAGCCGTCTTCCGCGAGCCGGTTCGGAACCCGCAATGCCGCTCTCGGCCGCATCCCCTCCAGGACCGAATCGATGTTGTCGCGGTCGACTTCCACGAAGCTCCTCTCCTTCAGCCTCGGCAGGGGTTGATCCCGCTTCCCCGACAGGTCGGCGAGCACCCCCACCACGAAAGGAATCTCCTTCATCTCGATGCCGCCCCCAGTCTCCACGTCGTAGGTGATCCGGACACGGGGCGCCCGCACGCGTTCCAGCTTGTGTTGCAGGCTCTCGGACTTTGCCATGGTCTCTCCTTTTGCTTATGGAATTAGATCCGGTAAGGGATCCCCTTGGTGACGTCGAGGGAACAGATCCGTTTGAACAAGACCCGCGACAAGGTCAGGTCTTCATCCGGAAGCTCGCCCGCCTGCAGGCACTGGTAGTAGGCGTGCAGCACCTCCGCGATCCACACCGGCGACTCCCAGCGCTCCAGCTTCAACTCCTCGATCATGTCGTGCAACTCCTCCACTATCGGCCTGGCCAGATCCCCCCGTCCCGCTTTCAGGCAGAGCTTCACCATCAGGAGGCGGATCCGGTTGCGGTCTCTGGTGGATTCGCAGCTGTTGCTGGTGTAAAGCAGCATGGTCAGCGCCTGTTCGAGATGTCCCGCCTCCAGCAGGGCGAGCCCTTCACCCCAAAGCGAGCTCTCCTGTTGCTGCGCAGCGCCGGGACGGGATACGCCGGCGATGCCGTCTGGCTGCCTGAGCGCCGGCGGCGCCACCTCTGCTGTTTCCTTCTCTTCCGTCCCCTGCACTTCGCCCACTTTTTCTTGAGGCTCATTTGCCTGGGCGGGAGATTCGACGCCGTAGCACTTCCTTGCCAGCATCTGGCAACTGTTCATGGCCGCCCCCAAAGCGGCCAGGCTCGGTGCCGGCGCGGGGAACCACTTCGCCTCGACCCCCCATTCCAGCCCCTGCAGGCTCTCTTCGCAGCGTTTGAGGCTTTCCAGAAGCTGCTCTGAAAAGGTGCCGCGAGATTTTTTCACTGCGGCATCGAATTCCTCGGCGGTGAGCCCTCCCTCCGAAATGCGCGCATCCCGGCGCTGCTTCCATTCCTCCTCCACCTCGCCGTAACTGTTCCTGGTCTCTGCCTCATAGCCGACACGGCGAGACTCCTCCCATTTGAGCCAGGAGTAACCCGGCGTCACCAAAGGGTCAGTGAGAGGGATCCTTTTTAGCTGCGTGGCCACCTTCTCGTTCAGAAAGTCGAACGGAGCTGCCCGGTATTCCAGGTCCTCGTCCCCGCTTACCGGGTAAAAGCAATCCCAGTATCTTCCCATCAGTTCCTTGAGCAGGCGCAACCCCGCATCCAAACCGGGAAAACCGTCCACCACGATAAGCGACTCGCAAAGCCAGACCGCTATCTGCAGGTCTTTGCTCTTGGTGGAAAGGGCGGCGACGCAGAGCTTGATCACCTTGTTCCAGTCGGCTGCCTTTACATCATGGCGCCAGTCCCCGAGCGCTACGGCATCATCGCTTCTGCGGGCCTCCATTATCTCCTCGTAGAAGGTGGTGTAGCGCAGATCGCTTCCCGCCGGTGTTTCCGTGCTGATGGGGGCCAGCAGTTCCTCCACTGTTACGTCTTGCATGACAGTCTCCTCAATCCCAACACTCCGCTACCTTCTGGGGTACCCGTCCGGGGAGCGTCTCCCCTTGCCCTTCAAAGATGTCGCCGGCGCCGAAGATCTGGTAGTTCACCCTGATGAAGCTGACCCCCATCTTCTCCAAAGCCTCGCGTTCGGCGGGAAAGTGGCTGGGGTAAAAGGTGTGCCTGCCGCCTGGGAAATCTTTAAGGAATGCGGCAAACCCGCGGGTCCCGGGATAACGCCTGGTGAGGACCGTGTCGCCGATATCGATGTGGAACAGCACGTCGCCGCAACTGTCGGGCGACCAGACGAAGGGCCTGCTCACGGGGTAGTTCATGTTGGAGATCACCTGCGAACCGGCCGCGCATTGCAGTTCGAGCCGGGTCCCCTGCGGCTTCACGCGCGCCTCAGCGTTGGCGTCGGTGGGAAGCCCCTTGATGGTGACCTGGTAGCTCCCCCTTGAGGGGGCGGAGGCAGCGATCTTCGTTTTCGCTCCTTTGGCCAGGAAGGCATAGAACTCGGTGCTGAAGGGAACCGCGCCCCCCAGTGCGGACCGGGCATAGTAACCGCGTCCGGGGCTCCACCCGAGAAACGGATCAACGAACTGGCCGACATAACGCCAGACAGGGCCGTCCTTGCCCAAGAGGTATTGCAGCGTCTGGGCATCGTTTGCCCCCTGCACTTCCTTCAGCACTTTCTCTTCCCACTGGGCCTGCAGCTCGCAAGCGGTCTCCATCCTGACGAAGGTCCCGTAAAAGGCGATGGGCCCGGAAACCAGTCGCAAGAAAGTGTCGTCGCCATCGGGGGCGTTTAGCCTCTGAGCGGCATCGGCGGCAAGGAAAAGAGGCGACTTGCCTTGTTCCGGGGAGTTGGCGAACGCCTCCCGCGCCATCTGGAGCGCGAGCGATCTTGATTTTGCGACAGGGGCAACGCGAGCCAACGCATCGAGATATTCCCTGGTCACACCGGCGCCCGGAACCCCGTCCGGACCGCTACCCTTCCTGGTTGCCAACTTCTGCAGGCGACCGGCTACGCCGTCGGCTGCGGGTGCCGCTGAAGCTGCGACGCCGGCAGCAGGTCCCGCTGCCCTTAACAGCTGGAAACGGTACATCTGCATCACCCAGGGGGGAAGATGGCCGGCGCCAGCCAGAGGCTGAAGTTCCGCCAGAGCCCTCCTCATGAAACTGAGGTACGGACCTTTGTCACTCGCCATGTTGGCAGCGACATAACGCCACTCCTTGGGCGCCACCAGGCGCTGGTCCCCTTTCGAGAATTCCCAGGCGAACCGCTGCCATGCGGTGAAACAGGCGGCGCGGTACCTGGCCTCGAATTCCCCCTTCTCCCTGGCCAGTAACCCCGGCTCGGGATGAGCGGCAGCTATCTGAGCAAGCATCGAGCGGATCCGCTCGCTTCCTTTGGCCGTCAGCGACGGGGGGATCGCCGGCTCTTGCGGCAGCGGCCGCGACCCGCCCCAAAACTGCTGCAGCGTTATCGCCGCCTCGGGGTGCAGACGGTCCACGAACTCCAAAAGCCAGGAAAGGTCGCTTCCCTTCACGAGGTAGGCCTGTTTCAGCAGCAATTGCAGCCACTCCAGCTCCTTGTTCATCCCTTCGCGATCGGCGCGCCAATTGAGGTAGTCGAGGTAGAGGTTTCCAAAGGCGGGGCCGCCGGCTTGCTGGGGCAGCAATATCAACGAGTAGTCGGGGAGCGGCCGTGAGGCCAGCAGCTGCGAGTTCTCCCCCTCGAGCCGAGCCTTCAGCAAATTGCAGCGTCGGCTGAGGTGCATCACGCAGGTTCCAAAGAGCTGGTCCGGGGTACTGGGGGAAAAACTGGAAACGGTATCGGCAAGGCTGCGGTCGAAAAAAACCAGGAAGCGGTCGCGCAAGCCGCTGCAAAAGCGGGCTTTAAGCTCCAACTCGATCTCTTTGCTGCGGTTTAGGCCAAACCGCGGGACCCACCACTCCCGGTTCTGCTGCTCGACCTCGGAAATCATGCCGCTCAAACGTCCCATTGCCGCCAAGTCAATCGGGACCGTCCCCTGCAGTTCCTGCGTGCGCGACACCAGCTGTGACGCGTCCCGGATCACCCTTATGTTCTTCGCAAAGGAATAGCTCAGCATCAGGCACAATGCGAGTCCGGCCAGGCCCCACCCAGTGAGTGCCCAATTAAGCACCACCCGCTGTCGTTTTAAGGCCTGCGCTCCCGGAGCCCACAGCCCCCGATCGCCAGGGAGGACCTTCTCGAAGAATTCATGCAGGAAAAGCGGATGTGCGGATGGGGAAGGCTCCCCGGGCGCCAGCGGGGCTTTCGCAGGGTTGGCGCTGCAAAAGTAAATGCCGCGCAGCAGGGGGGTCTCCTGGTAGTGGTTTGCCCCGAATGCGGCCTGAACGAAGGCGCTCAGCGGGGCGTACAGGCTCCGGATCAGGTCGGGGAGCAGCAGTACTCTCGCGGCGCCGGCTCCCGCTTCACTGTGCTGCAAAAGGATCAGGCGCAGGCGCCTCAACGCTTCGTCGAGCCCCAGGGAGAAGCGTTCCATGAACAGGGAAAGATCCGTCGACAGTTCCTCCTTCGCCAGCCCCATGGGCTGAATGAGCCTCGAGGCGGGAAGTGCCACGCAAAACGGCTCCATTCCCTCGATCAAGTCGGATTTGGTGATGAGGAGGTAGACCGGGAAGTTGATGCCGAGCAGACGGATCATTTCATCGATCCGGGCCCGCAGCGCACGCGCATAGTTCTCCAGTTCCTCTTGCGCCCCCCTTGCCAGTTTGTCCGCGGGGAGGGTCAGGATCACGCCGTTGAGAGGATCTTCGTGCCGGTATTTCTTCAACAGCCACAGGAGCCGGCGCCACTCTGCATCGTCTCGCTCCGCTGCCGCCGGGACGGCGTATCTCCCGGCTGTGTCGAGCAGCACCCCCTGGTCGTAGAACACCCAGCGGCAACTGCTGGTCGGCGCAATACCCTGCTCCGTCCCGGGGAATGGTGAGCAAAGTCGGGCTTCCTTGAGGGCGGCACTCTTTCCGGATCCCGCCTCGCCAAGGACCAGGAACCAGGGGAGCACGTAGAGCGGGTTTCCCTCCCGGCTCAGGTGCGACCGCCGCAAGGTCTCCAGCCCGCCCGCCCAGTGCTGCTGCAGGTCGGCGAGCAGACCCTGCGCCTCCCCTTCCTCGCCTGGTTGCGGAGGGTTCACCGCTGCAGGCGCCTGCCGCCTGCCCCTCGCCAGGAGCACCCCTTTTTTGATCAGCACCAAAGTCCCCCACAGGGCAAGGGCAAAAAACGGTAAAAAGGCGCCGATACGCCAGGACCAGGTGAGGAGCGGAAACATCACGAACGCGATCACCAGGAACGGGCAAAAGGCGGAGGCGAAAAGGACGTACTTGCAGCAGATGAGGATGGTCTCTTTCTTCAAGATGCACCTCCTCTCCTAGAGGACCGGAAGTACCAGGCCGTTTAACAGGTAGCGGTAAATGAGAAACAGCACCACGAACAGGATGATGGGTGCTGCGATCAGCATCGCAGTCAGCGGGGAAATTCGAGAGGAAGCCTTTAGGGCCGCACTCTCACGGCCGGGCGCACGGGCACCCGGGAAAAGCTCCTCCTGCTCCAGCGACGGGATGCCGGCCGGGGTCCCGAGCAGCAACTTCAGGTTCTCTTGTTTCAGATGTTCCAGCTTGGCCTCGTCTCCTGGCCCGATATAGCGCCCCTTGAAACCAAGGGCGAGACAGAGGTAGTAGACTTCCCGCACCTCGCCCCGCGCCCCCAGCGCCTGCAGCCGGTCGAAGAGCTCCACCCCCGCCTCGGTGGTGCGGTAATAAAGCCGCTGCAGTTGCTCCCGCTGCCAGAGCTGCTTGTCCCTCCAGTCGGAACCTAAGAGCGTCTCGTCGACCCAGGAGCAGACCGCAAAGCGGGCCAGGTCGAACTCGTCGCTCGGGACCGGTTCCTTGCCGCAGGCCTGCTCAGCCTGCAGCAGCAACTGCGCAATATCCCCCTTCACCTCCTGATAGCTGCGGGACGTGTCGCGGCAATCGGCACGGAAGTCGACCACGAAAGCTATGAGCGGCATGAAAGAGTCGATCAATCGCATGGCGCACCCTCCGGGGGTCCCCTAGGACCTGGCAACGATCATGACCTGCACTTCTAGGTCAGCGGGAGCCTGGTCCCAGCTGAGCGCGATGTTATTCCACTTCTGCACCAGCTCCCACTGATCGCAGCGGCTATCTATGCTGAAAAAGAGGGAGGTGGAGCGGTGCGGCAGTTCGCGGGGGGGATCGGGAATATGCTCCAGGGCGATCCCCGGGAGCGCCTGGGAGATCAGCAGCGGCAGCCGTTCGCGTGCGGTCAGCTTCGCTGCGGTCGCGACCGAAGCCAGGACCAGTTTCGGATCCTCGTTCGTATTCAGCACCAGGTAAAACCTGCTGTGACCCTGGAAGTGCGCTGGCTTGAGATCGGAGGCGAACCAGGTCCCGTCGAAGGCGAGGGTCAGGGCGTATTCCGGCCCCGCAGTCACCTCGTTTAGCAGCTGGACGATGAGATCACGGGCCAGCCGAAAGCTCCACGCCAGCTCTTGGTGCCGGTACTGCGGCATGAGCCTTCCCCCGTCGGCTAGGGACTCACCGAAGGCACCGATGCTCTCCGAGAAGCAGGTGAGTTCCGCGGCGAGCTCCCCCAAAAGCCCGTAAACCTGCCAAGGGTGAACCTCAACCGCCTCGATCCAGTGGCTAAGGCTCGCGAGGTGCCGGCTCACGGTCCTGAGGGCTAGGAGGAAGACCAGATCCTTGGAACCGAACTCAGCCGCCTGAATGCCGCGTTCCTTCTTGTATCCCTCCAGCCAGCGGCAGCGGGAGGCCAGCTGTTCCCGGATTTCCTGGAGCAGATCGAGGAGCGCGGATGAGCCGGCCAGGGTGATGCAGGGGGGGATAAAGTCACGGGAAAGGACGGCAGTTTCGCCGCGCAGCGCGAGCCGGGCGACAGGGATGAGCAGGTAATCCCCCAACGACTCCAACTCGCTCTCCCAGAAAAGCTGCAGGGCCAAGGCCATCTGCCGCACCTCCGCCTGAGCCCCCCCGGCGTGGAGATCGGCACGGGGGGTGGCGTCGGAGTCGGCAACGAACCGCGTAGCTACCTTGAAGAGGGGGGCGCCAGGTAGCAAGGTGGTGACGTTCTGGCCGGCGGGACTCCATTTCTTCAGGCCAAGGTAGACGGTGCAGGCATCCCTTCCCGCCACAGCCTCTTCCAGGACCGGCCTGGACTCGACCCGCGCGTTCTCAGGGACGACGGCATAGGTGCCATCGGGAAAAAGGAAGGCGCCGGAGATTTCGAGGCTAGGTATCCCGCCGGCCGTGCACCTGATCTCCATCCGATGCACGCCCCAAAAGTCCGGCATGAGGCACAACTGGTACGGAGCCAGTTGCGACTGCAACGAGCGCTCTGACAGCTGGAAATGCTGGGGCTGCAGAAACAGCCCCTGGTGCCAGAATATAGGCCTCTCGATTGGCGTCATTTCACCCTCACCTGTCTTATTTCCTGTGCCCCCAGTTCGATACGGAGCACGCTCTCCCTCTGGTCCTCGGGAATTGTCGCGAGCGCGGTCATCTTCTTTTTGCCTGTGCTGTAGTAGCCGGTAGCTATTCCAAGGTACCGTGCACCGTTTCCCCTCTCGGCAATCTCTTTCAGTTCCTGCCCAGGCTGCACCACCACCTGCCGTACGTGCACCACCGTCCCGTCGAACCTGCCGCATTCAAGAAGTTTCGGCATCCCCTCGGTTCCCTGGGCCAGCCGCGTGAAGCTCTCGGCATCGCTTAACTGGTAGAGGCAAAGCACGAGCGCATGGGAGTTTTTCTCGTAGCGGTTCAGTTGAGGGTCCGCCGCAATTTCGAACAGGACCGAGTCCTTCGAATCATTTCCCCGCGCGCCGGCCGTTCCGCCGCCGGTCGAGCAACCGACACCAATTAAAGCCAGCAGCACCGCAACAAGCATTCTTTTCATGATCACTCCATCAGCCGTTTCCCAATGGGAACAGGCCCCCTACCCAAAGAGGAATAAACGTTGTGTTTCCGGTAGCTTGAAAGACGACCGCAGTTACACCCCCGACGACAGACAAGATTAACATAGTTTTATTAAGTGCAAACTTCGCGGAGATAAATTTTATTTTGGGCGGAAGGAATCGGGACGGACAGATTCTGCTGCCTCAACGCGCCCTAATTGTGATATAAACGGTGCTGTCTCAAAACCCACATGAGAAGGCAATCGGGAGGTATCAAATGTTTGGATTCGGCATGCCGGAGCTCATCGTCATTCTGGTCATCCTGCTGGTGGTTTTCGGCCCCGGCAAACTCCCGCAGTTGGGGGCATCGTTGGGAGGGGCAATCAGGAACTTCAAGAAGGCTCAAAATGAAGACGGCAAGGTGATAAACCCGCCGGACGAAGGGAAGCAGGACCAGGCCAGAAAGGAGCAGTAAGCGCCTTTACGGACGGCCAAGGGAATACGGGCGCAGCCCATGGAGGAGTGTTGATGGTAAAGGCAGTTTCATTCGTCGCAAAATCGGGGACGGGCAAGACCACTTTGCTCGAAAAGGTAATCGTGTCCCTTAAGGCCCGCGGCTACAAGGTCGGCGTCATCAAGCACGATGCGCACCGCTTCGACATCGACCACCCCGGCAAGGACAGCCACCGCCTCACCGCGGCAGGCGCCGACACCATGCTGATTTCGTCGCCGGAGAAACTGGCGCTGGTGAAGAGACACCGGGAGGCTCCTGCCATAGAGGAACTGATCGAGACCTATTTCTCCGATGTGGACATCGTCCTTACCGAGGGATTCAAGAAGAGCGGCATGCCGAAGATAGAGGTGAACCGCCTGGAACGGAGCGCTACGCTGCTTTGCCGCGGCGAGGTAACGGACCCGACGCTGATCGCCGTTGCCAGCGACGCTCCGCTGGAACTCGACGTGCCGGTGCTGGGCTTGAACGACCCGGAGGCCGTTGCCGATTTCATCGAGAAGACTTTTCTGCAGTAAAAGTTGCAGTTGGAAGGGGTTGCCGCGCCGCAGCCTAGACCAGCGAAGGGCAATAAAAAACCCGGCAAGCCAAAAGGCGCCGGGTTTTTTATTGCTGGCTCTGAAGTCCGCTGCAAGATCCGCTACAGGTCCGCTATCGGCCTCCTCACCCGAAGACAATTATCTTCTGTGACATCCGGGCTGTTCACCGTCTGCAGGCGAACCCCTTTACCTTTTCGATGCACTCCTTGAAGTTGATCGGCTTGGAGATGTAGTCGTCCATGCCGGCGTCGAGGCAGCGCCGCTGGTCTTCTTTCATGGCATGAGCCGTCATGGCTATGATGGGAATCCGCCCCCCCTGCTCCTGTTCCCGGATGGCGCGAGTGGCCTGAAAGCCATCCATACGCGGCATCTGCACATCCATCAGTATCAGGTCGTACTCCCCTTGCCGCCACATCTCAACGACCTTTGAGCCGTCCTCGGCGAAATCCACCGAGAACTGCAGCCTCTGCAGCATCGTTGCCAGCACCTGCCTGATAGTGGCGTCGTCTTCTGCAATCAGCAGGCGCAACCCGGCGAGCTCCTGTCCGCCGGGATCGGGTGCGACGCTCTCGCTCACGGCTACCTCGGCAGGCTGTTCGTCAGGGTGCGGGACGACCAGGCGCGCAGTGAAGGTGAAGGTGCTTCCCACCCCCTCCCCGCTTTCGAAACCGATCTCCCCCCCCATCCGCTGAACGATCTCCTTGCTGATGGCAAGGCCAAGGCCGGTCCCCCCGTAGTTGCGGGTATTGGAATCGTCGATCTGGCTGAAGGCCTGGAAGAGCAGGTGCCTCTTGTCCTGCGGAATCCCTATGCCCGTGTCGCTCACACGGAAGCGCAGCAGCAACTCTCCCTCAGGCGTTTTTTCCGCCACCTCGACCTGCACCGTTACCCGCCCCCGCTCCGTGAACTTCACGGCGTTGCCGACCAGGTTGGTCAGTACCTGGCGCAGCCTGACCTGGTCGCCGGCCACATGCGCCGGCAGGTCCTGCGCGAGGTCGAGCTCCAGCTCGAGCCCCTTGCGCTTCGCCTCGGGAGCGGCGATATCTACCGCCTCAGCTACGCAACTCTTGAGGGAAAAAGGCTTTAAATCCAGCGAATACTTCCCGGCTTCCACCTTGGAGAGATCGAGGATGTCGTTCAGTATCTGCAACAGCGATCGCCCCGAGCGGTAGGCGGTCCGGATGTAATCGCTTCGCTCCAGATCGGAAGGGGATTGCAGTGCCAGGTCCAGCATCCCCAGCACCCCCGTCATAGGGGTTCTCAGCTCATGGCTCATATTGGCAAGGAACTGGCTCTTGGTCCTGCTGGCCGCTTCTGCCGCCTGTTTGGCCTGCTGCAGATTCTCCTCGGTGGTTTTCCGCTCCATTGCTATGGAAACCTGATCCGCCACCGCCTTCATGAGCGAAAGGTCGTCCTCGCTGAAGGTTTTCCTGGTCCTGGTCCCGAAGGAGAGAGTCCCGAGCACCCGGCCGTGCGACATGAGAGGATGACAGGCATAGGCCGTGATGCCGAGCGATTTCACCAGTTCCGTACGTGGATCTGGCACCTCCGGAATGTTCTCGGCCACTATGCGGCAAGCATCCCTGGCAGCACAGCCACAGACCGCCACCCCGTACTCTAGGTACCGCAGGGACTCCGCGCATTCGGCGCTTATGCCGGCGCAGGCATTCAGGCGCAGACATCCCGCCTGCTCATCTACCAGGAAGTTGAAATAGGCATCGCAGGAAACATAGGACATCACCTTCTGGCACAACTCATCGACCAGTTGCTGCGGCGCGTCGCTTTCCAAGAGCCTGCTCGCGTTGGAGGCCAGCAGGTCCAGGCGCAGGTTCCCTCTTTGCAGGGCGGCTTCACTTTCCCGGCGCTCGGTGATGTCAACCGCCATGCAGACCACGAAACGCCGGCCATCCTGCAGGGTTCCCGGTGAAGATGCGCTGATGTTCCAATAACGAGAGCGCCCGTCACGGGTGAGAATCGACATCTCCCACCGAAAGCTCTGCCTGTTGCCGGCACAAAGTTCACTTACGGCCGTGCGTACGGCATCACAGTCCGCGGCAGAAACCGCCCGGTCGAGCCAGGCCTTCAGGGTCGGGATATCTTCCACAGCGTACCCGGTGAGTTCAGTCCAGGAACCGCTCACCTGTAACACCTCGCCATCCTCGGCATGCATGATGACAGGGATGGGCGCGTCTGCTATGGATCTGCGGAACTGCTCCCTGCTGAGCTCGAGGCTGCGAAACAACAGGGCAGCGGGATCCTCAATCCCCGTCACCACGATGGCCCGGTATACCAGGAAGGCGGAAAGAAGGAGAAAGAGATGCCCCAAGAGGTTTGCCGAACCATAAACGCTAACGTACTTGGTGAAGGCCACATCGGCCGCGGCCGCCGCCGTCAGCGACCAGATGAGCGCCCGCAGGACACGGGTATCGAAGGCCTCCTTCTTGGCAAGCAGCAGCATGGTGGCAGCTGCCAGGACGGCGATAATAACGTATTCGCTGTACACCTTGAACGGCGTCAACCCTGATCCTTCTACGAAGCAGTCAGGGAAGTTGCCCGAGAATACGGCGCTGACCAGCAAGGCGGTGATGCAGGCGAATGCAGTCAGCGTAACCGCCACCTTAAGCCTGCGGACGATGAACACAGGGGCTATGAGGAAGGAGAGGCTGAAGACGTATCGCGAAGCTATCCAGAACTGGGTGGGGAGATTGGCGTCATACCCGGGGAATATCGACAACCCCTTGTAGGCCAGTGTGTGCAAAAGCTCAAAGGTACCGGAAGAGAGAAAGGAGATGGCGAGAAACAAGAAGTAGTGATTATCCAGCTGCCTGCGTGAGTTCCATGCCACCACGAAAGAACCGAGCAGTACCAGGATGCAGAAGATTTCCACCAGGGCATGAAACAAGAGGTAAGAGCTGAGGCTGCTTACATAGAGTCCGCATACGGCAAAAGTAAATACGATGAAAGGAATTGCGGCGTCTCCGTCAGCTAGATCTGTCTTTGTTGCCATGCCACTCCTCGTATTCCAAGTCGCTCGGCCAGAATTCCTCAGCAGGTTAAGACAAGTAAAGCCGAAAGTCAAAGAAATCAAGGAGGCCGCAAAGGGGGACAGCCGCAAAGGGGGACAGGCTACTTTTTGTTTTGGAAAAGTAGCCTGTCCCCTTTTTATCCTTTTTTATCGCCAAGACCGTACTAGAAACGCGCCCCCGGCTCAGACATGCGGGTGGCAGGAGAGGCAGCCCGAGGTCGGGTGATCGGTTTCGGGAATTCCGGCGCGGTAGTGGACGGTCTGAGTGTGGCAGACCTGGCAAAGGCCCTGGTTGGTCGAAGTGTTCACCAAACCGTTCTCTATGTCGTTGAAGACGATCTCCTTGCCGTTGATGACGGCTCTGATCATCTTGAGGTTAGCGGAGCCGTGCGGGTCGTGGCACTGTGCGCAGGCCATGGCGGGGCTCCCCCCCTTGGTCAGGAAGTGGGTGCTCATGTTTTGGAAGGCTCCGGTGACCACCACCGAGGCGTTGTCGTGGCAGTACCTGCATTCGGCGTTTAGGCTCCCCTTCAATTACGGCTGCAGCCTGCTGCCGCCGTTTATGTGCCGCGCGTTGCGCTCGTGGCAGGCGGTGCACCCCCTCCCTATCGCGGAGGTCCCGTGTCCGGCCGTTGCAGCAAGGCTCTTGTCCGGCGCGGTGGCCCCGTTTATCACCGACAGGGCGCCGGTGTGGCAGCTCTCGCAGGTTACCGCTCCGGTGGTCCAGTTCACCTGCGCTGCATGGCAGGGGGTGCAGGTGCCGGTGCCGTTGCGCTGGTAGCCGAGCGTGCCGTTGAGGTCGATGCTCTGGTTGACGTGGTTGGCGCTGCTTAGGTTGTGGCAGGCCTGGCAGCCGGTCGAGTTTTGCGTGGTCAGCATCGGCCCGTAGGCGGCAGCCGAGGTGCTGAAGTGGGCGAAATGGGCGCCGCTTGCGATGAGAGCGCCGCCGAGACCTGGGGCCGTGGCATGGCAGGAGCCGCACGCGCCGGTGGCCTTCATGGTCCAGTTGGGCGAGGAGTAGACCCCTCTGCCGTTTGAGTGGCAGTAGCTCGTGGTGCAGGTGTCGGAGACGTCGATCTCGGTACCGAGGGCTGCGCCGGCGAAGGACATTTCCTTGATCCCGTTCACGTGCTTCGAGGCGTCCTTGATGCTGCTGTTGGTAGCGGCCGTTGCGGCGTGGCACACAGCGCAGCTGTAGCCACGCGAGAGGTGGCCCGTGTGGGCGTTGGTACCGGGGGCCGCGTCGTGGCAGGCGGAGCACTCCCCTGGGGTCCCGACGATGCTGTTCTTGCCGAAGGCCCAGGACGCGGTCTTGTAAACCGGCAGCGCACTGGAAGGTACCCCGTTACTGTGGCAGTAGTTGGTGAGGCAGCTCCCCGAGCCGGTCGGATCGTAGCTCGGAGTGGCGCCGTAGTAGGTCGCCGTGCCGGAAGGCGTCCTGAACACCTGTTGGAAATCCCCACTGGCGTGCTAGTTGCCGGAGTGGCAGGCAGCGCAGGTTAAGCCCCTGCTTGTGTGTGCCAGGTGCGGGGTGAGCGACTCGTCCTTGAAGACGCCGCTGGTAGCGTAGTTGGAGCTGCCGCTGCTGGCGTAGCCGCTCGGGCCGGCAGCGTTTATCTGCGGCGGATTGCCGTGGCAGGAGTTGCACCCTGCTGCGAATGAGCCGTCGACGCTGTCATGAACGTGGCAGCTGCGGCAGACGTTGGGGTCGAGGCTTGCGTGTTCGGGGGGGTAATTCCCGCCCGGAGCCGGGATGGCGTGGCAGGCCACGCAGACGCCGTCGGGGCCGGCCCAGTTGCTTCCTGCGTCCTTGTACTGGTTGACGACCTTCGTGTTGGTGGTCAGCGGTTTCATGTAGCGGCGCACCAGCCAGACGTTAGGCGCGGTGCCGTCCAGGGGGTCTACGTGGGCGGCGTGGCAGTCGGCGCACTGGATGTTTTGTCCCTTGCCGTTATGCGCCCGTTTGCCGGCGTGGCAGTTGGTACAGATGTTCACCTCATTGGCGCTCCCCCCCCTCACGTCGGTGCGCAAAAGCCGTCCTCTAGAGGAGGAAAGGAGCCCGAAGGTGGAGGAGGAAGCGTTGTCGAAGGTGCGCGCGTTGGAGTCGGCGTAGTGAGGGGCGTGGCAGGTGGTGCAGACCATCTTCCCACTCGGGAACAGCATGGCGGAAGTCGGGTTCGCCGAATTGGCGTTGACCGGGTCCTTGAAGAATTTTGACGGTGCCAGCTTCACCTTCGAGGTGGCGCTCGTGTAGTTGAAGTTGACCGGATGGGTGCCGCTTTGGACATCGCGCTGGTTGCGCTGGCGGTGGCAGTCGAGACAAAGGGTGTCGCCTGGGCGTCTCAGCAACAGATCTCCGGTGAACGAGTGGTGATTGTGGCAGCTGGTGCAACCGATTACTCCCGCCTTCGTGGGCCGAAGCGCGAGTATCGCTGGATCTGTCGAGATTTGCGCAGCTGCGGCCGGCATATTGACCGGTCCGGCCCAGTTGTGGGAGGTCTGCAACTGCTCGGACGGAAAGAGCCCCGTGTCGGTTGACCCGAACGGGTTCGCTATGTCACTGGCCGAGAACCCGCGCGCCATCGTCTGCGGGTTGTGGCACTTCAGGCAAAGGTTGTTGACACCGTCGGCGTCGACTAGTGTGGCTACGTAGACGCCGTCGATGAGCGCTATGGTATGACACCCCATGGTCCCAGAGCAGGACATATTGGATATGTGCGGCGACTCGATGGCAAAGGCAGTCGAGATGCGGCAGACCCGGGTTCCCCCCTCCGTCGATGCCGAACAGGTGCAGGCGCCCGTTCCCGTTCGCGACTATGAGGCGCTTGTTGAGCGGATCGAAGCCGAGCGCCATAGGATCCATGAAGGTGCCGCTCACCAGCCCGCTGAACCCGATGAACTTCAGGAAGGTGCCGATTCCAGCCGGGTCGAGCACCTGCACCTTGCTCATATGGAGGTCCGTCACGTACATCCGGTTCAACTGGCCGGCTTGGTCGTATTCGAAAGCCGCGCCTACTGGATATTGGAATTGGAGCGGGCCGGTGCCGTAAGTCCCGATGGACTTGACGAAAGCGTTGTTGCTGCCGGCGTCGAAAAACTGCAGACGGTGGTTGCCTGCATCGGCCACCACCACCTGGTCGGCAGCCTTCTCGTAGGAGACCCCGACCGGGAAGTCGAACTGCCCGGAGGCGTTACCGATCCCCCCGATGGTCTTCACCAGAGTTCCGGCCGAGGTGAAAATGGTTACGTTGTGCGCTTCGTTGTCGGCGACCCAGATATAGCCCCGGGCATCGACCGCAATGCCGATGGCGTATTTGAACTGCCCCAGCCCCGAGCCGAGGAGCAGCTTCTGGGCACCCTGCTGATCGAGCAGTGCTACCGAGGTCCCCATGCTCACCACCAAGTTGCCGCGGTTATCCAGGGCCACCGCGCGCGCGGGGGATGCTGTCCGGAACAACTGGAGCAACTTCCCCGAGAGATCGAACTTGTTGACGCCACCCTTGCGGGGGTCCGCCACGTAGTAGAAGCCACGCGGGTCCATCGCAATGGAGACCGGGGTGCCCAGGTTTTCGTACATGGGCGGTGTCAGCACAGTCGTCACCGGCGCCGTCCCGGCCATCGCGGTTGTCGTGGGAAAACGAAGCGAGCATGGCCAGCAGCATTGCGGCCCACCCTACCTTTTTCTGCAAAGAAACCAGCATGATAACTCCTCCTTGGTACAAGGTAAAAACTGCGCGTCAGCCATGGATGGATCAGGCGCAGGCGCGCCTCCGGGAAACCGAGACGCAGCGTAGCCGCCGGTCAAAATTAAGCGGTTGCTAATGCTCACGCCGTTCCTGAAATAGTTTTTTTATATGAATTATTTATTATTTTTTCCAATTGGAACCAATCAGTTACGGTTCTAATGTTCCGTCTATTGGAGTTTTCTAATATTGAGGAAAAGAGGGTTTCCTGCGAGGTATGAATTTCTTCCTTCTTCAGCGAGAGCAGCAGAGGCTTTCAAATTAAAAGGAAGAATGAATACAGATGCGGAAGGGAGGAAACTCGGGGTAAGGAGTGTGGCATTGGGGGGTGCGACGCTGGCGCAAAAGAAAGTTAAACCGTGGTACAGGCCGCGCGATTACAGGTGAGGCGAGGCGGCAACTGATTTGACACGGGGAGGGCAGCCTCAGGTTTTACTTTCGGGATGTTTTAGAGGGGTTGAAACGAGAAAACCCCGACCCACTGAGCGAAGGCTTCGGCAGATCGGGGCAAAAAATGAAGAATCCCGTAGATTCTCTGGCAGTTATTCTAACAGGTGGTCTTCTTATAATGTCAAACTTGCCCTCCCTACTGCGGCGGCTGCTCGGCGGGGGGAGTATGCGGTACCCAGTTGCCGCCGTCGAAGATGTACTCGATGTTGCTGGTGCTGCCCACCCAGATCATGCCCACTACCGCCTTGGGCGGAGCGGTGTCGCTCACCACCTTGCCGGTTGGCGGCAGCGACGGGAGGTCGCTTTCCGTGGCCAGCGTCGTCCCCCCGGGTACCGGTTCCGCAGCGCACACCGTGGCCCACAACAACAGAGTTCCCATAAAGCCGGACGCAATCAAGATCGTCACAAACCGTTTCATTCGGATATCCTCCTCAAATAGTTCCCGCTCGTAATCTCCCTGCACGGCTCGGACCGAGATCAGAGGTCCGAGCCTCCCCTAGTCCTAGTGGCACCCGAAGCAGGTCGACTTGAAGGCACCCTGCACGTTGAGCGTGCCGTTTCGGTGCTGCGTCGGGTTGGTGATCGTCGTCCCCTGCCCGTTCACGCTGCTCACGTCGGGGTGGCACAACTGGCACTGGTTCAGGCTCGAGGTCGGACCCTGGTTGCCGTGGTTCCGGCTGTGCCATACCCTGGCGTCCGCAGGCGGATTGCCGTGGCAGGCCGCACACTGCTGACCGGTCGCATTCCAGGCCGAGGTCCGCTGCGCACCACCGTAGTTCACCGTGATCAAATCGTAGTCATCGCTTCCCTGGTTGTAGGAGTAGTAGCTGAAGCTGCCCGCCTTCACAGCGTGGCAGGATACGTTCGAGCAGCTCTTCCCGGAATCGTACAGCGGCACAGAGCCCCCAGTGAAGCTGTACTGGGTATCGACGGCAACAGTCACGTTCGACTGGTGGTCCTTGATGGGGAGCACCATGAGGTGGCTGGCCGCCCCGCCGCTGTGGCACGGCGTGCAGTTGTTCCACCCCTCCGAAGCCTTGGCCGTCTTCGCCACGTGCGTCAGGTGCGCTCCGCCGCCGCCCGAGTAGGACTCGAAGCGTGCCCCGGACCAGTTGTTCATAGTGCCGAAGCTAAGACCGGCGCGCTTGGGCAGTGGCGGATAGCCGTGGCAGGCGTCACAGGTGCCAAAGGGCTTGAAGGCACCTCCGGCAGCGTTATGCCGATGGCAGTTCAGGCAGCCGGTGGTCGGGTGGCCGGTCTCAGGAACCCCATTGCGGAAGTGCGCGGTCACGGTGTGGCAAACCTGGCAAAGCCCGAGGTTGGTCCCCAGGTCGACCAGCCCCGTGGTGCTGTTGGTAAAGGTGATGGCGACGCCATTGATCATGGATCTGATCATGGAACGGTTGGCGCTGCCGTGGGTGTCGTGGCAGGCGACGCACCCCATGGTCTGGCCGCTCCCTTTGGCGGTGAAGTGGCTACTCATGTTGAGGAATGCCGGGCGAACCAGAGCCGCGTCGTTGTGGCAGGAGGCACACAGGGCATTTCCGGAAACGGACAGGCGGATGTAGGAACCGAACGACCCGGAGATGTGCCGGCTGTTTTGATCGTGGCAGTCGGTACACCTGCTGCTTGCGGCGTAGCGGCCATGACCGGTGTTGTCGAAGTTCGCCTGGTACGGCGCGGCTACCCCGTTCGGCAGTACCGACGGCTGCGCCGCGTGGCAGGAGGTGCAGGACAACCGGCCGCCGCTCCAGGAGGGGACGCCGCCCGGATGGCAGCCGACGCAGGCGGAACCCGCGCCGTTGATGAGATCCACCGAGCCGTTTAAGTGGGTGGCAGGATCGAAGCCGTGGCAGTTCTGGCAGACAGTCACCCCGTTACCGAGGTAGTTCCCCGGGCCATAGGCGAGGGTTACGTGGGCGCTGTGCCCACCGGTGGCCATCGGCTGCGCGCTGGCCGCGCTGCCGCCGTGGCAGGTGGTGCAGCTGTCTTTCACCTGGTAACTGGCGAAGCTGTCCGCCATGGCCTGGCTGACGGCACCCGAGGCGACGAGATTGGGGATCGCCAGGGTTGCTACCGAGTTGTCCAGCTGGGCGTTGTCGAGGTAATCGAGGGAGTCGAGCAGCAGTTGCTGCGTATACCTCGGGTTGTGGGCGTAGGCCCCTGGCTCGCTGGCCAGTAGCACGTAGTTGAAGGCGGCCCCCATGGTGTTGGCCCCGTTCTCTGCGGAGCCCCAGTTGGTGGTGCTGAAACCGGCAGTCGGGGAGGTCGTACCGAAGCCTTTGGCGGCAAGCTGCGCCTTGAGGATCTCCAGCCCGTTCAGGAGGGCGGCGCGCTCAGCGGCAAGCCCCGCCTCGCTAAGGGAGCTACCGTGGCAGCCGGCACAGACCGGCAGCGCCCCGGTGACGAAGGTGTGGCCGTTGCTGGCGTTCTTGTGGCAGGCGACACAGGGGCCGCTCGCGTCGCTTAGGCCGAGCCTGGTGTGGGTAGACTCGCCGCTGTAGCTGCGCCCCGGGAAGTGGTACCCACCCTTGGCGTAGCTGGTGCCGCCCACCGCCATGAAGTGCGGATCGATGAACTTGAGGTTGCCGAAATCGGCGAAGTTATCGCGCCGGACCGCGATGCTCTGCCCGTTGTTGGTGCCGCTGTGGCAGCCAAGGCAGATGTTCGACTTGCCGAGGTTCGGGTTCTGGTAACCGGGGTCCTCGGCATAGGGGCGCACCGGAGTGACCGAGCGCAGGATCCCGTTGCTGATGTCGCTGTGGCAGCCGACACAGTTCAGCACCTCCTTGGTCTTGTCGGCCGCGCTTCCCCAGGCTGCGGTAACCTTGGCGCTGGACCAGGCCACAAAGCCGGTTGTGGTGTGGCACTGCACGCAGCCCGCCTTGGTCTTGAAGTCCTCCCCTTTCCAGGGAGCATCAGCGACTGCGGCGTGTGCCGAGCGCGCCCACTGCTGACGCACCGCGAGGTTTGAGCTGCTGTCGGCATGGCAGTTGGAGCAGTTGGAGCGCGAGGTCACGTAGGAGGCCGGGTAGCCGGCGGCGGTCATGGTGTTGAAGTGCACGGGGGTCGCCCCTGCGGCACTTCCTGCGGTACTGTGCGGGTTATGGCAGGCGATGCAGGGATTGGCGCCGATGGCAAACGGGTGGTTGGCGACGTTGCCATTGGAGTCGCGGTGGCAGCCGTTGCAGACGCTGTCGGCGACGTCAGGCCGGTGGCCGCCCCCCGTGTGGCAGGTCGAGCAGGTCAGGCCGCTGGCATTGTGGGGCGAGCCGGAAAATGCCGTGACGATCGAGGTCGGGTGGCAGGTGGCGCAAAAATTGGATCCGACGGTCCCGGCACTTGCGTAGGCGATCGTGAACGTGGAACTGTTCACCGTGTTGGTGTTGACCGGCGTCGGCATCGCCGAATTGGTGTGACAGGTTATGCAGTGTATCCCGGCCGTCTTGTGCGATCCGGTCGACCACAAAGAGAACGCCGTGGAAGGGTACAACCCCTGCGAGCTGTGGCAGCCGTTGCAACTGGTGCGCATGTAGCCGGTTACCGAGTTGGTGACGGTGATCTGTACCGTGTCGGAGGCAAGCGTCTTGGTCCCCGCCATCTCCGCCAGTTGCAGAACGTAGGTACCCGGAACGACGGGGATGAAGGAGGGGGTCAGGGTGTTCCAGGCGCTTGTGTCGACGGTGGCGGGACCGCTTACAAAGCTCCAGGCGAGGGTGCCGCTTCCGGTGAGGGTACCGGTCAGGTTGACCACCTGGTTGGTCTGCGCTACCTGGTCCACGCCGGCATTGACGGTGGCCTGCATGAACGTTGCGGTCACCGTTCGCGGCGCGGTGACGTTGGCGACGGTGATCTTGACGGCACCACCGTAGGGGTAGCTGACAGGACTTCCGTAGATATCGGCCACGGTGCCGCCGGTCACCCCCATGAGGTAGCAGTTGGTATAGGTTGGCGTTGCCGTCAGAACAGCCGAGTTGTTATAGGAGACCAGTACGGAGGTGGCAGAGATGCTGCCGGGCCCTATGGCGGAGGCAGTTACCTGGTACTGCCTCGCGATGAAACCGGCCACCAGGGATTGCGTGGTGCCGTTTGCCTTGTTGAAGGTCGTCGCATACTGGCTGGTGTAGTTGCCGAGAGGCACCGCAGTGCCGCTCTTGGTCAGGGCGGAGATCTTGTATCCCACATTCGCCGAGACCGTCACCGGCACGTTGGCGCTGGTGGTGAAGTTGGTGTACACGACACTGCCGGCAGTGGTCTGGGTGGCATTGTTGCGTACCTTGAGCGTTCCACCCGTCGTACTCAGCTTCGTCTGCAACTGCCATGTGGTCGCGGCCCAAGCATACAGACCCCCCGCCGTCAGCAAGCAGACGAGAACAGATAGTACTCTCTTCAACATAAAGCCCCCCTTGTCTTTAGTAAAAGACGGTCAGCGGCGACTTTCCGCTGAACGCGGTGCCATCTTGAAACATTTCCCGAACCATCCGTACAACAACTCTTAACGCTGCGCTGCAGTTGTCAGGGGCATAGTCGGGCTCCTGTCACAAAGCAGCTGATAAGCTCAATCCAATGAGCACAGAGCGACATTAGCGACCACAGGTACCTGTTTCCCAGACGAGGACTCACTCAAATACAAAGACTTAGAGTTAATCTACCTCTCATTACAAGATTTGGTCCAAAATACTACAATGAATATAATTTTAAAAAAACTCTTCTAAAATAGCTGGATGAGGGAGTCGGCAGACTGAAGACAAGTGACACTGCCAGTGGGACCTGTCTTTTGGCGGGAGCAACCGCGAATTCACTAATGCGAAACATATTGCTGGCGATGCTGTGCCGGCGTAAGCTTCACAGGTTCAGTGCGATGCCCGATATTGCCCCACCCGATCATAGCTTCAACCTTGTTCATCTGCCGTAGATGAATAGATACACACTAACCTGTTTTAAAAAAACATGCCTACTACTGACAGCAGTACCCTTCTGAGAGTGTAGTTATAATTGTGACTGCCACTGATGGGATTTGAGATAGGGAAAATGGGGTGCAAGTGCACTTGAGGGAAGGACTGGTGAACCTGATGGGACACGCCAGCAAGCAGATGATCTACGAGCTGTACGGGCGCTACGTGGAGGGGCTGGAACAGGACCGCTTGAAGATTCTCGCCTACTTCGGGCGGGACTTCAAAAAGGGCAGATAAGCGAAAGCCCCGGCTGCATGCGGAAGTTCATGCGAAAGCCGGGGCTTAAAGAAAAGAATCCGTAAGGATTCCTTGTAGATAGATGGAGCGGGAAACGGGATTCGAACCCGCGACTTCAACCTTGGCAAGGTTGCACTCTACCACTGAGTTATTCCCGCTCAATGGAGATCCTGTTTATAGCAAAGACGCCTCCCGCAGTCAACCTCTTTTTTTTAATGACAAAGAAAATTTCCGGCCCGCACCAGCGCCAAATGTCGTATCATATCGCGCACTACTGGCTATACTCTCCATCATGAGAAAAACGGACAAAATACGCAGCCAAATAGCGTGCGAGGCCGCGAGGCTCATGTACGAGGACGGGGTGAGGGAGTACCGCGATGCCAAGAGGAAGGCGGCCAAGCGCTTCGGGCCGGAAAAGGCGCTTTCCCTCGGATCGCACCTGCCGACGAACGCGGAGATCCACGAGGAGCTGGCCAGGCTCATCGCCGCCAACGAGGAGGATGTCCTTCCGGAACGCCTGCTGCGGCTGAGGCAGACAGCCCTCTCCTACCTCGACCTATTCACCGACTTCTCTCCTTACCTGGTGGGGTCGGTCCTGTCGGGAGCCGTGACCAGCAAAAGCGACATCGACATCCACCTCTTCACCGATTCCACAGAGGCGGTGGAGACTCTACTTGAGGAGCGCGGCATCGCATTCCAGACCGAAACGGTACCGGTCAGGAAGCATGGCGTCATCAAGGATTACACCCACATCTACCTTGAAGACGACGGGGTGGTGATAGAGTGCTCCGTCTACCCCGCAGACGAGCGGCGCAACCGCACCGTAAGCAGCATCACCGGAAGACCGATGGAACGGGCCGGCGCCTTCCGGCTGAAAAAGATCATCGCCCAGTCGCTGGGCGAAGAGGAGCGATAATGGAAAACCGCAAGGCAGAACTGATCGAGACGCTGCTCCCCAAAGACACCAATTCCTACGGCAACATCTTCGGCGGCGTCATCATGAGCATCATGGACAAAACGGCTGGGGTGGTCTGCTGGCGCTACGCCAGGAAAAGGGTCGTCACCGCCTGCGCCCACCGCATCGACTTCTACACCCCGATAAACGTCGGGGAAGTGGTCTATTCGAGAGCGACCATCATCCATGTCGGGCGATCTTCAATGGAGGTCGAACTGGAAGTGGAGGTGGAAAACGTCACCGACGGCTCCACGCGCCGTGCCGCAAGCGGCCTTTTCACCATGGTGGCAGTCGACGAAAACTGGCACACCTCCCCGGTGCCGCAGTGGCAACCGGTGACCGAGGAGGAGATCGAGAAATGGCGGGAAGTAGAGAAGAGGAGAAAGGGTGCGTGACGCGGAGGCTCTTACTGCTTTGCGCGCTCGCCTTACTGGCGGGGTGCGAATCGCTGAACGATACGCTGGTGAGGCAGATGTACATCGATCACGGGGTGAGCCGCGAAGTCGGAGACCAGATCAGGGAGGGGCTGGAACGGCGACAAAAGGCTCCTGCCGCGAAACTGCCGAGGAAACCTGCACCGCCATTTCTCGACCTGGGCTAGATCCTGCAACTCCTGCAACTCCTGCAACTCCTGCAACTCCTGCAACTCCTGCAACTCCTGCAACTCCTGCCACGAACCCACCTTGTCTCTCAACAGTTTCTATCTTTGAAATGGTCAGAGCGGGAAAGGACCGGGCTTTTTCGGGATGGAAGCAACGTCCAGGTGAGATACCCCCCACTGCAGCATCTCCGCCGGAGGGGCTTTTTCCAAGGCGACCGGGGGGGACTGCCCCAAGAACCTGAGCGCACCTGCCAAAAGCTTCCCCCCCTCTTTCGACAGGTCGCGACCGTGCGCCAGAGAAACGGCGTGGTCCCGCTTGCTCAGTTTCGCACCGTCGGGGCCGGTCACCAGCGGCAGATGCCAGTAGCTGGGCGTCGAGTAGTTGAACAGCCTCTGCAGGTAGATCTGGCGCGGCGTCGAACTGAGAAGGTCCGCACCTCGCACCACCTGGTTCACCCCGGCGGCCGCATCATCGACTACAACAGCCAAATGGTAGGCGTAAGGGCCGTCGGCGCGATGAATGACGAAGTCGCCGCAAGAAGCCGTCAGATGCTGGCCGTAGAGCCCCATGATTCCGTCCTGGAAGGAGATAACCTCGTCGTACACCTTCACCCTGAGCGCCCTCTCCACCTTATCAGGCGGCACCCCCTCGCGGCATAGCCCCGGATATACCAGCCCATCCTCATGCGGCGCGGAGGCTATTTGTGCTATCTCGCTCCTGGTACAGCCGCAGGGATATGCCAGCCTCCGCCGCACCAGTTCGTCGGCGGCCTCACGGTAATAATCGGTGCGCCTGCTTTGGTAGAAGACCTCGCCATCCCACTGGAAGCCGAGCGTTTCCAGCGTCGAGAGCATGTCGGCGGCAATACCCGGAACCACCCGCGGCAGGTCCAGGTCCTCCATGCGAAGGAACCACAGCCCACCCGCTTGTCTCGCCAGGATGTAGCTTCCCACTGCAGCGACCAGCGAGCCGACATGCAGCGGCCCGGTGGGAGAGGGAGCGAAACGCCCGATGACCGGGGTATTTTCGGATGCACTGTTTCTCATACTGATGAAAACCTTTGGACACGGAGAACTTCTGAAGAATCGTGGGCTAACCCCGAGTTCTCAGATTCTCTCCGTGGCACAGGTTTGCCTTCCCGGTTTAGAGGAAGGAACAGATGTAGTCGGAAACGGCGGTAACGTTGACCTTGAAGCTGGCGTTTTCGGGCACTTCGAACGCCTCTCCACCCTTGATGGCGACCGGGTCGGGAGAACCGGGCAAAACCACCGTCATCTCGCCGGAAAGGATCTCCATGAGCTCCGCGGAGCCGGTGTTGAAGGTGTATTCGCCCGGGAGCATCACCCCCAAGGTCTTGCGCGACCCGTCAGGGAATATGACGGTGCGGCTGGTCACCTTGCCCTCGAAATAGATGTTGGCCTCTTTTACCACACTTACGTTGTTGAATTCGGACACTGCACACCTCCTGATTTTGATTAAAGTTCTACTTGTTCCAATCCCCGGACTCCCACCGCTCCAACGCAGCCTGCGCCCTGAATCCTGTCAGCCCGGGCAGGGCCGAAAGCCGCACCAGTACCTCCCGGCAGCGGTCGGGCTCTTCGCGCATGGCGTACACGGCAGCCATGCCGGCAACCCTGACGTCTTCGTTATCCAGCAGCGTGAGAAAAAGGTCCAAGGCCCCTTCGCGCAGCACTGCAGCGTAAAACCTGTCCAGGTCCTCCACCTGCGCAGCGGAGACCTCTTCCTGCAGATTTTCCATGGCCTCGGCATGCCTGATCGCAGCTTTGCAGAACCACTCGATAAGTTTGGCGGCCTTCGCTTCTCGCAGCACCTGCTGCCTCCTCGCACTTTGCTCCTGTCCCCGTGGTGAGCCTGGAAATTCCGCACCTTAGCAGTTTTTGGGGACCCCTTCAACCTAAATGAGTAAGGACACTTGTTGTGGCGGCACACAAAGGTAAATCGCCAAGGGCGAAGTCGCCAATGAACAAAAAAACCGCGATTGCTCGCGGCCATTTTCTCCTAATTCCGGCTGCCTACGGCTTCAGCTACGATGCATCGACCGGAACAGACCGAGAGCGCCAAAGCCCGCGCCCAGCAGAAGCAAAGTGGAGGGCTCAGGAACCGCGGCAGGCGCTACCGCGGAGAAATCAGCCTTGGCCGATCCTTCCGTGAGACCAGGGGCGTTAGCGGTCACGAAGAAGGTAAAGGTATGGGTCCCGGCCGTAAGGGCCAGATCATCGAACACGCCGTGGAAATAGCCGGAACCGTCGTGGAAGGTCGAAGTCCACCCGGTGAGCAGGCCGTCAAAGTAGAAAGCGAATTCATCTCCTACAGCATACTCATCGAACGCAGTAACGAGGGGCATGACGCAGTCGCTGCTCGTTGAGATGCTCCAATCGGAACTCCACCACTCGTCTTCGTTGGGCGTGGTGATAAAACCGATCGGTCCGATGCCGTCAAACCAGGCAAACTCGCCGCTCCATCCCAATGCGGGGTCAATGACGACGGTGGCCTGGCAGGGAAGGGCTGAAACAGTCAAAAAGGAAGAGAACGCGAGTGCAGCAAGAAATTTTCTCGACATGAGACACCTCCCGGATTGAGCTACCTCCTGATGTGTAAGCCGCACGTGAACTCCCCAACCGCTCCAATGGTTCCCGATACGTATCTACAAGTTAGGCCATTGCAATTATCGAGTCAATTCTTTCCACGCGCCCCGGTGCCCCACCTCGATAGCCGCTATCGCGGACCACAAATAGGAAAAGGCGGGGTTTCCCCCGCCTTTCTATGCTGCCTTTATGCCTGAAGCTATTAAATGTCGAAGTACAGTGCGAACTCGAGCGGTACCGGACGCATACGGACCGGGTTGACTTCGGCTTCGGTCTTGTACTCGATCCACTTCTCGACGACGTCCGGGGTGAAGACGTCACCTTTGTAGAGGAACTCGTTGTCCTCGGTCAGCGCCTTGAGAGCCTCCTCGAGGGAGCCCGGTGCCGACGGGATGGTGGCGAGTTCTTCCGGGGACAGGCCGTAGATGTCCTTGTCCAGCGGCTGGCCCGGATCGATCTTGTTCTCGATGCCGTCGAGGCCTGCCATCAGCAGAGCTGCGAAGGCGAGGTAGCCGTTGCAGGACGGGTCCGGAGTACGGTACTCGATCCTCTTCGCCTTGGGGTTCGAGGAGAACATCGGGATACGGAGCGCAGCCGAACGGTTACGGCTGGAGTACGCCATGTTCACCGGAGCCTCGAAGCCCGGCACCAGACGTTTGTAGGAGTTGGTGGTCGGGTTGGTGAAGGCGCAGAGGGCACGGGCGTGCTTGATGATGCCGCCGATGTACCAGAGAGCCATCTGGGAAAGCCCGCCGTATTTGTCGCCGGCGAAGAGGTTGGTGCCGTCCTTCCAGAGGGACATGTGGCAGTGCATGCCGGAACCGTTGTCGCCGTAAAGCGGCTTCGGCATGAAGGTTACGGTCTTGCCGTTGCGGTTTGCCACGTTCTTGATGACGTACTTGAACCACTGCAGCTGATCGGCGATGTCGACCAGCGAGGAGAAGCGCATGTCGATCTCTGCCTGGCCGCCGGTAGCGACCTCGTGGTGCTGGCACTCGACGCGGATGCCGACTTTCTGCAGTTCCAGGACCATCTCGTTGCGGAGGTCGTTCTGGGAGTCGGTCGGGGCAACCGGGAAGTAGCCTTCTTTGTGGCGCGGCTTGTAGCCGAGGTTCGGGAACTCTTCGCGGCCGGTGTTCCATGCGCCTTCGACGGAGTCAACGGCGTAGAAGGAGGAGTTGGCGGTGGAGTCGTAACGGACGTCGTCGAAGATGAAGAATTCCGCTTCCGGTCCGAAGTATGCGGTGTCGGCAAGGCCGGTCGACTTCAGGTAGTTCTCGGCTTTCTTGGCGATGTTACGCGGGTCGCGGGTGTAGTCTTCTTTGGTGATCGGGTCGAAGATGTCGCAGATAAGCGAAAGAGTGGGAATTGCGGTGAACGGGTCCATCTTCGCGGTCTTCGGGTCCGGAATGATGATCATGTCGGAGGCATGGATCGGCTGCCACCCACGGATGGAGGAGCCGTCAAAGCCCTGCCCTTCTTCGAAGGTGTCCTCGCCGAACTCGCTCATCGGCACGGTGAAGTGCTGCCAGATGCCGACGAAGTCCATGAATTTGAAATCGACCATAAGTACGCCGTTTTCTTTTGCAAACTCCACTACTTGTTTAGGTGTCATCTACAATCTCCTTTCAAATTAAGTAAAAACCAGTGCCGATTAGAGAGCGTCCTCGCCCCTCTCACCGGTCCTGATCCGAACTACTTCCTCCACTGGAGTCACGAAGATCTTGCCGTCGCCGATCCGGCCGGTCTTGGCAGCCTGCTCGATGGCGTCGACAACCTTGCCGACAACTTCGTCAGATACGATGATTTCCATCTTGATCTTGGGAATGAAATCGACCACGTACTCCGCGCCGCGGTAAAGCTCGGTGTGCCCTTTCTGGCGACCGAAACCTTTCACTTCACCGATGGTGATCCCCTGGATGCCGATCTCATTGAGTGCTTCTTTCACTTCATCAAGCTTGAAAGGTTTTATGATTGCTTCGACTTTTTTCAAGGCAGTTATCCTCCGCTTGTTGTTCAGTGCGCCGCGAATTATAAATAGCTTGCCATTGATTTGCAAGGTTATAAATCCCGGACTGATGGTTTGCTCAGCAGCAGGTTGCCGAACTCTTGTTGGTCAACTTATATTAGAACAATCCTGAACTGATCGTGCCTTGACTGTGGCGTAGCTATAAATAGGAGCCCCCGGCAGGAGGCTCCTATTTAGGCAGATAAAGATCCAGGGATTACAGGACGAAAAGCATCTCCCTGTAGGTCGGCAGAGGCCAGTATTTGGCACCTATGATTTTTTCCAGCGCATCGCCAGTGGCGCGCAGTTCAAGCATTTTGGTAAACACGCTTTCCCTGAATGCAGCGGCCTGCTTCTCGGCATCGGCGATGTTCAGCGCGTTCTCAAGCGCCTTCTCCAGCGCTTTGGTATTGGCGCTCATCAAAGCCAGTTTCTCGCAGAGTTCATCCAACAATTCCTTCTGTGTCGAGACGTCCAGCTTGCTGGATACAGCGGCGACCGCATTGACAGAGTTTGCCACCGTTGTCGCATACTCGATGGCGGTAGGGATTATGCTTTGGTTGGCCATGTCGATCATGGTCAGCGCTTCGATGTTCAGGGTCTTGACGTACTGCTCGACCATGATTTCGTAACGTGCATGGACTTCCTTTTCGTTGAAGACATTGTGAGCAGTGAACGCCTTGACCGCTTCCTTGGAGACCAGTTCCTTGAGTGCGTCAGGAGTGTTGGGAATGTTCGGCAGGCCACGTTTTGCTGCTTCCTGAACCCACTCGTCGGAGTAGTTGTTGCCGTTAAAGATCACACGCTGGTGTTTTTTAGCGGTTTCCTGAAGCAGCTTGTCGAGGTCGGCGTCGAAGTCGGTGGATTTCTCCAGCACGTCGGCAAACTCTTTCAGCGCCTCGGCAATGATGGTGTTGATGATGATGTTGGGGCCCGAAATGGAGAAGGAAGAACCGAGCATCCTGAATTCGAATTTGTTGCCGGTAAAGGCGAAAGGGGAGGTCCTGTTCCTGTCGGTGGCGTCCTTGGGCAGCGAGGGAAGGGTATTTACGCCGATGTCCATGAGACCGCTCATGGAGGACGATTTCGCTATGCCTGCAACGATCTGGTCGATGATATTGGCAAGCTGCTCGCCGAGGAAAACCGAAATGATCGCCGGAGGTGCTTCATTGGCGCCCAGGCGATGGTCATTGCCGGCATTGGCGCAGGAGCAGCGCAGCAGCCCGGCATAGGTGTCCACAGCCTTGATGGTAGCCATGAGGAAGGTCAGGAACTGGGCGTTCTCATGGGGGGTGTGGCCGGGCTCCAGCAGGTTCTGGCCGTCGTTGGAACTCATGGACCAGTTGTTGTGCTTTCCGGAACCATTGACGCCGGCAAAGGGTTTCTCGTGCAGCAGGCAGACCATGTCGTGTCTGAGGGCGACCCGCTTGAGAACTTCCATGACCATCTGGTTGTGGTCGGTGGCGATGTTGGTGTTTTCGAAAATCGGTGCTAGTTCAAACTGTCCGGGTGCTACTTCGTTGTGCTGGGTTTTGGCAGTAACGCCCAGTTTCCACAGTTCCTCGTTCACTTCCTTCATGTACGACAGCACTCTTTCCTTGATACTGCCGAAGTAGTGGTCTTCCATTTCCTGCCCTTTTGTGGACATGGCGCCGAAAAGGGTTCTGCCTGCCATCATCAGGTCGGGTCTTTTCAGGTAGAAAGACTTGTCCACCAGGAAGTATTCCTGCTCGGCTCCGACAGTCGAGGTTACCCTGGTGACACTGGTGTTTCCGAACAGCTTGAGAACACGCACGGCCTGCGTGGAAAGCGCTTCCATGGAACGAAGCAGAGGAACCTTCTTGTCCAGCGCCTCACCGGTGTAGGAGCAGAAGGCGGTAGGGATGCAGAGAGTGATGACGTCAGCCTCTTCTCTCAGGAAGGCAGGCGAGGTGCAGTCCCAGGCTGTGTATCCCCTGGCTTCGAAGGTTGCCCTCAGGCCGCCGCTGGGGAAAGAGGACGCATCCGGCTCACCCTTGACCAGTTCTTTACCGGAGAATTCAAGCAGTACCCCGCCATCCGTCGGCGAAATGAAAGAGTCATGTTTCTCCGCGGTAATGCCGGTCATCGGCTGGAACCAATGGGTAAAATGTGTTGCGCCTCTTTCAACGGCCCACTCTTTCATTGCCGATGCGACAACATCTGCGATGGAGGGATCAAGCGGCAGACCTTCGTCAATGGTCTTCTTCAGGTTCTTGAAAACACCTTTCGGCAACCTATCTCTCATAACAGACTGGTTAAATACGTTTTGCCCAAACATCTCCACGGTACAGCCTCCTTTTTATGCAGCGGTGTCTAAAAAATAAGCACTATGATTGTCGAAGCAACGGGGTTCCAAGTATTTACAGGATCATTGCGCTAAACATCCAATATGTAGCAAGAGAAATGCCCAGTACGACACACAGCCGATTAATCTTTCCACACCGGGAAAAGCCCTCCGGCACGACCGCCGGCGCAGTCAATGCCTGGTCCGCCGGATAGCAGGTGCCTGTCCCCTTGATGCTGTCCCCCTTATTGTTTAAGAGCGGCGCCTGCTAGGTAAATGAGCAGCGAGCCGCCCCCCCAGTCGCCTCTTGCCAAGCGCCGGCCGTCATACTATAGTACGGGCGGCTTTAGGGATCAGGGAGCCCGGATTTTGGGCGAAGGATTGATGGTGAAGAAACTGGAAATCGCACTACGGTGGAAGAAAGCATCACAGCTTGCGCGTACACTCCTGCCTGCAGCGGTGCTTTGCGCGCTCTTCGTCTCGCCGGCGCAGGCCGACTTTTTCCGTTACACGGGGGAGGACGGGGTGGAAACCTTCACCAACACCCCGACCAGCGGGGGCGCGGTCAGGGTTCTGCGCGAGGGGAAGCCAAAAAGGACGGCGAAGATCCAACCGGAGGCGCTCAAGAGCGAGCCGGGTTTTACCGAGAAAGACCCCCGGATGCCGGTCCAGGGGGTCGTCACCTCCAGGGTCGGGCTGCGCCACGACCCGATCGACGGCGGCATGAAACATCATAACGGAGTCGACATAGCGGTCCCGACCGGCACCAGGGTTAAGGCGATCGCGGCCGGCAGGGTGGTCGAGAGTGCTGCGCGCGGCGGATATGGCAATCTGGTGACCATCGAGCATGAAGGAGGGATGGTTTCCCTGTACGGGCACAATGCACAACTGGAGGTAAAGATCGGGGACCGGGTAGAGGCGGGGCAGACGGTCGCGCTCTCCGGCTCCACCGGGAGATCCACAGGACCGCACCTGCACTTCGAGCTCTGGAAGGACGGGTTAAACGTGACGCAGGCCTACTTGGAGAACGGGATGGGAATTCCGGAGGTGCCGGAAAGCATCAGGAGCTACCTGTCGAAAGACGGCTCGCTCGTTTTCACCAACATGAGGTGAACCAAAAGCAATTGACAATTGACAATTGACGATTGACAACTAAACCACTACTCCATTCATTTCCAGCTCCCAACTCATCCAACTCACAATCAACAAGCCAGAACCAATTGTTAATTGGCAACTAGACAGTTGACAACTAACCACTGCTCCCTTCATTTTCAACTCACAACACATATTGCAACGACAGTCCAGGTCTTACATACCCACAATTTAAAAGCTCTTATTAGGTTGTTCATTGTCAATTGTCAATCGTCAATTGCCTCTACGATATCCTCTTCTTCACATGCCTGGTAGCCGGCGCATTCCACGGGTCGTCCGGCCAGGGGTGCTTCGGGTAGCGACCCTTCAACTCCTTGCACACCTCGCGGTAGGCCCCGTTCCAGAAGCTCTTCAAGTCCGAGGTCACCTGAATGGGACGCCGGGCAGGCGACAGCAGGTGGATCACTACCGGAACCCTTCCCTTTGCCACCCGCGGCGTCTCGGCAAGTCCGAACATCTCCTGCAGTTTGACGGCTAGAAAGGGATCCCCCTCGGCCGGGTATTCCAGGGCGATGCGGGAGCCGCTGGGGACCTTGAGATGGGTCGGAGCCTCCTCGTCGACGAGCTTTTGCTGCCGCCACTCAAGCATCCCCTTCAAGGGCTCCCGAAGGTCCACCCGCGCCAGGTGGGCGAGCGACCTCACCCCATCTAGGTAGGGAAGGAGCCAGCGCTCCAGGTGTTCCGTCAGCGCCCGGTCCGAGAGGTCCGGCAGCTCCTCCTCCGGCAGCACGCGGCGCAGGAAATTCACACGGTTTTGAAACTGCCGTGCCTCGTCGGTCCAGTTAAGCCCGGACAGGCCGGGGCCTGACAAGATGCCCCCCAAAAGGGCTGCGCCGATCTCCCCCTTGTCCGGGGTCGCGGCACGCTCAGAAAGAACGATGGCCCCGAGGCGCTCCTCTTCGCGGGCCACCACCCTCCCCTCTCGCTCATCCCAAAAGACCCGCCGCTCGCGGGTAATGGCGCCGGCACACCCGGAGCGCACCGCGTCGAGCGTGACGGCGCTCGCCATATGTATCTCGCCCTCGGCCCCGCCCCCCTCGACCTCTACCGCCACGATGAACGGCTGCGATCTCAGGTTGCTTCTGCGCGACAGGCGCGCGCCGCTGCCGTTGACCATCAGGTAGCGGCCGGAACCGGGGGTTCTCTCCCGCGCCACCCGGTCGGGATACGCCATCAGGAGGAGTTCTCCCACCACCGAGGCGTCCCCCTGCACATGCCCCCCCTGCACCCCGAGGGCGTTCCTGAAATAAGTCGCGAGCCTCTCCACGGTGCGGGACGCCTGCGGGTCCCGGCGCTCGGCGAATGCGTCCAGCCGGTCGAGAAGGTCGCTGTCGGAAACCGCTCCGCCCCCGCGCGGCAGGAGGTCGCGCTCGGAGAGGATGGCTGCCAGCGTGCAGGCAAGCCCCCTTTGGCCGGTCGCCAGCGAACCGGCCAGCATGGCGGACAGGCGCGGGTGCATGGGGAGCGCCGCCATCTTCTTTCCCAGGGGGGTGATGTTCCCGCGCCCATCGAGTGCCCCGAGGGATTGCAAGAGCGCCCTCCCCTCGGCGAGATGGGCTGCCGGCGGCAGGTCGAGAAAGCTCAGCGAAGCGGGATCTGACACGCCCCACTGCGCCAGGTCGAGGGCGAGGGGTGCAAGGTCGGATACCCTGATCTCTGCGGGGGTGAACGGGAGGAGGGTCGTTTGGGCGTGCTCGGTCCAAAGGCGATAGCAGACGCCGGGTGCCACCCTGCCGGCACGGCCGGCGCGCTGCTGGGCGGAGGCAGCCGATATCCGCATGGTGTCCAGGCGGTTCAGGCCGGTCGAGGGATCGAAGCGGAGCTGCCGCGAGAAGCCGGAATCCACTACCACCCGGACCCCCTCGATGGTGAGGCTGGTTTCTGCGATGTTGGTGGCGAGGACCACCTTGCGGCGATCCGCCGGCAAGATGGCGCGCTCCTGCGCGGCGAAGGGGAGATCCCCGTAGAGGACCGCAACCATGACGTCGGGGCCGAGCTTTTGCTGCAGCAGGGTTTCGCAGCGCCTGATGTCGCCGGCGCCGGGGAGAAAAACGAGGATGTCGCCTTTAGTCTCGGAGAGAGCGCGCAGGACCGAGGCGCAGGTGGTTTCCGCCAGCCGCCCCGAAGGCTCGCTCTTCAGGTACCTGATTTCCACCGGGTACTGTCGCCCCTCAGTGGTTATGAGAGGCGCGCCGCCGAGAAGCTGCGCCACAGGCTCGGCATCGAGCGTAGCCGACATGACCAGGAGCCGAAGGTCCTCGCGCAGCCCCAGCTGCACGTCCCGGCAAAGCGCAAGCGAAAGGTCGCAGGTAAGGCTCCGCTCGTGAAACTCGTCGAAGATCACCGCCGACACACCTTCCAGCAGCGGGTCGCTTTGCAGCCTCCGGGCCAGGATCCCCTCGGTAACCACCTCGATGCGGGTGGCGGGGGAAACCTTGCGCTCGAACCTGATGCAGTAGCCTACGCGCCTCCCCACCTCTTCGCCCAGACACTGGGCCATGTAGCGGGCGGCGTTCACGGCGGCCAGTCGGCGCGGCTCGAGCATGATGATCTTTCCCCCCTGGAGAAAGGGGGCGTCCATCAGGGCCAGGGGGACGCGCGTCGTCTTCCCGGCGCCCGGGGGGGCCTGGAGCACGGCTACGTTGCGCAGCTCCAGCGCCTCGGCCAGTTGCGGGAGGACGGCATCGATGGTGGCGGGTTTGAGCATGGCGGCGTCAGACGAGGAGGCGAAGCCCTTCGAGATCGACTCCGGACAGGGAATTGAGCACCCGGCAGGCGCCGGTCAGCCGCTCCCTGGGATAGCTGTTGGTCACGGCGAGCACCTTGAGAGCTGCGCCGGTCGCCGAGGCGATTCCCGCCGGGGTGTCCTCGATGGCGATCGAGGCAGAAGCGTCAACCTTGCCTGGGAAGGCCTCCTGGAGCCTCGTGACCGCTAGCCGATAGCTTTCCGGGTCGGGCTTGCTGGCCGCCACCTCGTCGGCGGTCACCATGACGTCGAAGGCGTCGGAAAGGCCCAGCTGCGCCAGGATGGGGTCTATGTCGCTGCGCAGGGCACCGCTGCAAAGGGCAAGCGGCAGGTTGCCGGAGATGGAGCGGATCAGCTCCACCACCCCGGCATATGGGGCAACACCAACCGAGACGATGCGCAGAAACGCCTGCGCCTTGCCGTGGATCAGCTCCTTCAACTCGCCGTCGGAGAGGGCACGCCCGGCGACAGCGAAGGCCTCGCGGAAGGCATCCCGGTCGTCGAAACCGATGTAGCGGTCCAGGTACTCTTCCCAGGAATAACCAAGCCCAAGCGGCACCAGCAGTTCCTGAAAGGCCTTGTAGTGCAGCGGTTCGGTGTCCACGATGACGCCGTCAAAGTCGAAGATGACTGCGCTAAGCATGCAAAGCTCCTTTATCGTCTTTTAGAATTTCCCGACCAGCGCCAGCGCCGGGGCGCCGCCAATCGCCGTGGGGGCGACGCTCACCTTGCCCGGCTGCAGGGCGCGGTACCTCGTCACCGCATCCCCGGCCAGTTCGCCGATAGCGGCCCCGACCAGCACGTCGCTCGCCCAGTGTTTCCCTTGGTAGACCCTGGAGAAGCCGGCCAGACCGGCTGCGGCGTAACAGGCAAACTTCGAAGGCCAGCTTTCACTATGAGAAGCGGCCACATGGGCCAAAGCGAAAGAGCTCGCGGTGTGCATCGAAGGGAGCGAGTCGTAACCTCCCTCGAACTGGAAGGGACGAAAGCTCGACTTGCTCTCCGTCTGGTAGGGACGCCCCCGGCCGATGGCGCCCTTGAGCACGAAGGTGGCGCTATCCGCCAGAACTAGCGCCTCCCCCATCTCCTCACCGAGATCCATCACGCCGGCGTTCCCGGAAGCGGCCCCGGCGGTGTAGACGGTCGCGGCGATACCCAGGTGGAGAAAGGGGTTGCTGGCGTTGCTGCCGGCGTCCGTGATCCCCCTGAGAACGCCGTGGTGCGAACCGCTCGAGCTGAGCTGTTTATCGAAGATGTAGGCGACGGCAATGAGACCCGCCGCGGCTCCGGTCTGCGCCAGGTAAGGGTCGACGGGGGCCTTTAGGAAGAGCGTTCCCTCCGAGCCCAGGCGCCCCAGTTCCTCCTTGATGGCTGCCCCGCTGTTGAACAGGTTCTCCCCCGCATGAAGCTGCGAAGGGAAGAGGGTGCTGCAACAAAGCATCAGGAAAAGAAGAAGGGCCAACCGGGCGGGGATTGCTCCGACAAAGGCAGCTGCGCATGCAGTAGCTGGAGAGCAATAAGATGTCCTACAAGAGATGACTACTGTCATAGCAAAGCCTCCGACCATGGATTCAGAGTTACTTGAGAAGAGTGCAGATAAAAAAAAAGACAGCGCCCTGCTTCAAGGCGCTGTCTTCAAATGGTGATCCCAAGGGGACTTGAACCCCTGTTACCGACGTGAAAGGCCGGTGTCCTAACCACTAGACGATGGGACCAATTATGTTCAGCTTGCTGCATCGCTAGCTCGTGAGGAGGTTGGCTGGGGTGCAAGGATTCGAACCTTGGATGACGGAGTCAGAGTCCGTTGCCTTACCGCTTGGCGACACCCCATCGAAAGAGACCAGTTTAATACCAGATTCCTCTTCGGGAAGTCAAGCTGTTTTTTCCGATGCGACCTGTGCGCCTGTTTCAATCGCCTTCACGTTGGCGGGGATGTACTTGTGGTTTCGCTCCGGCAGTGCCTCTTTGAGCGCGCCCGCCAGGGTGGCGAGTTCGACCGCGCCGGAAACGGCGGCGTAGGCGCCCAAGGCCACCATGTTGACCATCCTCAAGTCGCCGAGCTCAGTGGCAATCTCGTTCATGGGGACCGGGATGATCCTGATGTCGTCCCTCCCCAGGGCGCAGACGTCGACGAGCGACGAGTTGACGATGCAGACGCCGCCGGGACGGACACGGGCGCCGAAGCGCTCCAGCGACGCCTGATTCAGCACCACTAGCGTCGAGGGCTGCCCGACCACCGGGGAGCCTACCGCGCCGTCGGCAATGACCACGGTGCAGGTGGCCGAACCGCCGCGCTTTTCAACCCCGTAGGCGGGAAAATAACTGACGTTCTTTCCTTCTTCTATCGCGGCATAGGAGAGCAGATTCCCGGCCAAGAGCACACCCTGCCCGCCGAAGCCTGCTATCAACACATCTTTACGCATCGAACCTCCAAACACGAACGCTCGCCGTCCGTGTCCTGCATTCATAGTTAAACCGCCCCTTAAGCTAGCGGCCGCCTACGCCTCTTCCTTCTTGAAGACCCCCAACTGGAAGTAAGGGATCATCTCCTCGCCGACCCGCGCGTTCGCCTTGAGCGGGTTCATCCCCCAGTTGGTCGGGCAGGCGGAGAGCACTTCCACGAAGGAGAACCCCCTCCCCTGCACCTGGTAGCCGAACGCCTCGCGGATCACCTTTTTCGCTTCCAGGACGTGCTTGGGAGAATCCACGGCCACGCGGGCCGAGTAGGCCACGCCGCCCAGCTGCGCCATCAGTTCCGCCATCCTGATCGGGGAGCCGTCCTTGGACTTGTCCCTGCCGTACGGGGAGGTAGAGGTCTTCTGACCGACCAGGGTGGTCGGGGCCATCTGGCCGCCGGTCATGCCGTAGGTCGTGTTGTTGACGAAGATGACGGTGATGTCCTCGCCCCGGTTGGCGGCGTGGATGATCTCCGCGGTCCCGATGGCGGCAAGGTCGCCGTCGCCCTGGTAGGTGAACACGAAGTTGTCCGGCTTCGCGCGCTTGACGCCGGTCGCTACCGCGGGAGCACGGCCGTGGGGAGCCTCGACGACGTCGATGTCGAAGTAGCCGTAGAGAAAGACGGAACAGCCGACCGACGCCACCCCGATGGTCCTTTCCTGCACGCCGTGGAGGTCCATGGCGTCCGCCACCAGGCGGTGGATGGTGCCGTGATGGCACCCGGGGCAGAAATGGGTCTGCACGTCCTTCAAGCTTTGCGGTCTCTTAAAAACCTGTTGCATGTGGATATACCTCTTAGCCTACTGCGGCGCCTGGTCGTAGTTCTTCCTGATGACGTCGAGGATCTCCTCCGGCGACGGAAGCGACCCTGCCCCCGGCGGCCTGCCGTAGAAGGAAACCTGGGCTCGCGCACCTACGCTCAGGCGGACGTCTTCAACCATCTGTCCGGTGTTGAGCTCGATCACCAGCACGCGGCCGGCATGGCCGGCGGCCTCCGCCAGCGCCTTCTCCGGGAAGGGGAAGAGCGTAACCGGACGGAACAGCCCCACCTTGAGCCCTTCTTCGCGCGCCATGGCCACCGCGGTCTGGGCGATCCTGGAGACGGAGCCGAAACCGGTCACGATCAGTTTCGCGTCCGCGGTCTCGAACTCCTCGGAGATGCACTCCTTCTCCTTCATCACCTGGTACTTCGCGTGCAGGCGCCAGTTATGCGCCTCCAGCTCGCCGTCCCCAAGGAAAAGGGACTTCACCACCCTCTGCCCGGCGCTCCCCTTGCCGCGGACCGCCCATTCCTTCTCGGGCAGCTCGCGTACCGGGCGCGGATTGGGAACGAGAGCCTCCTTCATCTGGCCGACCACCGAATCGCCCAGGAGCATCACCGGTGTGCGGTAGAGGTCCGCCAGGTCGAAGGCGTGCAAGGTCAGGTCGTACATCTCCTGCACCGAGTTAGGTGCCAGCACCGGGATGTGGTAGCCGCCGTGCCCCCCCCCCTTCACGGCCTGGAAGTAGTCCGACTGCGAGGCATCGATGCCGCCCAGGCCCGGGCCGGAACGGGAGATGTTGATAATGACGCCGGGAAGCTCCGCACCCGCCATGTAGGAGATCCCCTCCTGCTTCAGCGAGATGCCCGGGCTGGAGGAGGAAGTCATGGCGCGCACGCCCGTGGCGGAGGCGCCCAGAAGCATGTTGATCGCGCCGATCTCGCTCTCCGCCTGGATGAACTCGCCTTTAAGCTTGGGGAGCTCCCGCGAGAGGTATTCGGGAATGTCGCTTTGCGGGGTGATGGGATACCCGAAGTAGTAGCGGCACCCGGCGGCCACGGCACCCATGGCGGCGGCCTCATTCCCCTTTACAAACAGACGTTTCGACAATTGTCCCTCCAGGGAATCCTGCTGGGCCAGGTGCACGGACAGCTCCGCCGCACGCTCAAACCGCACGCGCGGTTGCTCAGTCAGGATCAATGAATCTCACTGTGGAAGTAAAAAATTATTTGAAGACAGTTATGGCTACGTCAGGACAAATTTCGGCGCAGAGAGCACACCCGGTACAGAGTTCCTGATTGGGAGATTCTGCAGGTGCGTATCCCTGGATATTGACCTTCTCACACAGCCTGATCAGCTTTTTTGGGCAAGCAATGGTGCAGATACCGCATCCTTTGCATCTCAATTCGTCTATTACAATTCGTCCCATTCTAAGTCACCCTCATAGTCCGGCGGCCGCTTCCCGCCCATGCAATCAGCCGAGGAAACCTAGCAGAAATTTAACTTGGCAGTCAACTTTTTTGTTTACGTTTAACATTTAAGGCTTGATTTTAAATATGTATGTAGTTTAATAATACACGGCTAATGTTTTCACCTCAAAACTATGAAAGGAGGAGCGAAAAGATGGCATCATCACTGCTCGAATTGACGGCCAATATTGTCTCTTCACATGCCTCGGTGACAGAGATGTCCGGTGAAGATCTGCTTCTTGAGCTGCAGAAGGTGCATGTCGCACTGCAGAAGCTGGAAGTGGAGGCTGGTGAAGAAGCGGAGAAGGCCGATGCTAGAGGGCCGGCCATCTCCCTGAAGAAGGCTTTCCAGCCGGACCAGGTAAGCTGCATGCTCTGCGGCAAGAGCGGCATGAAAACGCTCGCTCGCCACTTGGCCCAGGTCCACGGCATGAAGCCTGGCGAATACAGGAAACTGTTCGGCATCCCCAGCGGACAGGCGCTGACCGCGCGCAACTTCTCCGAGGCGCGCAGAAGGATGGCGCAGGAGAAGGGGCTCGCGGACAACCTGGCCAAGGCCCGTGCAGTACGGGCGGCCAAACTTGCCGCCAAAGGGGGGCCAGCCGAGAAAAAGCCCCCCAAGACGCCGCGCGTGCCGAAGCAGAAGCAGCAGATGAGCGCATGACGCCTGAAGTTATCGGCGCAGCCTCCCCCCGCCTCCCTGACCCGCAGCTAAACCACACTGACTAACTGCCCCTGCCCTGTCTCCCCGAGTGAGATAGCAGGCATTGCACTCATATAAAAAAAGCCGCCCCAAAGGGTGGCTTTTTCTTGTGTCCGGTTTTACTGTGTCTGGTCCATCCACGGGTTTCGCTTTGTCAGCGTGTTCCCCTTCCTGTGCCTGTCGAACCTCGCCGCGCTACCACTCCGGTCTTGCGTGGACCGCGCCCTGTGCCTACCGGGGCCATCTTCCTGTTGAGCCGGGTCACTTCTTCAGGCGCCAGGTGCCTGTACTCCCCGGGCTTCATGTCGCCTATCTCAAGGAAGTCGTACCGGGCCCGCTTCAGGCGCACCACGTTCAGCCCCACAGCCTCGCACATGCGCCGCACCTGGCGATAGCGCCCCTCGTGGATGGTGATCGAGATCCAGGAGTTGTTCTCGCTCTCGCTCACCGGGAGCACCTTGGCGGGAGCGGTCATGCCGTCCTCCAGTTTCACCCCCTCGGAGAGCTTCTTGATCTGGAGAGGAGATACCTGTCCGCTCACCCTTACCAGGTACCCCTTGTCCACCTCATGGCTTGGGTGCATCAGCGAGTTGGCGAGCGCCCCGTCATTGGTCAAAAGGAGCAGCCCCTCGGTGTTGTAGTCCAGGCGGCCGATGGGGTACACCCGCTCCTTCACCCCCTTGAGAAGATCGCTCACGATCGGGCGCCCTTCGGGGTCCTTCATGGTGGTCATGTAGCCGACCGGCTTGTAGAGCAGGATGTAGACGCGCTTCTCTTCGATGGTGATCGGCTTGCCGTCCAGGGTTATGGTGTCGGTGTCGGGGTCCGCCTTCGTCCCCAACTCCGTTGCCACCGTGCCGTTAACGGCCACCCTCCCCGCGGCGATTATCCCTTCCGACTCGCGTCGGGAAGCAACGCCTGCCTGCGAGAGTATCTTCTGTAAACGTTCCAGCATTATTTTCTCCTTACCTGGGTTCTCCCCGGTGACTACAGATAGACGTTCAGTCTTACCATAGCATCGACAGTTGCCGCAACCTTTAACGGCCGAAGCGTACTGAGTCCGGGAAGGTTGAGACAGGTGCCTGTTACCTTTTGTCATTGACGCTGACGTATTGCCTTGTAGGTCACAAACTGATAGAAAGAAGGGCTCGCCCGGATCAGTCAAGGCACAAGCAGAAACCTAGAAGGCAAGGAGTAGACGCTGATGTTGGATGAGAGAAGAACTGCACTGAAAAAGAACAAGATGATCGCCGTAGCCCTCATGGCAGGCGCCGCCGTCCTATTCATCGTGGCCCGCCTGCAGCGGGGAAGCGGCGGCTGGGAATGGGTGGCCGCGTTCGCCGAGGCCGCCATGGTCGGCGCCCTTGCCGACTGGTTCGCCGTGGTGGCCCTGTTCAGGCACCCGCTGGGACTTCCAATACCGCACACCGCCATCATCGCCGACAAGAGGGAAACCATCGCCGACAACCTGGCCCGCTTCATCCAGGAGAAGTTCCTGACCACCGAGGTGCTGGTGGAAAAGATGAAGGAATTCGACCCCGCGCGGCAGCTTTGCCGTTATCTCACCTCGCGGGAAAACGCGGAGGGGCTGGCAAGGGGGGTAGCGCGTATCCTCTCAGAATCGATCGGGTTTTTGGAGGACGAACGTGTCAGCAGGATAGTCATGGCCGCAATGCACGACCGGATCGGGAAATTCGACCTGGCCGGCTCCGCTGCCGGCCTCCTCGAATCCCTGAGAAAGGACGATCGCCATCAGGCCGTTCTGGACGAGATCCTGAGGCGGCTGGGCGCCTGGCTTGGGACCCCCGAGTCGCAGGAGAAGATCGCCATAGCGCTGGACAACTGGGTCGACACCGAATACCCGCTCCTGAGCAAATTCATCCCGAACCGTCCGCAGTTCTCCAGGAGCGCCGGCGAAAAAATCATAGATAAGGTGAGCGGCTTCCTGAACCTGGTCAACGCCGACCCGGACCACGAGCTGCGCCAGGAGTTCGACCGGGCCGTGGGCGACTTCATCGCGAAGCTTAAACACGACTCCGGCACCAGGGAGAAGGTGGCCGAGCTGAAGCGGGAGGTGCTCGATAACGAACAGCTCTCGCATTACGCCAAGAACCTCGTGGCCGACCTGAAGCAATGGATGGCAGATGACCTGGACCGGCCGTTATCGAGCATTCGCGCCAAGATAGCCGACGCCGCGGTTGGCCTTGGCAACACCCTTGCCGAGAATGCCGATTTGGCCGATTCTGTCAACGAGCACCTGGAGCGCGTGGTAAGAAACTACGCCGACAGCCTGAGAGCCGGGTTCTCCCGTCACATCGCCGGGACCGTGAAGGAGTGGAAAGAAGAGGAGTTCATCGAGGAGATCGAGCTCAGCATAGGGAGCGATCTGCAGTTCATCAGGATGAACGGCACGCTCGTCGGCGGCATGATCGGCATCCTGCTGCACGCGGTGTCGCTGCTCATAGGATGAAAAGGTAAAAAGGGGACAGGCTACTTTTTCATTTCGAAAAGTAGCCTGTCCCCCTTTTCTGTATTCTGCTTTTGTTACCCGGCGAAGCGGCTCATCTTGCGGAACTTCTGGTAACGCTGCTCGATCAGATCTTCTGCCGCAATCCCTTTCAGCTCCTTCAGGTTCTTCGAAAGCGCCTCGTGCAGGTTCTTGGCCATGGCCTCGTGGTCGCGGTGCGCGCCGCCGGCCGGCTCGGGTACGATCTCGTCGATGACTTCGAGTTCCTTGATGTCCTTCGCGGTCAGCTTCAGCGCCTCGGCGGCCTGGGCTCCCTTGGTGCCATCGGACCACAGGATCGCGGCGCAACCCTCGGGGGAGATGACGGCGTAGACGGAGTGCTGCAGCATGAGGATCCTGTCGCCTACGGCTATGGCCAGCGCGCCGCCGGAGCCACCCTCACCGGTGATGACGACGATGATGGGGACGGTCAGCCGGGACATCTCGCGCAGGTTGCGGGCGATCGCCTCTGCCTGGCCGCGCTCCTCGGCGCCGATGCCGGGGAAGGCGCCCGGGGTGTCGACGAAGGTGATGACGGGAAGCTTGAAGCGCTCGGCCATCTCCATGAGACGCAGCGCCTTGCGGTACCCTTCGGGGTTCGGCATGCCGAAGTTGCGGAAGACCTTCTCTTTGGTGTCGCGCCCCTTCTGATGGCCGATCACCATCACCGGCTCGCCGTCCAGCCTGGCCAGGCCGCCGACGATGGCGTGGTCGTCGCCGAAGTTGCGGTCGCCGTGCAGTTCCACGAACTCGGTGAAGATCAGCTCCAGGTAATCGAGGGTGAAGGGACGGTTGATGTGGCGCGCCACCTGGGCGGTCTGCCAGCGGGATAGGTTGGCGAACATCTCCTCGCGCATCTTTTCGGACTTTTGCTCCAGCTTGGCGATCTCAGCCGAGAGGTCCACCCCTTGCGTCGAAAACCCATGCAGTTCCTGGATCTTCTTGTCCAGTTCGGCCAGCGGCTTCTCAAAGTCCAGATAGCTTTGTTGCAGTGCCATATATTTTCATCTCCTTGATTTCAGATTAACTCGCAGAAGCGGCATTCCTGACGCGACTGCTGTGGCAGTATCACGGCTGGAATGCCGCTCCTACAGACAAAACTCACCTATGCCGGGAATAGAATTGAGGTCACTCGAAAGACACGGCATTATAGCCGAAGAGGTTGCTCACTTCCACTGTTAATTCTTCACTTGCCGAGACTTTGTATACATCGGGAAGCTTGATGGTGACTCTGGAGCTGTTCTCTATGTCAAGGTGCAGGAAGCTGCGACAGATTCCCTGATAGCGGGAGATGATGTCCTTGAGCGTTTTGAGCTTCCCTTCATCGGCCTCTTTGGCGTCTATGGTGAAATTCACCTTTCTCGTTTCACGCTCAACCAGGTCGCGCAGAAGGACGATGTCGCTCGCCATCACCTTGGCCCCCTTCTCGCTCAACTCCACGGTGCCGGTGACGTGGATGGGATCGTCCCCCCTGAGCACCTCGGAACACTTGGCGTAGGTTTCCGGAAAGACCACCACCTCGACCGAACCCACCAGGTCCTCCAGCGCGAGGAAGGCCATACGGTCCCCCTTCTTGGTGATCAGCTCCTTGACGCTGGCCGGCACGCCGCAGATCCTCACCTCGCTCTTTTCCTTGGCGTCCAGGATGGTGGAGCAGTCCACGCTGGAGAAGCGCCTCATATCGGCGACGTAGCGGTCCAGCGGGTGCCCGGTGATGAAGAAGCCGATCGCCTCTTTCTCGCACCCCAGCCGATACTTCTCGTCCCACTCGGGGATGTCGGGAAGCCGGTTGCCGCCGCCGTTGGCGCCGCGCACGATCTCTGCCGCGCCGAAAAGAGACGCCTGCGCGCTCTCGCGCTCCTGCTGCACCCTCTGCCCGGCAGACGCGGCATCCTCCAGCCCCGCCATGAGCTGAGAGCGTTTGGCCCCGGTGCAGTCGAAGGCGCCGCACTTGATGAGAGCCTCTATCACCCTTTTGTTGACCCGGCGCAGGTCGACGCGCTCGCAGAAATCGAAGAGGTCCTTGAAAGGCTCGTCGCCGCGCGCCTCGATGATCGCCTCGATGGCGCCTTCGCCCACGTTCTTCACGGCCCCCAGACCGAAGCGCATCGCCTTGTCCAGCACGCGGAAGGAGCGGTCCGATTCGTTGATGTCGGGGGGGAGCACCTCGATCCCCATCTCGCGGCAGTCGCCGATGCTCTTGATGACCTTGTCGGTGTTCCCCATGTCCTCGGTCAAGAGGGCAGCCATGAACTCGACCGGGTAGTGGGCCTTCAGGAATGCGGTCTGGTAGGCGACCAGGGCGTAGGCTGCGGAGTGCGACTTGTTGAAGCCGTACTCGGCGAACTTCGCCATCAGGTCGAAGATGGCGGCGCACTTCTTCCCGTCCAGGCCAAGCTTCTCGGACCCCTCCAGGAACTTGTCGCGCTCCTTCGCCATCTGCTCGGCGTCCTTCTTACCCATGGCGCGGCGCAAAAGGTCCGCGCCGCCAAGCGAGTAGCCGGCGAGCGATCGGGAGATCTGCATGACCTGTTCCTGGTAGACGATGACGCCGTAGGTGTCTTTCAGGACCGGTTCAAGCTGCGGCAGGTCGTAGACGGTCTGCTTGCGGCCGTGCTTTCTTTCGATGAAGTCGTCCACCATGCCGCTGCCCAAGGGACCCGGACGGTAGAGGGCGCAGACCGCGATGATGTCCTCGAAGCAGGAAGGCTTCAGCTTGACCAGGAGTTCCTTCATGCCGCTGGACTCCAGCTGGAACACGCCTGTCGTGTTGCCGGCCTGCAGGAGCTTGTAGGATTCCTCGTCGTCGTCGCGCAATAGCGTGATGTCGAAGTTGGGGTCCTTGCCGTTTCTGATGTGCTTGCAGGCGTTGTCGATGACGGTCAGGTTCTTGAGCCCCAGGAAGTCGAACTTCACCAGACCGATCTTTTCCACGTACTTCATCGAGTACTGCGTGGTCAAGGAGCCGGTCTTCTGGTCCTTGTAGACGGGGCAGAATTCCTCCATCTGCCTCGGCGCGACCACGAGGCCGGCCGCATGCGTCGAGGCGTGGCGGGCAAGCCCCTCCAGCCTGAGCGCGACGGTCATGACCTCTTTCACCTTGGGGTCGGCCGCCATCAGCTCCTTCAGCTTCGGCTCCTGCTCCAGCGCCTTCTCCAGCGTGATGCCGAGCACCTCGGGGACCAGCTTCGCGATCCGGTCCACCTCGCCGAAGGTCAAATCGAGCGCGCGCCCCACGTCGCGGATGACGCCGCGCGCAGCCATGGTACCGAAGGTGATGATCTGGCAGACCTTCTCCCGGCCGTACTTCTCGACCATGTACTGGATCACCTCTTCGCGGCGATCCTGGCAGAAGTCGACGTCGATATCCGGCATGGAGATACGTTCCGGGTTCAGGAAGCGCTCGAAGAGGAGGTTGTACGGCATCGGATCGATATCGGTGATCCTGATGCAGAAGGCGACGAGAGAGCCCGCCGCCGAACCCCTGCCCGGGCCGACCGGGATGCCGTGGTCTTTGGCCCAGTTGATGAAGTCGGCGACGATCAGGAAGTACCCCGGGAACCCCATCTGCTTGATGCAGTCCAGCTCGATGCGCAGCCGGGCGTGGTAGGCCTGTTCCTGCTCTTCGGTCAAGTTGTACTTGATGCGGATCTTTTTCAGCCGCTCGACGAGGCCGACGGTCGCCTCGCGCTCCAGCTGCTGGTCAAGCGTCTCCCCTTCCGGGGCCTCGTAGGCGGGGAAGTAGTAGGTCTTGAAGTCGAATTCGAGGTTGCAGCGCTCGGCGATCTTGACCGTGTTCTCGATCGCCTCAGGGGCGTAATGAAACGCCTGCGCCATCTCCTGCGGCGTCTTCACGTAGAACTCGTCCACGGAGAACGCCATGTGGGTCGGGTCGCTCATGGTCTTGCCGGTCTGGATGCAGAGGAGGATCTCGTGGGCCCTCGCATCCTCGCGGTTCAGGTAATGGCAGTCGTTGGTGGCGACGAGCGGCAGGTCCATCTCACGCGCGATCTCCATGAGCCTGCGGTTGGCGACGTCCTGCTCGGGGAGCTTGTTCTCCTGCAGCTCGATGTAGTAGCTACCCGGGAAATGCTCGGCGTACCAGGAAGCCGCGGCGCGCGCCTCGTCCATCTTGTTCCTGCCGGCAAGGTACGCCACCTCCCCCTGCAGGCAGGCGGAGAGGACGATGAGCCCCTCCTTGTGCTTCAAAAGGAGCTCCTTGTCGATGCGGGGGCGGCGGTAGAACCCTTCCTTGTACCCTGCCGATACCAGGTAGGAGAGGTTCTTGAAGCCGATCATGTTTTCGCACAGAAGGATCAGGTGATAGCTGGAGGCCTGGTCGGGGCTGGAGGGAGCCTGCTTCAGAAACCTGTCCTGCGGCGCTATGTACACCTCGCTCCCCAGGATCGGCTTGATCCCTTTGTCCTTGCACTTCAAATAGAACTCAAGGGTGCCGAACATGTTGCCGTGGTCGGTCATGGCCACGGCCGGCATGTGGCACTCCTTCACCTTCTTCAGGAGGTCACCGATGCGGATCGCCCCGTCGAGGAGCGAGTACTGGGAGTGGAGATGGAGGTGAACGAAATTTGTTGAATCCATAAGGTGAACGTCCTGGCAAAGAAACGGCGGGAACTGGCTGAATCGAAACAATAAAAGGAGCCATCGCCTTAGGCGGCTCCTGTCTCTGTAACGGCGAAAAAAATGCGGTTAAATATGCCACGAATGGAGCCGCTATGTCAATGAGACACAGCTGGCTGCTCTCCTAATTTGCCGGTGAATCGCACGTCGGGCTTGGGGGGCATCACGGGGCAAAGAAGGGTGGCGCAGAAATTACTTGACTCGGAGCGAGAAATAAGTTTAACATCAAGCTATAAGAAATCAAACTAGATCCGGCGCTACCCCGAGCCTGCCTTTCCCGAACAGCTCGGGATTTATTTGCAGGATACAGTTTGACATCAAGCTGGTTAATATTGAACCGGACATCCAAGAACAGGAGGAGCAAACGCATGAACCAGAGCACCACCACCCAGGGACCCATTGTTGTCGATCTCGAGCCGGGCACCTACTACCGCTGTACCTGCGGCAAGTCGGCTACACCTTTTTGCGACGGCGCCCACGCGGGGAGCGACAAAGCGCCGCTGGCGTTCGAGGTCAAGGAAAAACAGCAGGTGTACCTGTGCAACTGCGGGAAAACCGCCAACGCGCCCTACTGCGACGGCAGCTGTCAGAAGGGGTAAATAGGACGTCGAAGCGCCAGGGTTGCCGGTGCAGGAAACGCGAGGTTGAACAAATGTTGAAATCAGTACATTGCATACTGCTGCTGACAGCCCTGGCCTACGCGGCTTGGATCGAGTGGTCCGTTCTCACCAGCGCGGGCTTACTGTGGGGGATCTTTTTCGGGTGCTTCATCGTCCCCTTTGCTCTCTTCGCCGTTCTGGGTTTAGCTCCGAAGAAAATGCCGGCCCGCGAGTAGGGTCGGGAAGGAGACATCATGATCACGATCAGAAAATCTGAAGACAGAGGGCATGCCGACCACGGCTGGCTCAACACCTATCACAGCTTTTCCTTCGCCGGATACTACGATCCGCGGCACATGGGTTTCAGCAACCTCCGGGTCATAAACGAAGACCGGGTGCAGCCGGGAGAGGGGTTCCCCACCCACCCCCACCGGGACATGGAGATCATCAGCTACGTTCTGGAAGGGGCACTGGAGCACCGCGACAGCATGGGAAACGGTTCGGTGATACGGCCGGGGGAAGTGCAGAGGATGAGCGCCGGCACCGGCATCACCCACAGCGAGTTCAACCATTCCAAAGAAGAGGGCCTTCACTTCTTCCAGATCTGGATCCTGCCGCAAAGCGAGGGGATCGCGCCGAGTTACGAGCAGAAGCTCTTTCCGGAGCAGGAAAAAAGAGGAGCCTTGCGGCTCATCGCCTCGGCAGACGGCGCCGAGGGCTCAGTCACCATAAACCAGGACGCGAGGTTGTACGCGACCCTTATCGATGGCGGGCAGGAAGTGGTGCACCACCTGGCGCGGGGGCGCCACGCATGGGTTCAAGCGGCACGCGGCAGCATAACCGTCAACGGCCATCTGCTCGAAGCAGGAGACGGCGCAGCGGTAAGCGGCGAGGACCTGGTGCGCCTGACGGCAAGGCAAAAAAGCGAGGTGCTGCTTTTCGATCTACCGTAAAGCGGGGTTGACACTGTTAAAACGAACGCGGCAGGGATACCGCTCCACCACGGCATAAACCGGGTTGAGCGGCACGCCTGCCGCGTTTTTTCGTTTTCAAAGGCTGAAAGCCATTTAACAGGGATGAAGGGGATAAAGGGGATATTCAAAAACCTTCAATCAGTTTTTTGTCTTTATCCCTTTCATCCCCTCCATCCCTGTAGATTGCCTTTAGCTAATACAGCGAACTATTCGATAATTATAGTTTCACTCGGTACGGAATAGATGCCGTTCATCCCGGCTCTGATGCTCTCCGCATCGAGCGGCACCTCGGACTGGGTGCCGCCGTCCATGTCCTTCAGGGGAGCGGTGCCGCGGGAGAGCTCGTCGCCGCCTATGATCAGCGTGAAGCGCGAGTTGAACTTGTCGGCGCGCCTCATCTGGCTCTTCAGGCTCTTCCCTTCATAGTCGATCTCCACGGCCGCGCCGCCGCGCTGCAGGGCCGACATGAGACGGAACGCCTCGGCGTGCGCATCCTCCCCCATGGCCGCGATGAAGAGGTCGGGGCGGCGCGAGAACTCCTTCTCGGCCAGAAGGAGCGCAACCCGCTCGACCCCCATGGCGAAGCCTATACCGGGTATCTGCGGCCCGCCGATCTCGGCGATGAGCCCGTCGTAGCGCCCCCCCGCCGCCACGGCGCTCTGGGCGCCCAGTAGCGTCGTCACCATCTCGAAGGTGGTCCGGGTGTAGTAGTCGAGGCCGCGCACCATCCTCTTGTTGATGGCGTAGGGGGTGCCGGCGAGCTCCAGGTATTTCCTGGTCTGGTCGAAGTGGGCGCTGCACTCGCCGCAAAGGTAGTCGAGCATGGAGGGAGCGCCCTTTGTCGCCTCCTGGCAGCCTGCGGACTTGCAGTCCAAGGCGCGCAGCGGGTTCGACTCGTAGCGGCGCTTGCAGTCCTCGCACAGGCTGTCGATCCGGTCCAGGAGAAACTTCTTGAGCGCGTCGCGGTAGAGCGGACGGCAGCAGGGGCATCCCAGCGAGTTGATCTGCAGGCTGGGCTCGGTCAATCCCAGTTCGTTGAAGAAATGGGTCAGCATGGTGAGCACCTGAGCGTCGACGCTCGGGGCGGCCACCCCGGTGATCTCGGCGCCGATCTGGTGGAACTGGCGGTAGCGCCCCTTTTGGGGACGCTCGTAACGGAACATCGGCCCCATGTAGTAAAGGCGCGCCACCGGGTCGACGGCGTGCATCTTGTGCTCGACGTAAGCCCGCATCACCGACGCGGTCCCCTCCGGGCGCATGGTCACCTTGTTCTCCCCCTTGTCCACGAAGGAGTACATCTCCTTTTCCACGATGTCGGTCGCATCGCCAATGGAGCGGCAGAAAAGCTCGGTCTTCTCGAGGATGGGAATCCTGATCTCGGAGAGCCCGTAAAGTTCGAAAACCCGCCGCGCAGTCGCCTCGATGTACTGCCACTTCTCGACTTCGCCCGGGAGAATGTCGTTGAAACCCTTGATACCTGTTATGGCCACGTCAATAACTCTCCTTGTGCAGATTTATAAAAAACAAAAGAGCCGGGAGGCTCCAAGACCTGATTCGTTTGGGGGGAAACGGCTTGCTCTGATCAGGGAGGGGTGGTCAGCCTCTGGGCGTGGAAGGCCTTGTTCTTGCCGGCGGTCTTGCCGCGGTACATCGCCTGATCCGCCATCTCGAGGAGTTCCGTTTTCGTGGAGGCGTCGTCCGGGGAGCAGGCGTAGCCGAGGCTGACGGTGAGCTTGATGGAGAGCCCGTCGGCCTTGGAGAAGGTATGTGCCTCCACCATCTTCCTGATACGCTCGGCTACTATCGCGGCGCCGTCCAGCCCGGTCTCGACCAGCACGATGGTGTACTCGTCGCCGCCGTAGCGGATCACGGCATCCACGTCGCGGACGCTCTTTCTGAGCAGGCTGCCGATCTCCCGCAGCACCCGGCTGCCGATCAGGTGCCCGAAGGTGTCGTTCACCGATTTGAAGAGGTCGATGTCCAGAAAGAGCACGGAGAGGTTGGAACCGTAGCGCTCCGAGCGCTTCAGCTCCCGCTCCAGCACCACGTCGAGGTATCGGTAGTTGTAAAGGCCGGTCAACTCGTCGATGTAGAGCAGGTCTTTGGCGAAGTTGTAACGTGCGGCGTTGTCGAGAGCCAGCGAGGCTTGATCGAGTAGGAAGGTGACGTGCTTGCGGTTCACCTCCCTGGGGAGCGTGGAGTCGGGGTCGTTGAACAGGATGATGACCCCTTCCAGCGTGCTTTTCTGGCGGATATAGAGGCAGATCGCCTCCCTGATCTCGCCGAATCCCGCCCCTTCCGGAAGAAAATCCCTGAGCATGACCAGGTTGCTGACGCCGTCGTCATGCAGGTCGCACTCGGCGATCACCGCCTGACCCAGCAGGGGTGCGCTCTGCTCGTCGATCCCCTTCAGCTCGTGCAGCACCAGCTGCCCACCCTCGCTGAAGTAGCCCAACCCACGGTTGGCGCCGATCTCTTTGGACAGCGCCTCCATCAAAAGAGGATAGATGCGCTCCAATTCCAGGCAGTTGGCTATGTTCTGGCTTACCTGGAACAGGTTGACCAGCCCTTTCAGCTCGAGGTTCTCGTCCAGGAGCCTGCGCTGCTCCAGGCAGTGCGCGACGATATGCCGGAACTCGTCGTGGTTGATAGGTTTGATGAGGTAGTCGGTCGCCCCGTTTTTCAGCGCGTAGATGGCGGTTTCCACATTGGCGTGCCCGGTCACCATGATGACCGCCGTGGCAGGGTCCAGCCTCTTTACCGTCGACAGAATGTCCAGTCCGCTGACGTCGCGCATCACCAGGTCGGTGACAACCAGGTGATACCCGCCCTTTCCTATCATCTCCAATGCCTCTTCACCGGAGACGGCCACCTCGACGCTGTAGCCATCTTCCTTGAGAAGGTCTGTGAAGATCTCTCTGAAGAAGCTGTCGTCTTCGACTAAAAGAATCCTTTCCATACAACGGATCTCCAGGAATGCCGGGTATATTCTGGACAATTCCCGCCTAAACTATCAGATAGACGTTCGAAGTGTCAATTAAAATGCCCCCAAGGCATTGATACAATAACGGTACCTTCTTGTGCCAGTACCGCCTCTACTGTACCTTCATGGTCGGTGCGATAGACCCTGACGCCGTGCCTTTGCAGCCGGGACATGGTAGCGGGAGCGGGGAGACGGAAGACGTTCGCATATCCGACTGAAATCACTGCGTCTTTCGGAGCCAGCGCACCGATAAACGGGTCGCAGGTCGAGTACCGGCTGCCATGATGCGCCACCTTTAAGAGGGAAGAGCGTGAGAGCGTCCCCCGCGCCAGGAGTTCCCGTTCGCCTTTTTCCCCCAGGTCTGCTGCAAGAAACACCGACGCCGCCCCGTGGCTCAACCTGAACACCAGCGAGGAGTCGTTGGCGTCTCCGGAAGCAGGCGGGTCCGGCGACGACGGCCATAACGGCTGCACGGTCGCGCCGCCGGCGCTGAACTCCCCCAGCGCGCCGTTCACCCTGCGCACCGCAACCCCGCGTGCGGCCAAGATCCACTTGAGCTGTCCGTACTCGTAGGAGGCAGACGGAACGCCGCTTTCCCAGAACTCCCCCACCTCGAACCTGGCGGCAAGATAGGAGACCCCCTGCAGATGGTCGGGGTGCTCGTGGGTGAGCACCAGGTAGTCGATGCGCCGCACCCCTAAAGCGTTCAGCGCCGGCAGCAGCAGGCGCGGCCCGACCTTGGCCGACGCATCATTGGCATTCCCCCCGCCGTCCACCAGCATCCACTTCCCGTCGGGCAAATGGGCCAGCGTCGCGTCCCCCTGCCCCACGCTCAGAAAGTACAGGTGCAACAGCCCATCGCCGGCGCCCCCTGCCGGAACGGCCCGCCAAACCAGCGCCAGGAGCAGGGGGGAGAGCGCCGCCAGCCGCTTGACCTTGGAGTCCGGGAAGGTGACCGCGCAAAGTGCCAGGCAGGCGAGCAGCAGGTCGAGCTTCCCCGGTAGGTATCCGGTCAAAACCGGGGCCAGGGAGAGGTATTCGATCACCCGGTCCGAAAGACGAACCAGCAGGCCTGCGAGCTGCAGCAGCGCCTGCGCGGCCGGTTCGGCGAGACGGCTCAAGGAAAGCGAGGCGAAGCCGGCTACGACCGCGCCGTACCCCATGAGCGGCACCACCAGCAGGTTCGCGACCAGCCCAACCAGGCTCACCCGTTGAAAGTAATACGCCACCGGGACCAGCGTCGCCAAGACCGCAGCCAGCGAGGCTGCCGCCAAAAGCCACAGCCAGCGCAGCAGCGCAGGGAGCTTGGTGACGGGCGCCGCCAGAGGGGGAGCGAGGACGACCAGTCCCCAGATGGCCAGGAAGGAGAGTTGGAACGACACCTCGAACAAGTCCTGAGGAGCAAGGAACAAGATGGCGCAGGCGGCGAGCATGACGGTATTGACCGGATCCATCTCGCGCCTTAGATATAGCGCCGCCACCACCGCGCCGATCATCAGCACGCTTCTCAGCGTGGCCGGTGCCGCCCCGGTCAGGAACAGGTAAAAGACCAGCACCGGCAGCACCAAAAGCGGAAGCACCTGCCTCAGGTTCAGGCGCAGGGCCAACGGCTCGCAGCGGCGCGCCGCGAAGAACAGCAGCTGAAACAAGGCCAGGAAGATGATTCCCACATGGAAGCCGGATATGGAGAGGATGTGGTTCACCCCGCTTCTGGCGTAGGCATCCTGCAACTGCTCCGGCACATCCCCCTTGTCCCCGAGGAGCAGCGCCTTCAGCACGCCCCCCTCGCTGCCGGGGACCTCCCTCATGACGAAGTGCCCGAGCGAAGCCGCCAGCCGGTCCATCCGGTGAGCCAGTCCCGTCCCCGAACGCAGCAGCACGATCTCCTCTGCCTTTAGTACGAAGCCGGTGGCGAAAACGCCTTGATAGGCAAGGCGGCGCGCCTGCTCCACCTCTCCCGGCAAACCCAGGTTGCGCGGTTTGCGAATCCTGGAACGGAAAAGGATCCGGTCGCCGCTGCAAAAGGGCACCCTCCCCTCCCTGACGTAAACGAGCAGGCGCCCCCGTGCTTCAGTCTCGCCGGATCCGGTCCGAAGCTGCTCCACCTGCAGGTACAGCTTCGCGCCTCCAGTCACCGTACCCTCCGGGCGCTGGTCCACGACCCCCTCGACCAGCACCGGCCCAGCGCCGGCCACCGCGGCAAGGCGGTCGGCAGGGCGCAGAAATACAGAGAGAGAAAGGGCGCCCCAGACGAAGAACAGCAGGGAAAGCGAGAGCCTAAAGGGGAAGGGGCTTCGGACGAAACAGGCGGTAAAGGTAATGGCGAGGAGTGCTATCAGGGTCCAGAACGGGGGGAGGGCATCGAGAAGATCGGCGCTGACCAAGCCGGCGACCAGGGAGGCAAGCGGTACCAGCAGGGGTCTCTCCAGAGGGCGCCTCCTCTTTTCCTTATTGCGGCCGCAGGCGGGTCTGCGGCGCAGGATCAACCACCGGGGTTTATCTACAGTTGATCCTTCCCACAAACTAACCTGCGGCTGGACAGCCCCTGTTCACAGTTCGCCACTGAGCTAAAGCATTGAATTGACAGCTATTGATCACCGACTGAACCGCGCATGTGCATCTTTAGCACAGTGGCACTTGCAAAAGCTGCATCAAAATCCCAGACGATACTGCCGACATTCTGACGCTATTACAACAGGTTACAGGAAAACAACCGACTGTCGCGGTTTTGGTATGGCGGTTGAAAAGAAGAAACAAACGGCATATACGGGGGTGACACGATGGGATACCGAGATCGCAGCACTGACGACAGGTCTGGAGCTTACGGCTACTGCATCATGGAAGTGCGGCTCAGGAAAAAGAACGCTCCGGCCGGCACGAAAGACGATCTGCGGTTAATGACCGTCGACAGCCACTGGGACACCCTGCGCTTCGTCCAGGACAACATGGATGACTGCGTGCGCAACGTGGTGCGGCTCAAGCGCATGGAACCGGCAGCCGAGCAGCGGGTGGATGAAAGCGCGGCGCTCTTCGAGAGAAACCTTGAGCCGCTGGTCTCTACTCTGGCAGCCGCCCAGGGGCAAGGGGTGATGGACAAGCTGTCGACGTCGTTGAAAAAAGCCCTCCTGCTCATGGTGATGGAGCGCTACCAGAGCGACCGGGAAAAAGCCTGCCGCGTGCTCGGCATCTCCCGCGAGAAGCTTGAAAAGGAACTGAAACTCTGCGGCGTTCCCCGCTGACGGGAACCTGCGTCGCCTAATAGTATTCTTCCTGATAAGAGGGGATCTCCGCGCACCAGCGGGGGTCCCTTTTTGCGTGCTGCAAGGCCTCATCCACAGTCTCGATCAGGCGCTCCCGGTCCTTTGGGTAGCTGCCGGCGAGGTTCAAAAAGTTGGAGACGTGGTTCGAGCGCAGGATGGTCCCCTGGGGGTGCAGCCCTTCCAGAAGGGCGCGTGTTTCCAGCAGGATCTCTCCGTGGCTCAAAGGCTCGATCAGCTTCAGGAAATCGTCGTTGTGGCGCTGGAACATGGTGAGCAGCGAGAAGTACTCGGGGGAAAGCGCGCTCACCCACTTTGCCGTGGCGGCGGCATGCTCGGCGCTCCGTTTTCTGCCGGCAAGCCCCAGGATGGCCGTCACCGACAGCTTGATCCCCGCGCTCTTCGCCTTGCGGCACAGCTCCAGCATCTCCTCCGGCTCAAACCCCTTGTCCACCAGCTTGAGCGTCTCCGCGTCCCCGCTTTCCAGCCCGAAGTAGAGGATGCGCAATTTCTTGCCGCGCAAAACGGCCAGCTCATCGACGCTTTTGGTGCCGAGGCTGTTCGGGGAGGCATAGCCGCCGACCCGGGTCAGCGCGGGAAAGGTCTCGGCCAGCAAATCGAGGATCGACTCCAACCCCTTTTGCGGGTAGATGAGCGCGTCCCCGTCGGCAAGAAATACCCGCTTCACTTGGGCGCGGTAGCGCGGGGGGATGGAGCCGATCTCGGCCCGCACCTCGTCGAGGCTGCGGATGCGGAAGCGCTTCATCTTGTACATGCCGCAGAACTTGCAGCTGTTCTGGGAGCAGCCGATGGTGATCTGGAAGATCAGGCTCCCCGCCTCCGAGGGGGGGCGAAAGAGCGGCTCGTCGTAGTTGAAGAAGTACATGGCAGGTTCTCTCCATCGTGAATGGTCCCGGTGCTGCGGACCCGCCCACCATACCGGAGTACCCCCCGCCCTTTCCAGAAAAAAGTGCTACTCCACCACGCGCAGCCCCTTGAGCGCCGCGGTAAAGGGTGCCGAGACGCCGACCTCCCCCTTCCCCAGCGCTGCCAGGTCGGTGATCCTGGCGAGAATCCACCCGTCCCCGCTTTCGTCCCTGATCACGACCAAAGCGCCGGGACGGAGATCGACGGCGGATGCAGCGCGGCTTTTCCAGTAGTGGGATCCCATGACGACCGTGCCGTCTGGCTGCCTGACGCAGCTTTGGGACGCTTCGGATTCCCCGGTCGCGGCAAGCTCCTCCGTGCAGGGGCGGACCCCCAGCCAGCCGTTGGAACCGATCTCCTCGTCTGCCACGAAATAGAGATGGTCGTCCTCGGGAAGCCTCTGCATCGCGGCCTCAGCCAAAGCTGCTTCCACGCTGCGGTTTTCCTCCCGCACTCTCAGGGTCCGTTGCATGGTTCTCATAGTGTCCTCTACGGTGTTCAAGGACTCCAATGGATCTTCGGCATGACAGGGGACAGTAATGGCAATAAATAGGAACATGACAAGAGCACGCATAGCCCACCTCCTCAAGCGATCTCACAGTAACATTACCATCCATTAATTTTCATTGCAACAGCAAGACATAAATTATTTTTCATGACTATTACTGTCAGGAAGATACCGGCACAAAGACAGGGGGTTGGGAGTTCTGTGTATCAAGAAGGTTGTGGGATAGGGATATGTCAGACGAGGAGGAAGAATCAGGTTTTATCTTCTTATGACAGAGTATGAAGACGCAGCCTGCCTTTAGTCTATGACAATAAGACGAGGGCACCTGCCTCTACAGGGTAAGCCGCCCGTAGCGCAGATAGAAAAAGGGGGGCGACAAGCTCGCCCCCCTTCCCTTTGCTACTCTGGTTGCCGGCCTCTAGGCGAGGCGGTTGGCGTACATGGGGAAACGCTTCATCAGCGCGTTGACCTGGCCCTTTACTGCGGCGAGCTTGGCCTCGTCGGTGACGTTGCCAAGGACTTCGGCGATGAACCCTGCCACCTGCTCCATCTCGGCCTCTTTCAGCCCGTGGCTGGTCGCAGCCGGGGTGCCGATGCGGATGCCGGAGGTGATGAACGGCGAGCGGGTGTCGAAGGGGATGCCGTTCTTGTTGACGGTGATCCCGGCGCGGTCGAGCGCCTCTTCGGCTACCTTGCCGGTCAGCTCGGTCTGGGAGAGGTCCACCAGCATCAGGTGGTTGTCGGTCCCGCCGGAGGTGAGCTTGAAGCCGCGCTTGGTGAGCCCTTCGGCGAGCGCCTTGGCGTTCTTCACGATCTGCCCCTGGTACTGCTTGAACTCCGGGGTCAGCGCCTCCTTGAAGGCGACGGCCTTGGCGGCGATCACGTGCATGAGCGGGCCGCCCTGGATCCCCGGGAAGATGTTGGAGTTAAGGGTCTTGGCCCAGTCCTCGCGGCACATGATCATGCCGCCGCGCGGTCCGCGCAGGGTCTTGTGGGTGGTGGTGGTGACGAACTCGGCGTAGGGAACCGGGCTCGGGTGCAGCCCTGCCGCGACGAGGCCGGCGATGTGCGCCATGTCCACCATGACCACTGCGCCCACCTTGTCGGCGATGCGGCGGAAGGCCTCGAAGTCGATGATGCGCGGATAGGCCGAGGCGCCGACGACGATCATCTTCGGCTTGTGCTCGAGGGCGAGGCGCTCGGTCTCCTCGTAGTCGATGGTCTGGGTCTCCTTGGAGACGCCGTAGGGGACGATGTTGAAGAGCTTGCCGGAGAAGTTGACCGGGCTGCCGTGGGTCAGGTGGCCGCCGTGGGCGAGGTTCATCCCGAGCACGGTGTCGCCGGGCTTCAGCACGGAGAAGTAGACAGCCATGTTGGCCTGGGAACCGGAGTGCGGCTGCACGTTCACGTGGTCGGCGCCGAAGAGCTCCTTGGCGCGGTCGATGGCGAGGTTCTCCACCACGTCGACGCAGTGGCAGCCGCCGTAGTAACGCTTGCCGGGATACCCTTCGGCGTACTTGTTGGTGAGGACCGAGCCCTGCGCCTCGAGCACCGCCGGGGAGACGAAGTTCTCCGAGGCGATCAGTTCGAGGTTGTACTCCTGGCGCTCGGTCTCGTGCCTGATGACCTCAGCGACTGCCGGATCGAATGTTTCCAGTACTGACATTTTTGTTTCTCCTAAAAAGCGTGTTGAAATGAGAAAACGGGACTCCGGAGAGTCCCGTTGTTGCTGGTAACGGATGCTGCTGGTGGGCGAAAATCAGGAAAGCTTGGTTCCCAATTGGCGCTCGACTGCGGCGATCTTGTCCAGGCGCCCCTGGTGCCTTCCCGCGGCGAACGCGGTGTCCAGCCAGGCGGCCACCATCTCGCGGGCGAGTTCGGTTTTCAGCACGCGCCCGCCGAGCACCAGTATGTTCGCGTTGTTGTGCTCCTTGGCCATGGTCGCCATGAAGACGTCCGTGGCAAGTGCCGCGCGTACCCCGGGGAACTTGTTGGCCACGATGGACATGCCGATTCCGGTGCCGCAGACCAGGATCCCCTTCTCCGCGCTCCCTTCCGAGACGCGGCGGGACACGGCCACCCCGAAATCGGGGTAGTCGACGGAGTCTCCGTTATGGGTGCCGAGGTCTTCGCAGGGGATCCCCCTCGCGTCTAGGAGGTTCTTGATCTCGTTCTTCAGCTCGAGGCCGCCGTGATCGCTGCCGAGGACTATCATGCCTACACCTTCTTAAAGAGCAGCGACGCGTTGGTCCCGCCGAAGCCGAAGGAGTTGCTCATGGCGTACTCCACCTTGGCGTCGCGCGCCGTATTCGGGACGTAGTCCAGGTCGCACTCGGGGTCCGGATCCGTGTAGTTGATGGTCGGGGGCACCACGGAGTTCTGCATCGCCATGAGCGAGAAGCAGGCCTCTATGCCGCCGGCGGCTCCCAGCAGGTGGCCGGTCATCGACTTCGTGGAAGATACCATGAGCTTGAAGGCGTGGTCGCCGAAGACGGTCTTGATGGCCGTGGTCTCGCCGACGTCGCCGTACGGGGTGGAAGTGCCGTGGGCGTTGATGTAGTCGACCTGCTCCGGGTTGATGCCTGCGGTCCTGAGCGCCATCTTCATGCAGCGCGCCGCCCCCTCGCCGCCGGGGGCGGGAGATGTCAGGTGATAGGCGTCGCCGGAAAGGCCGTAGCCGACCACCTCGCCGTAGATCTTGGCGCCGCGTGCCTTGGCCGCCTCGTACTCCTCCAGCACCACGATGCCGGCCCCTTCGGAGAGGATGAAGCCGTCCCTCCCCTTGTCGAAGGGTCTGGAGGCGCCTGCCGGGTTGTCGTTGTTGGTGGAGAGCGCCTTCATGACGGAGAAACCGCCGATCCCCAGGGGGGTCACGGTCGATTCGGTGCCGCCGGCGATCATGGCGTCTGCATCGCCGCGCTGAATCATGTGGTAGGCGTCGCCGATGGAGTGGGTGCCCGTAGCGCAGGCCGAGACGGAAGAGACGTTGGGTCCCTTAGCGCCGTACTTGATGGAGATGTGCCCCGGAGCCAGGTTGATGATCAGCATCGGGATGAAGAACGGGGAGATCTTCTTGTACCCCCCTTCCTGCAGCGCCGTGTGGTAGCGCTCGATGGCGGGGAGGCCGCCCAGCCCGGCGCCGACCAGGACGCCGATGCGCTCGGCGTTCTCTTCGTCGATCACGAGGCCGGAGTCTTCCATGGCGAAATGGGCTGCGGCAAGCGCGTACTGGATGAAGAGATCCATCTTCTTGATCTCTTTTTTATCGATGAAATCCTCGGGGACGAAGTCCTTCACCTCACCCGCGATCTTCACCGGCAGGTCAGAGGCATCAAAACGGGTGATCGGGGCGATGCCGGACTTGCCGGCCACCAGTGCATCCCAGTTCTTGCCGTTTCCGGTCCCAAGCGGGGAAACCACACCGACTCCCGTAACAACAACTCTTCTCATACTCTCAACTCTCCTTGGAAACTGTCTCGAACATGGCCGCCGAAACAGGCGGCATGAAAAAGGGGAAGTAAAACTCCCCCCTTTCTACTAGGTATGATCGGTGATGTAGTCGATTGCGTCCTGGACGGACTGGATTTTTTCGGCGTCTTCGTCAGAGATTTCGATTTCAAACTCTTCTTCGAGGGCCATTACCAGTTCCACGGTATCCAGCGAGTCAGCGCCGAGGTCATCCATGAAGGAAGACTCATTGGTCACCTGAGCCTCGTCTACACCAAGCTGTTCGGCAACTATTTCTTTAATGCGTTTTTCGATCGAAGCCATCTATACCACCTCCATTTGATTGAAACGTTCAGACGATTTTGATTTTGTTCTGGTGAAGCCTGCTATTTCATAGCATGAAAAGTTAAATTTGCAAAAGGTATTTTTGGCGCTGAAAGTAAAAAGAATGCCGTTAGCCGGCTCACATGTACATGCCGCCGTTGACTGACAGGACATGCCCGGTAATGTAGGCTGCCGCGTCCGAAACGAGGAACAAAACGGCCCCGGAGATGTCGTCGGCGGAGCCCAGCCGCCCCATGGGGATCTGCTCCTGGAGCGACTCGCGGGTCTTCTCGGAGAGCTCGCTGGTCATGTCGGTCTCTATGAAGCCCGGCGTCACCGCGTTCACCGTTACGTTCCTGCGGGCCAGTTCCCTGGCTACCGACTTGGTGAGGCCGATCATCCCCGCCTTGGAGGCGCAGTAGTTGGCCTGCCCCGGGTTCCCCATCTCGCCGACGACCGAGGAGACGTTGACGATCCTGCCGTAGCGCGCCTTGGACATGATCTTCGCGGCCTCGCGGGTGCAGTTGAAGCTCCCCTTCAGGTTCACGTCGAGCACCGCGTCCCAGTCCTCTTCCTTCATCCTGAGAAGGAGGCCGTCCTTGGTGATCCCGGCGTTGTTCACCAGGATGTCGACCTTGCCGAAGGCGGCTACCGCCTCTTTGAAGAGCGCCTCGACCTCGGAGACGACGGAGACGTCGACCTTTACCGCGAGTGCACGGCCGCCGGCAGCTGCGATCTCGTCCGCTGTGCGCGCAGCACCTTCCTTGGTGGTGGCGGTGACCACCACGGCGGCCCCCTGTAGCGCGAGCTTCAGCGCGATGGCGCGGCCGATGCCGCGGGAGGCGCCGGTAACTATCGCTACCTGTCCGTTCAAGCTCATATAGCCCCTCCTGTCAAAGCCTTAATGCCGGTCACGTCCTGCACGTTGAAGCTGGCGGTTTCCTTGTTGATCCTCTTCACCAGGCCGGCGAGCACCTTGCCCGGGCCGATCTCGACGAAGTTGGTGACGCCGGCGGCGACGATCTGCTGCACGATCTGGTCCCAGAGGACCGGGGCGCAGACCTGCTCCACCAGAAGCGGCTTCACGCGTGCGGGGTCGGAGTTGGGCTTCGCCTCCACGTTGGTGACCACCGGGGTCGCGAGCGGGTTCACCTGCACCGGCTGAAGCGTCTCGGCCAGCCGCTCGGCCGCCTTCTGCATCAGGGCGCAATGGAAAGGGGCGCTGACCGGAAGGAGCATCGCCTTCCTGAAACCTTTGGCCTTGGCGATCTCGATGGCGCGGTTGACCGCCGCCGTGTGGCCGGCGACGACGATCTGCCCCGGCGAATTGAAGTTCGCGGGAGAGACCACCTCGCCCTGAGCCGCCTCGGCGCAGATCTCGGCCAACTGCTCGGCCTCGGCCCCCAGGATGGCAGCCATGGCGCCCACGCCGACCGGGACCGCGTCCTGCATGAAGCTGCCGCGCGCCCTAACCGTCCTCAGCGCGTCGGCGAAGTCGAGCGCGCCCGAGGCTACCAGCGCGGAGTACTCGCCCAGCGAGTGGCCGGCCAGAAACGACGGGGTGAGCGGCGTCTCCTCCCGGAGAACCCTCAAGGCCGCTACGCTCGCCGCGAGGATCGCCGGCTGCGTGTTGGCGGTGAGCTTCAGTGCCTCCTCGGGCCCTTCGAAGCAAAGGCGCGACAGGGAGAAACCAAGCGCGTCGTCCGCCTCCTCGAAACTGATCCTGGCGCTCTTGAAGTTCTCCGCCAGCTCCTTGCCCATCCCGGCGTGCTGCGACCCCTGCCCCGGGAAGATGAATGCATAAGATTGCATAAATAACCTCTTTTCTGTTTAGTGCAGCGACTGTGCACCTCCCCCTGGAGCGGGGAAGTCGTATCGAGCCGCTACGCGCCCCCTCCCTGTCCCTCCCCCTCCGGGGGAGGGAACGTCGATGGGAGACTATCTACCAGCGGATCAGGGAGGCGCCCCAGGTGAGGCCGCCGCCGAAGGCGTCGATAAGCAGGATGTCCCCTTCCTTGAGCCGGCCGGCGCGCACCGCCTCGTCCAGCGCGATCGGGATCGACGCAGCCGAGGTGTTGCCGTAGCGGTCCAGGTTGACGAAGACGCGCTCGCCGGTGATGCCGAGCCTCTTGCCGATGGAATCGACGATCCTCTGGTTGGCCTGGTGCGGGATGAAAAGGGAGACGTCATCGGGGGTGAGCCCGTTTGCCGCAAGCGCCTCCTGGGCGACCTCGCCCATGGCGCGCACCGCCAGCTTGAACACCTCGTTCCCCTGCATGGTCAGGTAGACCAGGCGGTCGTCCAGGTTCTTCTGGGTCGCCGGGTTGCGGCTGCCGGCCCCCTTCTGGTACAGGATCTCCCAGTAGTTGCCGTCGCTGTGCATGTGGGTGGAGAGGATGCCGCTCTCACCCTCGACCGCCTCCAGGACCACCGCCCCGGAACCGTCGCCGAAAAGAAGGCAGGTGTTGCGGTCGGTCCAGTCCACGATGCGGGAAAGGACCTCGGCGCCTATGACCAGCGCCTTCTTGACCTTGCCGGAGAGGATGTATTTCTCGGCGGTGGCCAAGGCGTAGATGAAACCGGAGCAGGCGGCGGAGAGGTCGAAGCAGAATGCGTTGGGGGCCTTGATGATCTGTTGCACGATGCAGGCGGTAGCGGGGAAGGGGAAGTCGGGGGTCAGGGTGCCGACCACGATGAGGTCGAGCTCTTCCGGCGCCACCCCCGCTGCCTCCAGCGCCCTTTGTGCCGCCAGCGCAGCGAAGGTCGAGGTGAATTCCCCTTCCGAGGCGATGCGCCTCTCCCGGATTCCGGTACGGGAGACGATCCATTCGTCGCTGGTGTCCACCATTTTTTCAATGTCGAAATTGGTCAGTACTTTCTGCGGCACGGCGGAGCCGGTACCGGTGATCTTCGGACGAATCATGAAGCAACCCTTTCTGTTCCTGCGTCGGGCGCCTGGGCGCCCTCACGCTCACGTGCGTCGCCGGGGAAACTCTCGTTGAGCTTCTCGGCCATGCGGCCGTTAACCCCCTTGAGCGCATATTCATGAGCAAAGCGGATAGCGTTTTTGATAGCTTTGGGATTGGAACCGCCGTGGCAGATCATGCCGACGCCGTTGATCCCAAGCAGGGGCGCGCCGCCATACTCTGCGTAATCTACGGTTTTCTTGAAGTTATTGAAGGCCTTGCGGCTTAGGAGGTAGCCGATCTGGGACAGGAAGCTGCTTTTGATCTCGGCCTTGAGCATCTTGCCCACGGCTTCGGCGAGTCCTTCGGAGAGTTTCAGCGCAACGTTGCCGACGAAGCCGTCGCAAACGACCACATCGACCGAGCCGTTGAAGATGTCTCGCCCCTCGACGTAGCCGATGTAGTTGATCGGCTTTTCGCGCAACAAGGCGCTGGTTTCGCGGGTGAGCTCATTCCCCTTGCTCGCCTCCTCGCCGTTGGAAAGGAGGCCGACCTTGGGGTTGTCGACCCCCATGACGAACCTGGCGTACACCTCGCCCATGACGGCGAACTGCACCAGGTGTATCGGCTTGCAGTCGACGTTGCCGCCGACGTCGAGCACCAGGGTCTTGCCGGAGACGGTGGGAAAAAGCTGGGCGATCGCGGCGCGGTCTATCCCCTTCATCCTTTTCAGCACGAACATGCCGGCCGCCATGGTGGCGCCAGAGTTGCCGGCGCTTACCACTGCTACAGCCTCGCCCCCCTTGACCAGTTCAAAGGCGACGCGGATGGAGGAGTCCTTCTTCTTGCGTACCGCGTCGGAGGCGGAGTCGTGCATGCCGACCACTTCGGAGGCATGCCAGACCTCGATGTCGAGTCCCTTGCAGTCGTAGCGGGCCAGTTCAGCCCGAACCTTTTCGGCGTCTCCGACCAGGGTGACCGGCACGCCGAACTCCCTGGCCGCAGCTACTGCACCTTCTACTTCAACATGAGGGGCGTTGTCGCCCCCCATTACATCGACAGCAACTCTCATATTTCCCCTGGGGAACGTATTCCGTACAGTCACGACAGTGTGAAACCGAGAAGACTAGAGTTCTTCGGCTTTCAGCACCTGGCGTCCCTTGTAGGTGCCGCAGGAGGGGCAGACGCAATGCGGGAGCTTGGGGGCTTTGCACTGGGGGCAGGTCGAGACAGTGGGAGGAGTCAGGAAGTCATGTGCACGCCTCATGTTCTTGCGCGACTTGGAGGTCTTCTTCTTAGGTACAGCCATGGTAATTCTCCTTTTTTACTTTTCTATCTTGATCTTCTTCAGGGCGGCCATCTTCAAATTAATCCCGCCGCGATCGCAGCCGCATTCTCCGGCGTTAAGGTCAGCGCCGCACTGCGGGCAAAGCCCCAGGCACGACTCTTTGCACAAAGGCTTATATGGTATCTCCAGCATGACCTGTTCCGCGATCTCGGGTGCCAGGTCGATCTCGTCGCCGCTGTAGCTGGCGGAGATCAGTTCCTCGTCGGAGAGTTCAACTTCCTCGTCGAGTTCCTCACCTTTGGCTTCCGTATAGAAGATGGTGAACTCCGAGGAGACGGAGGACTCGTACTCGGCAAGGCAGCGCGAGCAGGTAAGCCTGACTGCCGTTTCCACCTTGCCGGCCGCCCTCACGTGGTCGTATTCCCAGACCGCCGAAACTTGGGCTGTAACCGGTGCGGTGAAGCTGCACTCGCCTGCTTTTTCCATCTCCATCAGGGCGGGAAAGTGGGAGGCTGGCTCCGCTTCGGAGAGGTCGACCTGCTTCTTCTTAACCTTCTCGATCTCTATCTTCAAGACGGTCTCCCCCTTTTTCAAAGTTTCTCAGTATATAGATGGCGACTTTTTTGTCAAGGCAAATCTGAGGAACGGCACGCCTATCACAGCCCCATTGTCAGGGCTTTACCAACCCAACCTGTAGTCGAGACTGACACCACTGTCTGAGCCGGAAAACTGTTCCAGTTGCTGCTCGGCCCGCTCACTCAGAGCGCCGAAAATCCTGCTCTTCTTCTTGGGAGGACGTATCAACTCGGGCTCCCCCTTGATACCCCCCAGCCGCCCGGCTTCCTCGACTGCGTCCTGCAGGGTGCCGATCCGGTCCACGAGCTTTGCAGCCAGCGCCTGCTCTCCGGAAAAGATCCTGCCGTCGGCGATGGCGCGCACCTGTTCGACCGGAAGCTTTCTTCCCTCGGCGACCGCCTTTATGAACTGCTGGTGCGTGCTGTCGATCACCCCCTGCAGCATCCCCCTCTCCTCGTCGCTCATGGTGCGGACCGGGGAGCCTACGTCCTTGAACTTGCCGGTCTTGATGGTGAAGGCCTTCAGCCCCACCTTGTCCATCAGCCCCTCGATGTTGGAGAACTTCATCAGGACGCCGATGCTCCCGGTGATGGTGCCTGGGTTGGCGTAGATGAGGGTAGCAGGCGCAGCCGCGTAGTACCCACCCGAAGCGGCGACGCTCCCCATGGAGACCACCACCTTCTTCACCTTCGCCACCCCCTTCACTGCGGCGTAGATCTCCTGGGAGGGGCCGACGACTCCGCCCGGCGAGTCGATGCGCAAGACCACCGCCTTCACCCGCTCGTCCTTTTTCAGCTCGCGCAGCTGCCGCACCGTCTCCTGCCCGTCGACGATCAGCCCCTTCAGTTCGACCAGGCCGACCCCGTCGCCCTTCAAGCTATCCCCGTCGTTCAATAACGCTTTGACGACGCCGACACAGAAAAGGAAAAGAAGCAACACCCCTGCTATGAACAAGGAGCCATAGAGCATGCATCCCTTTTTCATTCTTCCTCCTAAAGCTTTACCTGCAGCTGGCGAACACAATAAGGCAGCTGCTTTGCTGTAAACTCAATCCCGCAGTTTTTTCCTTGTCATAGGCGCGGCCGTTATCCTATATCTGTAATGGGCGCATGACAAAGGCAGACGGCACGGCGCCAACAACTCTACACTATGAGCGGTCACGCGCAAAAACAAAATAAGCGGCGCGCATCCGCAGCAACGAGAAGAGGAGCTATGAGACTACTTGTCATCTCAGACAGCCACGGCAATTACGCACATGCCTTCAGGGCGCATCAGATGGCCGGCGATGTCGACGGGATAATCCATTTGGGAGACGGCTCCGAGGACGCACGCATGCTGGAAGAAGTACTGGGAGTGACGGTACACAAGGTGGCGGGGAACTGCGACTTCGACCGCGGCCTCCCGGCGGAGCTCACCTTGGAACTGGGCGAGTGCCGCATCCTGGCGACGCACGGCAACAGGGAGCGGGTGAAAAGCGGGTTGAAGGAGCTGATCGGCAAGGGGATCGAAGCGAAAGCTTCCGTGGTGCTCTACGGCCACACGCACCTACCCGCGGTCGAGGCGGCGCACGGCATGCTGCTCGTCAACCCGGGACCTTTGAAGGAAGGTTTAGCCGGAAGCTTCGCCATCGTCACCATTCACGGCGCGACGGCGAGCGCCAAGCTGTACCCTATCTAGCAGCCGCAGCCGCAGTTATGGCAGACCTTGCGGTTCTCGCTGTCGGGGGCGACCGTTTCCGGCGCGAACGCGATGCGGTTCACGGCGCGCCTTATGTCTTCGAGCGGGTCGAGGTGGGGGCTCTGGCCGATGACGTGTCCCACGCAGACGTTGCTGATCCCGTCCGAAGGGGAAGCGATCCTCACCGAATTCAAAAGGTCGCCGTAGCTCTTCACCTCGATGACCTCGCCGCAGGCGATTCCCCGCTCCAGCGTGATGCCGAAGCGCTCCAGCTCCTGCGCCAGTTCCGCGAAAAACAGATCGAACGTCACCCCGCCGAAGGGGCTTTCCCACTCCGGCCTGCTTTGCGCCCGCCCGTAGCAGGTGAGCCTCATTTGTTTTGCCATTCTCTATAACCTCTTAAAAACAGGGAGGGGCTCTACCCCCCAGCCCCTGCTTTTCGATGCATGGAGCTGAAGATCATGTCCAGCACCGCCTTTTGCTTGGCCTCATACTTGTTCAATACAGCGAGACAGGTCCCCATCGGGAACTGCTCGTGCAGGTAGTCCGAATCACGCCCCGACAATATCACGATCCTGTTCTTGTCCATCCCTAACGAGACGGCGTAGTTGAGAATCTTGGTCCCATCCAGCATCGGCATTTCCAGGTCGACCAGCAGCAGGTCGATATCCTGCTCCTTGAGTGCGGTGAGCGCCTCCAAGGGGTCGGTACACCCCACCACATCCAAAAGTGGATAGAGGGCCCGTATCTTGTCAGTCAATGCCCCGATGAAAGGTGCATCGTCATCCACAATAAGAATCTTTCCCATCGATACCTCAACCTATCTATTTAAGAACCCGGGTCGCCGCGGTCAGCACCGGGAAGGGGACGTTCAAGTCCAGGGACTTGGCTGCTTTCATGTTGACGATCAGGTCAACGCGTTTGGGGGTCACTACCGGAAGCTGCGCTGGCCTCTTTCCAGCCAGTATGCGAGCTACGTACTCGGCGGCCACTTGCCCCTGCTCAACCGGGTCTGCCTCAAGCGAGATAGTCGCGCCCTTGTGCGCCGCCCCGGGCATCTGCGAGATCACCGGGATTCTCAGGTCGGTGGCGCGGTGCACGATCTTCTCGAAATTGCGGCTGCCCACGGTGCACTCGGTGACGTAAATGCAGTCTACACGGGAAGCGAAAAGCGACGCAAGCGCGGCATCGAACCCTGCCGAGGAAGCGAGGTTCGCCTCGACCACGACCAGTCCTGCTTGCGCGGCTATCCTGCGGGCCTCTTTCAATTGGACCTGGGACCCTTCCTCCCTGCTGGCGCAGACAACGCCCAGCGACCGGATCGGCTTGAGATCCATGGCGGTCTTGACCAGGGTGACCAGGGGGACCTTGGAACTGACCCCGGCGATGTTGCGCCCGCTCGATACCATGCTCTTCGCCACCCCGGTCTCGACCGGCCCGTAGACATCGGCATAGACTATCGGGATATCGTGCGACTCGCGCAGCGCAGCCAAAGCGGCGGAGGTACCGTAGGCGACGATGACGTCGGCGCCGATGGCGTTGAACTTACGGACGCTGTTGGACCAGGAGATGAGATCGGGGTTGGGGGTCTGGGTGATGACTTCGACGTTGCTTTGGTCATACCCCTTGAGCACAAGCGCCTTCACGAAGGCCTTGTGGGCCTCGCGATAGCGCGGGAGATCGCAGGTCAGAAGCGCGGCGACCAGTTTTCCGGCCGCGCGGGAGTCCGACGCCGGTACCAGGGCGCATATCATAATCAGCAGGAATATGAAGCGGATCGATTTCAGGGTACCTGCTCCTTGTCCTTAATCACCACTTGGCCGCGACCACGGCTACTATCGCATGAGCCGATCCGTTGAAGGCGCTGTTTTCTGCTTTCTTGTCTTCGTAATCCCTGAAGGTGTACTCAAGCGAGGTCGACAGCACCTGATTGAAGCGGTACTCCCCCCGCGCCGAAACGGTGCGCTGGACGGTACGGAAGGTGCTTAACTCGCCGATCCCCGCGGTGCTCCCCGGTATGACCACGGTGAAGACAGCAGGGTCGGGGCTGAAGTTCGAGGTCGACTCGCTTTGCTGCAGCGAAAGCGAGAGGTCGAGCTTTTCGGTCGCAGCGTACGCAGCATTGAGGGAATAGACATGGGCCCGATTCATGTACTTGGCCCCTGACTGGCTAGGGACAAAGACCCCGGTAAAGAGCACCGGCTGATCGATCTTGTTGCGCAGGTAGGAATAGTTCGCCCCCAGGGTCAGCCTGTGCACCGGAACTACCCATGCCCCTATGTTAGAGTTTTCGCTGTGCTTGTCCCTGTAGGTGAGGGGAGAGGCGGTGTAGCTGACCGGGTCTGGGTTCGCCGGGTTCAACAGCACCAGGTAGTGCGACACCTCGTCGTTTTTGTCATGCCTGAAAAGGGCGTGGCCCGTCAACCCCCATACGTTGCTGCGCGTGTAGTTCGCCAGGAGCTTAGCTTCCTGCCTTTTCCCGAACGAGGCCCCGTAGGAGGGGTGGTCGGTCTCCGCATAGCTGTAATGGGCGCTGGTGCGCAGCCCCTTGATCGGGCGGTAGTACGCCGAGAGGGATCCGGTGTTGGTGTTGGAATTCTCCGGCAAGGCCCAGGTCGAATCGGAAGGAAAGTCGGATACGTGCTTTCGCTGCAGGAACTCTCCGCGGTACTCACCCAGCAGCGAGAGGTTTAGCCGCGGCTTGTAGGAGACAGAGGCGATGACGACATCCTTCACCGTGTCGACGGGGGGGCGCGACAGCGCTGCGGGAAGAAGCAGGTTTGAGCTTAATACCGCGCCGCGGTTGCCGTGCTCCACCTCCTGGCGCCGGTATCTGATGGAAAAGGTGTACTCGCGGTCGGGCGTATAGACGAAGTCGCCGGCGGCGTTTTGCAGATAGGTCCTGGCGTGCTGTACCCCGACGGTATCGGTCAGTTTGGAAAGATTCTCGCGCTGCTCCACCGAGTAGGAGGCGCCGGTTACGAGTCCGCCGGACATGGAACTGTGCAGCTTTATCGTGTGCGAGTAGAAACGGCTGTCGGGATTTTCGTTGTGCTGCTGCGCCCCTGCCAGGGTGAGAGGATTTCCGGCCAGGTCGGGACGCGCCACGTAGTCGGCGATTGGGGTGGAGAGCTTGTCCTCGAAGCTGCGAAACTTGAAATCGTAGATGACGTCGACCGGCCCCAGATGGGCGTCGAAACCCAGGCGTCCTTCCTGGACCTGCTGATTGACCGGCCTTGCCTGCGCGAACACCCGGTTCACCGTTCCCTCGAAGGCGATGTCGGAGAAAATCTGCTGTACGCTCCCCTCCCTCTGGTAGCGCCAGTAGCCAAGGTTCAGGTGCATTGGGAAGTCGTGCAGACGGTAGCGGAAGTCGGCCCGGTCCTGCACCACGCTGACGCCGTACTTGGCGCCGGCATCGAGCTGCATCGGCTCATAGGTCGCTAAGCCGCCGCTGTTTGACCCTGACTGAAAAGAAGGGGAGAACAGGACTTCGCGGTCCAGGTTGTGGTAGAGCGACTCGGTCCTCAGATGCAGGCGATAATCGCCGCTGTAGTCGAGGATCAGGTCGCCGTGATAGTCGTTTTCGTTAAGGTAGAACCCTTCCAGCTCGAGGTTGCTGTCCTTTTCCATGTGCCGGTAAAAGACGCCGCCGCTGCGGCTGGATTCCAAGAAGCCGTACTCAAGGGCACGCCCGGCGTTTCGATCCCTGAAAAGCCAGTTGTACCCGAGCGAGCCTCCCTTTTGCTCCAGCACCTCGACCTGCCGGTCGTACTCGGCCGGGAGCGGGTTCAGGTCCACCAGCAGCTGCGGCTCCGGCTCAGGGGGCGCCTCCAAAAGGTCTGCGTCCGCCACCGGCACCTCGATGATGCCCCCCTCTGCCGCGCAGACGCTGCCGGCTGCCAGCAGCAGCAAGATAAGAGGCGAGATTACGGTAGATACAAGATCAAGAGGCTTGTTCACCATCCGGCTCCTTTGCGTTTACTGGCGCAGCGTGCCCCTGCCAGTCAGCGCCTGGGAGGGGGTATCGGTGCCGTGCACCTGGGAATGGCAGTCGGTGCAGCGATTGGTGAAAAGGCTCTTCAACCCGGGCGTCTCCATGGCCAGGTGCCCGGTATGGCACTGCAGGCAGAGAAACGGCATGCTCGCGTTAAGCAGGTTGTTGTTCACCGACCCGTGGGGAGTGTGGCAATTGATGCAGTTCTCGGTGACGTCGCCGTGTTCGAAGGCGAACGGCCCCTGCTTCTCCATGTGGCACCTGGTGCAGGTTTCCTTGATGGAGTTTCCCTTGAGCAGGCGCTCCTGCGTCGAGCCGTGCACCTCGTGGCAATCCACGCAGGACATCTTCTTCTCCCGCAGCGGATGGTGCGAGAAAAGCGAGTTCTCCGCCTGCACCTGTGGATGGCAGCTAAAGCACATCTCCGACATCTGGTCGCGGCTTACCTTCTGCTGGGGCCCCTGGTGCAGTTTGTGGCAGTCGAAGCAGCTCACGTCGTTCAAGGCGTGGACGCTGGAGCGCCAGTGGGCGAGGGCCGGGATGGACGCGGCGGAATGGCATTTAAGGCAGATCAGGGACTGGGCCTGCGGGGGGAGATTCATGATGTCCAGGAACTTGGAGGTGTCGCACTTCTTCTTGAGCCGGGTGTTCTCCTCAGTGTCGTCGGAGAGGTGCGCGATGGCAAGGCTGCCGGGGCCGTGGCACGACTCGCAGTTGACCAGGGGAAGCCCGGTCTCGGGCTTGATCTGCTCGCCGTGGATGCTGTGGCCGAAGTCGTCGCTGATCTTGTCGTGGGCGTGGCACTTGGAGACGCAGTTGTTGGTCCCGACGTACTCGGCGTCGAGCCTCCCGACGATCATCTTCTCGTAGTCGCGGGTGGGGAGGAGCGGGTGGCTCTGTTTGAGGTTGGCGCAGGAAATGGAGATGATGGGGACGAGCGCCACGAGGATAAACAACTTGATGCAGCGCAGGGTGCGTGCAGATGCCATCTATTCCCCCCTTATCCCCTTTGTAGTGGTGTAGATGAAGCCGCGCACGATGGGGTTCTCGCTCCGTTTGATCTCGCGCGGGGTCCCGACCTCGACGATGGAGCCGCCGTGCATCATGGCGATGCGGTCGGAGATGTACAGCGCGAAGTTCAGGTCGTGGGTAACGATGACCGTCGTGTTCCGGGTGCTTTCTTTGAGCTTGATGATGGTGTTGGCCAGCTCGTCCGTGGTCACCGGATCGAGTTCGGCGGTAGGCTCGTCGTAGAGGATCAGGTCCGGGTTCATCGCCAGCGACCGCGCGATGGCAACGCGTTTTTTCATCCCGCCGGAGAGTTCGGAGGTGCGGAGCTCTTCCTTGCCGACGAGCCCCACCATCTCCAGCTTCTGCTTGATGATCTCCCGGACCTGCGCTTCCTTGCAGACCCTCTTCTCCCGAAGCCAAAGCCCTACGTTCTCTCCCACGGTCAGCGAGTTGAAAAGCGCCGAGGACTGGAAAACCATGCTGTACCGGTAGTCGCGCGCGAGGGCTCCCTGCCCCTGCGCGAAGATGGGCATGTCGTCGATGAAGATCTCGCCGCTGTCGGGGGTCTCCAGCTTGACGATGTGTTTCAAGAGGACGCTTTTACCGGTACCCGAGGGGCCGATGATGCAGAAGGTCTCGCCGGCGTAGATCTCCAGGTCGATGTCCTTCAGCACGTGGTTCGGCCCGAAGAACTTGTTCAACTGCTCGACCCGGATGCCGACCCCCCTGGTATCTTCCAGATTTACCGGGCGATGGCTATCCTGATGAAAGAAGGAGGCGGACAGGCCGTGTTTTATCTTCTCGAACATCCTTCTCCTTTGAGCGCGCCGCGGGCGGTGCCGGCGGAGGCTTCCCTCACCTTGACAGGAGCTGTGAGCGCCTGACGGCTGGATGAGACGCGCCACATACTAACAGAGATGGACGTTCACTGGCAACAGGAATGTTTGTGATAAGTTACGATTAGGTAACGACGAAACGGCACCGGCAGCGGCCTAAAAAAGATAGGGAGAGCGGTTGTCGAACTGGCGCCTGATACGGAAAAGGTACAGGTTCAACAGCACGACTATGACAGTGGCGAAAAGGGTATTGAAACGGAGGTCGTCCTCAGAGACAGCAACGGCCGCGAGCTTCGCGTATTCCTCGACGGGAATGATGGCGAGGTTGATCCAGGCATTGCAGATGTCGAACAGGTTGTAGGCCATCAGGAGCCAGACGGTCAGCTGCTGCCGTTTCAGCACCCCGATCAGCAGGTAGAGAGAGATGAGCGAGTCCATGAAGGCGAGGGACTTCGCCGCCCCCCCCTCGTAGATGACACCCAGCAACGGGAAGGGGGCGCCGTAGTTGGAAAAGGCCATGAGCATGGAGAAGCCGGCCACCACGGCAAGCGGCAACAGCGCAAAGGGGGTGCGCTCAGCGGGCATCGCCGCCCCCCTTCGTTTCCAGCCGCTTTCGTACCGCGCTCCCGGCGGGAGGGATCATCGATGCAGCGCCTTGGCATGCTCCTTCAGCATGCAGCGGTCCATCACCACCTCAAGCCCCGCGTCCATGGCTCTTTGGGCTGCGGCCTCGTTGATGATCCCTTCCTGCATCCAGATCACCTTGGCCCCCTTGGCGATGGCCTGCTCCACTATCTCCGGCAGGAACTCGGAGCGGCGGAAGACGTCGACGATCTCGACCTCGCCGGGGATCTCTGCGAGGGTGGGATAACAGCGCTCCCCCAGCACCTCCTGGCAGGCGGGGTTGACCGGAATGATCCGGTAACCGGCTTTTTGCAGGTAGTGGGCCACCTCGTGGCTCGGCTTGCCGGCATCGGGGGAGAGCCCGACCACGGCGACGGTGCGGTACCTGGTAAGTATCTGCTTCAGATCCGGGACTGCCATAATGCACCTCCGAAAGGTTGATTTACCTCTTGCGCATGCCGCTTAGCGCGACGAAGAAGAAGATTACCGCCATCACCCCGGCAATGAAGATCCAGTCCGCCGCGGAAAATCCGAACATAAAGCGCCCCCTATTTATTGCTGCAGTTTCTCAAGGAGGCTTTTGGCCTCGGGAAAATCGGGATTGAGCCTCAGGGCCTGGCGCAGATAGACCCGTGCGTCGCCGGCGCCCCCCATGTCCAGACAGCAAAGGGCCAGCAGATAGGGGATTTCCGCCATCGGGAATTCCAGCGCGAACCAGGCGTCCGCCATGACGTCGTTCAAAATGGCTGCCGCCTCCTGGAAGGCCCCCTCTTCCCTGAGCGACATGGAGCAGGCGATCGCCTCCAGGTAATCAACGGCGGGAACCCTCGGCACCTCCCCCTTCTCGATACGCTCCAGCCGCGCGTTCAGTTCCGCCAAAGTCTTCTCTTCCACGCCCGGGAGCAGTTCGCGCCAAAGCGCCGCGGCCTTCTCGTATTTGCCCAGGAGAAAATAGACCTCCGCAAGCGTCGACTTCGCCTTCATCAGATCGGGGGCAAGCCGCAGCGCCTTCTCCAGGTACGCCTCGGCCTTGTACAGGGTCACCGTGGAGAGGTGCAGCGCCGAGAAGCGCAGCCCCTGTTCCAGGAGCGTCGCCCCGATCTCCAGGGGGAAGTTGCCGTCCTGCGGCTCCATGAGGGAGAGCACCTTCAGGAGCTTCACCCGCCGCTCCAGGTAGGGAACCTCGACGTCCTTCTCCCCCAGCATGAGGACGTGGGTGGCCAGTTCGGACACGTAGTGTGGGTACCCCTTGAGCATCTGCGCGTAGCGCTCGCAGTGGCGGCAGCCGGGATCCGAGCGCAGCGCCTGGTAGATGCCGCGCCCCACGGCGTCGTAGCCCGGGGCTTCCCCCGCCAGCTTTTGGTAGTCCTCGTCCAGAAGCGGCAGCGGCTCGGGGCCAAGCGGCAGGACCACCTTGCCGTCAAGGCCGGTGACCTGGCTGCCGGCGGCAGGTTGGTAATAGATAATCCCGGGAATGGGTGTGGTCTCTTCCATATCTGTCTCCTTCTTAAAGTACCTGGGGCTCTTCGGTGGTGAAGGTGTTCACCCCGGCATGGACGCCGATGCTCTTGTAGATCCTGACCCCGTCCCACGGTTCGTCCATGATCCCGTCGTGGATGGCCCAGCTGCGCCCCATGACGCTCTTTTCCATCCCCGGCCTGCGGAAGGGGGTGGAGCCGTCCAGGCGCCGGAACAGCGCGCCGCCGGGCTTAAAGCCGGCGTCTATCTCCTGCATCAGCCTTTTCCCCACCAGGTAGTCGAAGCCGTATTTCTCGTAGCGGATCGCGTTGTCGTAGGTGAGCGGCTCGGCCATGATCAGGTCCATGCCGAGCCTCGCGGTGAACAGCTCCAATAGCGGCAGGAACTCACCGAACATCCTCAAGCCACGGCGGGTCTGGTTGGGAAAGAGCCCCGCCTCCATGGCCCTTTGCTCCTCGGTGAGGTTTCTCCCGAGGGTGGCGAAGAGGTTGTTGCGCCCCTGCGGGTCGAGATCGACGTCGAAGCGGGGGGCGGCCGGGTCGGCTATGACGCAGAAGGAAAGTTCCATCTGCCCGTGATGGGTGTCGCAAAGCTCAAGAAAGAAGACCGGATCGGGGTCGCCCGGGGCCCTGCGGGCCTGCAGGCGCACAAAGCGCAGCCCCTGCGGGGCGATGACCTCCACCGTACCTCCCCCCTGCCGCAGCATCTGCTTCAGGCGCGCAGGGAGAAGCGACCGGTAGATCTCCTCCTTCTCGGGAGGGTCCAGCCGGTTGATGTCGTACAGGGAGAAAAGCTGATTCTCCCCGACCTCCAGCTTAAGCTCAGGTGCTCCGTTTAGTGCCATAGTCGCCGATGAGAACCGGGAAGATCTGGGCCCGCAGGTAAGCGATGCTCTTCTCCACCGCGTCCAGCGCCCGGTTGCGGTCGTCCTCCTGGGCCCAATGCATGGCGTCCAGGAGCATGCGGTGCGGGTACCCAAGGTCCGAGATCAGTTTGACGAAGGACGCGGGAAGCCGGGGCGAGAGCACCCGGTCGTTCATCACCCCCCAGGCGATGGTCCAGGCGCGGGCCACGTTCATCATGTCGTACCCCCCTCCCCCCACCGCCACCCAGGGGATCTGCAGGGCGCGCAGCTTGCGCAGTATATAAGAATAGGCGTGGGTGGTGACTTCGAGCCTGGTGAGCGGATCGGTCCTGAAGGTGTCGGCGCCAAGCTGGGTGAAGAGCACGTCCGGGTCGAACGCCGCGATCAGCGGGAAGGCCACCTCGTCGAACGCCTTCATGAAGAGCGCGTCGTCGGCGTGGGCCAAAAGCGGCAGGTTCACCGAGTAGCCCCGCCCCGCCCCTTCGCCCGACTCCCGCTCGAAGCCGGTGCCGGGAAAGAAATAGACGCCGCTTTCATGCAGCGAGATGCTCAAGACCCGGTCGCTTTGGTAGAAGGCGTTTTGCACCCCGTCGCCGTGGTGGGCGTCGAGGTCCAGGTAAACCACCCGCTTCCCCTGCTGCACCAGGCGGTTTATGGCCACCACCGCGTCGTTCAGATAAGAAAACCCGGAAGCGCGGCTTCTTTGGGCGTGATGGTAGCCGCCGAAGGGGTTGAAGGCGGCGGCAAACCCTTCTTCCGTCACCAGGCGCGCCGCCTCCACGGTACCGGAGACCCCGAGGCAGGCCCAGTCGTAAACGCCTGGGAAGACGGGATTCTCCAGGTCGCCAAGGCCGAAGCGGAAATCCGCCCTGGGTTCAGCCGAAGCGCTGAACTCCCGCAGCCGGTCCAGGTACTCGCGGCTGTGCGCCGTCAACAGTTCCGCCTCGCCGACCGGCCGCGGCCGCACCAGCTCCATCCCCGGCAGCTCCAAGAGGCCGTAAGCCTCCATGAGGTCGTGGGCCAGCCGGTAGCGCTGAACCTTGAACGGGTGGTGGTCACCGTAGCTGTACCCTGCCAGATCGGCACAGGCGATGAGAGCGGTTTTGCGGGACAAAGCTACCTCCGGCCGAATAGGCGACAAATCTACCTGCTCGCTTCCGGCAGGTCAACCACTAATTCCTGCTTACCGCTTAGGCAGCTTCGCCCATTTTACAGGCAATATACGCCTGCCTCCTCATTAGGGGGGAAAGGAGAAGCCACTGTTTCCGCGGAGATACCGGATTGGCAAAGAGCTTGCTATCTTTGAGCGCTTCCCCAACGAAGGGGCGCATTACCAACGGAGGTAGCTAAATGAACGGGATGTCAGCGACGACAGCGCTCGGCAGCAGCAGCGACGTACTATTCCTCATGCTCGGAGCGGTGATGGTTTTCGCCATGCACGCCGGGTTTGCCTTTCTTGAAGTGGGGACGGTACGCCGGAAAAACCAGGTCAACGCCTTCGTCAAGATCCTCACCGACTGGTCCGTGTCGACCGTGGTCTACTTCCTGATCGGCTTCCCCATCGCCTACGGCATCAGCTTTCTGAAGCCGGTGAAGGAAATTCTCGGCGACAACCAGGGCTACGACATAACCCACTACTTCTTCCTGCTCTGCTTCGCGGCCTGCATCCCCGCCATCATCTCCGGCGGCATAGCCGAGCGCGCCAAGTTCTGGCCGCAGGTGACCGCCGGCGCCATCTTCGCCGGGATCACCTATCCCGTCTTCGAGTCCCTGATCTGGGGGCAGAGCAGCGCCGGGCTCCAGGCGTTTTTCAAGCGGGTAGGCGGCGCCGAGTTCCACGACTACGCCGGATCGGTGGTGGTGCACTCGATCGGGGGATGGCTCGCGCTCCCCGCGATCATCATCCTCGGCCCGCGCATGGGGCGCTACCTCAAGGGGAAGTCGCACCCGATCCCGATCAGCAACATCCCCTTCCTGGCCCTGGGTTCCTGGATCCTCGCCATCGGCTGGTTCGGCTTCAACGTGATGAGCGCCGGGCACCTGGAGAAGATCTCCGGCATCGTCGCCGTCAACTCGCTGATGGCCATGGTGGGGGGCGTGCTGGCAGCGCTCATCGCCGGGAAGAACGACCCGGGCTTCGTGCACAACGGCGCGCTCGCCGGCCTCATCGCCGTCTGCGCAGGCTCCGACCTGATGCACCCGCTCTGCGCCTTTGTCACCGGCGCCATCGCCTCCGTCATCTTCGTCTACGGCTTCCACCTCGAGCAGGAGAAGCTCAAGATCGACGACGTGCTCGGCGTCTGGCCGCTGCACGGGGTCATCGGCTCCTGGGGCGGTATTGCGGCCGGCATCTTCGGCCAGGAAGCGCTGGGCGGCATGGGCGGGGTCAGCTTCGTTTCCCAGACCCTCGGGAGCCTCACCGCCATCGTCTTCGCGCTCTGCAACGGCTTTTTGATCTACGGCATCCTCTCCAAGACGGTCGGCATAAGGCTGGAGCAGGAGGACGAGTTCAGGGGGGCAGATCTCTCCATTCACAGCATCGGGGCCTATCCCGAGGAGCATATCCGGTAGTCGCCCGGCATAATTGGCAAAAAAAAGGGGTTCCGGTATCGGAACCCCTTTTTTTATTTTGAAATTTGCAGGGAAGAATGTATTATCTCCGATGTTAACGACTTCTAATAACATTTATAAGGCGTACTCTATCATGAAGATACCCTTGGGACAGATCCTGGTACAGTCCGGCATCATCACGGTAAAGACACTGGAGCGTGCCCTGACCCGGCAAGAGGGGTCGGGCAAGCGGCTGGGGGCCATTCTCGAGGAGATGGGGGTGATCACCCCGGAAGAACTGGTCGAGGCCCTGGCCCAGCAGTCGGGGATGGAGATGGTGAAGAGGATCACGGTGCAAAACGTTCCCGGCGAGCTCCTAGAGCTGGTTCCCGGCGAAATCGCCATCAGCAAGCTGGTCTTTCCGCTGAACCGGCAGGGGGGGGTCCTCGCCATCGCCGTCAGCGACCCCATCGACAGCGAAACACTCGACCTCTTGGAAAAGCATAGCTGCAACAAGATCGTGCAGGTACTGGCCGCCCGCGAGGAGATCCTGGGCGCGATCAAGCAGCACTACCTTCGTAACGAGGCAGCGGATAACGTTTCCTTGAAGATCCTCCTGGTCGACGATAGCGCCGGCATGAGCTGCGACGTCGAGGGAGCCCTGAAAAACGAAGGATACCAAGTCTATACTGCCAGGGACGGGGTCGAAGGGCTGAAGATAGCCTTCTCTCAGCGGCCGGACCTGATCCTTTGCGACGCGGGGGCGCCCAAGATGGACGGGTACGCCCTGATGCGCGCCATCAAGGCAAACCCTGCCAGCGCCGGGACCCCCATGATACTTTTGACCTCGAAAGCCTCGCCTGAAGAGGAGCACCGCGCGCTCAAAGCCGGCTTTCACGACTTCATAGCCAAGCCCATGATGACTATCCGCGTAGTCTCGCGCGTGAAACGCGCGTTCCAGATTTTGGACAAGGGGAAAGAGCAGCAGGCAGTTGCTACGCTGTGACCTCTCCCCACGGTGCCTCGGCTCTTGCCGCTACGCAGCCGAGTGCCGGACGCCTTGCCGCTTCCGCTTCCCTTTCCAGCCGCACCAGCTAAATTTTGGCGATGTCCGCGTTCACCACCAGTGCCGAGAAGAGAGCCGTTTTTCTTCTCGACCGCAGTGAGAAATCCCCCCTCATCCGCCGCTCGCCGAGGGGGCCTTTTGCACCCCGCATAGAACTCCCATTAGATTGGTTTCCCATGAGAATGAGAAAGTGCTCCGAAGCGACAGCGCACGGGTTGGTCCTGCTACCTTAATTTACAGAACTTTTCCGAGCCTTTCTTGCATTCAAAAAAGATTAAAGTAAACTAACAAACACATAAACGACAGGGTCATAATAAATTAATTAGAAAAAAGGGAGGGGCGATGTACACTGAGAAAAGAAACTTCGCCAGATTGGCCTTACACGCAAAAGCCAACATCCATCAGAGTGATCTGACCATCGAGGGGGAAGTGGAGAACCTCAGCATGAAGGGGGTTTTCGTTACCGTGGCAAAGAAGCTGGACCTGAACGATTCGGTCTCGGTCACCATCTACCACACGCTTACGCCGCAGGTACTTTGCGACCTTAAGGCTAAGGTGGTCAGGATAACCGACAATGGGATGGGGCTGCAGTTTGAGAAAACCCTGCTCGATTGAGTGGGATCCTGGCCAGTCACCGAAACGGGGAGTGGCGCGGATCCGCCGGGCGCTACCTCAGCAGATGCGGGGTAGTTGCTCGCCGGCGAGCATCTCCACTCCCCGAACTCCTCCCACCATAGTCTCCATCACCACCCGGCCGGCTGAACTCTCGGTCACCTCGCCGATGACAGCGGCATCCTTGCCAAGCGGGTGGCGCCGCATGATTGCCAGCGCCTCCCCGGCCCTCTCCGGCGCCACCAGGGCCAGCAGCTTCCCCTCGTTAGCCACGTAAAGCGGATCCAGCCCCAGTATCGAACAGACCCCCTTCACCCCCGCGTTCACCGGCAGATTTTCCTCGCTGAGCTGGACGGTAACCCCCGATTGCAGCGCGATCTCCTTGAGCGTCGTCGCCACCCCTCCGCGGGTCGGGTCGCGCAGCACATGCAGCGCGTCCCCCAACGGGAGGAGCTCGGTCACGAGGCCGTTGAGAGCAGCCGAGTCACTCTTGATGCCGCTGTCTATCTCCAGCCCTTCGCGGGCGGAGAGGACCGCGATGCCGTGGTCGCCGATGCAGCCGTTGACGATGACCTTGTCGCCCACGCGCGCCGCGGCGCCGTTGATGGAAAGGCTGTGCTCAAGGGCTCCGATGCCTGAGGTGTTGATGAAGATACGGTCCCCTTTCCCCCTGGGTACCACCTTGGTGTCGCCGGTGACGATGGCGACGCCGGCAGCGTCGGCGGCCTCCCGCATGGAGGTGACGATGCGGGCCAATTCGCTCTTGAGAAACCCCTCCTCAAGGATGAAGCCGACGCTCAGGCAGAGCGGGCGCGCCCCCATCATGGCCAGGTCGTTAACCGTCCCGTTCACCGCGAGATCGCCGATGTTCCCCCCCGGGAAGAAGATGGGGTCGACCACGTACGAGTCGGTGGTGAAGGCGAGCTTGACGCCGCCGATGTTGAGCAGGGCCGCGTCGTTTTGTCCCGCTGCCGGGACCCCGGAGAGGTTCGGTATGATCAGCTCGTCCAGAAGCTGGTGGGAAAGCTTCCCCCCGCTGCCGTGTCCCAAGAGGATGAGGTCGTCGTTCAATGCATGCTCCTTTTTTGTCTGACCTGTCTGACCTGTCTGACCCGGTTGAAGGCCCGTTTCTTTAACGTCCGTACTTGAAGGCGGCGGCGCAGGTCCCCTCGCTGGAGACCATGCAGGCGCCGACCGGCGATTCCGGGGTGCACTTGCCGCCGAAGAGCGGGCAGTCGCCGGGTGCGACCTTCCCCTTCAGAATCTCGCCGCAAAGGCAACCCTGATGTTCCTTCAGCTCCTCCACCTGCACCGGGAGGGCAAGCTCGGCGTCGAATTCGCCGTAGGCGTCGGCAATCCTGAGGCCGCTGCCGGGCAAGACGCCGATGCCGCGCCACGGCGCGTCGAAGGGGGTGAAGACCTCGGCCAGCACGCCCTGCGCCTTGGCATTTCCCTCCCACCTGACCACCCGCGAATACTGAATCTCCACCCGGCTCTCCCCTTGCTGTGCCTGGCGCGCCAGCATCTCCACCCCCTGCATCACGTCGGTCGGCTCAAACCCCGTCACCACGCAGGGGACCTGGTATTCGGTGCACAGGAACCGATAGGCGTCGGCCCCGATGATGGCGCTGACGTGGGCCGGGCAGATGTAGCCGTCGACCGAGAGATCCGGGTCGGCCGACAGGATCGCCATCGGCTGCGGCATGGTCTTATGCGAGGCGAGCACGAAGTAGTTGGAGAGCCCCTGCGCCTTGGCGGCCAGGATGCTCCCCGCCACGGTGGGCGCAGTAGTCTCGAAACCGACGCCGAGAAAGACCACCCGTTTCGCCGGATTGGCAGCGGCGATCCGCACCGCGTCCAGCGGCGAGTAGACGACGCGGATGTCGGCTCCCTTGGCGCGCTCCTCCATCAGCGAGGAACTGGAGCCGGGGACCCGGAGCATGTCCCCGAAGGTGGTGATGGTGAGGTCTGGGAGCCGGCTCAGGGCGATGGCCCGGTCCAGGTAGCCGTTGGGGGTGACACAGACGGGGCAGCCGGGCCCGGAGATGAGCTTAACCTCCGGCGGCAGCAGGCTCCTCAACCCGTACTGGTAGATCGCCATGGTGTGCGTGCCGCAGACCTCCATGAACACCAGCGGCTTCTTCCTCCCGCGGGTCAGCTCGGCGATGCGTCGCGCCAGCCCCTGCACCAGCTCCTTGTCGCGAAAACTGTCCTGGTAGTTCATCCCATAAGCTCCGGTTCGAAAGCCTCCCGCATCAGCTCCAGAGTGGCCTTGGCGTCCTCCTCGTCCAGCTTGGAGATGGCGAAGCCGGCATGGATGATTACGAAATCGCCCACCTTGACCTCGTGGTCCAGCAGCATGAGGCTCGCCTCGCGCTTGACCCCGTCGACCTCGGTGAGCGCCTGATCGCCTTCGATACTGATCACCTGCATGGGTACACCGACACACATATAAAGCTCCTTCGCTGCGCTCAGTCGCAGATAAAGATTAAGATTAAGATTCAGCAAAACCTGTGGGTTGCCCCCCCTCTTGCGCTGCGCTCAGTCGCTAACCCCGAGCCTGCATCGCCCCTGCTATCGCCGCCTGCCCCAAGGCGAGCCCGCCGTCGTTTGGTGGGACCAACCGGTGGCAGTATACCTGGAACGCGTCGCCTGCCAGCAACTCCGCCACCTCCTCGGTCAGGAGCCGGTTCTGGAATACCCCCCCGGAGAGCACCACCCTCACGTAGCAGGTCTCCTCACGCAGCCTGCGGCAGACGTCAAGAACGCCGCGGGCTACGGTGCGGTGGAAAGCGCGCGCGATATTGGCGCGGCTTCTCCCCTGGGCAAGGTCGGCACAGATGGCGGCGATGGCGGGAGCGAAATCCAAAACGTGCCCCCACTCTTCCCGCACCTGGCACGGGTAGGGATCCACCTCCCCCCCCTGTTCGGCCAAGGCCTCCAGCTCAATGGCCGCCTGCCCCTCGTAGCTGATGCGGCTGCGCACGCCGATCAAGGCGGACACCGCATCGAAGATCCGGCCGCAACTCGAAGTGAGCGGGGAGTTGATCCCTTTTTTCAGCATTTTCAAAAAGAGCGGCCGGTCGGCCTGCGCCACTTCGGAAAGAACCGCCAGCGGCTGATCGAAAAGCCGATCGCCGTGCAGGGAGTAGAGCGCCGAGAGCGCCATGCGGTACGGCTCCTTAACGGCGGCATCCCCCCCAGGCAGCCTCAACTGAGCAAAGTGCGCGCGCCTTTCGAAGCGGCTGTAGCCGCCCACCAGGAACTCGCCCCCCCAGATGGTGCCGTCGGTCCCGTAGCCGGTGCCGTCCAGGATGACTCCTATGACTTCGCCCTCCAGCCCGTTCTCCGCCATGCAGGAGGCCATGTGGGCGTGGTGGTGCTGCACCCACACGGCCGGAAGCCCCAAAGCGGTCGCGTAATGGGTGGAGAGATAGTCCGGGTGCAGGTCATGCGCCACCAGCGCAGGTGTTATCTCCAAAAGGCTCTGCAGGTCCGACGCGCTCTGTTCCAGGGACGCCAGCGTCGCCGCGTTCTTGAGATCGCCGATATGCTGGCTCATGAAAGCCCGGTCCCCGCGGGTGAGACAAAGGGTCGCCTTCAGTTCGCCCCCGACGGCGAGAACGCTTGCCTGTTCTGCCGGCAGTTGCACGGCGCGCGGCACGTAACCGCGGGAGCGGCGCAGGAAAAGCGGCTCCCCTCGGTAGAGGCGGAGCACCGAATCGTCGGTGCGCGTATGGATCTCCCGGTCGTGGGTGAGGAAAAGGTCGGCGATGCCGGAAAGCATCTCCAGCGCCTCGGCATCCCGGTAGGCGATCGGCTCGTCGGAGAGATTGCCGCTGGTCATGACCAGGGGGGCGTTTGCGCCTCTGGCCAGCAGATGCTGCAGCGGGTTTCCCGGCAGCATGAACCCGAACCACCCGTTGCCGGGAGCGACCAGATCGCTGATGGAGGAGCCGGCAAGCTTCCTCGTCAGCACGATGGGGCGCTCAACCCCGAGCAGCAGCCGTCCCTCCAGCTCGGAACAGTGTGCGTGACGGCGCACCGCTTCGAGGTCGGCGACCAGCATGGCAAAGGGCTTCTCATCGCGCCTTTTGCGCTGCCGCAGCCGCTCCAGCGCAGCCTGGTTGCCGGCGTCAACCGCCAGGTGGTACCCTCCTACCCCCTTCACCGCTACGATCTTCCCTTGGGAGAGCGCCTCCAGCGCCAGCTTGAGCGCGTCGCCGCAGACCGGGGCGCCGCTTGGCTCCAAAAGGGACAAATGCGGACCGCAGACCGGGCAGGCGTTTGGTTGCGCGTGGAAGCGCCGGTTGCCGGGATCGTGGTATTCGGCGAGGCAGTCGTCGCACATGGCGAAGCCTGCCATGGTGGTGGCGGGTCGGTCGTAGGGGATGCCGGTGATGATGGAATAGCGCGGGCCGCAGTTGGTGCAGTTGATGAATGGGTAGCCGTGGCGGCGGTTATCGGGGTCGAAGAGTTCGGCGAGGCAGTCGTCGCAGACGTCGCAATCGGGGGAGACCTCGCCGCCGGCGGCGCTCCTGGCGCTCTCGACGATGGCGAAGCCGGTTGCCCCTGCCGCTGGAATCGGCTGCGCGCGCAGCTGGCAGATCACCGCCAAAGGAGGCGCCTCGTCGCGCACGGCACGGCGAAATTCTTCTATGGCGGCGGCATCCCCCTCAACCTCGATCTGCACGCCTTCCCCGGTGTTGCGGACCCAGCCGGAGAGGCCGAGGCGATTGGCGAGCCGGTAGACGAAGGGGCGGAAACCCACCCCCTGCACTATGCCGCCGATCTCGATGGCGGCACGCTCCGGCGCGCCCTGCATGGCCGCATCACGCTCCAGGGGATCCCCCGGAAGCCTGCTCCATCTGGTCCTTGAGCCAGCCGTACCAGGCGTCCATCCCGGCGCCGCTCTTGCTGGAAACCTCGAAGATCCGGATCTGCGGCGACACCCGCCGCGCCATCTCCTTGCATGCCTCCACGTCGAAATCGAGATAAGGAAGCAGGTCGACCTTGTTGAGGAGCATCACGTCCGCCGCATGGAACATCTGCGGGTACTTGAGCGGCTTGTCCTCACCCTCGGTCACGCTCAACACCACCACCTTGTGGTGCTCGCCCAGGTCGAAGGAAGCGGGGCAGACCAGGTTGCCGACGTTCTCGATCAAGAGCAGGTCCAGGCGGTCCAGGTCGAAGTGCTCCACGGCGTGCAGCACCATGTGCGCGTCCAGGTGGCAGCCGGCCCCGGTGTTCACCTGCTTTACCGGGACGCCGGTAGCGGCAATCCTCACCGCGTCGTTGTCGGTCTGCTGGTCCCCTTCGATCACCGCCGGGTGGCAGGAGCCGGAGAGATCCCTCAGGGTCCGCTCCAGGATGGTGGTCTTGCCGGACCCCGGAGAGCTGACCAGGTTCAGCACGAAGAGCCCCTTGTCGCGAAACAGCGCCCGGTTTCCCTGCGCCATGCGGTTGTTTTTGGCAAGGATGTCCGTTTCTATCAGCACTTTCCTGGCGGGCTGCGCCTGATCGTGGTGCTGGTGATGATGGTGCTTTTGGCCGTGATCATGACTGTGGCCATGCCCGTGATCATGACCGTGGTGGTGACCATCCCCATGGTGGTGGTCGTGCTCATGATCATGGTCATGGGCATGTTTGCCGTCAGACGGGCCGCACCCGCAATCTACACACATATTAGTCGATCCTCCAAGGCTGGCTCATGAGCGTTGATCCCACAGAGCGCCAAGTATACCCGAAAACCGCGGCAAGAGGTGCATAAAGCGCACCCTGTCGCGGTTACCTTTTTTCTTCTACCTTGACGCTATCGTCACTGTTCAGGGCTTTCTTGAATCCCCTGATGCTGCTCCCCAGCGCCTGGCCGAACTGCGGCAGCTTGGAGGGTCCTGCGACCACCAGCAGTATCGCCGCCACGACGCAGAGTTCCGGTAAACCGATTCCGAACATATCCTTCTCCTTTGGCGCTATTTGCGCTCGAGGTCGATTCCGACCTTATTCAGCTCTTCGACCACCAGCTTGGCTACCTTCTCCAGCCCCGCCTTGAGCGGCGGGGTGAGCTGGTCTCCCGGTTCGAGCGAGCCCGCTACGATACCGAAGAAGGTGAGATCCGGCTTCGGCGCGTCGCGCATCTCGGAGATCAGCAGCATCTCCTGGAGCCCTATCTGGTGCGGGGACATCTTCACCGGGATGTTCTTAAGCATGATGTCCTCGCGCTCGTAGCGGAAGATATCTCCCGGCTCTCCCTTGGCCTGGACCACGTCCACCAGGATGACCCGGTCGGCCTCCTCGAATTTGAAGTGCACCATGATCCCCAGGGTGCCGCCGTCGTAGAGCTCGACGTTCTCCGGTATCCGGTACACCTCTTCCATATGTCTGACGAAATGGACGCCGAAACCCTCATCGGAAAGGATGAGGTTCCCGGCGCCGTAGATAAGGACCTGCATGGTAACTCCTTGAACGGCTAAAGGCGGGGCTAGGGGGTGGCCGTTCTTTGCCAGCTCCTAGTCCCTAGCCCCTGGTTTTACAGCACTTTCACCTTGGTGATTTCCTTTCCTTCGGGGTCGACCGTGTGCACGGCGCAGGCGATGCAGGGGTCGAAGGAGTGGATGGTCCTCAAGACCTCCAGCGGCTTGCTGCTGTCGGCGATGGGGTTCCCGACGAGCGACGCCTCGTAGGGGCCGAGTTCTCCCTTGTCATTTCTGGGAGCGGCGTTCCAAGTGGAGGGAACGACGGCCTGGTAGTTCTCGATCTTCTTGTCCTTGATGACGATCCAGTGGCTCAGGGTGCCGCGCGGCGCCTCGTGGAAGCCCACCCCGCGGTACTCCCCTTTGGGGATCTCGGTGTGGTTCGCGTAGGTTTGGTCGCCGGTGGCGATGTTGGCGATCAGCTTGTCCAGGTTTTCCAGCGCGATGTCGGCCATGATGTGGGCGCGCGCGCCGCGGCAGTACAGGCGCCCCATGGTGGAGTGGATGTCCTTCATCGAGAGGCCGAGGGTGGAGACGGCGCCGTCGACGAGCTTTTTCACCTTCGGGTTTCCTGCGGCGTAGGCGGCCATGATCTGCGCCGGAGGACCTACCTGCACCGGCTTTCCGTCCAGGGTCGGCGCCTTGCACCAGGAGTACTTGCCGTTTTCCTTGAAGTCGGTGTAGTCGGGCTTGGTCTCCCCTTCCCAGGGGTGCAGCGTGCCGTTCCCCTCGTACCAGGCGTGGGTGACGTTCTCCTTGATGTTCTTGATCAGGTATTCATCGCGATGGTCCTTGACCGGCCTGATGCCGGCGATGTTACCCGCCATGACCACGCCGCCCGGAAGGGAGAACTTGCCGTTTTTGGTGTCTTCCGGGAACTCGGGGACCGCCATGTAGTTGGTGACCCCTGCCCCGTACTTGAACCAGTCCTTGTAAGAACCGGCAATGGCTAGGAGGTCCGGGTAGTACACCTTCTGCACGAAGTCGCGGGTCTCCTCCATCAGGGTCCTCAGGTAGATGAGGCGCTCGATGTTGAGGGTGGCGATGTTCTCGGTGTTGATCGCGGTGGCGACGCCCCCCACCACCAGGTTCTGGATGTGCGGGTTCTTCCCTCCCAGGATGGCAGTCGCCTGGGACGCCTTTCTCTGGTAGTCGAGCGCCTTCAGGTAGTGGGCCACCGCCATCAGGTTCACCTCGGGGGAGAGCTTCATGGCCGGGTGCCCCCAGTAGCCGGAGGCGAAGATGCCGAGTTTGCCGCCGGCGACGAACGCCTTCAGCTTGTCCTGGACCGCCTTGAACTCCTTCTCGGAGTTACCCGGCCAGTCGGAGATGCTCTGGGCGATCTGGGCGGTCTTCTTCGGGTCGGCTTTGAGCGCCGAGACTATGTCGACCCAGTCCAGCGCCGAGAGGTGGTAGAAGTGGACGATGTGGTCCTGCACCGAGTGCTGGGCGATCATGATGTTGCGGATGTACTGGGCGTTGAGCGGCACCTCGACGTTCAGGGCGTGCTCTACGGCGCGGATCGAGGAGATGGCGTGCACCGTGGTGCAGACGCCGCAAAAGCGCTGCACGAAGCTCCAGGCGTCCTCGGGGGCGCGCCCCTTGAGGATGACCTCGATGCCGCGCCACATCTGGGCCGAGGACCAGGCGTTGGTGACCTTGCCGCCGTTGGCTTCGACGTCTATCCTGAGGTGCCCTTCGATGCGGGTGATGGGATCAAGCGTGATTCTAGACATTTATTTCCTCCAAAAGCTGAATTGAATTAATTGGGTTCAGTGCGCCTCGACCGGCGCGTGCGGGACGTCCAGCGCAGCTTTCTTGCCATGCTTGGCCGCCGCCTTTTTCGCGGGGGCGTGCCCGCCGCCATGGGCGGAGGTGTTGGGAAGCACGGGGAAGAGGGCTACGAACACCTTGTACCCCAGCACCTCCAGCGCCACGATTCCGACGGTGACCATCACCTCGGCGAAGGAGGGGAAGTACCTCCACCCCTGCCCCGGGTTGAAGCCGATCAGGTAGACGTTGAAACGGTAAAGGGCGCCGCCTAAGACGATCAGCGAGGCGCTGGTGAAGAGCCAGCGCGGCGATCTCCTGAGTTTCTTGAAGAAAAGGAGCAGGGAGCCGCTCGCCACCAGCAGGAACTCGGTCAGGAACCAGCCGGAGTAGAAGTCCCCCTTGAGGGCGGCGCCAATCTGGCCGCGGTACGCCAGGTCCCCGATCACGACGCAGAGCCAGATCACGGTGACGAACGGAATCAGCGCGGCCAAGCCCGAAAGCTCCTCGGTCTCGAAGGGCCTCTTGAAGGAGTAGCTGGAGATGATGGACTCCAGGATCGCTATGGCGTAGCCGATGAAGACGCAGTTCAAGAGGAACAACAGCGGCAGGAACCCGGTGTGCCAGAGCGGGTGCAGCTTGGTCGAGGCGATGAGGAGCAGACTCCCCAATGACGACTGATGCATGGTCGGAAGCGTAATGCCGAGGACGATGAAGAAGATGAGGACCTTGTTCAGGCGCGGCTTGAGCCATACGGCCCCCAGGCGTACCATCTCCAGCTTGTCCTGCATGCTCTTCTGGTCCGGGGCTATTTTCGGGTGCAGCCAGTTCCTGACCGCGTTCATCCGATCCCACTTGCTCTGCTCGATGGAGGTCAGGATGGCCGGGAGGAACTCGAGGATGAGAACCGTGGAATAGGCCATGACGCAAAGAGCGACCTCGAACATGGCGGAGTTCGCCTGCCACTTGCTCGGGATGAAGAAGTTGTAGGCGTTCCAGGGGCGACCCAAGTCGACCATGACCGAGAAGCCGGCCAGGCCGTAGCCGAACATGGAGGTGAGGATCGCCGAGCGGATCATCGGGTGGTACTGCATCCGGTTCCGGATGTAGACCAGGATGGCGACCGCGTAGCCGCCGCAGGCGATGGCGGTTCCGGTGGCGACGTCGTAGGTGATCCAGATCCCCCAGGGGTAGCCGTCGCTCATGTTGGAGACCGCGCCGATACCCTTGACGTAGCGCACCCCCACGAAGTAGAAGCCGAGCAGCACCACCGACAGGAGGATGAAGAATGACTTGGTAAAGATCTTACCTTCCAGCTTCTGGTATTCTTCATGATTTCCCATTACTTATCCTCCTGCTTCTGGTCGTGGCCGTCGTGCCCCTTGTGCTTCTTCATGTTCTTCACCGCTATGAAGCAAAGGGTGCTGTAAAGCGCGACCGGGGCGATAAAGCCCTTGTAGATGGTGTGCTGGATCTTCTCGGAGAACTCGGCCGGCGCCTCGGGCTTGATGTCGGGAAGCCCCAGCTTGTTGAACGGCATCGAGGCCAGGTAGAGGTGGTTCGTCCCCCCTCCCTCGTGCTCGCCGTAGACGTGCGGCACGTACCGGTCCGGAGCATCCTTGAGCCTTTGGTGCGCCTCGGAAAGGAGGTCCTTTCTCTTGCCGAACTTGATGGCACCGACTGGGCAGACCTCGGCGCAGGCGGAAATCCCCTTCTCGCGCAGGTTGGTCGCCTTGCAGAGATCGCATTTGACGATCTGCGGCAGCGCCTTTTCCCACTGGAACTTCGGGATGTTGTAGGGGCAGGCGATCTGGCAGTAACGGCAGCCGATGCAGGTGTTCTTGTTGTAGTCGACGATGCCGGAGACCTTCTCCTTGGTCATGGCGGAAACCGGGCAGACCGAGACGCAGGAAGGCTTCTGGCAGTGCATGCAGGAGTACTTGACGTAGCTCCAGCGCTGCTCGCTCTCCTTGAAGAGCTTGATCAGCGTCCGGGTGGAACCGGAGAGGTCGCTCGGGGCGTCCCAGAGCCCGTCGCTATCGAACTTGGCCTTTTCGTAGGAGAGGGAGCCGTAGTCGCTGTTCACCCTCTTGCAGGAGGCCATGCACGCCTTGCAGCCGACGCACTTGGTGGCGTCGTAGAGCATCCCCAGTTCCTCGTTGTTGATCTGGGTCCCCTCGTTGGCGAGCGCGCTCCCGGCGCGTGAGGCTAAGAGCCCCGCCCCGGTCGCTCCCGCCAGTTTCAGGAAATCGCGTCTACTCGGATTTTTCATCGCCGCCCTCCTGCGTGTTGCCCGGGAGCTTCTTGGCGAGCATGGCGCCTGCGCCAAGGGCGGCGCCGGCGGCAAGGCCCACGAAGCCCGTGGTGAGCGGGTCGGGCCCCTTACCCTTTTCCTTTAAGTCGACCGGCGCGTAGCTGTCGAACGGGGTGGGCTCGTGGATCTGCACCTTCTCGGCGATCGCCGTCTTGAAGAGGATATCCGGTTCGGTGCAGCCGATGCAGGGGTGCCCGATGGAGACCGGCCATGCCCCCACGTCGTTGAAGCGCTGCACGGAGCAGTTGGCGCTGGTCGCGGGCCCCTTGCATCCCAGCTTGTAGAGGCAGTACCCCTGGGCATGGGTCGGGTCGCCGTAGGCCTTGGCGAAGCGGCCGGCGTCGAAGTGCGGACGCCTTTCGCAATGCTCGTGGATCTTCCTGCCGTAGGCGAACTTCGGGCGCCCCAGGTTGTCAAGCTCGGGAAGCTTCTTGAAGGTCAGGTAGTAAAGCACGGTGGAAAGGAAGTTGTAGGGGTTGGGAGGGCAGCCCGGGATGTTGATGATCGGCTTGTCCTTCACGATGTCCCTGACCCCTACGGCGCCGGTGGGGTTCGGGGCCACGGACTGGATGCCGCCGTAGGAGGCGCAGGTCCCGATGCTGATGATGGCGGCAGCCCCTTTGGCCGCTTCCTGCAGCGACTCCATGGCGGTCTTGCCGGAAACCTTGCAGAAGATCCCGTTCTGCTTGGTCGGGATCGCCCCCTCGACCACCAGGATGTACTTCCCCTGGTTCGCCTTCATCGAGTCGTGCAGCGACTTCTCGGCCTGGTGCCCGGCACCTACCATCAGCGTCTCGTGATAGTCCAGCGAAATCATGTCCAGGATCAGCGTGGAAATGGTCGGATGGCTCGAACGCAGAAGCGACTCGGAACAGCCGGTGCACTCCTGGAAATGGAGCCAGATCACCGCTGGGTTGCCGTTTTTCTCGATCGCCTCGGCAACCTGCGTATGCATGGCGAAGGGAAGCCCCATCATGGCCGTCGCGGTGACGCAGGCCTTCATGAAACTCCTCCGGGTTACCCCCTCGCAGAACATCTCTTCTTTCATAACAACCCTCCCTCGGAATAAAGAACAAAAACCGCACGTATACGGCAACACCCGTGCCAATTTCGTAAACAAATCCCAAAGACGAAAGATGCTGATTTTACAGGAACAAAAAAAGCGGCTGCGGTGGGGTGATCCCGCCGGTGCCGCTTTTGTCCCAATTTGCCTGGGTACTTCTGTCCCGCGATTGTATCATTTTGTCCCACCCAAATGGGGGGGGGAACGCGTCCTCATTCCAGCTCCAGCTCCTTGACCCGCAACTCCTCTCCGGCTACGACGCTCAGGCCAAAGGCGCCGCAACCGGGACAGGGCTGGTACAGGGTGGAGATGGGGAACTCGCCCTGGCAGGCGGGGCAGCTGCCGACGCCCGGGACCAGTTCCAGTTTCAGGCGCGCTCCCTCCAGGAGGGTTCCCTTGCTGCACGCCTCGAAGCAGAATTCCACGCTCTCGGGGACCACCCCCGAAAGCTCTCCGATCAGGAGCACCACCTCGGTCACCTTGCGCCCCGCGGCGTGCCCCTCGCAAATATCCACCACGCTTTGTGTTATCGACATCTCGTGCATCTTCCGCCTCCTTGCAGCTCGAAGGCGGATGATAGCAGATAACCGGCCGCCGCAAAAGCTCTCATTCACGCGGTGATGCAGGACTGCAGGGTGAAGTAGAAGATCGCTCCTTTGTCCACCTCGCCTTCGGCCCAGATCCTTCCGCCGTGGCGGTTGATGATGCGCTGCACCGTGGTGAGGCCGATGCCGTTGCCGGGGAACTCGCTGCTCGGATGCAGGCGCTGGAAGGCATGGAACATCTTGTCGGCGTTTGCCATGTCGAAGCCGATCCCGTTGTCCTTGACGAAGCAGGTCTTGTCCGCTGCCACCTCGCGGGTGCCGAATTCGATACAGGCCACCTCCCGCATCTGGGTAAATTTCCAGGCGTTTCTCAAGAGGTTCTTTATGGCGATTTCCAGGAGGCTCGCGTCGCCGAAGGTACGGATACGCGGCTGGATGATGAAGTCAGCTTTGCGGTCCGGGGCGCTCTGCTTCAGGTCGTTGGCAGTCTCGCTCACGATCTCGGAGAGGTCGACCACCTCCCGCTTCAGGTTCAGGTAGGAGAGCTGGGAGAGCTGCAAGAGCGCCTCGATCAGGTCGTTCATATGCTGCGAGGACTTGAAGATCCGCTCCAGGTAATCCATCCCTTCCAGGTCGAGCCTTCCGGCATACTGCTCCTGCAGGGCTCGGGTGAAGCCGCAGATCCTTCTCAGCGGCGCGCAGAGATCGTGGGCTACCGAGTAGTTGAATGCCTCCAGGTCGCGGTTGATCGATTCCAGCCGCTCGGTCTGTTCGGTCAAAAGGCGCTCGACCTGCTGGGTCAGGAGGCTGATCTCCTCGTTGTTGGGCCTTTCCAGCAGCATGTTCCTGATGGTTTCCAACGAGCTGTGCACCGCGGACTTCAGGTCCACCGCGTAGGAGGCGTTCAGCATGCTTGATGCCACTTCCTTGTCTATGTTCAAATACCTGCCCTCCCCGTTCGTCTTCCTTTGCCTGAACATGCCGGTCATTGGGCACCCCCTTTTATGACCTTGCTCGCCCCGTACTTCTCCTCCTTCCAGGAGCTTACTTCAAGAGGAACGTCTCCCCCTGCTACCTCCCGCATGGGGCGTGATCGCCCGGGGTCCCCCGGAGCCGGGCCGCCACTACACCCGCTCACTGCCTGCATTTACTACAGCAGTAAACATGCCCACCCTTGCCAGGTTCGTTTTTCACAATGATTCAGGAAACTTGTTCCACAACAGGGGAGCTGGATGGCGCCGCGGGGACCGCAACAAATCTGTCTTTTTCCGGCTTGGGGGCGCGGACCGTTGCGGGGGGCGGGTTTAGGTCGAACAACATTTGTGGCAGTTGCAACGTTTGTTGCCGGTTCAGGGGAAACCCGCCTTTCTCCTGAGCCGGTTGTTGAGGGCCTGCCGGGAAATGCCCAGCAGCGAGGCGGCTTCTCCCTGATTGCCGTTGGACATGCGGAGCGCCTCGCTGATCAGAAGCGTCTGGGCCTCCCTCATGCTGGGAAAGCCGTGGAAGGTGACGGTGACGCTTTCTTGTTCCGCGACCAGACGGGAATCCCCGGAGGCCGATTCGATCCTCCTTCTGAAGCTGGAGAGCGGCATGCCCCCTTTCTCGTGCAGAGCCACGGCGTCATAGACCAGTGCCTGCAGTTCGCGCACGTTGCCGGGAAAGTGGTAGTGCTCCAGCAAGCGCAGCAGCTCAGGCGGATACGACGGCTTGGCCTTACCCATCCGGCGCGCCGCCTGGCTTACGAAGTGGTCCAGAAGAAGCGGAATGTCCCCCCTGCGCTCCCGAAGCGGAGGGACATGGATCTGGTGGCAGCAAAGCCGGTAATACAGGTCTTCGCGCAGCCGACCCTGTTCCAGCAGCATTTTGAGGTCGCGGTTGGTGGCGACAACGATACCGGCGTCGCTTAAGGCAGGCGTGTCGGAGCCCAGCGGCAGGTACTCGTGCTCCTGGATCAGCCTTAGGAGCTTGATCTGGGAAATCTCCCGCAATTCGCCGATCTCGTCCAAAAAGAGCGTTCCGCCGGAGGCCCTTCTGATCAGGCCGTCCCGGTTCTGCTGGGCCCCGGTAAAAGCACCCTTGCGATGCCCGAAAAGGGTGTCCGAGAAGACGGCATCATCCAGCCCCGCGACGTTCACCGTGACGAACTCCCCCTGGCTCCCGCCGTAGCGGTGTACCGCCTCCGCGAAGAGCTCCTTGCCGACCCCGGTTTCGCCGGTTACCAGCACCGGCTGCCCTGAACGCGACACGGCTTTCGTCCGTCGCAAAAGGGCCAACATCTGCCGGTCCTCGGTGACGATCTCGTGAGACGCCGTATCCCTCTCCCAGTGGTGCGCCGGCCCGCGTGCAAGCCCAAGCGCCCGGTCGATTGCCGCCAGAAAAACCAGGTTGTCGATGGGCTTGATGAGATAGTCGCAGGCGCCTGACCGCATGCAGGATACGGCCTGTCCCACCTCGGCGATCCTGGTGCTTATCAATACCGGCAGCTGCGGAAACTCCTCCACCACCTTTTCCAGGAGCTCCTTGCCGCTGACCGTGGAAAGCGACAGATCCAGAATCACGGCCGCCGCCTCGTTGCGCCTCAAAAACGGGAGCAATTGAGCCGCGTCATCAAAAGCCATCACCGGCCCGATGCCGCGCCCCTTCAGGAGCATGGCGTACAGCATGAGCATCCCTTCGTCGTCGTCGACGAGCACGACTGGGAGCGGCGTTGTGCGACCACTTTTCATGATAGTGCCTCTTCTCCGCTAAAACTGGAAGTACAGGGTACCTCCCCTGCCCGTTTGATCGGCGCACCAGAAACGTCCGCGGTGCAGGTTGATGATCCTTTGTACCGTGGCAAGTCCGATGCCGCTGGAGATGCGCTCCTGCCCCTCTGCTTTGCCGACTATTCCCTTGCCCGGCTGCTCGCCGGGCCTGGGGCCGTTGTCGGAAACGTAGAAGCTCCGCTCCCCCTTCACCTGCGCGGTACCGAACTTGATCACCGGGTGCTTTACGCCCACAGTGCAGTTGAAGGCATTCTCCAGCAGTTGTTCCATGGCCAAACGGAGCATCTCCCGGTCGCCGGTTACAGTGACCCCGTCCTCGATCCTGAAGGTGACCGGGCGGGCCACCGTATCCGATAGCTTCTCGGCTATCTCCGAGGCCATGGCGCTCAAGTCCACCTCTTCAGGCTGCAGGCCTGCAGCCGCCAGCGCGGTCAGCCGCTGCAGAGCGGCGATGGGGCCGGCCAGCTCCAGCGCCGCGACGCCTACCTTTTGCAGCAGCTCCCGGCAGGGTGTCGAGAGGTCGCTGCCGTAGAGCTTTTGCATTTCGCGGCAGTCCTCGCCGATCCGGGCCAGCCGTCCGCTAAGGTCATGGGAGACGGCCTTGCCGAACGCCTCCAGCTCGGCGTTTCTCGCCTCCAACTCGTCGTGCAGCCCCTTGAGGGCGTTCTCCGCATGGAGTTTGGCGGACACGTCCAGTCCCACGATCCAGTTGCTCCACCCCCTGATCGGGACATAGCGGGAGATATTGGACCAGGCGACGGTCTTCACCGAGCCGTCTCTGCAGCGCAGGCTCCACTCCCTCCCCCGGTAGTCCCCCCCATCCCGCGGGTGCGCCGAGACCACCTCTTCGCGCTGCTCCCCTTCCACGTGGAGCAGCTCCAGCATTGGCTTGCCGATAACCTCTTCCACCCTGAAGCCCGTGACCCGTTCGAACTCGTGATTGCAGGCGGCAAGCCTGTCGCCGCTGTCGAACGCCATCAGCATGGCCGGTATATGCTGCAGGATGGTCTGCAGTTTCCTCTTATGTTCCAAAAGAGCCTCGTCCTTCTCCTGCATCTCCTTCTCGTTGGCCCTAAGCGAGTCCTCCTCCTGCCAATTCTCATAAATCTTACGGGCCAGCGCGCCATAGGCCTGTTCCAGTTCCTGCTTGAGACGGTCGCTCTCGGCCAAAAGCGTCGTCATTCTCTGCGCGGTGGCCATAAAAACGTCCAGTTCGCAGCGCGCCCCCCTGATGCGACGATCCGAGGCCGCCGGGAAATAGAAAGGGTTGCTGCAGGTTCTACCGCCGACGATCACCTGCGGGTGCAGCTTCGCCAGCTCCAGGATGGTTTCATCCGGGAAAAGCTCCCGGTTGTACAGGCAAAGGAGCGTCACGTCGTTTTGTGAAGCGAATGCGGTCAACTCCCTCTCAATACGCTGCAGCAGTTCCTGGCGCTTAGGCTCTAAGGCGGCCCATCCCATGTCACAGATGACCCTGGTGCCGCTAAAGCCGTCATCAATGGCGGCAGCGCAGAGCTTGTGCAAGAGTTTCAGCACCCGTTCCTGCTTGAACACGCCATCCTTGTGCCAGAAATCCTCAAGCGGGAACAGTATCAGAGCGCCTGAGTCCTCCTGTTGTGAGGAGACTGCATTCTGCAGCAAACGCTCCAGCCGGTCCTCCGACCCATACAGATAGATGCAGCGCTCCCCGATGGCCACCCCCTTCTGAATGAAGGGAAACACCGGATGGTAGATCTCCCCCTCTCCATGGTAGATGAGGCAGATGTGGTCGTGACAGTTGACTGTCCCTATGTCCGCGAATTCCAGTTCTTTCGTATCTTCCATCAGACCCTCTCCTCAGTAATGGGACTGGGTTAAAAAATCCTAAGACAATATACTGGAATAAATTTCCATTGCAATTCAAGTGCGGGGTGAATTTGAAGTCGGCAACAGAGCGCTGGAAGAGGAAAAAAGGCTTTCCATCGGGGAATTATTGACGCAGATCAAGGCACGGACACCGCGGAAAAGGTACCTTTCCCGCCAGGCCAAGAGGCTATCGAAAAGGAGGATAAGATGTGTGACTGCGGATCTGGTAGTTCAAGGGGGGGAGGTCCCTACGCGACGGGGAGGGAACTGGTGGAGTTCGTGCTGGCGGCCCATGGGGGACAGGTGGCTGTCTCGCCGCTGCCCGGCGGCGCTTTGCAGGTGAGCTGCCAGGAATGCGGCAAGGGATTCGAGCTGAAGACCTTCGTCCAGGGATGCCCCGCCTGCGGCGGGGTGCACGCCGTTTCGCCCCCCAGGGCAAGCGACCCCTGCGCGGTGCAGTACGCCGGAGCCGCCTTCGGGGCGCTCGCCAGGGAAGCCGGGCGGAAATAGAACCGGCTGTCCGTCATCCCGGTGCCGGCATAAAAAAGCCCGCCGAGGAGGCGGGCCCGGAGATGCTTGGCCGAGAAGCGCTGGTTGAGATCAGCGCTTCCCCTGCCGTCCAGGTTCCGACCGCTGCTGCACCCGCGCGAGGTAGACCACGTGGCGCAGCCCGCCGCGGCCGGGACGGTCGCAGGTGACTGAAAAGCCTGCGGCGCGCAGCCGCTTGTCGAATCCCTGGTCGTAGTTTTCGCCCCACACGGCGAAGACCCCACCCGGCTTCAGCGCGGCACGGGTCATCTCGATGGCGATGGCGCCGTAGAGAGGATCCTCGATCTTGTGCGTCTTCGCGTGCGGCCCGGTGTACAGGTCGAGCACGATGGCGTCGAAGCGCGACCTAGCCATGGCGTTTTTCCTGATGGCGTCGGCCACGTCGGTTATCTCCACGGTCACCCGCGGGTCGCTGGCAGCCTGGTTCGTCACCGCAGAGAGCGGTCCCCGGCACCACTCAAGCACCACCGGGTTCAGCTCCGCCACCACGACCGTGGCCTTGGGCGGGAGGTTGTCCAGGACCGCCCTCAGGGTGATCCCCATCCCCAGCCCCCCAACCAGCACCCGCGGCGTCTCCTGCTGTTTCAGGTGGCCGCAGGCGAGTTCCCCCAGCGCCACTTCGGAGCGATGCAGCGAGCTGTTCATCAGCACCAGCCCGTTCACGGTGATCAGGAAATCGCTCTCGCCGCGCTGTCTCAGTTCCAGCACGCCGTCGGCGGTCTTTACGCTTTGCAATACTTGCCAGGGCTGGGCCATGGTCGGTAACTCTCCTTATTTCTTCCAGTGGCGCCGCTGTGCAGCCTCTTCTATCGCCTCAACCTCGGTGAGGAGGGCGAGATAAGTCTGGTAACGGTCGTTGTTGATCTCGCCGGAGCCGACCCGGTCCCTCACGGCACAGCCGGGCTCCTGACGGTGCCGGCAGTTGTGGAAGCGGCAGGCGTTTTGCTCCAGCGCCTCGAAACCGGGGAAATGGGCCACGAGTTCGGTGGTGGAGATGTCCACCAGCCCGAAATCCCTGAAGCCCGGGGTGTCCACCAGCTCGCCTCCGCCGGGCAGGGCATGCAGCGAGGAAACCGTCGTCGTGTGCCTGCCGGTCCAGTTCTGGTCGTCGCTCAGCTCCCCGACTTTCAGGTTGATGTCGGGACAAAGCGCGTTCAAAAGGGAGCTCTTGCCGACGCCGGTGGTGCCGACGAAGGCGCCGCGGTGCCCCTCGTGCAGGAAGTCGCGCAAGGGATCGAGCCCCTCGCCGGTGACCGCACTCAGGGTGAAGAAGCGCAGGATGCCGGCGTAGATGCCTGAGAGCTCGGCGCTTTGGGCGCGGGCCTCGGGGAGATCGCACTTGTTGAAGACGATAAAGGGGAGGAGCTGCGCGGCACGCGCCGCGACTATGGCCCGGTCGAGGAAGCCGGCCGGCGTCCCCGGCGCGACGACGATCCCCAAAACGTCGAGGTTGGCGGCCACCATGTGGACCCCGCCGCGGGCGTCGCTGCGGCGCAGCTCGGTCCTTCTGGGGAGCCGCTCCAGCACCTCCCCCACGACGCGGACCTGGTCCCCCACCACGTGCCCGGAGTTTCTCTTTACCCGGACCAGGCGGCGTTCCTCGTTTTGGAACAGCACCTCGACCGCCACGCCGAAATGGGAGACGATCACCCCGCTTGCTCCCTGCGCGCTTGTCTGCTGCGACTTTTTAACCATATGCCGTCCGCTCTCCCGTCCTTAGTCGCCCCCGCTTCCGGGCGGCCAGGGATGGAGAGTACGGCAGGAGCGGAAAGTTGTCAACAAAACCCTATTTACGGCGATAAGAGAGGAGTATAGGGACAACTGGAGAGTTGACATGAAGAAGCTTTTGTCTGATAGTTTGCCTTATGCGGCCCCCGCGTTTATTTCATCTGTTGCCAGAATCAGAGCAGCTCGCTTTTAAGAGCATCGGGGCGGATGAGGGAAGAACCTGATAGAGAAGAGTTGCAGGCAAAGGGCGCCGGCGGGCACCCGAAGGATGGCAGCCATGAGCAAAGAGACAGTGGACGAAGCAATCGACATGTATCTCGCGGAACGGATGCAACATGGGAAACAGTTGGCTATCTCGCACTTCCTTGCCTGCCTTTACCTGAAGCAGCAAAGAGACGAGATCGTAGAGTCGATGCGCCGGGTGCGCGGCATGACCCGCTACTACATCGACCTCACCAAGGTGATGCTGAACCCGTTCAAGGGTCCCGAAATCGCCTGGCTCGCCTCCATGCTGAACATCGCCATCTACGGCGCGGTGCTGATCTCGGTCGAGGAGCAGAGGATGCTAGGCATAGCGTTATTGTCCGGAACGCTCGCCAACGGCTTCTACCTGATACGCAGCGTGGCCAGAAAATGGTGCGACCTGCACGTCAGGCTGGCGATCTACGACGAGATCGTGCAGATCACCGACAGCGAGTTGAAGGCGCTCGCCTAAAGCCTTGCCTCACGCCAGCGCCAGTGCCAGTTCGGTCAGGCTCCCGACTGCGATATCGCTCAGTTCGGGCCACCGGAAACTGCGCGCCGGATCGACATGGATGGTACCGGCGCCGGCAGCGCGGCCGGTGAGCAGGTCGAAAGCATAATCACCCACCATTACCAGTGCCGCCGGGGAGACTCCCCAGCGGCACGCTAGTTTCAGGATCCCGTCCGGGTCGGGTTTCGCCAGCGCGTCGTCGCGCCCGAGCACGTCGTCCGCCGCTATAAAGGGCATAAGCCCGATCCTTCCCAGCGTCTTCAGCGCGATCTCCCGCGTGTTGCGGGTCAGCACCCCCAGCCGCGCCCCCCTCAGGTGCAACAGCTGCACCAGCTCCCGGGCCCCTTCCGCGGGTTCGGTCCTTCCCGCCAGCTCCTCCTCGATGCTCACCAAAAGCGCCTTGGCCGCAGCCGCTTCAGGCTCCGGGAGAGCATCCAGGTGCCCAAGGATGTCGCACCCTTCCGGGACGCCTAAAAGCGAGCGGATCTGCGCGAAATCGTGGATGGCGACGGTAAGGGTCCCGTCCAGGTCGAAGACCCAGTGCCGGCTCTGCAAGAGGTTCATTTTCAAAGGTGATTTCTCCATAGGAAGGTTCAGGGGGTCGTCGCCTCGGCGCCGGGGAGCTTGGGGGCTTCCAGGGCCGGATGCGACACGGCCCGCGCCAGGAGCTCCTCCACGAAGGAGCCCAGGGCCGCATGGACCTCGTGCGACCCAGACCCCGCCAGTATGCCGTGGCGCTGCAGGGGGAACATCAGGTATTTCTTCTTCGCGCTCCCCAGCATCTCGAAGAGCCGCTGCGACCCCTGCGGGTCCACCACCGGGTCCCATTCCGCCTGGGCCACCAGCACCGGCACCCCGATCTTCGCCAGCTTCGGCTCGAGCCCCCTCATGAACCGTTCCATGGCACGCAGCCCCGATACCGGAATCCTGGTGTAGTTAAGTTCCGGCCGCTCGGGCACCGACTCGACGAACTCCTTCTTGGCCCACTGGTATTTTATGGCGTCCATGACCCGGTTCCAGACGTTGACTGCCGGCGCGAAGCGCGACGAGATGTCCAAAAGGCGCTGCGGGGGACAGACCGCGAAGACCCCAGCCACCTGCGGGATCCGGGCTGCGCAGTCGAGCGCGACCCCGCCGCCGAAGGAGAATCCCCCCAGCACCACCCGGTCGCAGAGCGCGCTCATCAGCGCATAGCCAAGGTCCACCGATTCCACCCACTCCCGCCCGGTCCGTCGGGCCAGGTCCTCCGGCGAGGTGCCGTGTCCCCTGAGACGCACCAGGTAGACCCAGAACCCGCGCTCCTGCAGGTAGCGCCCAAGTTCCAGCATCTGGGCCGGAACCGAGAGCAGCCCGTGCACGAGGACCACCCCCAATCGGCGCGACCTCCCCTGGAGCAGCAGCGGCGCCCCGACCTCGGGCGGCTTGCTTTCGTTTTCCAGATAGAACTGGGCGTAGTCCTTGGCGAACTCATCCTTCGCCTCCCGCTCCAAAAGCGCCGCGACCCGGTTTTTCACCATGCGGCCGGGAAGCCACGCGGTCAGGTGCACCTCGCGCTGCAAGACGGTGAGCGGCAGCACCTCGTTGGCGATGACCCCAAGCGGGTTGTCGATCCTCGCGCGCTGCAGCTCGAAAGGGGCGGAGAACTTGGCGCGGTCCTTGACCAGTTCGCCGTCCCGCAGGACGACTACTCCCTTTTCCTGTGCGATTTGGATGAACTCGCTGTACTTGTGGTAGCGGTCGTCGGTGAGCAGGGAGACCTGCCCCGTGGTGAGGCTGTGGTGCCTGTGACAGTCGGTGGAGCTCAGGCATTGGGTGGCGAGTAGGAAAACCCGGCGGCGGAAATCGTCCTCGGCTATGGACTTGAAGGGGTAGGCCCGCAGCATCGACGCGAAGAGGTGGTCGTGGTTCACCGTGGTGAGCTGGTAGATGGAGGCCATGCAGCGCTCCATGAGCTTTCCCGACGCCCGTTTCATGTCGTCCAGAGAGGGGAGCCTGTCGTCGAACCCTATCGGCTCTCTGGAGGCGATGTCGGCCTGGATCGCGTTGCCGCGGAGATAAAGCGCCGGATCGATCGCCTCGCCGAAGCGGACGTCTATGTCGACCCCGGAGAGGAGCATGCTCCCTTCGGTCAGGATCTCTTCCCTCAGGCGTAGCGACATCTCCTTCATGAAAAGTCCGGCCAGCGTGCTCAGCGCGTTTTCCCGCGCCCTCAGCGGATAGTAGGTGATGTTCACCGGGACGATCCAGCACTTTCCCTGTACGACCGGCGCCAATTCCGCGATCTGGAAGAGCCCTTTTAGTCTCGCCACCTCTTCCGGCGCGCTATGCTCCAGCTGCGTCAGCCTCTGCCGGTAGAATTCGGTGCGCAGCGCGAGCGTCGCGGCCCCCGAATGGGGGCGCTCGCCTATCGAGGGAAGCAGCCTGCGCTGCCGGAAGAGTTCCTTGTCCTTCACCATCCGCCCTTCGGGGAAGATGATCCAGTTGGCCTCCCCGGTCAGAAGCGTCTTCACCATGACGCGGTCGCGGTCTGGGTTTCTTGTGGAGACGGCCCCCATCATGTCGAGGAAGCGCCCCAATGGCCCGGCGAACAGCGAGGCATGGGCCAGCGACCAGACCGGCACCCCGGTCAACTGGTGGATGTGGTAGGGAAGGAGCATGGTCTCGATGCGGGTGAAGTGGTTCACCGCGAAGATCACGCCCCCCTTCGGGATGTTCTCCTTGCCGTGCACATGCACCCTCAGCTTGGAGAACCCTTCCAAGAGGGCGATCATCCGGCCGGTGGCTAAGTAGGCCTGGCGGTTCATGGCTTGTCCCCCAGCGCATCCCTCAGCCACCCCGGGCGGTTGGTCATGATGGAATCCACCCCCAAGAGCAACAGCCTCCGCGCGGCCCGCGCCCGGTCCACGGTCCAGGCGTGAAGCTCCAGATCCCTTTGCCTCAGCTCCCGCACCAACTCGGAGTCGAGCGCGCCCTTGTCGCTACTCGCCAGTCCATCGGCACCGCTGCCGGCCAGGGTGGCGAGGATCTCCTGGTGCGACGGACGCCATCCGTTTCTATAGCGGTAGTCGGTGAGCCAGCAGGCGCGGTAGGCGGGAAGCTCTTCCTTCACCGCCTTGACGAGCCCGGCGTCGAAGGCGAGAAAACGCACCTGCTCCGCCGGCACCCCGGACGCCGCCAGCTCCTTCCGGAGCTTGGGGACGATCTCCCTGCCGCTTTTCAACTCGATGTAGATCCTCTTTCCTTGCGGCAGGAGGGCAAGTATCTCGCGCAGGGTCGGGATGCGCTCACCGCTCCACTGCGCCCCTTTCCAGCTGCCGAAATCGAGCCGCTCAAGCTCGGGGAGGGACATATCCGCCACGGCAAGGTCCCCGTCCGAGGTGCGGGCGGTGCGCTCGTCATGCAGGCAGACGATCCGGCCGTCGCCGGTCAGGCGGAAATCGGCCTCGATCCCGTCCGCCCCCTGCTCGAAGGCAAGCCGGATCGAGGCGAGCGTGTTCTCGGGGGCGTCGCGCGAGGCGCCACGGTGGCCGATGATGAGCGTGTTGCAAGCCATGCTGTTCCTCACGTTTTGGTCGGCGGAAACGTTCATTAGCATACGCGTGCCCGGAATAGAAATCAACATAACCCCTTCTCACCTTTGCCTTTTCCCCTCAGGAAATGACTGTAGAGGGCGCTGGCGCAGATGGTGAGGAACTTGGTGAGATCGCTGTCGCTGCGCGAGGTGAGTATGATGGGGGCGCTGGCGCCCAGGACCACGTTGGCAACCTCGGCCCCCATGGTGAAGACCCAGCTCTTGTAGAGAAAATTCCCCCCCGAGATGTGCGGCACCACGAGGATGTCGGCGCGCCCGGCCACCGGGTTCCCCACCATCCCCTTCTTGGCCACCGCCTCCGGGTAGAGCGCCAAGTCGTAGGAGAGCGGCCCCGAGACGTCGGCCCCCTCCCATTCCCTTTTCGAGAGCGTCTGCTCCAAAAGCGTCGTCGGGATCTTTTCCGAGGGCACCTCGTTCGCCTCCAAAAGCGCCACCTTCGGGCGCTCCACCCCGAGGGCGCGGGCCACCTCGATGGCGTTGTCTATGATGTCGACGCCCGAAGCCGCCTCGGCGTGGGCAAAGAGCTCGGGATTAATGGCCGGGTCGGTGAGGAAAACAAGCCGCTCCACCCCGGGAAGCTCGAAGATGCTCACGTTGGAAAGCCGCCTGCCGGTCCCTATCCCCTCTTCCTTGGCGAGCGCTGCCTTGATGATGACGGCGGTTTTGAGCCCCCCCTTCATCAACATGTCCCCCGCACCCGAACGGATCAGTTCCACGCCGATGCGCGCCGCCTCCCGCTCGTACTCCCCCCCCGGCTCCAGGTCCACGAACCGGTACTGACCCGGAAAGAGAAGGTCCCGGCCGCAGCTCTCTTCTATGCAGGCGCGGTTCCCCACCAGGTACGCCGTTTCCAGGATTCCTTCCTCTATCCCCTTGTTCACCGCGCGCAGCGAGGTGGCGTCGGGACAGACGAGGACCAGGCTCTGCCCCTGAACCAGCCGGGCCGCCTCGATCACGCTCTTCATGCCGTGCCCCTTGGTGAGCTGCAGCATGGAGGCCCCTTTGTAGATGACCGCGACCAGCCGGCAGCTTTCGCCCAAAGAGGAGAGCGCATGCGGCAGTTGCGAGTCGAAATAAAGCGAATCCCCCGCCTCCAGGCGGAACTCCTCCCCCGCAACCGTCACCTGCAGCTCGCCGCTCAGAAGGAATAAAAACTCCTCCCCGGCATGGCGGCTCACGTCCTCGTTCCCTTGAGCACCGCGATACACCTCCACCACGAAGGGCTCCAGGTGCCTCCCGGCAAAGGCGGAGGCGAGGCTCTCGTAGTGGAGAAAATTTTTCCGGTCCACGCCGACCCGCTCGCCTGCGCCGGTCTTCACCGCCTTTTTCCCGATCTGCTCCGCCCCCCCCAGCAGCTCGGAGATGCCGACACCGAGAAAGGTGGCCAGCCGCAAGAGCTCGGAGATGCCGGGCGAGAGCCGGTCGGCCAGCACCCGGTCCAGCGTGTCCCGATCCCATCCCAGCGCCTCGCGCACGCTCTCCGGTGCTACCCCCCTCGCCTGCAGCACCGCCTGCAGATTACCCCCTATCTTCATGCCGCTCCCCCCGCGTATTCCTTCGCCTGCTCCTCGCCGTTCATCACCCTGAGGGCCGCGGCCAAAAGCGCCTCGATCTCGTGTTCCCCGGGACGCAGGTACAGCGGCGCGATGAAGCGCACCTTGCGCGTCAACTGCTCCACCAGGCTCGCGCTGTAAGCAACCCCGCCGGTCAGGACGATGCCGTCGACCTCCCCGTCTAGCGCCGCCGCCAAGGCGCCGATCTCCTTGGCCACCTGGTAGATCATGGCATCGACGGCCAGCCGGGCCTTGAGATTCCCCTGCGCCGCCATCCGCTCCACCTCGCGCAGGTCGGGGGAACCAAGATAGGAGAAGAGCCCCCCTTGCGCGCCACGATGGCCTTGAGTTCGTCCGGGGTGTGAATCCCCTGCTCGATGAGCTGCAACACGCCGATCACCGGGAGCCCTCCGCTTCGCTCCGGGGAGAAGGGGCCGTCGCCGTTCAGGCCGTTGTTGACGTCGACCACCCTCCCCTTCCGGTGCGCCCCCGCCGTAATCCCGCTCCCCATGTGCACCACGATCAGGTTGACCTCGTCGTAGCCCCGGCCGATCTCCAGGGCCACGTCCCGCGCCACGGCTTTTTGATTCAAGGCGTGGAACATGCTCTTGCGCTCGATCCCCTCAAGGCCGGAGAAGCGGGCCAGCGGCCACATCTCGTCTATGACGGGGGGGTCCACCACGAAAGCGGGAACGCCGTGGAGCTCGGCAAATCCCAGCGCCAGTACCCCCCCCAGGTTCGCCGCATGTTCGCCGCTTACCGCGTCGCGCAGATCCCGCACCAGGGCGTCGTTGACCAGATAGATCCCCCCTGGCACCGGCCGCACCAGCCCGCCGCGTCCCACCACGGCATCGAACCCGCATGCTCCGAAGCCTTCCTGCTCCAGGTACTGCCGGACGACCTGCATGCGGTAGTCGAACTGGTCCATGACGGAGGCGAAGCGGCCGATCTCCGGGCGCGGATGCTCGATCCCCCCCTTGGTGGCGAGCCCGTCCTGATACACGCCGATTTTCGTGGATGTGGACCCGGGATCGATGGCCAGTATTCTCATGTGAACCTCGATGCTCGACAATCGCTCTACGGCAGATCATGGATTGCAGGTGACTATATCTTTGTAATGATGATGCAACAGTTGGCATTATATTGCCGTTAGAATCAGATGCGTTCGATTACTATTACATTATGATTACAAAATATTGTTGACAGTTCATTCCCAGCGCGTCTCTGGATATTGCCAACTTTGTTACGCGATGAATTATCGTTTACATTATAAAGGTTCAACTTTTATTGAAAAAGCTAAATTTTTCCTTGGACTGTCGATAGGTTCAATCACCGAAGACAAAGGTTCTCCGCATCGAGTGCACCTGCTACAGAAACTTACCGCACTCAGCAAAAGGGATAGAACCATGGCAGTTGACACTGTTAAGGAAACCATACTGTATCTGACTTTCAAGCTGGAACAATCTTGTTCCCACTGAATGAAACGAAATAGTTATAGAGGAGACTGCAGCAATGAACTGGTTCTACAACGCTAAGATCGGCACGAAGTTATTGAGCGGTTTCACCGCCGGGCTGGTGCAGGAGATATCCGCCGCGTCGAGGGAGCAGGACTCGGGCGCCGAGCAGATCAACAGGGCCATTCAGCAGTTGGACGCCTGACCCATTCCAGTGCGGTACGACCGACGGTCGACCTGAAGCTGGAGGATGAGGCTTTCGAGAGCTACTAGGACTTCCCCCCCTTCCACCAACAAGCAACGCGGCAGCATCGATACCCGATGCTGCCGCGTTTTTCGTCCGTTATCCGGCCTGCCGCAAACGGCGGTTTCAGTACGTACTCTTGCCGGAGAACTCCTCAATGTCGACCGCGAACACCAGCGTCCTCGCCAGCGAAGCATCCGGGAAGACGAAGTCTCCGGGTGCGTACTGGGCCATGATGATGGAGAGCCCCCGGCGCTTCTCCTCGGGGTCCTCAATAATGCGCACCGCGCCGTAGCCGACCACGCTTTCGTATTTCATGCTGAAGTCACACCCTTTTTCAGCCGCCAGCAGCTCATGGCGGGGGACGACGGTGAAGCAGACACGGCTGCCACACTCTAGAAGATCCTTCTTTCTCCCCTGCATGGCGCAGTGGAAATACATGATCGAGTCACGGTAACCGTAGTTGAGGGTAACCAGGTAAGGCTCTCCACGGTCCACCATCGCCAGATGACAGACGTCGCCCTTTTCCAAGAGTGCAGATGCATGCGCTTCATCCAGTTGCCGCTCTCTTCTTCTCATCTCATGCCGCATCGATCCTCCCTCGGGGTGCTCATAGTCCGGGATAAGCCACCGGTAACAAGACATAGTGCAGGCTTTGGATTATATCTGAATAATGTGGAAAAAACTTCTCAAATTTTCTCTGTATCTGTCGATGGTTTATACAGAAAAGACACCGGTCCGCTAAGGGCCTAAAGTCCTATAGCACCAATCCCTGAGAGAGGAGAACAACTATGGCAGTCGAGACTATCACGGAGACTACACAGTATCTGACGTTCAAGTTGGAGGACGAGCTGTTCGCGCTCGACATCGGGAAGGTGCGCGAGGTGCTCGATTTCACCACCATCACCAAGGTACCCCAGACGCCGGACTACATGCGCGGTGTCATCAACCTGCGCGGCAGCGTGGTGCCGGTAGTGGATCTGCGCTTGAAGTTCGGGATGGTGACGGCGGAGCAGACGGTGAACACCTGCGTCATCATCGTCGAAGTCGAGCTGGAAGGGGAGCGTGTGGTGATGGGCGCCATGGCCGATGCTGTCCAGGAAGTGCTAGATCTTGAGCCGGACCAGATCGAGCCGCCGCCGCGCATCGGCACGAAGCTCAACACCGACTTCATCAAGGGGATGGGAAAACACAACGACCAGTTCATCATCATCCTGGACATCGACAAGGTGTTCACCTCCAGCGAGCTGGAACTGGTGCGCGAAGTGGAAGGCGCCGCAGCTTAAGCGCCAAGCAGAGCAGCAGAGATCAAAAGGCAGTCGGGTCCTTCACCCGGCTGCCTTTTTTGCATCTACTGCCTCACTCGGAAGAGGGGCGGTGCTAATCGAGGAGAATGAAACCGGCCCGGAGGGCGTACTTGGCAAGGGCTGCCATCCCCGAGAGCCCCAGTTTCTTCATGACATGGGCGCGGTGGGCCTCCACGCTTATCAGCAGCTCGTCGCTGATCGCACGCGAACTCTTCCCCTGAGCCAGGAGCAACATGATGTCGTGCTCCCGCGGAGTCAAGATGACCTGTTGCGGGTGGGCGACCGACCATGTTGAGCCCTTCCTCCTGACCACGGCATGCAGTTCCGGCGGCAGATAGAAGCCGTTGCCGGTTACGGTCTTCACCGCCGACAACAAATCCTCCACAGGGGAGCTCTTCGGGACGAAACCGCTGGCGCCGGCGTTCAAGAGGTCAGCCACACGCTTGGGCTCGACGCGGCCCGACACGATCAGCCCCTTCGCCAAGGAGGAACCGCCGGCCAGGGTGCGAATGGCGTCACTGCTGTCGATGTCGCTGGAATCCGGATCGATGATCACCAGGTCCGGATGCAGCTCAAGGACCTCTTCAAGCGCAGTGGCTGCGAAATCCACCTGGGCGGCCAGGTCGAGCTCCGGCGCATTTTCGAGGATAACCCAAAGGCATTGGCGGACCAGGATCTGGTCCGCTCATGAGGATGGTTTGATCTTAGTTCGGCACTCTAGCAAGAAGCAACGTTTCTGTGTATCAAGCTTTGTAGGAGAGAAAGATAGGTCTTTCCCTTAGACGTTACGGGGCGTGGACGGAAAGATTGGCGGGGGCGGGAGGGGTCAGCTTTCCATGCTGATGAGCCCCTCGCGGATGGCGTATTTGGTCAGCTCGGCTACCGAGCGCATCTTGAGTTTCTTCATGATCTGCTGCCGGTGGGTATCCACCGTCTTCACGTTGATGTTGAGCAGGTACGCCACGTTCTTGGCGTTGCTCCCCTCGGCGATCAGTTGCAGCACTTCCCTTTCCCTCGGGGTAAGCGGTATTTCAGGCTGCATCAGCGATTCGGGAAGGCGCGTGACGTAATCCTCCATCACCACGCCGATGATGCCGTGGCAGACGTACATCTCGCCGGCGGCTACCCGCCGCACCGCCTGCACCAGCTCGGCGGAGGCACACTCCTTGAGTAGATATCCACGGGCTCCGGCACGAAACGCCTGCGAGACGAAGCGCTTGTCCTTGTGCATGGAGAGAATCAGCACGCGGACCTCGGGATAGCCAGCAGAAAGGCGCTGCGTGGCATCTATGCCGTTCATCCCCGGCATGCTCAGATCCATCAGCACCACATGGGGTGCTGCATCGGCCACCAGTTCCAACGCTTTCCTGCCGTTATCGGCCTCAGCCACCACGGTGAGATCAGGGAACTGCTCCAGGAGTATCCGTACCCCCTCCCGGACTATGCTGTGATCGTCAACGACCATGACCTTTATCATCCCTTCTCCTGCTTTTTCGCCCTCTGGTACTGTTCGCGTTCGAGGTTTTCCACTGTTCATATCGTTTTCGTTATTCCTGTACCTTATCCAGCAACCTTGCCAAAGCCTCAAGGCCTGAGTCGCTTGCCTGGCCGCGCCTGCGGGAAAGGTCCAGAGCCACGACGGCAAGGTCGCGGTAGAGCCGCGCCATTTCGCCATCCCAAGCTTCGAGCGCTTCCAGTTGCGCCGACACGACGGCCGCGTCTCCGCGCGCGATGGGGCCGGTCAGCGCCTGCACCGTCCCGGTCCTGAAGACGTTCTCCACCGTGGCGCGCACCAAGGGCTCCATGACCTGGAACGCCTGCTCGCGGGGGACCCCTCCCTTCTGGTAGGCCTTGGCGCCGGCCTCGATCAAAGCGGTGAGGTAGTTGCAGACCAGCACGGAACCGGCGTGGTAGATGGTCTTGAACCTGGGGTCGAGGGTGAAGAGCTCGCCCCCGATGGCGCGGAAGGCGCCACTGAGAAAATCCACCGCCGCCGGATCCCCTTCGATGCCGCACCAGGTGCCGGCGAAGTCCGTGACGCAAAGGCTCGGTTGCGCGAAGCTCTTTACCGGGTGCACGCTGGCGACCGCTGCCCCGAGACGCGCGACCGGCTCCAGTACGGCGCTGGAAAGGGCGCCGCTCAGATGGCAGACGACCGCTCCCGGCTGCACCGCCCCGCTCTCCGCGAGGGCCGTGGCGCAGGCGGCGATGGCATCGTCGGAGGCGGCCACAAGGTACAGGTCGGCCTCGCGCAGTTCCTGCCAGGAAGCCGTCGCCCTCCCCGCCCCGATGAATGCGGCGGCGTCCTTGGCGCTTTGCAGCGAGCGTGTCAGGATATCCCGCGGCTCGAGTACGCCCGCCTCATAAAAAAGGCGGCCGACCGTCTTGCCGACGGCGCCGCAGCCGATGATGCTGAAAGATTTCATGCCTAACCACCTCTTGCCGTGAACAGTTCGGTCAGGGTACAGCAAACCTTCGCGCGGTGTCAACGCTGCCGCAAAAACAAACCCCCACCGGTGAGGAGGGGGTTTCAGGGGAGGATCTATGATACCGCAGCCGAGCGGCGCGGGTTGAGGTTACGGCTTTTTGCCGTCGGGGTTCAGGCTGTAGTCGTCCCCCTCGACGCACTCGCTTTGCGCCTGGAGAAAGGAGTCGACCTGCGGGTCTCTCACGATTTCGGTGACGCCGTGGTTCACCGACCAGGCGGCGCCGCAGATGCTGCACTCGGTGATTCCTTCCTTGAAACCGTCGGAGTGAAAGTCGGTGTTCACCTGCTTATGGTTCCTGCATACCGGGCATTTCATAGCTCTCTCCTCTCATGGAAGCGGCAGACGATGTCCTTTCATGAAAAAGATTATGACGGGAAATCCAGGCTCCGCAACTGTAAAAACAGGCTCCTGTCGCCGCCCTGTTCTCGTTGCCGTCCGTAAGCCTCCCTTTTCGGCCCCGCGTTCGCGCCGCCTGAGCTAAAGGCTCGGTTTCTTTGTCTTCGGGCTCGCCGTCCTCCTCCTCGGCTTTACCGGCGGAACCTCTTTTGCCGCCGGCAGGTAAGAGCTCGGATCGGCCGGCTTCAGACTTCGAAAGTGCGAGGAGACGATTTTCCTGATGATGCCGTCGTTGAAGCGGATGGTCGCCCGGATCTCGTTGACCTCTACGACTTTGCCGACGCCCCATTCTTTGGCAACGGAATGAATAACGACGCTACCACGTTTGACGATCATTGTTATTCCCCTTGGAGGCACTGAAGTAGTTTTCAGACGCGGCTTAGCAACCGGCCTGGAAACAGGTCGAACAGGAAAAGCTGGATGGATATGGATTTTGGTGTAATCAAAAACGGGTGCTGAAGAGATATGACGAACAGCGTGGAGCCGGCCTGCTTCAGCAGGCACGAACGAAACTATACACCGCAAAAACGAAATGAACAGTGGCTGCCGGGATATTAGTTTCGCAGGACGTTCATGAAGGCTGCGGTCACAGCCCAGGAGGCGTTGTCGGCGGAAGCTGCGGGGGAAGCTCGACGGGTTGCAACCGCTCGGGGGGAATCTGCGGTTCGCCCATGATGATCACCACCGGCCCCCGGAATTTCTGCAAGGCTCCGGTGTCTTTGCCGCCCACCACCCAGCGGTAGAGCTTTTTCGCGTCCATGAGTAGCGGCCGGTCGGGCTCGCCGTAGTACTCCGCCTGCATCTCCTCGTCGTAGAGGCCGATGCAGCCGTGGGAGGCGGGGTATCCGGGAAGGTCCCTGCCGTGGATCCAGTAGGAGGTCCAGCCATCCAGCCGCTTGTCGATGTGGAAGCGCAGCCCGTAGTGCATCGGGTAGGCGCGCTCCGTCCCTTCCACCGGGTAGAGGCTCGATTCGTGGACCGGGTCCACCGTGTCGATCTGGTAGCTGCCGTTTTTGAGGCGGTACTCCTCGACCCCCACGGCGACCGGCGCGGAGAATACCAGGCTTCCGTACTCATAGGCGCCGAGGTACATCTCGTTTTGATCGATGAGGATGAGCTGCGGCTGCTTCTCCGCCTCGTAATAAAAGGGAGGCATCGGGTTGAAGCCCCTGATCTCCTCGATCCGCTTGGGTACCTTTATCGACATTCCCGCGATGAAATGGCGCCGGTCCATCCTGTTGAAGCGCAGCCCGTCCTGCCAGAGCTTGCCGAAGATCCGATAGGGAGAGTCCTTTGAGCTCAGTTTTACACAGTCCCACTCATAGAGATAGTCACTGGGATAGTGCAGGTCGCATAGGGATTGGAGTTTTTGGGCTGCAGCAGAGGGGAGAGAGCATATGCCCACTATCATTACAAGAAGGATGCATGTTCGTATCAAGAGTCTCATCACATGCCTCGTCACGAGACAAAGAAACTTGGAGAGTTTCCTATGGCAGATTCATTCTACCAAAGGACCAGATAAAGAGGAAGATAGTTCAGCTTGTTTTCACTTGACCCGCCGAAACTATCCGCCTATATCTTTGCTGGCTTTCTTGGATAGTGCTGACAACAACAGCATGCGGACCTGCCGTCTGCATCGATAAAACCGGAGCGATTGTGTCAGAGGTGGAAAAAGGCGATGTAACAGGTGTCATTCTCGTCGGGGGGAAGAGCCGCCGCATGGGTCGCGACAAGGCCTTTCTTGAGGTCGCCGGGAAGCCTCTTTTCCAGCGCGTCCTGGAGCTCTTCCAGGAGAGCTTTTCGCGCGTGGTCCTGGTGGGGGGCGCGCCGGAGCGTTTCGCCGGCTACGATCTCCCGGTCCTCCCCGACCTCTATCCCGGCTCCCCCCTGGGGGGCATCTATACCGCCTTGAGCCAGGCAGATACCGAGGCCATCTTCGTCTCCTCCTGCGATCTCCCTTTCCCGAACGCGGCAGTGCTCCACTATCTCTGCTCCCTAAGCGACGGCTATGCTGCGGTGGTGCCGGAGACGCCCCAGGGATATGAACCTCTTTTCGCGCTCTACAAGAAGGGGTGCCTGGAGCCGATTCGCTCGCAGCTGGAAAGGGAGGATTTCTGCGCCTACGCCTGGTACCCGGAGGTAAAAGTGCGGCTGGTCTCCCCCGGGGAACTCGCGCCCCTGGACCCGGACGGCACTGCCTTTTGCAACATCAACACGCCCGAGCAGTTCGCGCAACTGGCAGCGGGGACCGGTGGCCGGTGCCCCGCCGACTGAGGAAGTCGGAAACGGGAGGATCAGAGATGGGGGAAGAGGACAAACAAAAAGCCCCGGTGGGATGCCGGGGCTTTCTCGTTTCATCAGTTGGGCAGACAGCGTCAGGGGGGGCACTGCGCGCACATGGACTTGAAGAGGTTGGTGCTGAGGTAGCGATCCCCGCGGTCCGGTACGATGACCACGATCACCCCGAAGGAAAGTTCCGAGGCCAGCTGCAGCGCCCCGAAGACCGCGGCACCGCCGGACATGCCGCAGAAAATCCCCTCGTGGGCCGCGAGAAGCCTGGCCGTTTCGAAGGCGTCGTCGTCTTCCACCACCAGGTTTCGGTGGTATGCGGCACAGTCGTAGATGGGGGGAACGATCGCCTCCTTCATGTTTTTCAGCCCCTGGATCTTGTGCCCCAGGGTCGGTTCGACGCCCACCACCTGGACCGAGGGCTTTACCTCCTTGAAGTAGGAGGCGAGCCCCATGAGCGTGCCGCTCGTGCCCATTCCCGCCACCACATGCGTTACCTCTCCGCCGGTCTGATGCCATATCTCCGGGCCGGTCGTCTTGTAGTGGGCCAGCACGTTGTTGGGATTGGCGTACTGGTTGGGCATGTAGTATTTTGCCGGATCCTCGGCCAGGATCTTGTGGGCCAGCCTGATCGCGCCGTCGGTCGCCTCGCACCCCGGCGAGAGCACGATCTCCGCGCCGTACGCCTCCAGCACGCTGCGCCGCTCCACGCTCACGCACGCGGGCATCACCAGCTTGATCCGGTACCCCCTGGCCGCCGCGATCATCGCCAGGGCTATGCCGGTGTTGCCCGAGGTCGGCTCCAGGATTACCTTGTCCGGCGTCAGTTCGCCGCTCGCCTCGGCGGCCAGTATCATCTGCCGCGCAGGCCGATCCTTTACCGACCCCCCCGGGTTGTTTCCTTCCAGTTTCGCCACTATGCGGACCGAAGGGTTCTTGCACAGGGAGTAGATTTCAGCGACCGGTGTCCCACCGATGGAATCCAATAAACTTTGCCCTCTCACTGTCAGCCTCGCTTCTCTCAGGAGTGGCAACGACAACCATTCCCGATGAGTTATTTCAAACAGACGCAGCATATCACGCATGGGCTGCAGCCAACAATCAAATATTGGCCTTCCCTGTATCGATGTGCCGCCCCTCTGAAACAATCTTTAAAATATTGACAGGTCACCGCGCGGGGGCTAGTTTTGCCAGGATCGAGGGAGGTTTCGCCTATGACAGAAAATTCGCCCGGCATCACGGCAGGAAAAGGGATCAAAGTATATCTGGCCTCGCCTCTGGGCTTCAGCCCGGAGAACGACCATTACCGCGGCAAGGTGAAAGAGCGCCTGAACCAGTTGCATTGCACCGTCTTCGACCCCTGGGACCAGGAGGAGGTCGGGCGGCGCATAGAGGACGCGCTCGGCGCCGCCCTCGGTCCGGTGCGCGCCGGCGCCATCGAGGAAGCCGCCCGATTCGCCGGCCGGGTCAATGCAGAGGGGATACGCGCAGCGGACGTGGTCCTCGCCGTCTTGGACGGAACCGAGCCCGACAGCGGGACCGTCGCGGAAGTGGGATTCGGAGCGGGGATAGGCAAGAGATGCTTCGGGCTGCGGACCGACATCCGCGATTGCGGCGACCTTCCGGGGCTCTCCCTCAACCTGCAGTTGCTCCATTTCATCGAGTACAGCGGCGGCAGGCTTTTCAGAAGCATCGAGGCAATAGAGTTTTAGCGCACTGTCACTGCCACCTTTACCATTGACAAATACGCGGAAAATTACAAGAATGCACTGACTCAGGCTGCGTAGTTACAGTCAACCTACTTCCGGAGGTACGACATGATACGGGCGCTCTCGGCATACAAAGCCATCATGGAAGCATCAGCCATTGATAAGCCGGTTAAAAGAGAGGAGAAGATCCCCTCAGGGTCAGGAACTCCCGCCGCACTGTCGAACGACGGCGCTGAAGCGAGCACCGCTGCTGCAGATCATGACTTCGTCAACATCTCCACCTCCCAGGACGTCTTCAGCGCCGTGGACGACTTCTTCAATCTGGGGAGCTCCAACAGGTTCGACGGCTTCCACAACCTCTCCCGCGAGGACAAGGAAAGCTTCGTGAAGATCGTTGCCGAACTGGCGAAGGCAGGATACATGGGGTATGAGGAGCTCAAGGTCAACAACAAGCTGGAAAGGCACGAGATCGCGCACCAGATCGGCGACCAGCGCCTGCGCGGAGCGAAGGTTTACGACAACGCCAACCGGCGCCGGTAGTTGCCCGCTCACTTAAGAAAATCCCCTACCCGGCAGTTTCCTCCTCGCCGCCCCCCCGGTTCCCCAAAGGGAATAGTTTGTTATTGACACCCCCCGCCCTGCGGCGCTAGTTTTGCCGGATTATGAGCGACTCTGCTACAGACAACCAGCCGCACGAACAACACCAAAACACGGGAGAGCGCCAGGCGGCACAGGTCCTGATCTGCTGCGCGATCGGCTTCGTCTGTTTCCTGGGCGCCTACATGCGGATTCCCGTCCTGCCGCTTCTGGCCAGCGGCATCGGCGCCAGCACCACGCAGATCGGCCTGATCAACGCCGCCTTCATGCTTTCCGCGGGGCTTTTGGCCGTACCCTCCGGGCTGATATCGGACAAGGTCGGCATCACCCCCGTCCTCCTTGCCGGGCTGGCGCTGATGAGCGCGGCGTCGCTGCTCATCCCGCTAAGCGGCAACTGGGTCGCCCTGGGCGCCATCTACCTCGTCTTCGGCGTCGGGCTCGCCGCCTTCACTCCGACCATGATGTCCTCGGTTGCGAGGATCGTCCCGCGCTCGCACGTCGGCCGCGCCTACAGTTGGTACACGACCGCCGTCTACCTCGCCATGACCATCGGCCCGGCGGCCGGCGGCTGGTTCGGGCAGAGGCTCGGGTTCAGGCAGGTCTTCCTGGTTTCCGGCGTGCTGATCGCCGTGGCGCTCATAGCGGTCCTTTGCTTTCTCCCCAAGGAGACCCACGCCACCCACCGCACCCACGGCGAAGGCCAGCATCCGCCAAGCTCCATATTCTCCAACGGGCGGCTCATGGCCGCGCTCGCCGGGACCCTGGGCGGCTGTTTCGGCTTCGGCATGTACCTCTCCTTTCTCCCCCTGCATGCGCGCGCGGCGGGGCTGAGCGTCGACCAGATAGGAGTCGTCTTCGCGGCCCAGGCCTTGGTCAACGTCCTCTTGCGCATCCCGTTCGGGCATTTGAGCGACCGGATCGACCGCGGCGCCATGTCCGGCATAGGCCTCGTCGCCTGCGCCGTCGCCCTCGCCCTGACCGGCGCCAGCCACACACTAGCCGCCCTGATCCTCAGCGCCTGCCTTCTCGGGGCCGGGATGGGGACCAGTTTCACCGCGCTGAGTTCGCTGGTGGCGATCGTGATGCCTGCCGGCCAGCGCGGCCTGGGAATGGGGCTTTACAACAGCTGCGTCTATCTGGGGATGATGCTCAGTTCCGCCACCATGGGGGTGGTGATCAAAAGGGCCGGCTTTGCCACCGGGTTCCTGGCCGCCGGCTGCATCACCTTTGCGGCGACCTTGCTGTTTCTACTCCTGTACCGCGGCAGCACCTCGAAGGAAAAATAAGCCCGGGCACTGGTCCTCACCCTGCTGTTCGTTAACAGCGCCTGCGCGGAACTCGACAGAAAAGGGGACAGGCTACTTTTCGATTCAAAAAAGTAGCCTGTCCCCCTTGCCGCACATTCGGCGTCGGCAGGGGACGCTCGGGCTCGTCACCGCGCTTTATGAGCCAGGATCACCTCGGAAGGAAATAGCATCTGCTGATGGTACTCCCTCACCTCGACCGTGAAACCGTGCTGTTTCAGCTTGTCGGCCAACCGCACCCCGCGGCACCCGCCCATGGTTTTTGGGGATAGCCGGTAAACGAAGTCGTAGAGCCGGCTGGGCAGACTCTCGCCGACCGCCATGTTGACCAGGATGAGCCTGCCGCCGCTTTTGAGAACACGCCGGAACTCTGCCAGTACTCTATCCATGTCAGCGTAAGGAATCAGGTCGAACATGTAATTGTTGACGAGCAAGTCTGCGCACCCCGTTTCTACAGGAAGGTCGAACGCAGTGCCGATAGTGAGGTCGTAATGGACGCCTGAGAGCTTCTTCAAGCGGTTCTTCGCCTTCTCCAGCATGCCGGCGGACAGATCGATTCCGGTGTTGCGGCCGTTTGGGTTTCGCTTCACGATCTCGTTAAAAGCAAGTCCCGTCCCTACCGCTACCTCCACAATTCTTTGGCCATCTTCGATCTCGGCAAGCTCAATCGCCCGATGCCTGGCACGTGACTCGGCAAGATTCCCCCAAATGTCGTAGATGCTCGACAGCCTGTCGTACACGCTTCCGATCTGGTCCTGGGAAATCCTTGCGTCGAGCATCCCTTTGGCATAGGGGGATACCGTGCCACTGCAACAGAAAACACCACAGCATGAGAGCTTCATGGTTTCTCCTTTTGTTCCCCTGGGGAGAGATCCGCTAGTGCATGAAGTTGCTCTGCACCAAGGCCGCGACCAGGGATATCGATACCGTCGCGATCAGGAACAGGAGCAGGTTGGTCATGGTGAAGTATTTGCGCTGAAACTTCTTCCAGGGAGTCAGTAAAACCGCCCTGCAAAAAGGGCAACTCTGCGCAGCTTTGCTTACAGGCGCACTGCATGATGGGCAGTTGGCAAGGTCGGAAGTGATACGGCGCTCACTCCGGGTCCTGTTGCCCACCGCACTGACCGCCTTATTTTGATCTTTAGCCTTACTGGCATAGCTTACCGAGCATGTGATGGTGTGGTACATCCTCTCGATGATGGCCAGCTGCTCGCGAGCCGCCTCTTTGATGCTCGGGTCGATAGAGTTGAATTCCGCCTTGTACTTCCGCACCAGCCGCTCGTACGTCTCTTCAATCAGCTGAGGGGGGTCGCTGATACAGACTCCCAAGGCTTGGTAGCAAAGGCCGGTGTCGAGGATCTCCGGGTTTTGTCCGCCGTACATGATTCGTCTCCTTTAGGCATAAAAGTGCATCATCGACAGGGTAAGAACCCTATCATTCAATAAAGTTCAGCGAATATATCTAAATATTTACAATTAGAAAAGAAAAATATGCGGCTGCACAAGGTTGTTTGCTTCAAGCCGCAACAATGAGGAAATCGTCGAAGCGGTTTTGACTAACCTGCACACGATCATCCCATGTGACTGGATTTGCGTCTCTTTGATGCACCCGATGCCCGATACGCGGCGGGTGGCGGGTAGATTCCCTTCTGCAGCCAGATGGAAAATCTGCATGCTGGCATTAACGGCAATAGCTGTTCTTGGTATCTCGCTGAACTCTTTCTGGCACAAAAACAGCGAGCAGCAGTACCTGACCGATTACGTGATCGCGCTTTATGGCATCCGGTCGGGGCTTGAGCTGAGCGGCAGGGCGCGCAGCGACATCGCCGCCGACTGGCAGAAAGACCTGGATGCAGGCAGGGAGGTATCCAACGACATAAGCCGGAAGGAATCGGAAGACCTGGCGACAGTGAAGCGCGAGATCGACCTGGTTATGAGCAGGCTGAAACCGGCTCCGGAGAAGTTGGGCAGAAGCAGTGCAAAGCTGCAAGAGATGTATGACATCTACCTTGAGGTACACACCCTGGCGAACAGGCCCTTCGGCACGCCAAAGAGCATCATGTCGACGGTCGACAGCCTAAAGACCGTTTTTCGGCTGAAGGTTCGGGAGCTGAAACAGATCATGCCCCCGGAACTCTCAGACGAAATCACCAAGTCCGCCGTGAAATACGATCTGACTTTCCTGGACCAGGAAAACGCAACGGAGGGGAGGTAGTCCTCCGTGTCCAGCGTGGGCCTCAGGGTCTTCAGTGCTCCGCTCCGGTTGCTTCCCTAGTCGAACTCCAGCTTGTAGTAGAGGTCGGCGCCGCTTTCGCTGCCGCTTTGGGTCTCTATCTGCCAACGCCGGTGGATGTCGTAACGGAGCCTGAAGAGGTTTTCCCCGGTAAGTAGCGAGCGCCCGTAGCTCAGGTAAAGCTGCGGGGTCAGGTACTTGCCGACGGTGAACAGGGACTGCCCGCCTGCGGGTTCGGCAGCCGCGGCGCCGCCTGGGGTAGTCGATATCTCTTTGTAACCCATCCTGCCGGCCTTGGAGGTGTCCACCGTCTCCAGCCCGAGCGTGCTCAGCCCCAGCCGATCCTTCACCTGTTCCTGCACGGATTCGGACTTGCCAAAAGAGAAAAGCGAAGCTGCCGCGGTTGCCAGGAGGGCCCCCTGCTCACCGCTCGCGCCGAGCGGGTGGCCTAAAACCATGTAGGCGAGGATGTCGACCTCGGGCATGGGAGGCTCGGAGTACAGCTTCACCACCGGGGTGTTCAGGAATCCCCCCACGGTGACACCGGCCTTGACGTCGCCGACCGTGCGCAACGCGAGGATATCGAGCGTGGGACGGTTTACCGGGTCGTTCACGTAGTAGATGCGTCCGCGCACGATCTCGAGATCCATGCCGTAGGCGCGGTAGCGCCCCTGGACCACGCGGATCTCGCCGGAGCTCTCGATGTTGTCGATCCCCTTCAAGACGAGATCCATGTCGCCTACCAGGCGCGCGTCGATGCCGGAAGCCTCTACCCGGACCTTGTCCCCCAATACCACCTTGACCCGCCCGTCCAGCACCAGCGGGAAGGGCTTTCCCGCGCTTTCGGCCGGCGCCCCCTCCAGGATCACGTCGGAGCTCGCCGTTTCCACCTGGTGCGCCGGCGACCCCAGGATCAGCATCTCGGGTACCCCGATTTCCCCCTCCAGGGTCACCCGCTCCCCTTCCCCCTTGAAGGTGAGCTGCGGCGAGGTCGTCATGCGGAGTTCCGGCAGGTAGACGGTCTGGAACCCTTGTCCGCTCAAGGTGCCGGTGTACCCGGTGATCTCCCTGCCGTTTAGCTGCACCAGCAGATTCCCCACCAGTTCCCCCTCGCCGGAGCGGGCGCGCAGCCTTTCTATGCGTATCTGGTTATGGGTTAGGAGGGCGGAGAGTTCAACGCCGGTGAGGCGGATTCCGGCGCTCGGGAGGTAGGCTCCGGCATCGGCGAGCCTGAGGCTCCCGACCAGCGCGGGGTCGCCCCAGGTGCCGCTCAGGGTGAGGTCGAGATCGAGGGCGCCGTGGGTCTCCTGGACCAGCCCCGGGAAAAGCGAGGTGAGGAAACCGCTTTCCTTCACTTTGCCGGCGAAATTCCCCCGCACCGCGCCTCGCGGGTCCGGCGCCACGGGGAGCCGGGCGGGAATGGGGAGCAGGATGTTCCCCTGAGCCTGCCCGTAGTCGGCAAGGGCCAGCGCCAGGTTGCCGGTGAGCGTCTCGCCGCGCCAGGCGAAGGTGAGCGTGGCCGAACGGAGGTTGGCGCCGATCACTCCGTTGCCCCCCTGCCAGCTCGCCCTCCCCTGGGAGAAGCCGGCCTCGCCGCTCAATTCGAGACGCTGCCCCGGCATGAGCCTGCCGTTGGCCTGGCCGTTCAGCTCCCCTTTGAGGTCCAGCGTCCCCGGAAGCCACGGCTTCAAGAGTTCGGGGCGGATGCCGCTCCAGCGCGCGGAAAGATCGCCCGTCTCCGGGATATTGAACCCGGCCGGGGAGTTGGAGAAGAAGGTGGCGGTCAGGCTCCCCCCTTGATCCAGCGTGAGGTCGACGGCGGCACGGCTGCCGCTCTTGTCCGCATCCAGCCGCAGCGTGCTCTTCGCCACCAGCATCCGCTCCCCGTTCGAGGTGTAGGTTCCCGTGGCCGCGGCGCGCGCGCTCAGGGTTAGCTCTGCGCGCCTCCCCCTGGCGGGGTTGATCCGGCCGCGCCAGCCAAAACTGACTTGGGCCTGGTCCAGCGGGGCGTCGAATTCCTCGCCCTGGGAAAGCCAGTTCAGATGCCCCTCCGAAACGCTACCTTCCCCTTTCACGTCGACCCTGCCGCCGGGAAGGAGGTTCCCGGTGACGTCCCCCCGCATCTTGCCGTCCACCAGCATCCCGGAAGGGAGGAAGGGGCGCAGCAGCGCGAGGTCGAGGCCGGAAAGGGCAATGGCGAGATCGCCGCGGTTCGGCAGCGAGAGCGACGCGGGATCGCTTGAGTGGAAATCGAGACGGGCCGCGCCGGCACCCTCTTTGAGAGCCAGATCGGCCAGGGCGGTGAGGCCGCCGGCCCCGCCGTTAATGGTGGCCTGGAACCGCTCCAGGTCGAGGCGCTGCCCGTCGACAACGACTCCCCCGTCAGCCTCCGCATGCCCGGAGAGGTCGATCCGCCCGCGGCGCAGGAAGGCGACCTCCACCTCGCCCGAACTCCTGCCTTGTAATTCGCCGCCGCTAAGCCAGTAGTTGGTGCGCGACAGGTTCAGCGCGCTCCAACTGGCTCGAAGGGAACCGGTCTTATCCCGCTCCAGGTTCCCGGCGAGCTCCACCCGCTCCACCCGCTCCCCCTGCGCCCCGACCAGTACCAGCGGCGAAAGGGCGAAGCGCCCCCCTCCCGCGACCACGGTCGCCGGAGCCGCGAGGGCGAAGGGGCCGACGCTGTCGGCGCCTAAGAAGCGCAGCAGCCGGCCGCGCCACTCGCCGCCGGCGTAGCCCCCCTCAAGGCTCAGCTCGGCGTGATTCTCGCCGGAGGCAAGCCTCCCTTCGAGCTGGTGCCGCGCCAGCGTCCCCGCCAGCGAGAGGTGCGCCGTCTCCACCTGCGCTTTGCCGAGAGAGACCCCTGTCAAGGCCGCGTCCAGATGCACCGGGTACCCCTTTTCTTCGCCCAGGCTCGCCTTCACTTCCATGGAGCCGACGCGGCCGCCGGAGGCGGCTATGTTGCGCCCGTTGCCGCTCACCGCACCGCTCAAGACGCCGTCGCGCCACCTGAACCATCCCCCCGCCCGCAGTTCGCCAGAAGCGGCCGGCACCGCCCCGGAGAGATCGCTCACCTCGGCCGCGAAATCGAAGCGGCGGTCGAGTTGCCCCGAACCGCGGGCGCTGAACCCTTTGCCGGCAAGGACCAGGCGTTTCACCAGCATCGTCTTGCCGAGGAAGCTCCCCTGCAGGTCGCCGCGCAGTTCGTGCCCCTGCAGCCTGCTTTCCAGCAGATGCGCGTCCAGGCTCCCCCGGACCTCCCCCCGTTCAGGCACGTCGACGCTGCCGGTGAGGTCGAGGTTGACGACCCCCTTCCAGCTTGCCGCCAGTTGCGAAGGGTCGAGCCTCCTCCCCGCGAGCTTCCCGCTCACCAGCACTCCCTTCTCCCAGCCGATATCCAGCGCACCGCGCACCCCTCCCCCCAGCCACTCCCCGGAGAGCGGCGCGAGCTTCACGCCGCTTTTGCCGCCGCGGTAGCCGGCGGCGAGCGCCACCTTGCGCCACCCCTCCCCCTGGTTCGACAGGGAGAAATCGCCCCGATAGCTGGCCGGTGTCCCGGAGAAGTTGAGCGTGCCGGAGATGAGGTCGGGAGTGTTGAGTTCTTTGGAGAGGTCGAGTTCCGTCCCCCGCAGGGCGAGGGTGAAGAGCGGATCGGTCTTGGTGAGGGTCATGCTTGCGCTGCCGGACAGGGTGCCGCGACGCCCGGGCCGCACCAGCTTCAGATTTCTCAGGTTGAAACCGGTGCTGGTGATGCCGAGTTCGCTGTTAAGCTCCAGGCGCCGTGCCCCCCCTCGCCTGCCCGAAAGCGCCAGCGGCCCAGCCATCTGCTCGGGAAGAGTCCCCGGCATAAGCCTCGCCTGCACCGAAAAGGCGTCCATATCGGCCACGGCGGCCGAGGGGTTCAGGCGCAGGTCGAGCGTAAGCGATGGGCGCCAGAGCCCGGCGGCCAGTTCGCCTGAGGCGGTCCCCTGGGAGGCCGAGATGCTCCCGCCGGTGAGCTTCAGCGTCCCCTCTTTGAGCGCGAGCGATGCCGCGAGCTCTTTGAGCTTCGAGGGGGGCTGCTGCAGGTGCCGGTAGCTGAGCTCCTTGAGCGAGAAGCGGGTCACCTCAGCATCCAGCCTGCGCACCGCCTCGCTCACCTGGGGCCAGCGCAGTTCGGGGGCTTTTTCGCTGAGCGGGGTGTCGTCCTCAATGCGCACCCCCCGAAGGGCCAGATCGTGCACCAAGAGCTTCCCGCCCAGTAGGCGCTCGGGGTCCCAGGCCAGGCGCAGCTCTTCTACCCGGACCAGCATCCGCGGCCGCGAAACGGTGACCCCTTGCAGCAGCAGGCGATCCCTTAGCCTCCCCTCCACCTTTTGCACCGTGACCTCGACGCCCGCGAAGCGGTCGAGGGTGGTGAGCGCAAAGCGAGCGCCTGAGCTGGTATCGACCAGCCAGACGAGGCCGGCGAAGATGACCAGGGCGAGGGCCAGGATGGCTCCGCCTAAGTAGAGCGCGATCCGCCTCATAGCTGGAACCCCACGGTGAAATGGATGCGGTAGCTCCCCGCTCCGGAGGTTAGCGGCCTGGCGAGGTAGAGGTTCAGCCCCCCGACGGCGGTGTAGTAGTGGACGCCCAAGCCGGTCCCGTCTTTCAGGCGCATGTCAGCGTAGTTGTTGAAGGCGTTCCCTATGTCGTAGAAGACCGATACCCCCCAGTCCTTGTAAAGGGAGCGCAAAAGCTCCAGGCTCCCGACCAGCAGGTGCCTCCCCCCCACCACCTTCCCGGAGGAGTCGCGGGGGCCCAGGCTTTGGTAGGTGTAGCCGCGCACGCTCTGGTCGCCACCGGCAAAGAAGCGGATGGACGGCGGGAGGTCGGAGAAGGGATCGGTGAGCAGGCTGTACGCCGCATCCCCCCGCGTCTGCAGGGACAGGCGCCAGGGGAGCGGGAACAAGAGGTTGGCATGGGCGATCCCCTGGATGAGGCCGCTGTCCGATCCCAGGTACGGGTGGGCGCCGCGCAGTTCCAGGGTGTAGGCGTAACCGCGCCTGGGGCGGACCAGGTCGTTGAAGGTTTCCTTGGAGAAACGGAATCCCGGGAGCACCAGCCTGGAGTTCGCGTTCACGTTGCCGACGGTGAAGACTTCCTGCAACAGCCTAACGTACCCCGTCGCCAGCTCGCCGCGCCCCAACCCTATGTTCCGATCCAGTTCCAGCGCGACTATCTTGCTCAAGTAACTGGTGACGTCTTCCTTTTGCAGGTTCAATTGCAAGGCGGTGGAACTTCGGTAATCGCTGCTGCTCGGTATGGTGTAGCGGCCGGCGAACCCCTGCAGGCGCTGCGCCGCGTAGAGGCTCAGGTCGAGGTCGTGCCCTTTGTGGAAGAGGTTCAAGTCGCGGTAGTGGGTGGAGAACCTGGCGCCGGTGTCGGTCCCGTACCCGATCCCGGGCCTTACCGTGCGGCGCGGCGCCTCGGTGAGCTGCACCACGACAGGTACCCGCGCGTTCTCGGCCCGCTCGCGCTCCGGCGTGACCACCACCTGCCTGAAGCGCTCGGAGTTGGCGAAATTGAGCTGCGTCTCTCCGATCTTCGCGTAGGAGAACGGTTCCCCCTCCCTGAAGGCGACGAAACGCTTCAGGTAGGACTCGGGGTACTCCGGCGCCCCCTGGATCACCGCCGGGCCGAAATAGAACCGCGGGCCGGTGTCGAGCACCAGGGCGATCCGCGCCGAGGAACGGTCCTCGGCGATGCGGATCTCGTGACGGGGGAAAGCGGCATCGAGATACCCCAGTTTCTGGGCCATAGACTGCAGCGCCCCCTTGCCCCGCTCGTAGTCGGGTTGCAGCAGCACCTCACCCCTTTTCACCGGGAAGGCGTCCCGCACCCGCGAGAGCCTTCTCTCCTCCGCTCCTGCCCCCTTGAGCTCCACCGTCACCTCGGCGACCCGCACCGGTTCCCCGGGGATGACGACGACCTGCAGGCTCGGTTTGCCGTCCCTTGTCTGAGCCACCCGGGCGGAAACCTCCGACTTGTAATAGCCGTAAGGCTGCAGCGCCTGGCGTACCTTGTCCGGCGCCTGCTTGGCGAAGCGGTCCAGCCAGAGCCGATCCACCTTCCCGTCCCGGACCAGGCCGTAGGGAAGCGCCAGCGCCTGACGCGCGTTCTCCAGGGCATCGCCTTCAACACCTGTCACCTCGATCTCGACCGGGTCGGCAGCAAAGGCGGCGGACGCAAGGAAAAGCAGCGCCGCGAGGCAGCTAAGAGCCAGGTATGGAGGAAACCGCTTGGGCATCGGGCCGGCCTTCATCAGTGTCAGCAACAGACCCGGCACCGCCCTTTGGGCCGATGGAACCAGGGCCTTGGTGCCGGCGCCGTCGTCGACCTCGGCTAAAGCAACGCATAGGTGTGCGCAGACGGCGGAACAGCTTCAACTGGACACTGCTTTTTTGGGAATGGTACTGCCGAAGGCGCCGCGGATCAGGTGAGGCAGTCCCGCGAACTGGAGAATTCTACCATGCCGCGCAGCAATAGTTGGGAAGAGGGCCGCAATAACTGCAAATGAAGAAACTAGTAGCAACATCTTTTGCTACCGATGGAGTTGCCGTCTCTTCCCTTTGAGAATTTCCCTATCCAAGTCGCCCGCCGCGCTGAGCCAGAAAAGGCGAGTCGGCTCTGCCGCAGGAGAGTCACCAAAGAAGCACCCTCTTCTCACAGCGGTCCCGATCATCCACATCCCGCCGGCAGAACTGACAGCAGCAACGTAACTTGCACCTGCCGGACAGAATCAGGAAAAAATAGTGTCTCGGCTGGCAGTCAGGGAACCTGTTATAATGTCTGTGAGGTAAATAAACCGTGTCACGAGGTACGCAATGCTGCCACAACATCCGCACGACGAAGAGACTCCCCGCATCAGGGAGATGATCATAGACGATCTGCCCGAGGTGTTTCACATAGGCGAGGAGCTCTTCACCGCCGAATATTCACAAAGCCTCTACCGGACCTGGGACGAATACGAGATCACCACCCTTTTCAACAGCGACAACGAGCTCTGCATAGTGGCCGAGCACGAGGAGCGGATACTCGGCTTCGCCCTGGGGACCACGGTGAAAAAGCACGGCTCCCCCTGGAAATACGGCTACCTCGTCTGGCTCGGGGTGCGGCGCGACCTGCAGAAAATGCACGTAGGCGAGCGCCTTTTCAAGGAGCTGAAGCGGCGCTTCAAGGAACAGGGGGTGCGCATGATCATCATCGATACCTCGGCCGACAACAAGCCGGCCATCAAGTTCTTTCAAAAGCACGGCTTCGACAACATCCAGGAGCACGTGTACATGACCCTGAACCTGTCCAAGAGAAGCAAGAAGAAACCGGTGAAAAAGCCATGACCGGGCGCCTGGACGAGGTTTTCGCCGCCATCGATCCGGTACGTCTCAAGGGAACCCTGCTGGAGATGCTGGACATATATTCCCCCTCGGGGAAGGAGGAGGACATCCAGCTCTACCTCGAGGACCTGCTGGCGGGCGCCGGATTCTACGTCGAGCGGCAGGAGGTGGAGGAGGAGCGCTACAACCTGCGGGTGACCATGGGGGAAGGCGAGCCTGCGCTTTACCTCGTGGGGCACGTGGACACGGTCCCGGCGTGGGACCTGGAGGAATTCGGCGCCAGGGTGGAAGGCGACGTCATCGGGGGGCTGGGGAGCGCCGACATGAAGGGGGGGTGCGCCGCCATGATCGAGGCGTGGCTCGCCATAGCCCAGGCCTTGAAGCCGGGCCGGCGCCCGAACGTTGGGCTTTTGCTTGTGGTGGGGGAGGAGGAGAACGGCGACGGCAGCGCCAGTTTCCTGAAAAACTGCAGTCCCGCCTGGGCGGTGATCGGTGAGCCTACCGGCCTCTCAGCCTGCTTCGCCCACTACGGCTACCTGGAGGCCGGCTTCGTCACCCACGGGTTGAGGAGCCACTCCTCCCTGCCGGAATTGGGGCACAACGCGGTGGAATCGATGCTGAGGGTGCTTTTGCACTTGAGCAAGGACCCGCTGTTCAACCGGGAGCAAGGGAGCATCGTCTACTCCATCCGGGAGATGCACTCCTCCCAGAAGGGGTTCGTGGTCCCGGACCGGTGCGAATCCTGGATCGACCTGCATCTTCCCCCGGAGCTCGACCCGGAGTCCGTGCAGCGGGGGATTCGCCATATCGTCTCCAGCGCAGGTCAATACATACCCGGGCTCGACTTAAACGTCGCCTTCAATTTCACCTCGGCCGGCTACAACCTCGGTACCGACAACCCCCTTTCCTGCATCCTGGAACAGGTCTACCAGCGCCTTGGGCGCACCCTCAAATTCGATTCCTTCCGCTCGCACTCCGACGGCAACCTCTTCTATGCCGCCGGTTGCCGACCGCTGATCCTGGGCCCCGGCGCACTGGAGATTTCGCACACCCCCGAAGAACAGGTCGACTTCCCCGAGGTCTTGGCGGCGGCACAGATCTATGCCGCGCTTTGCCTGGGGCTCGACCGGTACGCGGTGCTGAACGTGGAGCGCTGCGGCTCCTGGGCTTCGTTCGACAGGCAGGGGAGCTGGGTGGGTTGCCGGGATTAGAAAGGGACCCTTGCCCTCCTGATTCGTTTTCTGTAAGCTGCTTCAGTATTTCCATCCCACACCGATACGATACCCCAGGACAGGTTCCGCTGGAGTATCAGCATCGACCCGGTTCAATTGACCCATAAGGCGGTACCTAGAGTTGCGACTGTTTCGCGTTTTGCCCTACCTGTTGTCCCTATCACTGATGCTGACCCTTTTCTCCCCCGCCCCTTCCCAGGCCGCCCTGGTGAAAACCGGAGCGGAGGTACTCGCCGAGCAGAACTTCCTGCCGCTCAGGGGAAAGAACTTCGCCCTGGTGACCAATCATTCCGCCATGGTGGGTGAGGTGCACCTGCTGGACCTTATGAAAAGCAAGGGGGTGCAGCCGGCGGTGATCTTCACCCCTGAACACGGCCTGAAAGGGACCGCCGAAGACGGGGTGCACCTGGCGGACGACTCCAGCGACGGCATCCCGGTGATAAGCCTCTACGGCGCGGTGAAGCAGCCCCGCCATGAGGACCTCAAGGGGATCGACCTGGTCGTCTTCGACATCCAGGATGCGGGGGTCCGCTTCTATACCTACATCTCGACCATGGGGCTTGCCATGCAGGCTGCCGCCCGGGACGGGATTCCCTTCATGGTGCTGGACCGCCCCAACCCGCTGGGAGGGGATTACGTCGGCGGGTTCATGAGGGACGGGATACCGGCGAGCTTCACCTCGCTCTACCCGATCCCGATTGCCCACGGCATGACCGTGGGCGAGCTTGCCGGCATGATCAAAGGGGAGGCGATGCTGCCGGGACTCGCGCAACTCGACCTGAAGGTGGTGCGGATGCAGGGGTGGCAGCGCGCCATGCGCTGGCCCGACACCGGCCTTTCGTGGGTGGCGACCAGCCCCAACCTCGCCTCGTTCGAATCCGTGCTCCTTTACCCGGGAACCGGCCTTTTGGAGGGGACCAGCGCCTCCGAGGGGCGCGGCAGTACTCTCCCCTTCCAACTCGCGGGGTGGCCCGGCATCGACCCCCTGGCGCTCGCGGCCCGGCTGAACGGCGAACAGTTGCGGGGCATCCGTTTCGAGCCGGTGCAGTTTACGCCGGTGAGGATCCCCGGGGTATCGAGCGTGCCCAAGTACCGGGACCGAGAGGTGGACGGGGTGAGGATCGATATCACCGACTACAGCAAGGTCTTGCCGGTGGAGACCGGGATCGCGGTCCTGAGCGCGCTGCACGCCTTGGTACCGGAGCCGGCGCGCCCTTCCTTTTTCAGGGCGGGGTTCGACGACATGGCGGGTTCGGCGGAGTTGCGCAAGGCGGTGGAGCAGGGTGAGAGCGCCGCCGGCATCTCGGCACGCTGCAACGGCGAAATCTCCAGGTTTCTGGCATTGCGCGAAGCGTACCTTTTGTACGACGACGAGCCCGCTTCAACGGCCGATGCTGCGGGGAAGGCGGCGGATGCATCCGGTTTGGCTCAAAAAGAAGGGCACCCATCGCGGTAAAGCGATGCGTGCCCCAAGTGCGCCATCTGATAGGTATCGGCCGCCAGAGCGCACCATATAAGAGGAGCTGCAGGATGGCGGAGCGCTGCCGTTCTGGCAGGGATGGTCCACCTTTTCGCGGCACCTTCTGTACCGCCGGTTGTCCTGCTTGTCAACACCTCAGCTCTTATCGCCAACCGCCGGCGCTACTTGAGCTGAAAATGCCCCTACGTTGGCTTTGAGCGCAAACTGTTGCTATGATAGGGCCCATGTATACCGACCAGAGAAAAGACAACCAGCCGATTGAACTTTCGCGTGACATCCCCCTCGCCCCCTTCACCTCGTTCAAGATCGGCGGCCCGGCCAGGTTTTTGACCAGGGCCCGGACGCTGGAACAGCTGAAGCAGGCACTTTCCTTCGCCAGGACGGAGGGGATTCCCTTCCTCATCGTCGGAGGGGGATCCAACCTGCTGGTGAGCGACCGCGGTTTCGACGGCATCGCGATCAGGCTGCAGATGAAAGGGATCATGGTCCAAGGGAACCGGGTCGAGGCGCAGGCGGGAGTCGACCTCATGGCGCTGGTGGAGCATGCGGCACACTGGGGGCTGGCGGGGATCGAGCGGCTGGCTGGCATTCCGGGGCTCTTCGGGGGGGCGGTGCGCGGCAATGCGGGCGCCTACGGCAGTTGCATCGGCGACGTGATCGAGAGGGTCCACGCGCTGCGGGCGGACACCCTGGAACTGGTCACGCTCGCGCGGGACGCCTGCCAGTTCCAGTACCGCAACAGCCGTTTCAAGAAGGACCACGGGCTGGTGGTGGTGGCGGCGAGCCTGCTCCTTGAGCCGGGGAACCCCCAGGAAATCCTGCGCCTGGCGGAGGCGACGGTGAGAAAACGGCAAGCCCGCCAGCTGCAATGCGACCTGAGCGCAGGCTCGTTCTTCATGAATCCGGTGGTGCGCGACCCCGAGCTGATCCGGAGGTTCGAGACCGAGCAGGGGACCCACTGCAGGGACGGCAGGATTCCCGCCGGATGGCTCATCGACAGGGCCAGGCTGCGCAGCCTTTCCGTGGGAGCGGCCATGGTCAGCCCGCGGCACGCCAATTACCTGATCAACACCGGCAACGCCAGCGCCCAGGAGATGGTCAGGCTCGCCGAGCTGGTGAAGGACGAGGTGCGGGCATCGCTGGGCGTGCAGCTGGAGGAGGAAGTGAGCTGCGTCGGCTTCACTTAGGCTGCGCCGCTTCCCTCCTGAACTCGGCGAAGGCCTCCTCGAGATCCTGGTAAAGCCCCGTCATCCCCTCAAGCTCTTCCTGCTGCGCTGCCTTTTTCTCCATCTCGAACGCAATGATCCGCATAACCTCGGCACCTATGCTGGCCGCCGCACCCTTGATGCTGTGGGAATGCAGGTGCATGCCGTCCAGATCCCCGTCCGCTATGGCCTGTCTCAAAAGCCCTAGCAACTGCTCCGTGCTGGCCAGGTACTTCTCTACAAATATGCCCACAAACTCAGGGTCGCCCACCCGGTAGAGCAGCCCCGCCCGGTCGAACACCGGCGGCTGCGGAGGATCACCCTCCTCCCCGGCCGGTGCGGATTCCACGGGGCAAGCGGCAGTTTCGCCCCTGGGTGCTTCTTCCTCAACCATCTTCCCGGGTAGCCAGCGCTGCAAGACGGCGCATAGCTGCTCCGATCCGAAGGGCTTGCTCAGGTAGTCGTCCATACCCGCTGCGAGGCAGATCTCACGGTCCCCGGTGATGGCGTTGGCGGTGAGCGCCACTATCGGGACGCGCCCGGGGCCTTCCCCTGCCTCCCACTCCCGGATTTTCCTGGTGGCGGTAAATCCGTCGACCTGGGGCATCTGGCAGTCCATGAAGATCAGGTCGAAGCCTCCCCCCCGGGCGGCATTCAAGGCTTCGGCACCGTTATCCACGATCTGCACCGAGCACCCCAGCCTGCCTAGCATGTGCCGGACCACGTCCTGGTTCACCGGGTTGTCCTCCGCCACCAGGAGGTTCGCGGCAAAACGCACCTTATGCTGCGACACCGGCTGCCGCTGGGAGAGCGCCATCCCCTCCGGCGCCTCGGCGAGCGCCTTCAGGCGGAGCGTGAACCAGAAGGTGGAACCGGCGCCGAATTCGCTCACCACGCCCAGCTCCCCCCCCATCAGCTCAACCAGCTGCCTCGCGATGGCAAGGCCAAGCCCTGTGCCGCCGAAAGAGCGGGTCGTGGAGTAATCCGCCTGGGTGAAGCTGTCGAAGATGTGTGCCAGGGCCTCCGGCCGGATGCCGATCCCGGTGTCCACGACCTCGAAGCGGAGCACCCGCTCCTCCCCCCGTTCTTCCAGCCGGAAGGCGCGCAACTGCACCTCGCCGCGGCTGGTGAACTTAACCGCGTTCCCGACCAGGTTCACCACGATCTGGCGTAACCGGACCAGATCCGCTTCGACGTAGCGCGGGACATCCGGGGCGATCCGGCACTCCATCCCCACCCCCTTGCTGCGCGCGCCGGCGCCGAACATCTCCAGCACCTCCGCCATCGTGCCGTGCAGGTCCATCGGCGCCGGGTCCAGATGCATGCGGCCTGCCTCTATCTTGGAGAAATCGAGGATGTCGTTGATGATGCACAAAAGGGATTCGCCGGAGTTGCGGACCGCTTCCGCGAAGCAGCGCTGCTCGCCGTCAAGGCCGCTCTCCAAAAGCACGCTCACCATTCCCAGGACGCCGTTCATCGGGGTGCGGATCTCGTGACTCATGTTGGCCAGGAACTGGGACTTGGCGAGGCTCGCAGCCTCGGCCGCGTCCTTGGAGAAGCGCAGTTCGGCAACTGTCTGGCTCAACTCCCGGTTGGCCGCGGAAAGTTCGTGGGTGCGCCGTTGCACCACCTCCTCTAGTTCGATGCGGTGCGCCTCCAGCTTCTGGTCGCGTTCCTGGATCTGCACCAGCATCTCGTTGAAACCGTCCATCAGCATCCCCAGTTCGTCATTTCCCTGCTTTCGCGCCCTCAGGTAGTAGCTCTTGTCGGTGGAGACCGCTTTCATGACCTGCGCCAGGTGCGAGATGGGCTCGGAGATGATGCGTTGCAGCTTCGCGGCGAGAAAATACCCCAGCGACAGCGCGCCCAGCAGCACGCCCGCCAGCATGAGGAAGAACGGTTTCAGCCGGTGCTTTAGTTCGGTGGCATCGGACTGAATCACTACGGTTCCCAGCTGCTGGCCGTCCAGGATGATGGGGGAGATGCCTAAGATGTGGCCGCCAAAGGCAAGCGGGAAGCTGGCGCGGGCCAACTCGACCCTCAACTTCCGGTCGTCCACCCGCGCGCGCTCGCCGGAACCGTCGACAAAGCCCAAATGTTGCAGCGTCGCGCCCGGCGCTACATAGCTTGCGAAGAGTGTGTGGTCCTTCAGCACGACCAGCGCGGTAAGGATGTACGGTTTGGCGCGCAGCGCGGCCAGGGTATCGGCCGCCGATTTACGGTCGTTGAAGGCTACGGCGGCTGAGCTGTTGCTTCCCACGATCTCTGCCAGCGCGCTCAACTCGGTCTGCATGCCGCTACGGAAACCGGTCGCCTCGGTGATGACGAAAGCGGTGGAGACAAGGGCGAGACCCACTGCGCTGGTGAGAAGCAGTATGGCGAGCAGCTTACGCCTGATGGAGAGGTCACGGAACCGTCGAAGCATTAGGTATTTATCCGTACAAAGGGTTGCCCGCGTTATCAATCGGGCGGATCGGGAGGTTTGCCCAAAGCCTTCGGGACAAACATGGAGACACATCCCTTCTCGGACTGTTATCGGGAGAACTTTAATGTTAAAGAATGGCGGGGATAGAAGAAGGGGGCGCCAAGGAAGATGGGGCTAGGTTCCTTCGGCTCCGCCCGCCCGGATTCCGGTCACGTCGGGGGAGAATGAAAGGTGCCCGGGACCAGCTCCCGGGCACGCTCGATCGAAGGTACAAGTGCGGTTAAAGGCGCTACTTCGCGGCGGAATATCTCGTCAGTGCCTTTTGCAGATTCACCGTCGCCGGCTCTTTTTTTAGCCCTTGGCCGGCAAGGATATCCTTCGCGGTGAGGTCGCTCTTGCCGTAGTAGGCATGGTTCGCGTCGTCGTCTACGAGCAGCGCCGCCCCTTCCAGCGAGACCCCGGCGAACAGGCCGCGGCTGCGCGAGTAGGAGAGTATCCCGGTTTGGAGGGTGACGTCGGTCGCCGCACTTGCCTTGCGCCCCACCGGGCCCGCCGCGACAGCCGCGTCCGCCCCCAAGGTGAACTTCCCTTGCAGCAGTTTATCGACGTCCTTGACCTCCTTGAAGACGAGGATGAGATCTGTGGACGTTGCTCCCACCTGCCAGCCGACACTCCCCCCCGTTATGCTCACGAAGACCGGGTCGCTCCAGTTGTTGTCCGCATTGCGCACGGAGAGGACGCCGGTACCGTGCCGGCCGCCCACGACGAAGGCGCCCTTGATGACGCCCGGAATGATGGCGATCGCCTTGGCGTCGCGCAGAAGGACCGGCGGAATCCCCTTCTCGGGGATCTTCATGATCTTGGCCAGGACATCGGCGGACTCCTCAACCTTCTTGGCCTCGTTCTTCGCGAGGGCGGCGGTGGACCACACCCAGAGAAGCATTACGGCAACCACTGCGATGGAAAGGACCTTACCGGATCTCATGGTCAAACCTCCTTTGATTGGCTCTGCGTATAGGATAAGTAGCTCCCGCCGTCGGACCTCAGCGCCGAAACAATCTATCTCCTGTGGCGCGCATTCCTGTCCCCGAGGATGTAGCCGGTCAAAGCGCCGACCGCCCCGCCCACTGCCGCGCCTACCGCAGGCCTCCCCCCGGAGATCCCGCTCAAAACCGCCCCGCCGCCGGCGCCTATCGCTCCCCCGGTCAGGGTCCTCTGTTCCCTCTCCGACATCCCGGCACAACCGGAGCATGCACAAACAAACAGTGCCAAGATAAGGCTTGTTCTCGGTCTCATGGATTTTCTCCTTCTTACCGTCTCTGTTACCCCTCACGGGCCTACCGCACGCCCTGCGGCTTCACCTGCGGCTAAGGGGCGCTCCCCTCCCCTTCAAAGGGGATATCGGCTATGCCGCTTTTCAGCCGCGGCTTCACGATCTGGGACCACACCACCCGCAGCACCGGCAGATCCCGGTCCCCGGGGTTTTGCCGATAGTAGCTGTTAATACGGTCGATGATGCTGCTCATGGGAACGCCGCGCAGCCCTTCACCCAACTTGGCCACGAAGTCCTGCCTCTTCAACTCGGGGTGCCGCTGTACCACTGCCTCCTCGATGGTTACCACGTGTCCGACCCCCCAGATGAAGGCGATCTTCGCGTCCGGAGACATGCTCTGCCAGCTTTCCCCATCCAGCACCGGCATCTCCTTCAGCTCCGTACCGGTCTCCAGGGCGACCGGCAGCTCTGCCGCAAGGGCGTGATCGACCATCCCCACCCCAGCAGCAACTACCACAAGGCAACAGAATTTCTTGAGTTTGCTGACTTGCATGCTCCACCTCCAGCGCTCGGTTAAGTTCGGCTAATTATAAATATTACAGATATTTGCTGTCAATGAATTTCAAAGGGCGAGTCTGCTAACTATATCGGGGCGGGGGACGCCGGTACCGGCGATTCTTTTGCGGCAGCGAGACGAATGGCATGAGGCGTTGGCAGAAACAATCAGGGAGGGGTCAGTCTGTCATAGGTGCTAAAGCGGAAGTCATAGGAAGGGATAACGCTGACTCTGGACAAAAAAAAGTCCCGGATTATCTCCGGGACTCATATCAGCGCTGAAACTAGAAGTACTTACTGCCTTGCGACGTTAGCAGCCTGAAGCCCTTTGGGCCCTTTTACTACGTCGAAGGTGACGCTATCGCCTTCAGCAAGGGATTTGAACCCGTCGCCGGTGATGGCAGAGAAATGGACGAACACGTCGTCGCCATTGTCCTGCTCGATGAAACCAAACCCCTTGCTGTCGTTAAACCATTTTACAGTACCATTTGCCATTTACTTTTACCTTCTCCATGTCTTTCTACTGAGTTTTGTTCCGGTCATCCGAAACTTTCGACACAGTAGCAGAGTTCATATCGCCAATGCAAGCTATTTATTTTCCGTTATTTTTGCGGCATCGTTTAGCAGAGAGAGTCCCGAGGAGCCAGAGGCTCCCCTGTTTGCATCAAGCCAAATGACTGTTTTTTCACACTTAATGAGCGTATCCCGGATCAAGGCGTCAGTTTTACCACGAAATCGGCCCCGTCTATGGTGAGGGTCGTGGAGGCACCCGCATCGACGTTGCTAGTCAGGTTCCTGACGAAGATGCGCCGGTTGTTCAATGGTGTAGTCAGGGGCGAGCTGTGAAAATCAGTTGGGACGATATCTGTAAAGCTCACGGTAAACTGTGCATTCCCCCTGTTGAGGGAGTCCTTGATGCTGACGAGGTGCGTGCCCGGTGCGCCGTCCGCGGCGACAAGGGTGGCCACGGCACGGTTGTAGCCGTTTTCCGCTGCGAGCGCACTGAAGACGGGGATCTCCACGAACCTGGTGGTGCTGACGAAATTGGCGCTGACCGTCCCAATGGTCAGGGTGGTTTGTGTCGCGGTACCCAAGGTGGCGGCCGATTTATGGCTCACCGTCACCTTGTCGCCGTTTTTAACAGTGCCCTGGGCGCTGGTGGCGGTGGCGCCGTTGATGGAGTAAGCGCTCTCGCTGGAACCAGTGACGAAGATGCGGCTCTCCTCGGTGAGGCCGGAGACGGTAATGGGGTCGGAGGTGACGGTGACGCTCTTGTCGGTGCCAGCTTTGGCCGCGAAAGTAAACTGGTCCGGGGTGGTGCCGAGCCGCACGTACGGCGGGAACCAGACGATATCACCGCACCCCGGGAGCACCAGGGTGCAGGCGAGCAGGAGCAGTTGAGCGACAACAACAAGCGCTCGTAGTGCCCGGCTTTTCCCATGCGCCGCGCGGCGTACGCCGGCCCAAATAACATCAGCACTCGTCATGGCAATCTCCTTGTAATTTTTGAAAAAATCAGACGCTAACCCGAACCCGGTCATATTACAAGCGTTACAAGCCCCGCAACAACTCCCGCAGGGTGGAAAGCTTGTACGGCTTCTGGATGAATCCGGCGATTCCATCCAGCTTTTCAGTCACTTCCTGCTGGGTGAACCCGCTCGACATCACCACCTTCAGGGTTGGATCCAGTCGCCGCAGCGTCCGGAAACACTCCTCGCCATCCATGTGCGGCATGGTCAGGTCCAAAATCACCAGGGAAACGTCGTCGCGGCTCTGGAAGAGTTCGACCGCCTGCCGGCCGTCGCAGGCCGTCACCACCTGGTAACCCAGCTCCTTCAGCATCTCGCTCCCCAGCGCGCGAATGGTCTCCTCATCGTCCACCAACAAAACCGTCCCGCTGCCATGCCACGGCTGCACCTCCCGCTCTTCAACAGCGGGAAGGACGGACGGCAGCGCGGTGGCAGGAAAGAGGAGCTTGAAGGTGGTCCCCTTGCCGGGTTCGCTGTAAACCTTGATCGCCCCGCCGTGCCCGCGCACTATGCCGAGCACCGCCGCCATCCCCAGCCCCCGGCCGGTGAACTTGGTGGTGAAGAACGGATCGAAAATCTTCCCCAGCGTCTCCTTGTCCATGCCGCAACCGGTGTCGGCGACTTCGAGGGAGACGTAGAGGCCGTCCGGCAAAGGATCGGAGAGCCAGGAATTTCTGAAATAGTCGTCGTTGCATTCCACGCAACCGGTGCCGATTGCGATGACGCCGCTTTTATCGCCGATGGCCTCGGAGGCGTTGATCACAAGGTTCATGACGATCTGCCTGATCTGCGTGGCGTCCCCCTTGAACACAGGCAGCGGCCGGTGGCAGTCGTAACGCAGCAGCGCCTTCTTAGAGATGGAGACCTCCAGCATATGCCCCATCTCCTCCACCAGTTCGTTCAGGTCCAGTTCCTCCACCAAGAAGCGCCCTTTCCCGGAATAGGCGAGCATCTGCCGCGCCAACTCTGCGGCCCTGGCCGCAGCGGCTTCCACCCGCTCCAGGTTTTCCACCGCCGGAGACTCAGGCTTTAGTTTCAGGCGGGCCAGGTCGGCGTTGCCGGCGATCACGGTGAGGATGTTGTTGAAGTCGTGCGCTATCCCTCCGGCCAGCACCCCCAGGCTTTCCAACTTCTGGGTGTGAAGCATCTGCTTTTCCAGCTTGATGCGCTCCTCCTCGGCGTGCTTGCGCTCGGCGATCTCGTTCTCCAAACGGGCGTGGCTCTCGGACAGTTCCCGTGTCCTCTCCTCCACCATGCGCTGCAGCAAGATGGGCTGGCGGGTGAGCCACCACGCGGTCAGCGCGGACAAGGCGCCGAATAAGATCACCATAGCACCCTCGACGATTACGGTCCGCGACGAATGCCACTCCTCGACCGGCTCTACCGACAGGGTCCACTCTCCGTTGGGAACCGCTATCTTCTGACGGACCGGGTCATGCAACGCCCCGCCCTCCGACCAGAAGACGTCCCTGACACCGGTATCGGGATGAATGCGTGAAATCTGATAATGGAAGGCGCCTTGCAGGATGGGAGAGAGGTTGGTGTTTTTGAAGAAATCGGCGGTGCGCAGGACGGCGATGCTGAATCCCCAGAACCGTTCCGGGCCGCCGTTGTGGTCCCTGATGAAGACCGGGAGTCTCCCTATGGCAGCCTGTCCCCCCTGGATCAGTTGGAACGGGCCGGCAAGCGTGAGGGATTTGGTGCGCAAGGCAAGGATCGCCTCCTTGTTGCGCTTGCTGTCCTGCAGTAGGTTGTGTCCCACCGCCTTCTCGTTGCCGGAAAGGGGGACCACCTGGGTGATGATGCCGTCGGGGGCGAGTTGGAGGCAGCTGATGCCGTGGTAGAGCTTCAGCATCTCCCGGGCCAGTTTGGGAAAATTCTCGATGTTGCCGTGGCCTTGGCGGATGATGGCGGCGAGTGCGTAGGTGGAGGAAAGCGAGAGGTTCAGGTTGTTCTGGATATCCTGGGCCACCTTCTGGCTCAGGTCGGTCACGGCGCGGCGTTTGCTCTCTATGCGGTTGGTCTCGTAGAGCCAGATGGCGCCGGCGCTGACCAGCGACCCCACTAGGAAAGCAAGTAACGCCGCGCTCCAGACCCGCGCCAGATCCGATCCTTTGACAGGTTCGTTATCGTTTTTGCTTCCTTTTGGCATCGAGTCCACCATCGCTCAGGACCCCGCCGCCGCGACCGTTCAAGATCGCAACGAGTTGGCGTCCCTTAGATTTGAGACGCTAAAGGGCTGTTCTGGCGGGGTATCGTACTGCAGGACGCCTGGAAAGTCAAAAAGAAGAAGCTGTTGCGAAAAACGACGACGGATTTCTCGCCTATGGCATCCGGTCCAAAAGCCTGAGGAGCCCATCCAGGATGGTGACCGGGTGCGGCGGGCAACCGGGGATGTAGAGGTCGACCGGCAGCATCCCCTCGACGCCGTCGTGCGCCTCCGGCGAACCCCGGAAGGGGCCTCCGCTGATGGCGCAGGCGCCGCACGCCACAACCAGCTTCGGCGCCGGTATCGCCTCGTAGGTCAAGAGGAGCGCCTCCCGCATATGCTCGGTGACAGGTCCGGTGACCCAGAGGCCGTCGGCGTGCCTCGGGGAGGCGACGAACTGGATGCCGAAGCGCCCCATGTCCCATCCGATGGTGGAGAGGACGTTGGTGTCGGCCTCGCAGGCGTTGCACCCGCCGGCTACAACGGAGCGGAACTTGAGCGAGCGGCCGAAAAGCGAGAGCATCTTCTTTTCCAGCGCCTGAGCCAGCCGGCGCTCGTCCCCGGGCCTCACCACCAGCTCCTCCCGGTGGTTGGCGGCCAGCCTCGCGTCCGGGGTGTGGGTGATGGCGCCTTGGGGGCAGGCCCGGGAGCATTCGGGGCAGAAAAGGCATTTGCCCAGATCCAGCGAAAGGTCGGGCTGGCACTCGAGTGCTTCGACCGGGCAGGCATCGGCGCAGGCCCGGCACTCCTTCGGGCAGAGGTCGGCCTTTATCTCTGGGTAGCCGCGGAAACGCTCCGGCAGCGGGAGCGGTTCCCTGGGGTAAGCCATGGTCCGGTGCCCCTGTTTGCAGCGTGCGATGATGGCCTTGAACATGATGCAACTCCTGTTTGATCTCCGGCTCCGCGCCTTAGCCGCGCGGCGCGGGAGAGGTCTCTAAAGGTCGAACCCGCAGTAAGAGAGGTTGAAGCTCTTGTTGCAGAGCGGAAAGTCGGAGATCTGCCCCCCGCGCAGCGCCATGGCGAGGCCGCTCCAGTTGTGGAAGGAGGGGTCGGTGATCTTGTAGCGCTGGAATTGCCCGCTCCCGTCGGTGAGGGCTACGTGGCAGACCTCGCCGCGCCATCCCTCGACCAGGGCCAACGCCATCCGGTTTTCACCCAGCTGCGCCGCCGGCGAGACGATGCTTCCCCCCGGAAGCTGCGCCAGCTGCTCCTCTATGAAATGGAGCGACTTCTCGATCTCCAGCCAGCGCACCAGGGTGCGGGCATAAACGTCCCCCCCCTTGGCGGTCTCCACCGGGAGCTGCGTCACGTTGTAGATGCCGAAGGGGTGATCCCGGCGGATGTCGCGGTTGAGCCCGCTGGCACGCGCCGCCGGCCCGACGAGGCCTAGATCGAGCGCGTCCTTTTCGCTCACCACCCCGGTCCCTTCCAGCCTCCCCATCACCGAGGGGCTGTCCCAGAGGAGCTCCACCGCGTTGGTCACCTCGCGGCGCGCCACGTCTATCCTCTTCCTCAGCTTGTCCGCCAGTTCCCTTCCCACGTCGAACTGGACCCCGCCCGGGGTGACCAGGCCGCGCCCGAAGCGGCTGCCGCAAAGCTCGGCGCTCATGTTCAGGAAGTCGCCGCGGATCCTGCCGCAGAAGGAAGCGGTGGGAAGGTAGCCGACGTCGCCGGCTATGGCCCCGAGGTCGCCGGTGTGGTTCGCCAGCCGCTCCAATTCCAGCGCTATGCCGCGTATCGCCTCGGCCTTGGCCGGCACCCGCGCGCCGCAAAGGGCCTCGACAACCATGGCGTAGGCGGTGCCGTGGCCGATGGTGGTGTCCCCGGCGACCGCCTCCATGCACTTGAGGGTGCGCAGACCGGGGCGCCCGAGCACCATGCGCTCGACGGCGCGGTGCTGGTAGCCCAGCGAGATCTCCAGGTGCATCACCTCCTCGCCGAAGCACTGGAAGCGGAAATGCCCCGGCTCGATGATCCCCGCATGCACCGGCCCCACCGCGACCTCGTGCACCTCGTCTCCCGCCACGCGGTAGAAATCCATGATGCCGGCTTTTTCGGGAGCCTTCGGGGGCACCGCCGGAAGCGAGGCAAGCTGTGTCTCGAACCGGACCGGCTTCAGCCAGGGATGCCCCTCAAAGCTGATGCCGAACTGCTCGGCGATCTCGCGCTCGAACAGGTGCAGTTGGGGGACAGCCTCAACCAGCGAGGGGAAGCTGTTGCCGGTGACGGCGGTGCTCATGATACCTAGCGCCGCGTGGGTTTTGAAGGAAAGGATGCAGTAAAGCCGGACGGCGTCAGCCTCCGCAGCACCGAAGTAGGAAACCACCCGCCATCCCCCGTCGATCGCGGAGATAAGCGTCTCGCAGAACCTTTCGCCCGAGTGCTCCGGTATTTCCTCGCGACTGACTGCGCTTCCGTTTTGAGTAAAAAGGAGCCCCGGCGTCATGCGCCACCTCCCAATAGCCCGGCCGCCTCATGCAACAGCTGCTGCAGCGGCGCCGGGAGCCAGAGCCCCATGGTCAGGATGATCCCCATGAGCAGCAAGGGGGGGAGCACCGTCGGAAGCGTGTCGCGGTACCTGGTCCTCTCTATGTCTGTCGGCACCTCGCCCAGCACCACCGGAAGCACGGTCGAAGCCATGCCGATGAAGATGAGGGCCAGGAAGACGAGGAAGAGCCCCCCAGTCCAGAAGTTCCCCTGAACGAAGGCGGAGGAGACGATGAGGAACTCGCTCACAAACGGCGAGAACGGGGGGGATCCGGTGATGGCGAGGAAGGCGGCCAAAAACAGCGCCCCCGACCAGGGAGTGCGCCTGAGCGCCCCGCGCACCGTAGTGGTGCTCTTCGAGTTGTAGGCCCGGTGGATGTTGCCGCAGGAGAGGAAGAGGACCCCCTTGGTCATCGAGTTGTTGATCATGTGCAAAAGCCCGGCGAAGAGGGCACCCTTGCCCAGCCCAAGCGCCACGGTGATGATGCCTATGTGCTCGACGCTCGAGTAGGCGAGCATCCTCTTGAAATCGCTCTGCCTCGCCATGAAGACGGCGGCGAAGGCCATGGAGACGAGCCCCATGACGAGGAGAACCTCCTGGAACATGGCACCCTCGCTTGAGGCGACGGCGATCTGGTACACCCGCAAGAGCGCCAGGAGCGCGCAGTTCACCAGCCCCCCGGCGAGCAGCGCCCCCACCAGCCCCGGCGCCTCGCCGTAGGCGTCCGGCTTCCAGGTGTGCAGCGGGGCGAGCCCCATCTTCGAGCCGAAGCCGACCAGGAGGAAGATGAAGGCCGCGTGACGCCAGCCGGGATGGAGCGCCGCCGCGTCGGAGATGAGCGAAGGGAGCAGGAGGGTCACGTCCTGCTTGGCGACGATGGTGGAGTAAGCCAGGAAGAAGAGCCCCAATAGGGCGATGGCGATCCCGACCGAGCAGATCAGGAGGTACTTCCAGGTAGCCTCGATGGAGCGGGCGTTGTGGTTGAAGTAGATCAAAGGCGCCATGGTGAGCGTGGTCGCCTCCAACGCGATCCAGAGGAGCCCCAGGTGCTGCGAGATGGTGACCAGGGTCATGGCGGAGAGGCAGACCAAAAGAGCCGCGCAGAGGACCCGGTTCGGACGCCTCCTGCGGTAAGCCAGGTAGCCGACGGCGTAGAAGGCGCAGACGGCGAAGAGGACGCTATTGCTGATCAGGGCGAGCTTTCCCAGCGGGTCGAGCATGATCCACCCGGCTGGGGAGACGGGGGGGGTGTCGACAAGGAGCGCTCCCACCAGGAAAAGCTGCGCCAGCGCGAATACCGGCAGCACCAGGGCGCGCTTCCTGTTGTCGGGGATCAGCCAGGCGATCAGGGCCCCCGCGAGGGGGAGAAGGACCAGGGCCCACATCATGTCGTTATTCCTCCCTGAGCGCGCTGAGCCTCGAGGTGTCGATGCTCGAGAATTCGCGGCTTATGTGATTGATGACGATCCCCATGACGAAGATGCCGACCAGAAGGTCCAAAAGCGCCCCCGCCTCGACCATGACCGGCATGGCGTCGGCCAGAAGCAGGCCAAAGAGGAAGATCCCGTTCTCCATGAGGAGGTACCCCAAGACCTGCGAGATCGCCTTGCGCCTTCCCATGAGGACCAGGAACCCGCACATGAGGGTCGCCAGCGACGCCGGGACCACCAATAGCCCCGAGTGCTCCGGGGCCAGCGGCAGCTTCGCCGCGAAGATGAAGGCGAGCGTGGTGAAGAGCGCTCCCAAAACCAGCGAGGGGATGTAGCCGATGAAGGGCTGGAACTCGCGCTCGATCTCGGCCCTCTTGATGGCCCGGATGATCAGGAACGGGATCAGCGCCCCCTTGACCAGCACGATGCTCACCACGATGAAGGCGAGGTGCCAGGAGAAGGGATGCACCAGCGCCGGGAGGACGCCCAAGAGCACCCCCTGCAGCGCCACGGAGCGCACGGAGAAGTTGAGCCTGCTGGTCCCGAGGACGGCGAAGTTCAAAAGCAGGCAGAGCACCAGGAATTGGTCGGCCAGGGAGTTCATCGGGTCACCTCACTACCAGAACCAGGGAAAAGGCGGTCAGTATCATGGCCGCTACCAGAAGCTGCGGCACGCGGATCAGCCTCAGGCGCGCCATCACCGATTCCACCACCCCGATGGCGACGGCCAGAACCAGCATGGAGAGCGCGAAAAGGGCCCAGTCGACAAAGGCGTTCCCCGAGGCGAAAGGGACGGCGATGTTCACGAAGAGCGCGCCCAGCAGGTAGAGCTTCAAGGCGGCGCCGTAAAGGATGCAGCCGAAATAGGGGCCGCTGTGGTCCAGCACCATCACCTCGTGGATCATGGTGAGTTCCAGGTGGGTGTTGGGGTCGTCGAACGGTATGCGGCAGTTCTCCGCCAAAAGGACCACGAAGAGCCCCGCCAGAAGCAGTATCAGGGAGGCGCCGGCGGCAACCCAGACCGGAGAGGTGACGTGGTTCAGCATGGGCGTAAGGCTCATGGTCCCGGAGAGCCTGGTCAGCGTGATCAGGGCGAAGAAGAGCGCCGGTTCGGCGAGGCAGGAGAAGGTGACCTCGCGGGCCGCCCCCATCCCCTCGAAGCTGGAGCCGGTATCGAGGGCGGCCACCGTGGTGAAGAAGCGCCCCAGGGCGAAGAGATAGGCGAAGAGGATCATGTCCCCCTCGAAGGAGACCGGGGCGGCGTGTTTGCCGAGCGGCACCAAAAGCGCCGCGAAGAGGGTCGCCGCCAGGGTGACCGCCGGGCCGGCTTTGAAAATCCAGGTGGTGGTGTCGGAAATGACCACCCCCTTGCGCATCAGCCGCGACAGGTCGTAGTAGGGCTGCAGGAACGGGGCCCCCACCCTGCCGGCGAAGGCCGCCTTGGTCTTGCCGATCACCCCCAAAAGCAGCGGGGGCATGGCCAGGACCAGCACCATATGGAAGAGCGTGTCGATCATGTCGAGTCTCCTGAAGCTAAATTAATGCACCCACAGCATCAGCAGTAACAGCGTGGCGAAGATGTAGAGGATGTAGACGTGCACCTCGCCGTGCTGCAGGCGCCGCACGAAGGCGAAGCCCACGCCTATGATGCTTATCGTGGGGAGCACGATGCGCTGCAGCACGGTCTCCTCGGGTGCATAGCTCAGCTTCGTTGCAGCCGGCGCCACCCCGGCCACCTTGCCGGCGCTGATGCGCGAGCGTACCAGCGTCGAGGCAAGTGAGCCGAACAGGGCACCGAAGGAACTCCCGCTGTACTGCATGCTGGCAGCCGGGCGAATGTAGCCGCACCCCCAGGTCGGGCCGGCGCCGGCGGGGACCGCTTTCGCCCTTCCCTTGAGGAAGAGAAACAGGGCCGCGGAGAGGACCAGCAGGCTCCCTCCGGCAACCGCGAACCACGCAGGCGCCACCGGAAGCGCCACGGCGTCCGCGCCGGGACCGGCGAGCGCCGCGAGCGCCGGGTTCACCAGCGCGAGGAAAAGCTGCGGGAACAACCCGCCGGCCAAAGCGAGCAGGGCCAAAAGCCCCATCGGGGCGAGCATGCTGAAGGGGGCCTCGTGGCTGCGGGCGGAGCCATCGGTGCGCGGGGCGCCCAAAAAGGCGATGCCGTAGAGCTTCACGAAGCTGATCACGGCGACGCCGCCGACAAGCGCCAGCACCGGCGCCCCCAGCGCAAGGTACGGCGCCCCCGCCTGCGCCTCTGAGAAGAAGCCCAAGTACAGGAGCATTTCGCTGGCAAAGCCGTTGAAGGGGGGAAGTCCGCAGATGGCGACGGCCCCGCAAAGCGAGAGGAAGGCGGTCCGGGGCATGCGCTTGGCGAGCCCCCCCATCCGGTCCAACTCGCGGGTGCCGGCGGCATGGATCACGCTCCCGGCCGAGAAGAAGAGAAGCGGCTTGAAGATGGCGTGGTTCAGGACGTGGAAAAGCGCCGCGGCGAGCCCCAGGTAGGCGAGCAGGCGGTTGCCGCTTGCCGCGGCGAGAAGGTAGACGCCGATCCCGGTGCAGATGATCCCCAGGTTCTCGATGCTGCTGTAGGCCAAAAGCCGCTTGATGTCCTTCTGCGCCGAGGCGATGCAGATACCCATCAGGGCCGAGGTGAGGCCTGCGGCGGTGAGGAGCGCGCCCCACCACAAGGGAGGATGGGGGAAGAAGGAGATGACCCGCAAGAGCCCGTAGATGCCGACCTTCAGCATCACCCCGGAGAGAAGCGCGGATACGTGGCTCGGGGCGTTGGCGTGGGCGGAGGGGAGCCAGATGTGCAGCGGCATGAGCCCGGCCTTGGAGCCGAAGCCGCCGAGTGCCGCGCAAAAAATAAGGGTCGAGAGCCCGGCAGTTACCTGCAAAGAGCCGGCGGCGGGGAACTGGAAGGCGCCGGTGGAGAAAAAGAGCGTGGAGAAAAGAACCATCAGCGCCCCCGCCCCCAGGTGGCTCGCCACCAGGTACACCGTCCCCGCTCCCCTCACTTCCTCCTCGGCGTGCTCAGCCACCAGCAGGAAATAACCGGAGACGGCCATCACCTCCCAGGCGATGAGAAAGAGCGCGCCGTTTCGGGCGACCACCACCAGCGCCATGGCGCAGGCCAGGAGCCCATAGAAGAAGGTGACGCTCCGCTCCGATGCGCGGCGCTCAACTGCAGGCCAGTAACCAAGGGCATAGAGGGCGCCTGCCGGAAAGACAAGGAAAATGGGGATCAGGAAGAATGCAGAGAGAGGGTCTAGAGCGATTTCGCAAGGGCCGAAAGGGAGGTTCCAGTTGAGGGTAAAGCTTGATGTTTGCCGCCAGAAGAGGAGATAGACCAGCGACGGTAAAGCAATCAGCGACGAGAGTAGCGCGGCTGCCGAGGCCAATCGCTGTCCCAGCGGGCCATGCCTCAGCAACAGGCCGGGAAGGCCGGAACAGCCGGCAAGGGTTATGGCGCAGAGGACCAAGACGGCGGGGTCCCGCAACATGTCAAAAAGCATAGCCAATCCTTTCGAACGGATCGTCACGCCGCTCCCTTAGGAGCAGGATTCTCTCATCAAGTTTCAACCTCTCCGACGGGCTGAGCCCGGACCGGAAAAGGGGAGCGAAAAAGTTGCTGCGTGACTGCGGTAGGTTGCACGGCGCGGAGCGCGCCGGTAGCGGTCTAAGGGGGACCGAGAGGCTCAACATACTCCGTGGAAACGGATTTGTCAAAAAAAGATTTCTAATGATATACGGCCGGATAGAACAATACTGTAAGGGAATATGCCTCAAGTTACTTGTTTTAATGCCGACAACAGTTATCATTAAAGTCAGAGTGTCTCCATCTTGCGAACAGCGTTATATACTGCGATTTTCCCATGCCTCGATGGCACGGAAGGTTCCCAGACAAATATGGAGGAGTATCGGTGAAGAATCATGTTTGGCGTCCCCTCTACGTGGTGCTGGCGGTAGTGGCCCTGGTGCTGTTGGCCAGGAAGGTCCTGGTCCCGGCCGACTTCGGCGTCGGGCCGCGCGGGTACATGTACGGCTGGCACCGCCCCAGCAATGAGCAGCAGTGGAAAGAGGTCAAGGTGAAGTACAGGACCGCGAGCTTCTGCATGGAGTGCCACCGGGACAAGTACGACGAGATGAAGGAGTCCCCGCACCGCAACATCAACTGCGAGAACTGCCACGGCGCGGCCCTGAACCACCCGGACGATCCCCGCTACCTCACCATCGACCGCAGCCGCGAGCTCTGCGCCCGCTGCCACACCCGCCTCCCCTACCCCACCAGCAGCCGCGGTGTCATGAAAGGGGTCGATCCGAAGACGCACCACGTGGGCCTTGACTGCGTCACCTGCCATTGGCCGCACGACCCGAGGAAGGAGGGGCACCAGAGATGATCGACAGAAGAACTTTTTGCAAGAACACGCTGCTCATCGCCGGGGGCCTCGCACTCCCTCTCTCGGCGCTGGAACTCTTCGACCCGAAGCGGCTTTTGGCCGAGAAGGATCAGAAAGGGGCGCGCTGGGTCTTCCTGGTGGACACCCGCAAGTGCGTAGGCTGCGGCTTCTGCGTCAAGGGGTGCAAGGTGGAGAACGAGGTTCCCTACGACGCCAACGTGACCCGAACCTGGGTGGAGCGCTACCTGGTCACCAGTGACGGCAAGACCCACATCGACTCCCCCAAGGGGGCGCGCGACGGGTTCCCAAGGAAGGAGATCGAGATCGGGCACGGGAAGTTGGAGGAGATCCGCGACGAGGATATCGAGAAGGCCTTCTTCGTCCCCAAGCTCTGCAACCAGTGCGACAATCCCCCCTGCGTCCAGGTCTGCCCGGTGGGGGCGACCTACCAGACCGAGGACGGGGTGGTGCTGGTGGACCGTAGCTGGTGCATCGGCTGCGGCTACTGCATCATGGGTTGCCCGTACGGGGTCCGCTTCTTCCATCCGGTGCACCACGTGGCGGACAAGTGCAACTTCTGCTACCACCGGATCAGCAAGGGGATGCAGACCGCCTGCGTGGATAGCTGCGCCTTCGGGGCCAGGCGCATCGGGAACCTCAGGGACCCCGAGGACCCGGTCACCAAGGTGATCATGACCGAGCGGGTCAACGTGCTCAAAGAGGAGTACGGCACCAAGCCGCAGGTCTTCTACCTGGGGCTTTCCAAGGAGGTGAAGTAGCCATGATGGTGCACGGAGAAGCCTGGACCCTCAAAGAATTCTTCACCTACCCCAACGAGTACATCTACTGGACCATCCAGATCGTGATGTACCCCTTCATGACCGGCCTCGTGGCCGGCGCCTTCGTGCTCTCCTCGCTGTACCACGTCTTCGGCGTGAAACAGCTGAAGGGGATCGCGCGCTTTTCGCTGGTCTTTTCCTTCGCGCTGCTGCCGGTCGCCATGCTACCGCTCATGCTGCACCTGCAGCAGCCGCTAAGGGGGATCGAGGTGATGCTGACGCCGCATTTCACCTCCGCCATCGCCGCCTTCGGCATCGTCTTCACCACCTACGGCATGATCGTCGCCTCGGAGCTCTGGTTCGTCTACCGCAAGCACTTCGTCGAAACAGCGCTGGCCCTGAAGGCCAAAGAGCGGCGCGGTCCCGGCGAGCAGTTCGCCTGTCTCCTTTTCTCCGCGCTCACCATGGGGGCCTACGACGTGAGCCATGAGGCGCTGGAGGCGGACGAGCGGGCGGTGAAAAAGCTTGCCGCCGCCGGGATTCCCGTCGCCTGCTTCCTGCACGGCTACGCCGGATTCATCTTCGGCTCGGTGAAGGCGAACGCCCTTTGGATGACGCCGCTCATGCCGGTCATCTTCATCTGCTCCGCGGTAGTTTCAGGGATAGCGCTTTGCATCCTGACCTACATCGTCACCATGGAGATCAGGAAGGCGCTGGCGGCCAGGCGCCCCGAGCTCCCCTCCAAGGAGGAACTGAAGAGTGCCGAAAGCCAGGTGGTGGTGATGACCTCGCGCTACCTGCTCATGTTCATGGTTGCGGCCATCACGCTGGAGCTGCTCGACTTGGTCTTTCGGGGGTACACGGCGGTGAAATCGTGGGACATCCTGAGAAGCGTCATCTACGAGCGGGATTTCGTGAACATCTTCGTGGTGCAGTACGGATTGGGGAACCTGGTTCCCCTGGTGCTGTTCCTGGTCCCGGGGCTCACCATCCGGCGCGCCATCCTGGGGACGGCGCTGGTGCTGCTCGGGGTTTTCATGATGCGCTGGAACGTCGTCATCGGCGGCCAGGCCTTTTCCTCGTCCTTCTCCGGCTTCATGCACTACACCCTGCCCATCTGGCCCGACAGCTTGGAAACCTTCAAGGAAGGGCTCGGCGGCGCGCTCTTGGTGGCCGTGATCCCGTTCTGTCTGTTCTGGATCCTGAACAAGGTGATGCCCGTCTTCAAGGAGACGCACTGATCGCCCTTTTGCCGCCCGGCTCTTTCCCTCAGTCTTAGCGGCTGGTCAGCGCGAGGAGGACCACCAGGGTGATGAAGGTGTAGAAGATGTAGATGTTCAGCTTGCCGTGCTGCAGCCTGCGGACCGGAAGCGCCTTTTCGAACAGGTATTCCAGGAAGGGGAGATAGATCCGCTCCAGCACGGTCTCAGGGACGTGGCTGGCAAACCGGGCCCGCTCGGGGAAGAGCCCCGTCACCTCCTCCCGGTGCAGCTCGGGGCGCAGCACGATCTTGAACCAGCTCACCAGGGTCGCGCCGAAGGAGCTCGCGGTATATTGCATGGAGCTCGTGGGCCTCAGGTAGCCGCAGCCCCAGGTGGGGCCGGAGCCGACCGGGAGCCTCGCGGCGCGCCGCTGCAGCAGATACGCCGCCAGCAGCGCGGCCAGGATAAGCCCTGCGGCCAGCGCCGAGACCCAGGTAAACGGGACCAGGTTCTCGATCCATTCCCCCGACAGCGAGGAGCGGTAGGCCGAGAGCGCGTTGTTGAGGGGGGTCGCGAAAAGTCCCGGCGCGACCCCGATCACGGTGCAGCAAAGAGCCAGCACCCCCATCGGCGCCAGCATCCCCCCGCTCGCCTCGTGTCCCCCCGCATGCTCTTCCGAGCGGGGCGCCCCCAGGAAAGCAATTCCAAAGACCTTGACGAAGCAAGCGACTGCCAGCCCCCCCACCAGCGCCAGCACGGGGGCGGTAAGCGCGGGGAACATCCCCGACAGCCCCCCCGTGGAACTGATGGCGGTAAAGGAGCCCAGGTAGATCATCAGCTCGCTCACGAAGCCGTTCAACGGGGGGAGCCCGCAGATGGCGACGACACCCGCCAGGAAGAAGAGTGCCGTGTACGGGAGGCGGCGCGCCACCCCGCCCATGAGGTCAATTTCCCTGGTGCCAGTGGCGTGGATGACCGAACCGGCGGAAAGAAAGAGCAGCGCCTTGAAAAGAGCGTGGTTCACCACGTGTAACAGCGCCCCCCCCACCCCCAGCGCCGTCAGCGCAGGGTTCCCCTGACTCTCGCCTATGAGCGCGATACCGATCCCCATCATGATGATGCCGATGTTCTCGATGCTGTGATAGGCCAGTAGCCTTTTGATGTCGTGCTGCGCTATGGCGAAGGCCACCCCGAGGACGCCGGAGACAAGCCCCAAAACCAGCACGGTCCCCCCCCACCAAAGAGGGGGATCGGAAAAGGCGGAAAAGACGCGCATCATGCCGTAGATGCCGGTCTTCAAGACGATGCCTGAGAGGATGGCGGAGATGTGGCTGGGGGCGTTCGCGTGCGCCGAAGGGAGCCAGATGTGCAGCGGCATGCAGCCGGCCTTCAGGCCGAAGCCCAGGATGGCGGTGAGAAAGATGGCGGCGGCGAGCCCTGTCTGCGCGGAAAGCGTGCCGGCCGCGGGGAAAAGCCATTCCCCGGTTTCCCCCTTGAGCAGCGAGAACATGGCGAAGAGCGCCAGCGCGCCCAGGTGCGCCGTGATGAGGTAGAGGGTCCCCGCCTCCCGCACCTGGGGCTTTTCATCCTCGGTGGTGAGGGCGAAGTAGGCCGCGAAGGCCATCACCTCCCAGGCGATCAGGAAGAGAATCGTGCTCTTCGCGATCAACAGCGTGGTGAGGGACGCCGCCAAAAGCCCCAGGAAAAAGGTGAGCTTGCCGCAGTTGCCGGCATGGAGAGCGGCGGGCCAGTAGGCTACGCCGTAGAGCGCCGCGCAGCCGGTCACGATGAACATCGGAAGCAGGAAGAATCCGGAAAGGGGGTCCACCCCTGCCTCGAAGGGGCCGAAGAGGAGGCCGGAAGCGATGGTGACTGTGGCGCAGGAAGGGGAAAGAAGAGCTATCAGGGCGCCGGAGAGGCCGGCCAGGGAAGCTGCGGCTAGAAGTGCTGCGGATAGGCGCTGCGCTTTTGCTGAGCCGCGCCGGAAAAGAAGGGGGAGGCCGGAGAGCGCCTGGCAAGCGGCGGCGAGCAACAACAGGTAGATACAGGTCGCAGGCTCGCCGGAAAAGATCATGATCAGCTCCTTTTGCCGCGCTCGAAGCGCCGGGCGGCTTCCAGAATGGCCGCGGGGTCGCAGGCGTGGTTCAAAGTCGCCCTGAATTCGGCATCGTGCAGGGCATAGGCTAACCGCGACAAAAGGTGCAGGTGCACCTTCACGGTAGGACTGGTCAGCATGAAGAGAATCCGGACCGGCTCACCGTCGAGGGCACCGAAATCCACGGCATGCTCCAGGAAACAGAGCGAGATGGCGGGAACCGGCTTGTCCTGCAAGAGGATCGGGTTGCGGACGTGCGGGATCGCGATCCCGTCCCCGATGGCGGTGGTACCCAAGGCCTCGCGCGCCAGAAGCACCTGGAGCAGAAACTCCGGGTCCATCCTGGGGGGGAGCTTCATCAGGCTAACCACGTTTCGCAGCACGGAAAGCTTTTCGTCCCCGGGAACCCCGCAGTGCACCCCGCCCGCCTCCAGGGCCTGGCTCAGTGTCGGCAACACGACATCCGCCTGCGCCGCCTCGAACAGTTCGGGCGGCACCTTGATGCTGTGGTCGGTCGCCCATTCCAGGAGATCGACGCGGTTGATTCGGTAGCTCCCCTGCACCATGGTGGCCGGCAGCTTTTCCTTCTTGATCCATTTGGCCACCACGCTCTCGTCCACCTTGAGCAGCGTGGCCACTTCCGACGCCTTCATCAACATCTGTCACTCCACGTGTAGGGACTGGGAAAAATTTATAACACCCTTAGCGGCAAGACACAAGGTCGTTAATGTAGAAAAAGCGCCTGTGTTACTGGCGGGTTGCCGGATCGCTCCTCTAATAAAAAAGGGACAGGCTACTTTTTTTCTAAAAAAGCAGCCTGTCCACTTCCATAAAAAAGCCCCCGGATCGCTCCGGGGGCTTTTTCGTCTTTTCTGCCAAGATGCTAGTGCTTCGCGTGCTGCTCGCCTCCGGGGACGTCCTCCCCGCCGGCTGCGTGGCAGTCGCTGCAGTTGGCCTTGAAGAGCTCGTCGCCAATGTCGACCGGGTGCACGAACTCCTTCACCTGCTTGCCGGCCGGGATGTTCTCCTGCTTCTGGCTCAGCACCGTATGGCACATGTTGCAGTCCTTGGAGATAACCTTGCCCGCCGCGGTCTTGTGCTTGCCGTCATGGCAGCGGAAGCAGCCAGGTGTGTAGAAATGCCCGATATGGTTCGGATAGGTATTCCAGGAGACCTTCATGTTCGGGAAGAAGTTCCTGTTGTAGATATCCTGCACCACGACGACCGCGTGGTCGATCTCCTTCTGCTTGCCCTTGGCGACCGCCGGGTAGTTCTTGGCGTAGTACTCCGGCAGTTCCTTCGCGATGGCGGCCTTGGCCTCTTCCTTCTTGGCGTAAGGCCTGGTCAGGATCTCGACGGCAACCTTCTTCAGGTACGGCAGGCTCCCGTCGATTCTTCTGGCCGCGAAAGCCTCGTCCATCTCGATGCCGGGGGCGCGGTAGATGTGGGCCGGGCGGTTGTGGCAATCGAGGCAGTCCATGACGCGTTTATGGGACTTGGCCACCTCTTCCTTGCTCAGAGGCTTCTCGCTGTCCATGTACTCGGTGATGCTGCCGTCCTTCTCCTTGACCGCGATGTACGGGATGTTCATGCGCTGCCTGTCGGTGGCGATGTAGCTGACCTCCTGGCCGATGTGCCAGTGGATCCCCTTGGCATGCTCGCTCTTGGGCGTGCCGCCGATGTTGATCAGCATGTTGATCTCGCGAGGGGAGTTCTCCTCGTTGGGCGCGTAGTGGTAGAACACCTTCTGGCGGCCGGCGTAGAACTTCTCAGGCCAGTGGCAGTGTTCGCAGGTGTCGCGAGCCGGGCGAAGGTTGTCGATCGGGGTTCCGATGGTCTCCGGGTAGGTCTTGAAGAGGACCGCATAGAGCTGCCTCATACCGGAGATCTTCGCCTTGACGTACCAGGCTGCACCGGGGCCTACGTGGCACTCCACGCATTTCACCTTGGCGTGCGGTGAGTTGCTCCAGGCGACGTGCTCCGGCTCCATGACCACGTGGCAAAGCTCGCCGCAGAAGGTGGTCGACTCGGTGAACTCGTACCCCTTGAGCGAGGCGACCGAGACGATGAGGACGAAGATGATGCTGGCGATGACGAAGAAGAGGAACATGTGCCGCTTGTGCGGCTCGTTGAAGTCAACCGTGGGAAAGGGGCTGATTTCCGCCTCGGGGTGCCTGCGTCTCTTCTCCCGCACCAGGTAGGCGCCCAGCGGAACCAGGATAAGGCCCACGATGAGCATCCCCGGGAAGAGGAAGTAGGTCATCAGTCCGAGGTAAGGTTTCTCCACGCCGGTGATCCCCTCGTACGAGAGGAAGCCGATGATGAGACCGGTCGCGGTGACGGCCAGTATCATGCCAACCAAGCTGATCAAGTTCCAGGCGTAGCCGGCATATTTCCTTATTGCCATGTTCTCTTCTCCTTGCCGTTTCTTATGGGTGACAGCCATTTAGCGAAAAAACGCCGCGATATGGCGTAACGATAATAGCCGAGCACCTTACACGCGGATATGATCTTTGTCAAAAAAAAGAAATTTAATATATAAAACAATTGTCTGCCAAAAAACCGCAGTGTTTACTGGAGAATGACCTATGTATACGAGAATAGTGCTGATTTACATAAACAACGTTATATTGTTTTAAAAACAACGGCGGCACGACGACGATTTCTGGCTGACAGGGTCGAGAGAGCCGCAAAATGACGCGGGAATCGCGCGCCCCCCTCGGAAGCCGGGCTACTCGTAGCCGAACTCCTTAAGCATCCGGCTGTTATCGCTCCACTCGCCGCTCACCCGCACAAAGAGCTCAAGGAACACCTTGGTGTCGAGCAGGCGCTCAATCTCCTGCCTGGACTGGGTGCCGATTCGTTTCAGCATGTCCCCTTTCTTGCCGATGATGATCCCCTTTTGCGAGTCCCGCTCCACGTTGATAGTGGCGGAGATGGCGACCACGCCGTTTTCGCGCTCCTTGAAGCTGTCCACCACCACGGCGGTGGAATAAGGTACCTCATCATGGGTGAGCCGGAAGATCTTCTCGCGCACGATTTCGGCGACGATGAAGCGCTCCGGGACGTCAGTGAGAATATCGTCCGGAAAATAGCAGGGCCCCTCCGGGAGCAGGCCGTGCACCAGTTGCACCAGCTGCTCCACTCCGTCCCCGGTACCGGCGGAAACAGGGATGATTTCCTTGAAGGGATAGGTGTCGCCGTAGCAGGACATCCGTTCCAAAAGCTCCCCCTTGGGGACGAGGTCGATCTTGTTCATGACCAGGATCACCGGGGCGTCGACCCCCGAGAGCACCTCCTTGATCATGCCCGCTTCCTTTTCCGGATCGACGGCGCCGTCCACGAGAAACAGGATCAGGTCCACTCCCTGCACCGAGGAGAGGGCCTCGTCGACCATGAACTTGTTGAGGCGGCTCTTGGCGCGATGGATGCCCGGGGTGTCGATGAAGACGATCTGCCCCCCCGGCACGTTGTGGATCCCCTTGATGCGGTTCCTGGTGGTCTGCGGTTTGTCCGAGGTGATCATCAGCTTTTCACCCAGGATCCGGTTTAACAGTGTGGATTTACCTACATTGGGACGCCCCACTATGGAGACGAACCCGGAACGAAACTTCTTTTCTGACATTTCCATGCCTCCTGGCTCTATGGCAACTGATCGAAGCGGTACAAGATACGGGAAAAGGTGCTGGAAGGAAAGCATCTTTGCACGGCAGGTATGGGTTTAGACACAAGGGGACAGTATACGAAGAAAAAAGGGGACAGGCTACTTTTTGATTTCAAAAAGTAGCCTGTCCCACTTTTCCTCTTTTGTGTCACAAACCCGCACTCATGGCCCCGCCGTCCCACTCCACCGAGACTGTGTGCGGCTCAAGTGCGGCGTCCTCCCGCACGGCGACGACCCGTGCATCGAAGAGACGCGAGACCCTGGAGAGGTTCTGCCGTTTCTGCCCCACCAGGTCGGAGGTCTTCCCCCGCGGCACTGTAAAGCTGACCCGGCTCCCGCGTGGGAGGGCGGACAAAAGACGGCTCATCTGGTCGAAACAGAGCTCGCTTTCCACCAACTGGCGAAAGGCCGGGTGGTAAGGCCCGGCCAGAACCACTCCCGGCGCCTCCAGTTCGGCGGTAGGCTGCAGTCCCATGCGTATTACCGGCACACCCGCCCGGGTCGCCGCTACCAGCATCTCCTTGCAGAGGTTGACGGCATCCTCTAAGGAGAGGGGGCTATAGCTTCCGGCTGTGTACATGCGGGAAAGCTCGGTCCCCGAGATGACCAGCGTGGGATAGATGCGCAAAAAGGAGGGGGAAAGCGCTAGCACGCGCGCAAGCGAATTGAGCGAGCGGGCGGGGGAGTCGCCGGGGAGCCCCGGCATGAGCTGGATGCCGACCTCGATGCCTGCTTCCTTAAGCGCTGCCACCGCGGATTCGACGTCGGCGGCGTCATGGCCGCGCCCGGAGAGCCTCAGTACCTCGGCGTCCATGGACTGCACCCCCAGCTCAACGGTGGCGACACCGAAGCTTTTCAAGAAGGAGGCGGTATCGGCATCGACCGAGTCGGGCCGGGTGGAGATCCGCAACGACTTCAGCGCGCCTTGAGCCAGAAGCGGCTGCAGCGGGGAGAGGAGTCGCTTTTGGTCGGCGCGAGGAAGGGCGGTGAAGGTCCCGCCGTAGAAGGCGGCCTCCAGATCCCTGCCGCGCGCCTTTTCCGCGTACTGCGCCACCCGCGCCAAGAGTTCGGCCGGCGCCGGGAGCCCACACGAGGCGCCCGCCACCTTTTCCTGATCGCAGAAGACGCAGCGGTGGGGACAGCCCAGGTGCGGAATGAAGAAGGGGACGACGCTCACCCCTCCCCCTTCAAAAGGAGAAAGGCGGCGCGGGCTGCATCCTGCTCCGCCTCCTTCTTGGTCCTCCCTACCCCCTCACCCATCAGCTCCTCGCCCAGGTAGACCTCGACGGTGAAGCGCTTGTCGTGGTCCGGGCCGGTGACCTGTTTCAACTGGTAACGGGGGAGTTCCCCCTTTAATAGTCTCGCTTTTTCCTGCAGCTCGGTCTTCGCGTCGCGCCCGGAAAGGAGGTCGCGGCTGGACAATAGCGGCGCGAAAAGCGCCTCGACCACCCGGCGCGCCGGGTCCAGGCCGCCGTCGAGATAGAGCGCGGCCAAAAGCGCCTCGAAGGCATCGGCCAGAAGCGAGCGCTTCTGCCTCCCTCCCCCCTTCTCTTCGCCGCGCCCAAGACGCAGCGCCTGCCCGAGGTCGAGCTCCGAAGCGATCTTCCCCAGGCTCGCCTCGTCCACCAGCGCAGCCCTGATCCGGGTCAATTCACCTTCGCGGCTGTCGGGGAAACGCACCAGGAGCATGTCGGAGAGCAAAAAGTCGAGCACGGCGTCGCCGAAGAACTCAAGACGCTGGTTGTCCCTCCCCCCCGCCTCGTTGACGTAGGTGCGATGGGTCAGCGCCTCAACCAAAAGGCCGCGATCGCTGAACCGATAGCCTAGGCGCCCCTCGATCCCCTCCAGGGGGTCATGCAGCATGTCGCTCATAATGAAAACCTGCTCTCCTGAGTTTAATGTGCGTAACTATAAGGCAAAGGGTTAAAGCAGGCAATAGCCATCTCCGGCGCACCCCGCGCCCCGTTGCTGCCGAGGGCCGCACCAAGGCACTAGCCACGCGGGTTTGCGGCCATTTAAGTCTTGCATATTCATCCCCCCTCCCATATAATTCAGTGATTTTATAAGGATCATGAGAGAAGAGCTATGGGCTTTTTCATTACATTTGAAGGTATAGAGGGGTGCGGCAAGACCACCCAGCTGAGGCTTTTGAAGGAGCGTCTGGAAGCTGCGGCCGAGAAGGTGACCGTGACCAGGGAGCCTGGAGGGTGCCCGGTCGCCGACCAGATGCGCGCCATCCTGCTGGATGCGAAAAACAGCGCCATCACCCCTTTGGCGGAACTCCTTTTGTACGCGGCGGCCCGGGCGCAGCACGTGCAGGAAGTCATAGTCCCCGCGCTTGAGCGTGGCGAGACGGTCCTTTGCGACCGCTTCACCGACGCGACCGTCGCCTACCAGGGGCACGGCAGGGGTCTCGACCTCACCGTCATCGAAGAACTCAACACCCTTGCCACCGGCAGGGTGCAGCCGGCGCTCACCGTGCTCATCGACTGCCCGGTGGAAGTGGGACTTTCCCGCGCCCTGGCCCGGATCGAGGCGACCAGCGGGGCGAAGGAAGAACGTTTCGAGCGCGAATCCCTGCTCTTCCACCAAAAGGTACGCAACGGCTACCTGACGCTGGCGGCCGCCTTCCCGGAACGCTTCGTGGTTGTCGACGGCTCGGGAGACGTGCAGCAGACCGGGCTCCTCGTCGAAGAGGCCCTTCGCCAGAGGATGCAGAGCCTTGGAAAGGCCGGACTCGCAGCAGTCAAGGCAGGGTGCTAGATGCCTTTTTCCGAGGTACTCGGCCAGGACCTGGCCGTATCCGTGCTCAGACGCTCCATCGCCATGAACCGCGTTTCCCACACCTACCTCTTCTCCGGAATCGAGGGTTGCGGGAAGAAAAAGACGGCACTCGCCTTCGTGCAGGCTGTCTTCTGCGGCCGCGACGAGGCCTGCGGCGTCTGCTCCTCCTGCCGCAAGATCGCCTCGGGGCAGCACCCGGACCTGCACATCCTGGAGCCAGACGGCGCGTTCATCAAGATCGACCAGGTGCGGGAGCTGCAAAAGGAGCTATCCTACCGCCCCTTCGAGGCTCCCAAGAAGGCGTGCATCATCGACGGGGCCGACAAGTTCAACCTCGCCTCCGGCAACGCGCTCCTGAAGACGCTGGAGGAACCGCCTGGGAACGCCCTGATGATCCTGATCGCCACGGAACGCTCGACGGTGCTGCAGACCATACTGTCGCGCTGCCAGGCGCTCACCTTTCAGCCGCTTCCGGCCGCGCTCATCGAGGAGCGGCTGGTGAGGGAGCAGTTCCCGGCGGAGGCGGCGCGGGTAGCCGCCACCCTTTGCGGGGGGAGTCTCAGAAGGGGAATCGAGATCGCCACCGACGGCGTGCTCGAAGGAAGGGTGAGGTTCCTGGAGCGGGTGCTCGCCCTGGAGCTTAAAGACATCGCCAAGCTTTTCGCCGCGGCCGAGGAGTTCGCCGCCGACAAGGAGGGGCTCCCTGGGCTCTTGGAGCTGCTGCTCTCGTTTTTGAGGGACGTGCTGATCTACCGCTCAACCCCGGAGGCCTTGGCCAACGCTGACCTTACGCAACTGGTGGAGCGGGAGGCGTCCCGCTGCCGCGAGGGACGGGTGATGGAGCTGATCGAGCAGTTGGCGACCATGCGCCGGATGCTCGCCCGCAACGTGAACGCGCGGCTCGCCCTGGAAGTTTTTTTCATGAAGCTTGCGACGCGCTAGGTCCGCGAGAGCTTCAACTCCAGGGCGGGATTAAGATAGCAGTAGAAGCGCCTGACGCCGGCTTGGCCGGCGGGCGGTGCAGCACCCAGACACAGCAAACGACAGGACGTCAGACCACGGCCTGTTTCTCTTTTGGAGGATTTTTTGGCAAAGATCGCAAGGATACAATTCAACACCGCAGGCAAGCTCTACGACTTCACCCTCGGCAAGACCACGGTCAAGCCGGGCGACCGGGTCATCGTCGAGACCGAGCGCGGCAAGAGCATAGGGCAGGTCGTGGCCGGCCCCATCGAAGTGGACGACGCGCTGGTCCCGGAAGGAATCAAGCCGGTTCAACGCCTGGCGGAGGCCAGTGACCTGGCGACGCTGGCATCCAACACGGCAAAAGAGAAAGAGGCGCACAAGTTCTGCCTGACCCGGATCAAGGAGAGGGGCATGGACATGAAGCTGGTGCGGGTCGAGTACCTCTTCGACGGGAGCAAGGCGATCTTCTACTTCACGGCCGACGGCCGGGTCGATTTCCGCGAACTGGTCAAAGACCTGGCACATGCCTTCCACACCAGGATCGAGATGCGCCAGATAGGCGTCAGGGACGAGTCGAAGATGGTCGGCGGCATCGGGATCTGCGGGCGCGAACTCTGCTGCTCCTCCTACCTGCGCGAGTTCGAACCGGTCTCGGTGAAGATGGCCAAGGAGCAGAACCTGGCGCTCAACCCGAGCAAGATCTCCGGGCAGTGCGGCAGGCTCCTTTGCTGCCTCTCCTACGAGTTCGATACCTACTGCAGCCTGAGAAAGGGGCTCCCCAAGTGCGGCAAAAGGGTCCAGTGCGGCTGCGTCGACGGCGAAGTGGTGAAGGTGAACGTGCTGCAGCAGACTGTGACCGTGAGAAACGCAGACGACACGATGGTCACGCTGAACGGCGACGAGATCAGCCCCGAGAACGTGAGCGACCGCGTCAAGAAACCGCAGGGCAAGGGAGAGCAGCAGGGCGACAAGGGCAAAGGCCCGCAGGGCGCCGGCAAGCAGCGCCGCAACAGGCCCCAGGACGTTAAGGAAAGAAAAAAGGAGAAACCACAATGAAGCCCGCGTACTACGTCACCACCCCCATCTACTACGTAAACGACGTCCCGCACATAGGCCACGCCTACACCACGCTTGCTGCGGACGTACTGGCGCGCTACAAGCGGCTCAAGGGCTTCGACGTCTTCTTCCTGACCGGCACCGACGAGCACGGGCAGAAGGTGGAGAAGGCTGCCATCGCCGCCGGCGAGACCCCGCTGGAACTGGCCGACCGCGTCATGAAGCGTTTCCAGTCGCTTTGGGAGAAGCTGGAGATCTCCAACACCGACTTCATCAGGACCACCCAGGAGCGCCACAAGAAAGGCGTTTCGGTGCTCTTCGAGAGGGTGATGGAGAAAGGGGACATCTACCTCGGGGAGTACGAGGACTGGTACTGCACCCCGTGCGAGACCTTCTGGACCGAGACGCAGTTGATCGACTACAAGTGCCCTGACTGCAACAGGCCTACCGAGAAGCTGAAGGAGGAATCATACTTCTTCAGGATGAGCAAGTACCAGGACCAGCTTCTGGCCCACATAGAGGCGAACCCGGACTTCATCCAGCCCAAGAGCCGCAGAAACGAGATCATCTCCTTCGTCAAGGAAGGGCTTCGCGACCTCTCCGTCTCCCGCACCACCTTCCAGTGGGGGATCCCGGTCCCCGGCAACGACAAGCACGTGGTCTACGTCTGGTTCGATGCGCTGACGAACTACATCACCGCGCTCGGCTACCCCGACGAGCAAGGGAACTTCGGCAAGTACTGGCCCTGCGACGTGCACCTGATCGGCAAGGACATCCTGCGCTTCCACACCGTCTACTGGCCCACCTTCCTGATGGCGGCCGGGCTCCCAATCCCCAAGAAGGTGTTCGCCCACGGTTGGTGGACCGTCGAGGGGCAGAAGATGAGCAAGAGCCTGCAGAACGTGGTGGAGCCCAACATGCTGGTCGACAAGTACGGGGTGGACGCGGTGCGCTACTTCCTGCTTCGCGAAGTCCCCTTCGGCCTGGACGGCGACTTCTCGCACCAGGCGCTGGTGCACAGGATCAACTCCGATCTCGCCAACGACCTCGGTAACCTCCTGAACCGTTCCACCGCGATGCTGGGGAAATACTTCGGAGGCGTTTTGCAGGCCCCCGGCGAAGAGACCGAGCTGGACGCGGCCTACCGCGAGAAAACCGTGGCCATGATCGGCCAGGTGGACGGATTCATCGAGGACCTAGCCTTCAGCCGCGCGCTGCAGGCGATCTGGGAGGTCATCTCCGCCGGCAACAAGTACATCGACGAGACCGCCCCCTGGACCCTCGCCAAGGACCCGGAAAAAAGGGAGCGTCTGGCGACCGTCATGTACTACATGCTGGAGTCGCAAAGGGTGGTCTACTCGCTCCTCTGCGCCTTCATGCCCAAGACCTCCGAGAAGGGTCTTTGCTGCCTGGGTTGGGCGCAGGCGCCCGACGCCGGCGATCTCGCCTGGGGTGGGCTCAAGCCCGGCACCCCCATCGCCAAGGCCGAGGCGCTCTTCCCGAGGATCGAGGAAAAAGCGGAGTAAGACCTAAAGCAATTGACAATTGACAATTGACAATTGACAATTGACAATTGACAATCACAAAAACAAAGGCGCTTGACTCAGTTATCTGTCAAGCGCCTCTTTTTTTGCCAACTAGTTTATGCCGTCAAAACGTTGATCAGTCAACGTCCCGGTTTTCGTTGTCAATTGTCAATTGTCAATTGGTTCTGCGCGTCAATTGGTTCTGCGCGTCAATTGGTTATTATAGGTCTCAGCTCGCCCGGCGCGAACAGGAAGAAGACCCGCAGGATGCAGTACTTGTAGAATTCGGAGAAGAGCAGCTTGAAGCTCCCCTTGTGGTTCCACCACTCCTCCTTAAGATTGCTGGAATCTACCGGATGGGGATAGATGGCGATGTCCTTGGGGAACGCGTTCCGGAACAGGATGGTGGAGCGCTTCATGTGGTAGCGCGAGGTGATCAGCTTGATGGAGCTCACCTTGTGCTTCATGATCATGTCCCGGGCATAGATGGCGTTCTCCAAGGTGTTCCTCGACGTCTTCTCCAGATAGACGTTCTCAGCGCCTGCCCCCTGGTAAAGCTCGTGCTTTTTCACCAGAGGATCGACCCCGATGAGAAAGAGGAGCTTTCCCTGGCCGGCCCGGTACAGCTTCACACCCTCCTCGACCCGCCCCCGGCCGCCGGTCAAGACCACGATGGCGTCGGCGTGCACGTCGCGCTGAGACAGTGAAAAGGTCTTATAGACGAAGTCCACGAACAAAACACTCAGGACGATCAGTATCAACACCATGAGCGAAAACAGTCCCTTCAATAAAGCCATGATTTAGCACCCGAAAAAAAGCATCGTTCGCCACTTTTTGCTTGCATCGAAAGTGCGACTCTGCTATTAATTACGACTTCAGTAACCACCGGAGGGTAGAAAGAAATGTCCAGAATATGCGAGATTTGCGGTAAAGGCCCTAGCTTCGGGAATAATGTCAGCCACGCTAACAACAAAACCAGCAAAATCTGGCGCCCGAACCTGCAGAAGATCAAGGCCGTTAAAAACGGTACCGTCAGGAGCATCAAGGTCTGCACCCGCTGCATCCGCTCCGGTCACGTCACCAAGGCCCTCTAGTAGATCTTCCGCAAAGCAATTAAAGCCGCGGCGCAGCATGCGTCCGCGGCTTTATTTTTGCCCGCAGAATACATCTAGCCGCAGAGGGCGGTCACCTCGATCTCGACCAGCGCGCCGCGCGGCAGCCCCTTCACCTCGACGGTGACCCGTGCCGGAGCCTCGGCCTCGAAGAAACGGCCGTAGATCCCGTTGACGGTGGCGAAGTCGGCCATGTCAGCGAGGTAGATCACGGTCTTCACCACGTCCCCAAAGCCTACGCCTGCCGCCTGCAATAGCGCGCCGATGTTCTTCATCACCTGCTCGGTCTCGGCGACGACGCCCCCCTTGACTATCTCCCCCGACACCGGGTCGAGCGCGATGGCGCCGGAAAGAAAGAGAAACCCTCCCGCCTTCACCCCCTGGGAATACGGGCCGATCGCCTTGGGCGCCTGGTCCGTTACGATGATCTCCTTTTTCATGCTTTCCCCCTTGCTACCTTGAATGTTGTTCCTAGCTTCTCAGCCTTTCCACCTTGATGACACCCTTCACCTTCATGATGGCGGCGAACACCTTCTTCAGGTGGTCGAGGTCGGTTACGTCCACCTCGAAGAGGTTCTCGCCCCGCTTGTCGAGGGTGCTCTGGATGGAGGCGCTGGAGATGTTGGCCTCGCAGTTGGTAATGGCGGTGGCTATGTTCGCCAGGATCCCCTTTTCGTCGTTGCAGACGACGCGGATCTTGACCGGAAGCGCGCTCTTTCTCCCCTTATTCCAGGCCACCTCGATGCGGCGCTCGGGCTCCAGCGCCATGGCGAAGGGGCAGTCCGCAGTGTGGATGGTGACCCCTCGCCCGCGGGTGATGAAGCCGGTGATCTCGTCGCCGGGAAGAGGGTTGCAGCACTTGCCGAAGCGCACCAGCACGTCCTCGACGCCGCTGATCTCGATCGCCGAGGAGGATTTCCCCTTCAGCTTCTCGATCACCTTACCGATGCGCGTTTCCTTCTGCTCCTTCGCGGCATCGAGCTTGTCGGCAGGGATCAGCTTGGAAAGGATCTGGTTCACGGAGAGCTTGCCGTAGCCCACCGACGCCATCAGGTCGTCCTCTGCCACGAAGCCGAACTCCTGGGCCACCTTCTTCAACTCGCCGGTCTTTTGCAGCTTCCCGAAGTTGAGCGAGAAGCGGCGGAACTCCTTCTCGCAGATCTCGCGACCCAGCGTGATGCTCCGCATCCGCTCCTCGGTCTTCACCCAGGCCCTGATCTTGTTGCGCGCGCGCGAGCTCTTGACTATCTTCAGCCAGTCCTTGGAGGGGGTGTGGTGCGGCGAGGTGATCACCTCGACGATGTCGCCCGTCTTCAGCTCGTACTTGAGCGGGACCAGCTTGCCGTTCACCTTGGCGCCGACGCAGCGGTGCCCCACGTCGGTGTGGACCGAATAGGCGAAGTCGATGGGGGTCGACCCCTTGGGGAACCCCTTCACGTCCCCTTTCGGGGTGAAGATGAAGACGTCCTCGGGGAAGAGCTCGACCTTGACGGTGTCCATGAACTCCTTGGAGTCGTCGAGTTCCTGCTGCCATTCGAGGAGCTGCCTGATCCAGGTGAAGCGTTTGACGTCCTTGTCGTCGTACCCCTTCCCTTCCTTGTACTTCCAGTGCGCCGCGATCCCCGACTCCGCCACGCGGTGCATCTCCACGGTGCGGATCTGCACCTCCATGCGTTCGCCGTAGGGGCCGATGACCGTCGTGTGCAGCGACTGGTACATGTTCCCCTTGGGCATGGCGATGTAGTCCTTGAAGCGTCCCGGGATCGGCTTCCAGGTGGAATGGATGATCCCCAGCACCTCGTAGCACTCGCGGATGTCCTCCACCGAGACGCGGATGGCGATCAGGTCGTAGATCTCGTCGATGTCGACGTTGCGGCTTTGCATCTTGCGGTAGATGGAGTAGAGGTGCTTGGAGCGCCCGGAGACGTCCCCCTTGATGCCGTGCTCCTCCAACTGTTTCTTGATGATCTCCTTCACCGTCGCGACGTAGGACTCTCGCTCCTGCTTCTTCTTCGCCACCTTGCCGGCCAAGTCGTAGTAGAGCTGGGGCTCCAGGTAGCGGAAGGAAAGGTCCTCCAGCTCCCCCTTGACCCAGGAGATCCCGAGCCGGTTGGCGATGGGGGCGTAGATGTCGAGGGTTTCCTTGGCGATGGTGCGCTGCTTGGGCTCGGGCTGGTACTGCAGGGTGCGCATGTTGTGCAGACGGTCGGCGAGCTTCACCAGGATGACCCTGATGTCGGTAGCCATGGCGAGGAGCATCTTGCGGAAGTTCTCCGCCTGGCTCTCCTCCTTGGTCTTGAAGTGGATCTTGCCGATCTTGGTGACGCCGTCGACGAGCCTCGCCACCTCGGCGCCGAAAAGCGACTCCAGCTCCTCGTGCGTGGTCAGGGTGTCCTCGACCGTGTCGTGCAAGAGCCCGGTGACCACCGCCGGGAGGTCCAGGCGCAGGTCCGCCAGTATCCCGGCCACCTCCATGGGGTGGATCAGGTACGGCTCTCCCGAGAGCCGGGTCTGCCCCTGGTGCACCTTGGCACAGAAGACGTAGGCCTTGCGGAGCAGGTCGAGGTCGCAACCGGGATTGTAGGAGGCGACCTTTTCAAGTATGTCGTTGAGTCTTATCATCGCGCCTGTCTTTGCTGAAAAAGAAGGGGCTAGCGGCAGCAGGGCCCGATTCCCCTTTAGCCGTTAGCCCCCAGCTCGTGAAAAAAAGGGAGACCGCGCAGCGAGTCCCCCTTCCTGTCTTTTAACGACCTTTCTTGCCTATTTCACAGCCGATTTTGCCGGCGGCGATCTCCCTCAGGGAGACGACCACGTTCTTGTTGGCGCCCCTGTTGTCGATGAGCGGCCTTGCCCCTTTGAAAAGCTGCTTCACCCTCTTGGAGGCGAGCATGACGAGAAGGAAGCGGTTGTCCACCTTCTCGAGACAATCTTCTACGGTTACCCTTGCCATAATTTGAATCCCCTTTGTGGTTTAACTGTTAGATCTCGAAGGTCGCGGAAAGACCCTGGATGAGTCGGGTGGTTCTGCAGCGCTCGGCTATAAGCACGCTCTTCAGCTGCTCGACGGCCTCGCGGAACCGGTCGTTGACGATGATGTAGTCGTACCAGCGCGCTTCCTTGATCTCGCCGGCCGCGTTGTTGATGCGGCGCTCGATCACCTCCGGGGAGTCGGAGGAGCGGTGGTCGAGGCGGCGGCGCAGCTCCTCGATGTTCGGGGGGAGCACGAAGATGTAGACGCCCCCTTCGAAGCGTCCCTTGAGCTGCCGCGCACCCTGGCAGTCGATATCAAGGATCAGGTCGATCCCGTCGGTGCGGGATTCCTTCAAGGTGGCAAGCGAGGTGCCGTACAGGTTGCCGTGAACCTCGGCCCACTCCGCGAACTCGCCCGCCTCGACCATGCGGTTGAATTCTTCCTTGCCCACAAAAAAATAATCACGCCCGTGCACCTCTCCGGTACGGGGAGGGCGCGTCGTGTGGCTGACAGAATGCCGTAGGTTCGGGAAAATGTCAATTATTTCCTTGCAGAGCGAGGTCTTGCCCGCCCCCGAGGGTGCCGATATCACATACAGTACGCCTTCTCGTTTCATGGTTCTCCATCCGTTATGCGTTATGCCCGCCGGGCGTTCCCGGCAAGGCCCAAGCCGCTACTCGATGTTCTGCACCTGCTCCCGGATCTTCTCCAGCTCCGCCTTCAGCTCCACCACCAGGGCCGCCATCTGCGCGTCGTTCGCCTTGGAACCTGTGGTGTTCACCTCGCGGTTGATCTCCTGGAGCAGGAAATCGAGCTTGCGCCCCACCGGTTCGCCGCTATTGAGCGTCTCGTCGAACTGACGCAGATGGCTCTCCAGGCGCACCAGCTCTTCGGTCACGTCGCACTTGTCGGCCAAAAGGGCGACCTCGACTGCCAGGCGCTCCTCCGGAACGTTCCCCTCGGTTAGGAGCTGGGTGATCCTCTCCTTCAAGCGCTGCGCGTACTCCTGCACCACGAGCGGCGAGCGCGCCGCCACCTTGGCGATCAGCTGGGCCAGCGCCTCGCGCCGCTTCTGGAAATCGGCGTAGAGCGATTCCCCCTCGAAGAGCCGCATCTCGTCCACCCGGCGCAGCGCGTCCTCCAAGGCGGCGACAAGCTCCGGCGGGATCTCCTCCAGGGTAGCCTCGGCCTCGGCGGCCACCGTGACCACGTCGCGCTGGCAGGCGATCAACGAGAGCTTCACCTCCCCTTCCAGCCCCAGCGCCTCCTTGATGCTGGTGAACGCCTTGAGATAGCCGCGCGCAAGCGGCAGGTTCGCCGTCGGCACCCCGAGCGACACCGCGTTTTCGACCTGGATGAATACGTCGATCTTGCCGCGCACCAGCCTCTCGGCCACCCGCTTCTTGATCTCGTTCTCGAACTGCATCAGCGCGCGCGGGAGCTTTACCGTCACCTCGCCGTAGCGGTGGTTCACGCAGCGCACCTCGACTACGAACCTTCCCCCCTCGTGGGTGGACTCTCCCTTGCCATACCCCGTCATGCTCTTGATCATGCGCTCTCCTTAGTGAAAGCCTCGTACGGCTATTTCTGCTTTTCGAACAGTTTTTTCTCCCAGCGCCAGGCATCCTCGATGATGGTGCGCAGGCTGTTGTAGCGGGGGGTCCAGCCGAGCACGCTGCGGATGCGGTCGGCGACGGCCACCAGGTCAGCCGGGTCCCCCGGGCGGCGCGGCCCCTCGACTACCTTGAAGTCGACCCCGCTTACCTCCTTGACCACCTTGATCACTTCCCTGACGCTCCCGCCCTGCCCATATCCGACGTTGATGGTGCTCGACGTCCCCCCCTGCTCCAGGTACTTGAGGGCGTAGAGGTGGGCGGCGGCGAGATCCTCGATGTGGATGTAGTCGCGGATGCCGGTCCCGTCGGGGGTATTGTAGTCGGTGCCGAAGATGGAAACGCTGTCGCGCATCCCCAGAGCCGCCTGGCAGGCGACCTTGATCAGGTGCGTCGCGTCCGGGGTGCGCTGTCCCATCCGCGCCTGCGGATCGGCGCCGGCCACGTTGAAGTAGCGCAGCGCCACGTAGGAAAAACCGTGGGCGAAGGCGGCATCCCTCAGCATCCATTCGCTCATCAGCTTCGAGGTGCCATAGGGGTTGATGGGGACGGTGGGGCTATCCTCGGCGGCATGCCCCCCCTCGGGAATGCCGTAGACGGCGGCGGTGCTGGAGAAGATGAAGCGCTCCACCTGGTTGTCGACGCAGGCCTTGATCAGGTTCAGGGTGTTGCGGGTGTTGTTGGAATAATACTTGAGCGGCAGCAGCACCGATTCCGGTGCTACGATGGCGGCGGCGAAATGCAGCACCGATTTGCACCCGGTTTCCCGCAGCACCTCGCCTATCTTTTTTTCGTCCGCCAGGTCGCCGACTATGAGCCGCTCCCCGTTGATCAAGGCGTCGGCGCTCCCGGTCGAAAGGTTGTCGAAGACAATCACCTCGTGGCCCGCCTCGGAAAGCTGTCTTACTACATGGCTTCCAATGTAGCCAGCCCCACCTGTAACAAGAATCGCACCCATAGATGCCTCCATCGTTTTGGATAATGAAAGAGGGTCTAGCCCTTGGACTAGACCCTCGATACTTCGGCGCTCTCGCCGGCAAGGCCACATGTGCAAACCCGAAGCCACAACCGCAGCGCGGACGGTATCAACAGCCAATAAGGCGAATATTTATAGCATTTACCCACTCCCCGCGCAACGATTAATTCGGTCCAAGAACCGATTGAACCGCCCCCCCTGCCGGGCGCACACACAAAAAGGCCGCATCGTTTGATGCGGCCTTTCCGAGTTCAGGAACCAAAGCGTCACCTTCCGCCACCGCCGGTCCCCGCGCCGCCTGCGCCTGCCCCGCCTTCGGTGCCGCCCGGGGTTCCCATGGTCCCGCTCGGGCCGCCGGTAGCAGGTGTGCCGTAGTTGGGCTCGGTAGTGTTAGTGGTCCCGGTAGTTGCCCGGCGCGTCGATTTCTTCGACTTCTTGCTTCTTTTCTTTTTCTTCTTCTTGGTAGTGTCCTGGGTCTTGGTCTTGTCCCCCGCCGCACCCGCGGTCGGGACGTCATAGGGTGGTTGGCCTTTGGTGTCCATGGTTTCCGCCGGCACGCTGGGACTATCTACGGCCGAGACAATACCGGCAAACGACACGGCAACCAGGGCACTAACAATGATGGACAGCACTCTTTTCATGATGAGCCTCCCCTTGTTTATTAAACAACCGCCCCACTATATCATGAAATTAAAAAATGCAAATTTTTACCCGATTTTTTCCCGCGCACCGTTGAACCCCACTCACCACAGAGGACACAGAGGAGAACCAAGGCCAAAGCTGACGTTTTCGGTTTTGCCTGTACTGTATTTCGTTTTTGATTCTCCTCTGTGGTGGAGCTTTTGTCTGCGTCACGCCCTCGAAGTGGAGCAGCGGCAGCGCCCCGACACCTTGACACGTCGAAAACAATGGTTATATTTCTCTAACCAAAAATCAAACAAAGGAGGAAAGGCGTTGAAGACCCCGAAGCCGCTCGACCTAGTGATCGACCAGTACCAGATTCTTATGACAAAGCTAAAGTCAACCCGCGACGTTCAGGAGAAGAACAAGCTCTTCCGCAGACTGGCCAACCTTCTTGCCGTGATGGAATTTCTCCTCACAGTTAACAAATCTTCTTAAGACAAAGATCCTGACATGAAGATGGTGCTATAATCCTGCCTGTCACAGTATCGGCACTTACATGAAAGGCGAAGGTCATGGCCCGCTCCATTCCAAGCACAGGCGAACCAGGTTCCCTTCGGATCTGGTTCGCCTCCCGCACCACACTAACCGCAGCCGCAAAACTCTTTTTCGCCAACTGGAAGCAAGTATCGAAGACGCTGGAGGAGGAACAACTCCACGACCTGCGCGTCGCCTCACGCCGCCTGCGGGAGGCGCTGGCACTCTTCGAACCCTGCTTTCCCTCGGATGCAGCGAGCAAGCTGTCAAAGCGGGTCAGAAAGGTGACCCGGATGCTGGGCCCGATACGCAATGCCGACGAGGCCCGTCTCTTTTTCCTTGAACTAAAGCAAAGCAGGCCACAGACCGACACGGCGGTGCTGGACGAGCTTTTGCGCGCACTTGAGCAGGAGCGCGGGCTGGCGCGCAGCCAACTCGCCGCGACCTTGCGCCACCCCCGCGAGCGCCGGCAGACCGCCATGCTGCTGGACGCTCTGCACGACAGGCTCAACCTCTTCCGGGGCCAGAAGGAAAACCCCTTCCTCGACTTCCGCACCTTCGCGGAGGGGGCGCTCACCGAACGCGCCGAAACTCTCGCGGTACTCCTTCCGTCGGCGGCCATTGAAGGAGATCCCGCGGCACAGCACAGGCTGAGGATCGCGGTGAAGAAGATGCGTTACCGGGTGGAGCTTGTGGAACCGCAGCTGCCATCGGCGGGTGCCTTGAGGGACAAGCTGAAGAGCCACCAGGAGGTGCTGGGGAAACTGCACGACCTGGACGTTTTTACCGGGATGGTGCGGGAAAGGGTGGCCGACGGGGCGGCCAAGGAGGAACTGCTGGGCGTAATGGAACAGCTAAGGCACGAGCTTTTCACACGGTTTCTGGAGCTGCTCCAGGCGATGCCGCTTGCGGCGGTGCCTGAAGAGGTCAGACTTCTCTTTCCTCGACGCCCCCAGCCAGGTCCAGCAGGCAGCCGGCAGTCGCGCGGCAGACCTTTTCCGCGAAGGCAAGGTTGAGGGTCTCTAGCGTGTCGCTCGGCTCGTGGTAGTTTGGGTTTCTGAAATTTGTTGTGTCGGTCAGCATCACCGCGGGGAAACCGAGGTCCCAGAAGGGGGCATGATCCGACCTCCTGGTGTCGCGGAACATCTCCCCGTTGCCCGGAACCGCCAGGGGAACTACCGGAAGAGCGGCGCCATGGCGCTTGATCGACTGGGAAAACCCCTGCAGCAGCACTTTTGAGTTTTCGTTGCCGATCGCGGCCAGGAAGTTCCCCTGAGAAGGCACCTCCAGCGGCAGCCCCGCCGGCACGGTCTGCAAGGCGGAGTCGGATGCGAAGGCGACCGATTCCAGCACCAGCACCCCCTCGATATCCCACCCTTCCTCTTTGGCCCGGGCAGCGAGCGCCCGGCTCCCCCTGAGTCCGCTGCCGGACACCTCTTCGTCGGCATTTTCCTCCAGGTTCACCGCCACGAACTGGACCGTCTTTTCCATGGAGAGCCCGCTCAAAGCAGTGGCTATTTCCAGGAGAACCGCCACGCCGCTTGCGTTGTCGTCGGCCCCGGGGGAGTTGGAAACGGTATCGTAATGAGCCAGCACCAGCAGCCGGCGCCTGGGGAAAAGCCTGCCGCGCCGGGTGGCAATCACGTTGCTGAACTCGCTGCCGTTGTCGAGGAACAGGTGCTGTTCGATGCTGTACCCCAAGGCTTTCAGGTTGTCGCTTACATAAGCCCGCGCGCGCTCCAGGGCGGCCGGGGCCGCCACCGGGTGCCTCACCCCTTCCAGCTCCTCGATGTGCTTTCTGATCCGTTCCACCGAGATCTTCGCCAACGCCTGCCGAACCAGTTCCATCCTCGCTCCTTACGCCTATTTGCCTTTACTTTCCCTGCGCCTTAAGTTGCTGCTCCAGTTGCCGGATCCGCTCCTCGTCCTTTTGCACCTCTTCCAGTTTTTTCAAATAGGCGACGCGGGCGGGAATGGGGGACGAGAGCGGCGATTTGTTGACATAAGGGTTGTCCTTGAAGGTCGACTTCCCCTCGGCTCGCTTCTTCTCGAATTCCTTTATCTCTTCCCGAGAAGGGTTTCGCCCCTTGGCCAGTTGCCACTTGCGCCGCAGGCGGGCCAGTTCGGCCTGCTTCGCCGCCAGGTCCTCCCTGAGCTGGTTCAACTCCGTGCTCGCGCGATCCCCCTCAGGAGGTGTGGGCGCGGGCGCTGCCGCGGGGGCACCCTCCCCTTTAATTGCGGGTGGTGTCGGGGAGGCAGTTTTCTTTTCCCCGGCGACCGATTGGATCTCCCTCGCCCGATTCAGGTACTTCTCCGGTACGCGGTCGGCATCGTCGGTGAAATGGGTCACGCCCTGGTCGTCGCGCCACTGGTAGCTCGCAGCAGGGGCGATGCCCGGCGCAAAAAAGGCGAGAAGCAGGGTACTAATCACGAGATGTCGCATATCTCCCCCAAGAAACGAACCGTCAGCCACGGAGAAAATCCGAGAAGTTCACAGTCAAAACCACGCTTCCGGTACAAGGCTCGCCTGACCGGCATCCGAGGCAGGGACGATAATATGCATATCGCGGAAATTGTCAATTTTCTTTTAAATACTCTCATAGGTTGCGCCGCATTCTGGTGGAACGAAGCCAGACGTAAAAAAGGCCGGGAAGTATCTCCCCGGCCTTTTTCATTCGAATTCCAACGCGTACTTTTTTTCTCTTTCCTGCCAAGCCCCCCCTTGCCGGCGCCCGGTCAGGAAGGATCCTTCGCGGGGACCGCCAATAGCGCCTCCCGCATCAGGTCCGAGACCTTCATGTTGGTCTGTTTCGACAGGTGTTCCAGGGTCTCGCGGTCTTCATGGGTTACCCGTACCGAGACCACATGGTAGCGTACGTTCTCCTTCTTCTTCTTTCTCATACGCACTCCCCATTGCCACCTCGCCGTGGCAGTAAGTACTTACGGCTTGTAGACCTGCAGCAGCGCCTGGGCCATCTCCGCCGGGCTGTCGGCAACGCTGATGCCGCATTCCCTCAAGACAGCTACCTTCTCGGTCGCGGTCCCCTTGCCGCCGGAGATGATGGCGCCGGCATGCCCCATCCTTTTACCCGGGGGAGCGGTGACGCCGGCGATGTAGGCCGCCACCGGCTTTTTCATATTCTCCTTCACGAAGCGCGCGGCCTCCTCCTCGGCGTTCCCCCCGATCTCCCCGATCATGATCACCGCATCGGTGTCGGGATCCGCCTCGAAGAGCCTCAAGCAGTCGATATGGCTCGTGCCGTTCACCGGGTCGCCGCCGATGCCGACGCAGGTGGATTGCCCGAGCCCGATGGAGGTGAGCTGCCATACCGCCTCGTAGGTGAGGGTGCCGGAGCGCGACACGACGCCGATCCTGCCGGGCTTGTGGATGTAGCCGGGCATGATGCCGATCTTGCACTGGCCTGGAGTGATCACTCCGGGGCAGTTGGGTCCCACCAGGCGGGTCCGCTTCCCCACCAGGTACTGCTTCACCTTCACCATGTCTAGAACCGGTATCCCCTCGGTGATGCAGCAGACCAGCTCAACGCCGGCATCGACCGCCTCCATGATGGAGTCCGCAGCGAAGGGGGGCGGGACGTAGATGACGGACGCGGTGGCGCCGGTTTGGTGAACCGCTTCGGCGACCGTGTCGAATACAGGGAAGCCGTCGATGACCGTCCCCCCCTTCCCCGGGGTTACCCCCCCCAGCATCTGCGTGCCGTACTCGCGCGCCCCTTGGGCGTGGAAGAGCCCCGTGGCGCCGGTGATCCCCTGGGTGATGACCCTGGTTTCCTTGTTGATCATTATGCTCATGGTCATCCCCCCCTAGGCTTGGGCCGCTACGGCCCGCACTATTTTCTGTGCCCCGTCGGCCATGCCGTCGGCAGCCACTATGTTCAACCCGCTTTCGGACAGAAGCCGCTTGCCCAGCTCCACGTTGGTCCCTTCCAGCCTGACCACGAGCGGCACCTGGATGCCGACCTGCCGCGCCGCTTCGATGACCCCGGTGGCGATGACGTCGCACTTCATGATCCCGCCGAAGATGTTGACCAGGATCCCCTTCACGTTTTTATCCGAGAGGATGATCTTGAAGGCCTCGGTGACGCGCTCGATGGTGGCCCCGCCCCCGACATCCAGGAAGTTGGCCGGGTCGCCGCCGTAGTGCTTGATGATGTCCATGGTGGCCATGGCGAGGCCCGCGCCGTTAACCAGGCAGCCGATGTTGCCGGTAAGGGAGATGTAGGAGAGGTCGTGCTGGGATGCCTCGATCTCGTTTGCGTCCTCCTCGTCGAAGTCCCGCATGTCGCCTATCTGCAGGTGCCTGAATAGCGCGTTGTCGTCGAAGCCGAATTTAGCGTCCAGCGCGATCAGTTCACCTTCGTCGGTGACGACCAAGGGGTTTATCTCCAAAAGCGAGCAGTCGGTAGCGATGAAGGTGTTGTAGAGGGAGGTGAAGACCTTCACGGCCTTCCCCGTGAGCTTTCCCCTGAGCCCCAGGCTGAAGGCGATCTTGCGGCACTGGAAGGGAGTCAGCCCCACCAGCGGATCGACCGCCTCGGTGAAGATCTTTTCCGGGGTCTTCGCGGCCACCTCTTCGATGTCCATCCCCCCCTCGGTGGAGGCCATGACCGTGACGCGTGAAGTGGCACGGTCCACCAAGAGGCTCACGTACAGTTCGCTGCCGATGTTGCAGCCGCACTCGACCAGGACCCGGTGCACCACCTTCCCTTCCGGCCCGGTCTGATGCGTCCTGAGGGTCATGCCGAGCATGTCGCGGGCGATCATCTGCACCTCGCTCGAGGTGCGCGCCAATTTGACGCCTCCCCCCTTGCCGCGCCCCCCGGCATGGATCTGGGCCTTGACCACCCAAGGTCCCTCGCCGAGCCGCTTGGCCCATTCCCTGGCACTGGCGCCGTTGTAGCAAACGTGGCCATCCGGAACCGGCACCCCGAACTTGCGCAGAATTGCTTTAGCCTGGTACTCGTGGACGTTCATACTCCCTCCTTAAAGATCGGGTTCTGACATATCACCAGCAAACTGCCAACAGCATTAACTATCGCTTGTTTTATTTTGACTCAAAAACGGGCAGGGAAGAATGGGCCCTAGCATAATATGTCAACATCGTTTTAGCAAACTGTTTTATAAAAAACCTGTTACAAAATTGGTCCGACCACGACAACCTTTCAAAGAAGCCGGCGCAGCCCACAATTTAAGACGCAAATCCGGCAGATTACCCCGCAGGCACGCCAACCCGCCCTAGTATCGACACCTACTGGTCATGCGTCAAAACAGACACCATCGCGTCCTTTTCCATGAATCAACGCTGAGGTAAAAATAAAACACGCTGTAAACATTTTCGGCAAACTAAACGTTTCGGACAAAAAAAATCCCCCACCACCGGCAAAGGTGATGGGGGATCGAAGATACGAAGATAGGTTCTGAGCTCGGTGTGTCTAAGCCTCTTCGGGCTCGGGGTCCATCATCAGCAGGTCAGCCTCCCCGGCAGCCTCATCCAATTCCTTGTTCAGCACCTGCGACATGCGGGTCGCGTTCAGCTCGTTTTCCCAGCGGGAGACGACCACGGTAGCGACGCCGTTGCCGACCAGGTTGGTAAGGGCACGCGCCTCGGACATGAAGCGATCGATCCCGAGGATGAGGGCAAGCCCCGCAACCGGGATGGTGGGGATGGCGGCAAAGGTTGCGGCCAGGGTGACGAAACCGCTGCCGGTGACGCCTGCGGCCCCTTTCGAGGTAAGCATCAGCACGCCCAGGATGGTCAGCGTCTGGGTCAGATCCAGCGGGGTGTTGGTCGCCTGCGCCACGAACACCGCAGCCATGGTGAGGTAGATGGAGGTGCCGTCCAGGTTGAAGGAATAGCCGGTGGGAATCACCAGACCGACCACGGACTTGGAGCAGCCGAGGTTCTCCAGCTTCGCCATCAAGCGGGGAAGCGCGGATTCGGAAGAGGAGGTCCCCAGCACGATGAGGAGCTCTTCCTTGATATAGGAGATGAACTTGAAGATGTTGAAGCCGCACAGCTTGCCGATGGTGCCGAGCACCACGAAGACGAAGAGCAGGCAGGTCAGGTAGAAGCTCCCCATCAGCATCCCGAGCTTGGTCAGCGAGCCCAGCCCGAACTTCCCGATGGTGAAGGCCATGGCGCCGAAGGCGCCGATGGGAGCGAACTTCATGATGATGTTCACGACGCCGAAGAAGGCGTGAGCCACATCGTCGATCATGCGGTACACCGGCTTGCCCTTCTCGCCCATGGCGGAAAGCGCCAGGCCGAACAGGATGGCAAAGAAGAGCACCTGGAGGATTTCGCCCTTGGCGAAGGCGTCGACCACGCTATTGGGGATGATCCCCAGCGCAAAATCGGCGAAGCTGTGGGACTTGGCGGCGGTAGCCGTGTAGGTGGCGAGCCCCTTGGTGTCCAGCTTGGTGACATCGGCGTTCATGCCGACTCCCGGCTGGATCACGTTGATCACCACGAGCCCGATGGCAAGCGCCAGGGTGGAGACCGCTTCGAAGTAGAGGAGCGCCTTGCCGCCGACGCGGCCAACCTTCTTCATGTCGTCCATGCCGGCGATGCCGGTGACCACTGTGCAGAAGATGATGGGGGTGATGATCATTTTGATCATCTTGATGAACCCGTCACCCAGCGGCTTCATCGCGGTACCGGTGTCCGGCAGGTAGTAACCGAGCGCTACGCCGATCGATATCGCCGTCAATACCTGGAAGTACAGATGCTGGTAAAACTTCTTTGTTTTCATGGGCTCTCCTTTTACTGTGACTATTTCAACTTCAATGAAGCGTCATCGCATAAAAATCGCAGCGGCTCTCGACACCACATATCAGCAAGAGGAGTACCAATCATCTGTTTACATTTACAAGTTACTGTGAGGACACAAGAAAATACTGTTTTAGAAGAAAAGGGCGACCGCAATGGTGTTAACCAAAGTAAATACCATTGAAGAAGAGCGGCAAAAGGGACGTGAAAGCGGGAAGATAACCGGCTTAACCATGGTTAAGGCCTTAACCATGGTTAACACCATTGGGTGATGTAGTTGATATAGCAAGGAAAGGGACTGAAGACTATCGATGAGGGTAAAACCGTGATCTCGTTCCCAAGGTCCACCTTGGGAACGCAAAACCAGCCGAAGCTCCAGCTTCCACTAGATGCAAAGCTGGAGCTTTGCGCCGCATTGGGTTCCCAAGCTGGAGCTTGGGAACCAGGAATTCTCCCTCTCCCTCTGGGCCTTCGCCCACCGTAGGCTACGGTCCGCAGGTGGGAGAGGGTCGGGGTGAGGGGAGAGAAGTGTTATTTATTTCCGCTGCTTGAGGCGCTTGTTCAGCGCGGGGGCGGAGATACCCAAGAGCCTCGCGGCGATGGCCTGGACGCCGTTGGCGCGCGAGACGGCCGCCTCCACCAGCAGTTCGGCCGCTTCGGCGAAGGTGGGAAGGCGCTCGAAGGAGTGGAACGGGTTCTCGTGCAGGGCGGGAAGCGGCTGCTCCACGCGGGAGCGGCCGATCGCCTTCAGGAAGCTGTCCATGGAGAGGATCCTCTCCTTGTGCAGACTAACCGCGTTGTAGACCATGCCGCGCAATTCGCGCACGTTGCCGGGGAAGCTGTAGGTGGCCAGTATCTGGGCCAACTCCTTGGGAGGGGTCGGCTTCTTCTTACCCAGCGACTCCGCCGCCTGTTCCAGGAAATAATCGAGCAGAAGCGGGATGTCCGCGGTCCGCTCCCGAAGCGGCGGGATCTGGATGCGGTGCGTGCAAAGACGGTAATAAAGGTCGCGCCTGAAGGTCCCGGCGGCCTCTTTGGCGGCCAAATCGCGGTGCGTCGCGACCACGATGCGCGCGTTCATCCGTTTCGGCCGGTCGCTACCCAGCTGGAAGTACTCCCCTTCCTGCAGCAGGCGCAATAATTTCACCTGCGATGCGATGCTCAGGTCCCCGATCTCGTCTAAGAAAAGCGTCCCGTTTCCCGCCTGTTCGATCATCCCGAGGCGCGCCTGGTCCGCGCCGGTATAGGCGCCGCGGACGTGCCCGAATAGCGTATCGGCAAAGACGGTATCGTCGAGCCCCGCGACGTTGACGGCGACCAGCGGCCCCTGGCAGCCGCTCAAGGCGTGCACGGCGCGGGCGATCAGTTCCTTCCCCACCCCGCTCTCGCCGGTGATCAAAAGCGGCTGATGGCTGGGCGACACCGCCTCCACGTAGTTGAACAGGTCGTGCATGCCGCGGTCGCTGGTGACGATGTCGGCGAACGCCTCCGGGTGTTTCAACTCGCGCGAGATCATCCGGTCCGACATGGCGCGGAATTCGTTGTGCAGTTCCAGCATCCGGATCGCCCTCATCGCCCCCCCAACCAGCCGGTCCTCCTCGTCGGTCTTAACGATGTAGTCGAAGGCGCCAAGCTTCATGCAGCGCACCGCGGTGTCGAGCTGGTTCATACCGCTCACGATGATGGTCATGATCTCCGGATGGCTCTCCGCGATCTGCTGCAGAAGCGTCTCGCCGGAGATGTGCGGCATGGTGAGGTCTAGGAGCACGAGCCCCACTCCCCCCCGGTCCAAAAGCCCCATCACCTCGCGGCTGTCCTGGCAGATGAGCACGTTGTTGATCCCCGCCCGGCTTTTGAGCGTGAGCGAGAAGGACTTGAGCCAGGCCGGCTCGTCGTCGACCAGCAGTATGCTGAAGCTGGGGTACGGCGTTGACTTCATATTCATGACCTCCTGGAAGTAACGGGAAGGGAAAGGGTGACCGTGGTCCCCTCCCCCGGCGTCGACGCGAAGCGGAGCGTCCCCCCGTGCTCCTTGACGATTCCCGCGGAGACGGAGAGGCCGAGCCCGGTGCCTCCGGTCTCCCGCTTGGTGGTGAAGAAGGGATCCACGAGCTGCGGCAGGTGCTCCTGCGCTATCCCCACCCCTTCGTCACGCACCTCGATCAGCACGCTGCCGCTCTCGCTGTCCAGCGAGGTGGTAAGCGTCACCCCCTGGTCCCGCCCGGAAAGGGCCTGGCAGGCGTTGAGCACCAGGTTGACGATGACCTGCTCTATGCGCTGCGCGTTGCCCAATACCGGCGGTAGGTTCCCCGCATAGAGCGCCTCGAACCTGTTGGTTGCCGTACGTATGGTCGGCTCGACCAGGCGCACGGCCCTCTTGGCTGCCGCCTCCACGTCGATCGGCCCCATGTAGCCCGCGTCGTCGCGGCGCGCGAAGTCCTTCAGATCGTTCACTATCCTCTTGATGCGCTGCGCCCCGTCCTGCATCTCCTCCAGGATGCGCGGGATCTCCTCGCGCATCTCCGAGTACGGGACCCCCCCGAGCATGAAATCCCCCTCCTGCAGGTAGCGGGCTTCGAGGATCTCCTCCGCGTCCTCGTGCACGCGCCTAAGAATCGGGATATCGAGCAGCAAGAGCCCGTTGGGGTTGTTGATCTCGTGGGCAACGCCGGAAACCAGCGTCCCGAGCGAGGCCATCTTGTCCGCCTGGATCAGCTTGTCCTGGTGGCGCCTTAACGCCTCCAGAGCCTTGTTGCGCTCCGAGACCTCCTGCGCCAGCTCATCAGTGCGCTCGGCGACCCTTTTGTGCAGCGTCTTGTTCCAAAGCGCCGTCCCCGCCAAGACCAGCAAAAGCGGCACCAGGATCATGGCGCCGTACTTGAGCGCCATCTCCCTGGTGACCCGCGGAGGCTCGTGCACGCCGAGCCACCGGTTGTAGATCTGCGCGTACTGGCCGGTCTTGATGACGATGGCGAGCCCCTCGTTGAAGCGGGTCAAAAGCTCCTTATTCCCCTTGGCGACCCCGTAGCCGTACTGCTCGCTCACCACGGCCTTTGCCACCGGAACCAGGTTGGTCAGGTGCAGTTCGCGGATGAGATACATCCCCGGGAGTTGCGCCACCACCGCGTAGTCGTACTGCCCCGAAGCCAGGAGCCTGAGCGCCTCCGCCGGCGTCGGGGTGAGCACCAGGTCCTTCCCGAACCCCAAGAGCTTCAGGCGCTCGTGCATGATGCCGTCCTGGAAGACGATCACCTTCTTCCCCTTCAGTTCCTCCAGGGTACGGACCCGTTTCGAGTCCCTGCGGGCGAAGATGGCGTGGTGCACCATGGCGTGGGGGGGCGAGAAGTCGACGCTCCGGGAGCGCTCATCCGAATAGGAGAGCCCCTGCAGGATGTTGATCTTTCCCTGCTGCAGCCCTGCCCGCATCTCCGCCCAGCTTCCGAAGCGGAATTCCACCTTCATCCCCATCACCTCGGCGATGGCCTTGGTGAGATCCACGTTATAGCCGGCGGGGCGGCCGTCCTTGTCGATGAATTCGTATGGGGGATAAGAGCGGTCGCCGCCGACCACGATGGTGGCCGCGGGGTCGTAGTGGACCGGGGGGGATTGCTGCGCCTGGGCAGGCGGGGTCAGAGAGAGCAGCAGGACCAGCAGAAGGAGCGAGAAAAGCGCCCGGTTGCCGGCGTGGGAAGGGTTCGTGCTGAAAGGAGGGAAGAAACGAAACCTCGATGCGGGTTTTAGTGTGCCGGTGCAGGCGCCGTGAGACACTGTGAATCCTTTTGCTTTAAAAAAGGGGGACAGGCTACTTTTTTAAATGAAAAAGTAGCCTGTCCCCTTTTCGGAGGTAAGGGCTACGGCTTCGACAATATAGCATGCGCCGGGACAAGTCAATGAAGCTCATGAGAAACAAGGGGACTGGCTCCGCCAGGTGCCTGTCCCCCTTAGACTATCCGCTCCGCTAGAATCTCAGCCAGATCCCTCGCGGCGACGCTTCCCTCAGCGCCGCCGGTCTTGATGCCGTCCTCGAACATGGTGAGACAGAACGGGCAGTTGGAGACCAGCATGGAAACGGCGGTTTCCTGGGCCATCTGCACCCGCGCCACGTTGATCCGCGTGCCGCGCTTCTCCTCCGCCAGGATGCGCCCTCCCCCGGCGCCGCAGCAAAAGCTCTCCAGGCGGCTCGCCCCCATCTCGGCGATGCTCCCGCCGGCGCGCTGCAGGAGCTCGCGCGGCTCTTCGAAGATGTCCATGTAGCGTCCGATGTAGCAGGAGTCGTGATAGGTGCAGGCAAACGGCTCCGCTTTCAGCTTCAACCTCCCCTGCTGCACCAGGTCATGGAGGAAGGTGGTGTAATGCTCAACCGGGACATCGAAGCCCAAGTCGCGGTAATCCCTGGCGAGCGTGTTAAAGCAGTGCGGGCAGGTGGTCACCACCCGCGGCACCCCGTATCCCTTGATCTTCTCGATGTTCTCCTGCGCCATCCCCTGGTACAGGTACTCGTTCCCAAGCTTTCTGGGGGGCTCGCCGCAGCACTTCTCCTCTTTGCCTAAGATGCCGACCCTGACGCCGGCGGCGTTGCAAAGCTTCACGAAGGCGCGGGCGACCTCCTGGTTCCTGCGGTCGAAGGAGGCGTAGCAGCCGACGAAGTAAAGGACGTCGACCGCGGCGCCTTTCTCCATGAGGGCGACGTCGAGGCCGTCGGCCCAGGCGCCGCGCTCGGCGTAGGCCATGCCGAACGGGTTGCCGTTCACCTCGTAGTTGGCCATGGCGGCGCGCACCTCGTCGCCGGGGAAGGAGCCCTCCATGAGCGCCAGGTTCCTGCGCATCTCGAGGATCTTGTTCACGTGCTCGATCTCGGCCGGACAGATCTCCTGGCAGGCCCGGCAGGTGGTGCAGTCCCAAAGGACGTCCTCGGTGACGGTCCGGCAGAGGTCGGCCTGCGGCGTCGCGGCAGCCACCTCGCCTATCCGCAGCACCACCTTCATGGGGGAAAGCGGCTTTTCCGTGTTCCAGGCCGGGCAGCGGTCCTGGCAGCGCTTGCAGAGCGTGCAGGCATCGGGGTCGTAGAGGTCCTTCCAGGAAAAATCCGCCACCTTGGCGACGCCGAACTGCTCCGCCCCCTCGTCCTCCAGGTTGATGGTCGCAATCGCCCCCTTGGGCCTTAAGTCGGTAAAGAGGTAGTTGACCGGCGTGGTGAAGAGATGGCGCAGCTTGGTGAAGGGGATGGCCACGATGAAGGAGAGGGCCAGGAACAGGTGCCCCCACCACAGAGTCTTGTGGGTCAGGGAAATCCTCCCCAGGTCCATCCCCACGAACAGTCGGCCGAAGAGCCCCCCTACCGGGGACCAGCGCGCGAGTTCCGGGTTGATCCCGATCTCCGTCGAGGCCATGCGAAGCCCCTCCACCACAAACCCGGTGACGAGGATGGCGAAGAGAAGCGCGTGCGCCAGGTAGTCGTCTCCGCTGGTCGGGAGCCCCTTCGGCTTCACGAACCAGCGGCGCACCAAAAGCCCCCCGAGCATGACGATCGCCACCAGCCCGGCAAGATCCAGCACCAGCGAATAACCGCGGTAGAAGTTACCCTGCAAAAACACCCTGTGGAACAGCGGCGCGGTGAAGTCGGCCTGCAGCATGATCAAGAGGGTACCGATGAAAAGGAGCAGAAAGCCCCAGTAGAAGAGCGCATGCAGCGTCCCCGGCACGGGAACCCGCAGCACCTTCACCTGCGAAAACATCCCCTTAAGGAAGTGCCGGACGCGCTCGGGGAGCCGGTCCAGCCGGTCAAGCGGCTGCTTACCCTGCCGGTACATGGGGAGACGCCGCCAAAAGCCCCAGGCGCCTGCCGCCAGGGCAATGAAGGCGAAAAGGTACATCACCCAGATCAGGGCGTGATTGACGTTCCAGTATATTTCGCGGGTGGCGTGCATGATGAGACCTCTATAAATCGATAGGATGGGTGCTGCCTGTTGCGGATGCTTAAGCGTGGTTGCGCAGCATCAGCTCCGCCGGATGTGGGGAGAGGTAGACCTGCTGCTGCAGATACTGCTGCCGGTACTTGTTGACGTAGTGCTTCAGGAGGGTGACCGGCACCACCAGGGGGACCAGTCCATCGTGGTACTGCCCGATCAACTCCAAAAGCTCCTGTTTTTCCTCGGCCTCCAGCTCTTTTTTGAAGTACCCCATGATGTGCATCAGCACGTTGGTCTGCTTTTTCACCGTGGCCTGCAGCTCCAAGGCCCGCAGGAAAAGTTCCTGGTAGCGCTCGGCGAGCTCCGGCCAGACGATCTCCTTGCCGCGCGCGACAAGCGCCCCCATTTCCCGGTAGAGCTGCGTGCTGTGGGAGATCACCAATAGCTTTTGCCGGGTGTGGAACTGCACCAGCTTCCCCAGGTCCGGTCCCTGCGTCAGGAAGTCCTTCCAGCGCCGGTAGCTGAAGACCCGCTCGATGAAGTTCTCCCGCAAGGAGGCGTCGGCGAGCCTCCCCTCCTCTTCCATGGGAAGGTGCGGGAAACGCCCGGCCACCGCGGCCGCGAAAAGGCCGCTGCCGGTCTTAGACGGCACGCCGGCATGGTCGTAGACCTTGACCCGGAACAGGCCGGAACTGGGGGAGCCCTTCTTGAAGATGAAGCCGCAGAGATCCTCCAAGGCCAACGCCTCCACCTTGGCGCGGCAAAAGGCCAGCATCTGCTCGGTCTTGTCCGCCCGGCTCTTGTGGGTGATCAGCCTGGGCGCCGCAGGATCCCCCTCCAGCCGCATCGCCTCGCGCGGCACGGGCATGCCGCACTCAACCTCCGGGCAGACCGGGACGAAGAGGAAGAACCTGCCCAGCACGTCCGTGATGTAGCGGTCATGCTTGTGCCCTCCGTCATAGCGGACCTTCTCACCCAGAAGGCACGAACTCACACCGATCTTTATAGGTGAAGTCATTAAAACTCTCCTTGCATGGCAGATTCGACGAAGGCACATGATACCACAGTAGCAGCCGGTGCGACAGGATCGGTGGGGACTAACTTCAGCTCTATCTGCAGTGGCTATGAGTGCTGCAGTGTCGCCTGCGGATGGTTCAATTAAAGCTACGGCAGCACCACACCGATAAGATGTTATGAAACAAGCAATTCCAGAAAACAGCTCTGACACAAAACGTTGAACTGTCACCTTTATCCTGTTATAAGCATCGATAGGTTCATCCTCTGCTGACAGTGCTGAGCCTTTTCCACCTTTCCAAGGAGGGCCGATGTTCCATTCGCTTCAGAACTGGCAGGCATTGTTCGACAGCATGTCCCAGGGCATGTTCTGCCAGGACGCGGAGGGAAGCCCCGTCGAGGCGAATGCATCGGCACTCTCCCTTCTGGGCCTGGACCGCGAAGCGTTCATGGCGCACACCCCGCAAAAGCCGCAATGGCGCCTCCTCACCCAGGACGGAGGCGACCTCCCCCCGGAACAACACCCGGCCTCCGTAGCGCTTACTAAAGGAAAGGCCGTAACCGGCTTCACCGCCGGCATCTACACCCCCCACAATGACGCCACGATCTGGGTAAAGATCGATGCCATCCCGCTCCAGCAGGGACTTGTCTGCGTCGTCCTGAACGACATCACCCAAGAAAAGCTGATAAAGGAGCAGGAGCACCAGGCCGCGCTGCAGTACGAGCTTCTTGCCAATACCTCCATGGACGGCTTCTGGGTCGTCGACATGGAAGGAAAGATCCTCTCCGTGAACGAAGCCGCCTGCCGCATGTACGGCTACAGCCGCGACGAGTTCAGTTCCATGTTCGTCTACGAGATCGAGGCGCGTGAGGACCGCCACGAGGTCATGCAGCATACCGAGAAGGTAGCGGCGACACGCTACGACCGCTTCGAGACCGTGCACCGCACGAAGGACGGCACCCTGATCGAAGTAGAGGCGAGCACCACCTTCATACCGGAGAGCAGGCGGTTCCTCACCTTCTTGCAGGACATAACCAGCAAGAAGGACGCGGAAAATGCCCTGCAACAAAGCGAACGGCGCTACCGGGCCATCGTGCAGACCCAAGCCGAATTCGTCGTGCGTTACCGCCGGGGAGGCTTCCTCACCTTCGTCAACGATGCCTTCTGCAAATACATGCAGATGTCCCGCGAGGAACTGTTGGGCCAGAGCCTGTACCCGTATTTTTTCCTGCAGGACCGCGAACACCTGATCCGAGTCGTGGAGTCGATGGGCGCGGAGCACCAGGAGCAGGCGCTGGAAGTGAGGGCCTGGCTGCCGGACGGCCGCCTGGTGTGGCAGAAATGGAGCAACAGCGTCATCCCCGACGACTGCGGACAGGTGGCGGAGTTCCAGGCGACCGGCATGGACACCACCCGCAGCAAGCACGCCGAAGAGAGCCTGCGCAAAAGCGAGGAGAAGTACCGCTCGCTGTTCGACAACATGCTGAACGGCTTCGCCTACTGCAGGATGATCCTGGATTCCAATCTCCCCATGGACTTCGTCTTCCTGGAAGTGAACCAGAGCTTCGAGAAGCTGACGGGGCTGCGCGAGGTGAAGGGGAAGCGGATGAGCGAGGTGCTGCCTGGCGTCGGCAACTCCGACCCGGAGCTTCTCGCGGGCTTCAGGCGCGTCGCCCTGAGCGGGGAGCCCGAACAGGTGGAATACTTCCTCTGCGCCATCAACGAGTGGATTGCCGTTTCCGTGTACAGCCCGGAGCCGGGGTGCTTCGTCGCGGTCCTCGACGTGATAACCAAGCGCAAGAGGACCGAGGAGTGCCTGGCATTCCTGGCCCAGTCGGTCTCAGAGCCGGGCGAGCAGTTCTTCCACCGGCTGGCGAAATACCTGGCGCAAGCCCTCGACATGGAATTCATCTGCATCGACCAGCTGGAGGAGGGGAACCAGTACGCGCGCACCCTCGCGGTCTACTTCGACGGCAGCTTCGAGGACAACATCCGCTACACCCTGCGGGACACCCCCTGCGGCGAGGTGGTGGGAAACAGCGTCTGCTGCTACCGCCAGGGGGTGCGCCACCTCTTCCCGACCGACACCTTGCTGCAGGAGATCAAGGCGGAGAGCTACATGGGGACTGTGCTTTGGGGGTCCAACGGCGTGCCGATAGGGTTGATCGCCGCAATCGGCAAGAAGCCCCTGGGAAACCGGAACCTGCCTCAGGAAATCTTCCAGATGGTCAGCTCGCGTGCCGCGGCGGAGATGGAGCGCGGCCTGCACGAAGAGGAGCGGCTGAGGCTGGAGCATCAGCTTTTGCACGCGCAGAAGCTTGAAAGCCTGGGCATCCTTGCCGGCGGCATCGCGCACGACTTCAACAACATCCTCACCGGCATCCTGGGGAATTCCAGCCTCGGGCTCTTACGCATAGACCCGGATTCTCCCGCCGCCGAAAACCTGCAGAACATCGAGAAGGCCGCCGTCAGGGCGGCCGACCTGGCCAAGCAGATGCTCGCCTACTCCGGCAAGGGGATGTTCGTCGTGGAACCGGTGAACCTCAACCTGCTGCTGGAGGAGATGATCCACCTGCTGGAAGTCTCGGTATCGAAAAAGGCCGAGCTGAAGCTCTCCCTGGCCCAGGAGCTACCTCCGGTGCAGGCAGATCCGACGCAGTTGCGTCAGATCGTGATGAACCTGGTCATCAACGCTTCGGAGGCCACCGGAGAGCAGGGGGGGACCATATCGATCAGCACCGGATACCGGTATTTCGATCAGAGCTATCTGAAAGAGGCGTGGTTCGACTGCGAACTCGTCGAGGGGGAGTTCGTCTTCCTGCAGGTGGCAGATACCGGCTGCGGCATGGACGAGAGCACGCTTTTGCGCATCTTCGACCCCTTTTTCACCACCAAATTCACCGGTCGCGGGCTCGGCATGTCGGCGGTACTGGGTATCATCAGGGGGCACAAGGGCGCCATCAAGGTGCAAAGCAAGACCGGGGAGGGAACGACCTTCACCGTGCTGCTGCCGGCCAGCGACCTCCCGGTGCCAGTGAAGGAAGCGGACCAGAAGATGGACAACTGGCAGGGGAGCGGGACCATCCTTCTGGTCGATGACGAGGAGACCATCTGCGACATCGGGGCGATGATGCTGGGACAGTTGGGATACGAGGTGGTGACGGCGCTTTCCGGCAGCAGTGCGCTGCAGACCTACCGATCGCGGCCGGATATAAAATTCGTGATTCTGGATCTCACCATGCCGCAGATGGACGGGGAGCAGACCTTCGACGCGCTGAGAGCGCTCGACCCGGAGGTGAAGGTGATCATGTCCAGCGGCTACAGTGCCCAGGAGGTAACCGGGAAGTTCACCGGAACCGGTCTGCTCGATTTCATCCAGAAGCCGTACAGCATGCAGGCCCTTCTCGAAGTGATGAAGAGGTGCGACAGATAAGCCGGAGGCGTAATCAGGGAATACCGAGGAACCAGGGTGGTCTTTCCTCGAAGGACTAGGCGGGGCTATTGCGTCCCCCCCTTTGCGAAGGGGGGACAGGGGGGATTTTGAAGTAGCGGTCAGCTATGAATACTTCCTTTGAGCCCGAACTGCTCCTGCACCTGGGCGGGCGCCTCCTCGAAACCCTGGAACTCCATGGTATAGCTCCCCCGCCCCTTGCTGGCGCTTCTTAGCTCCGTCATGTAGCCGAACATCTCCGCCAGCGGCACCGTGGCCTTCACCAGCTCCAATTCGCCCCTGCGGTCGAGCCCCTCCACCCTCCCGCGCTTTTGCTGCAGCCCCCCGAGCACCTTTCCCAGGTACTCGGCCGGCGTCTCCAGCTCCAGTTTCATGATCGGTTCGAGCAGGTACGGCTCCGCTTCCCGCGCCGCTAGCGCCAGCCCCCGTTGCGCCGCCGCCCTAAGCGTCTGTTCGCCAGGCGCCGGCATTCCCGGGTCCACCGGCAGTTCCAAAACCCGCACTTCCAGATCGGTCAGGGCGTACCCCGTCCGTCCCCCCCCCTGGCATCCCTGCAAAAGGCTCTGTTCCACCGTTGTCAGCAGCTCGGCAGTCATGGGCGGCGCCGGTTGCGGCAAGACGATGCGAACCCCGCTTCCGCGCGAAAGAGGGACCAGGCGCAGCAGGATCTCCGCCCTCTCCTGCCGCTTCTCGGTCAGGGCCTGGAACACCTCGCGCCGTTCGACCTCGCGCCTGAGCGCCTCCCGGAACACCACCCGCGGCCTTCCCGTTTTCACCTGTACCCCGTACTCGCGGCGCAGACGATCGATGACCACCTCGAGATGCAACTCCCCCATCCCGGTGAGGATGGTCTGTCCCGTCTCCTGGTCCTCGTGCACCCGGAAGGTCGGGTCCTCCCACTGGAAATACTCCAGGGAAGTGAGAAGTCCCGCCCGATCCTCGCCCCCCTTGGCCTCCACCGCGATGGACACCACCGGCTCGGGCACGGTCATCCCCTCAAGAACCAGGGGATGCGCAGGATCGCAAAGGGTATCGCCGGTCAAGGTCGACTGGCAGCCTGTGACGGCGACGATGTCGCCTGCTGCCGCATCGGCTACCTCCTCGCGCTTGTGGGCATGCATGTGGAACAGGTGCCGGACCCGCTCGGCGTTGCCACGGGTCGCGTTCAAAAGCGATGCCCCCGCTCTTATGGTCCCGCTGTAGATGCGCAGATAGGTCAGCCGCCGTCCCTCCTCCGCCATTACCTTGAAGGCAAGTGCGGCCAGCGGGCGCCCCGGGTCGCACAGGACCGGTTCGGGATCGCTGCCGCCGGGCTTGCGCGCCACCAGCGATGCTACTTCGTTCGGGGAGGGAAGGTAGAGGCAGACGGCATCAAGCACCGGCTGCACCCCCTTGTTCCTGAGCGCCGATCCGAAGAGCACGGGAAAGACCTGGCAGGTAAGGGTCCCCTGCCGCAGCGCCTCCCTTAACAGCGACGTCTCCACCTTCGTCCCCTCCAGGAATGCCGCCATCACCCGGTCGTCGAAATCCGCTGCGATCTCCGTCAACTGCAGCCGCGCCTCTCGCACCGCCTCGACAGCCTCCTGCGGCACCGCCCCCCTCACCACCGTCCTTCCCTGGTCCTGCTCCGAGAAGGTCAGAAACTCTTCGGAAAGGAGGTCGATCACCCCCGAGAAACCGGCTTCCGCGCCGACAGGGAGCTGCAGCAGCACCGGCCTGGCACCGAGTCGCTGCTCCATCTGGGAGAGGACGTTCCGGTAATCCGCCCCCATGCGATCCATCTTGTTGATGAGGCAGACGCGCGGGACGCGGTAGCGGTCCGCCTGGCGCCAGACCAGTTCGCTTTGCGGCTGTACCCCCTCGACCGCGCTGAAGATGGCCACCGCTCCGTCCAAAACGCGCACGCTCCGCTCCACCTCGATGGTGAAGTCGATGTGCCCCGGTGTGTCGATCAGGTTGAGCCGGTATTCCCCCCAGCGGCAGGACGTGGCGCTGGCGGTGATGGTGATGCCGCGCTCCTGCTCCTGCGGCATCCAGTCCATGACCGCCTGGCCGTCATGCACCTCCCCCATCTTGTGCGTCTCGCCGCTGTAAAAGAGGATCCGCTCGGTAACGGTGGTCTTGCCGGCGTCGATGTGGGAAATGATCCCGATGTTGCGGGTGTGGGAAACGTCGATGGATGAAATAACCCTCTCCTTTCCAACAGTAATGGGCATTAAGTGCGGACTCCTTCTATTCACCCGGAAGCATCTGCCGGTACAGCCTCTCGGCATCCTCCCGGCGGCAGAGCTCCGTTCCGGGCGTCATCACCGCGGCGGTCCCGGCAGCCACCCCGAAACGGACGGCGTCACGCAGGGCGTTCCCCCGCGCAAGGCTCAATACCATGCCGGCCACCATGGAGTCTCCGGCGCCGACCTTGCTGATAATGGGAACCGTGGGGGGATGCAGCCGCTCCACTCCCGAGTCCGACACCATGAGGACCCCGGCCGCGCCCAGCGAGATCACCACCACCTCGCTCTGCCCATCGAGGACAATCTTCTTGGCAAGCGCCAGCACCCTGGCTTCGTCTTCCCCCCCCTCGCCTATCATCTCGCGAAACTCCCGGATGTTCGGCTTGATCAGGAAGACCCCTTCGCGTAGCGCCAGGCGCAGGGGCTCGCCCGAAGCGTCCACCGCCACCCGGGCGCCGTGCTGTTTTCCAAGGCGCGCTACCCGGGCATAAAAGTCCTGCGGTACGCCCGGAGGGAGGCTGCCGCTCGCCACCAGGTAATCTGGTTTGGCTGCGCCGGCAAAGATCTGTTCCAAACAAGCCTGCCATTCCTTCGCGGAGAGATCCGGCCCCGGCATACCGAATCGGTACTGCTGCCCCGTTGCGGACTCCAGCACGATCAGGTTCTCCCTGGTCCAGCCGGCGACCTCAATCGGACGGTGCGTAAGCCCTTCCTGGTCGAGCAGCAGGCGCAGCGTCTGTCCGCTGTGACCTCCCGACGGATAAAGAGCCAGGGACTCCCCGCCAAGCTTCCGCACTGCCCGCGACACGTTGATCCCCCCTCCCCCGGGCTCGAAAAGGGGCTCGCTGCAGTAAAGCTTTCTTTCTGCCAGCACATGATCCACCGTCGCACTCTTATCGATGGCAGGATTCATGGTTATGGTCACGATCGTTTTCATAGCGACAGCTCCTCGTCGTTGCCAACGCTGACAGAGCAGAGGATTTGAGCAAAAGTTCAATGGTATCGGAAGGACCGCCGAAGTCAAAACTGGCATAGCGATAGGAATCAAGCTCAGAGGCTGCATTTATTGCCGCATCTGCAGATTCAGCAGCTAAAACCGAAAGCACGAACAGCAGCCGCAGCGCAAATAACGAAAGCTATTGACAAAGACGAATACTATATTAATTTCTTCTTATCTTTTTTTCACCCCAGTCCCTGCCGGTTCTGTCATCGCTCCGCAAAACGCAGAGAGAAACAGGACGCGCTGATTGCGGCAAAACCCAACAGCAAGATCACAAGGGAGCAATCCCTATCAACCAGAGAAGGAGGCAAACCAAGACATGAAAAAAGTAAACCTGTTGATCGCCATCGCACTGTCAGCCGCTGTTGTTTTCAATGCACCGCCCCAAGCCACAGCCGCCCAGGACTCCAGCGCCGCCAAAGCCGACAACTCCAAGAAGAACAAGGAAGCAAGCAAGGGAGTCACCGCCGACCAGCAGAAGGAAAACAAGCCCGACCGGGAGACCACCAGGCAGATCAGAAGGGCCGTGGTTAAAGACAAATCCCTTTCGATCAAGGCTCACAACGTGAAGATCATTACCACAAACGGCAAGGTCACGCTGAAGGGACCGGTAAAATCCGAATCGGAGAAAACGACCATCGAGAAGATTGCCGAAGGGATCGTCGGCAAGGGGAACATAACCAACGAGATCGAAGTCGCGCCGCCGTCGGATAAAGGCAAGGACAAGGAAAAGAGCAAGAGCGACAAGGAGAAAGGGAAGTAGAAGTCCCAGGCGAAAACCCGCCGTTTTCTCGGGCCAAAGGATCAAAAAAAGGCTAGATCGCTTAAAGCGGTTTAGCCTTTTTTATATCGGGAAAATGCGTGGCTCTATCTTGCTCGTTTTTGCTTTTGGGCCTGATACGCCTCCCATTGTTCCTTGATCTCGTCAGGAGCGTACCGCTGGAAAAAGCGGGGAAAGCACCTGGCGATGAGCTTGTCCTGCCAGGTGAAAGTGGTAAGCCAGCGCTGCGCCGGATCTGCCTTGGGAGGAGTTTTCATGCCCCTATTGTACCTGTAGAGACGGTAATAACCATCAACCATCGCACACGGATTTGGCGGAAAACGCGGATAACGGCAGATTGATCTAAACATAAACTAGGCTAAGGATATGCAGAAGGTCTCAGTCGCTCCGGCAGATGAAACGGCGGCAGATCTCCGGCCGCAGCTCATAGATGCCGCACCTGTTGCCGACAAGAAACTCGCAGCCGTTTTCGATTATCAACTTGTGTGGCCCATGAATGGAAAAATGGAGGCGAGTCGCACCCATGCTCTCAAGAAGCTGGTATTCCTCCCAGGAGAGGTCGACATTGGGAAAGGAGCGGCAACACAAGGCAGCACAGGCGTCGCAGCAGGAAGGGTCATCCAGCGGTTTGTCCAGCAACAGTCCGTGCCTTTTATCTTTGGCTCGACTATGAAAAAGCATGTCATGCCCCCTATTGTGCAGAAGCAACAACAAAACCGGACGTGGCAGAGCCAGAAGTACTGAAATCCTACTGCCGTATACACAATACTGTCAAGATGCGGGTTGTAACAGCCAGCATACACAGGTAGTATGGCCATCCGAGCACAGCGGCTTGCGCGACGGAGATTAGTTGTATATATTCACTTGGCGGTGCAGCAAAGATCAAGTTTCAGCGTCGCGACGAAGGACGCCGCTGCGTTGGAACTGCAGATAAGGAGGTAGCTATGAAAGTAGAGATGAATAAGAAACAGATTTTGGAGTTCATCAACGCAAATCCCATTTTCCACATGGCGACCGTCGACGGCGACACACCTCACGTGCGCGGGATGCTTTTGTTCAGGGCCGATGACGATGGCATCGTCTTCAATACCGGCAAGATCAAGGACTTATACCGGCAACTGAACGTCAACCCCAAAGTTGAGATGTGTTTCACCAACGGTATCTTCGAGAACCTGATCCAGGTGAGGGTGACCGGAACAGTCGAGGCGCTGGAGGACCTGGAACTGAAGAAGGAGATAGTGCATAAGCGCGATTTCCTGAAGCCGTGGATAGACAAGGTGGGGTACGAGCAGCTGGCCGTTTACAGGTTGAGAAACGGCGTGGCGACCGTCTGGACCATGGCCACCAACACCGAGCCCAAAGAGTTCATACAGCTGTAAAAACGTAGAGTACAGGCAGGAACGAAATGGCCGCCACAGAGCGGCCTTTTTATTGCCGGCATCCCAAACCGATGCTGGAGTTTTTCCAGGACAAAGAGGCAGACATGCTCCCCGATGTTGTACTAGCTTCAGATGGTAAAAGCTTCAAACAGCTCCAGCTTTTTCTTCGGATTATCACCTTTATCCTGATGGCAGGGACATCTCAAGCCGCAGAACTTCCTATGGGTGACCTTCTCCTTTCTCCCCCTGTTTCCGCTGAAGTTCCTATACCGGATAAAATGACCACACCCTCCGAGCCGGCGAGCATCCCCTCCGTCACCAAGACCAAGGACCGGGACGGGCTCTGGCGCGATACCGGCATCCTGGTTGGAGCACAAGTCGCGTCCATCGGAGTTCTTTATGTGATGCCGGAGAGCGTTTCCGGCTGGAGCCCTAAACAGAAGAAGAACAGCTTGAGGAACTACGAGCAGAACGTAAAGAATCCGGGATTTGATAACGACAAGTTTTATCTCAACTACATCCTGCATCCGTACTGGGGCGCGGCATATTTCACCCGGGCTAGGGAGCGAGGGTTCGATGAAGGCGAATCCTTCCTGTACTCCACGGCGATGTCCACCCTCTACGAATTCGGCGTGGAATGCTTCTTCGAGAAACCCTCGATACAAGACATGTTCGTCACCCCCGTCATAGGCTCAGTGATAGGAAGATACCTGTTCGAGCCGGTGCGGATGCGCATCAAGCAAAAGGCAGAGCGTGACTGGTATGACGAAACCTTGCTGGTAGCCACCGACCCCACTGGAGTCTTGAGTAACGGCATCGAGAAGATGTTCGGGATCAAGTCCCAGGTCGAGCTGAACTACGGCACCCCCGCCGGAAGCCCGAGGGTAGATGTAATGGTCAAGTTCCAGTTGCACTAGCTACAGCAGGTCACCATCAAGATCACAGTCCTGGCCGGGCATGGTGCTATTTCCCTACCTCATACCGCAGTTCAACCATGGCGGTCCCCATCTGGCGAACGGAGGAAAGGCGCAGGATCGGGCTCAGAACACGGCGCGGGAACAACTGCTTGCCTTTCCCCAGCGTAACTGAGCCAATCTGGATGATGAGCTCGTCCAGAAGCCCTGCATCGTAGAACTGACCGGCCAAGTCCCCGCCCCCGACAACCCAGATATTCTTTGCCCCTGCGGCCAGACGCATATCGTTGTGTACCTGGCGTACATCGCCTTTCACGAACCTGATATCTGCACCTTCAATTGCCGAGAGCACGCGACAGGTGAATACCCAGACAGGCTGGGTGTACGGCCAAGGAGAACCGGTCTCGGCAGCGACCTTGGCGGCATTACGAACCATCCACTCATAGGTGGCCGATCCCATTGCCAGCGCGCCAACCTCAGCAATGAATTCCGAATAGCTGGACTCCTGCAGGTTCGCAAGAGAAAAGAGCCACTCCAACGAGTCGTCCTCCGTCGCAATAAATCCATCAAGACTCGAAGCGGCGTAGTACTGGGTCTTCATAACTTCCATCACCTCTCGTGCCGGCTCTCTTCATGGTCGCTGCCCTAACCCCACTTCGTACCCGCGAAGTCCTTTTCCATCCGTGTGGTTTGGGTTCCTTCTCCAGTACCTCATGTGTTGCATAATTATCGGTATTGTGTCCCCGCAAATTCTGATTTACGCTAAAAGCGTACGGGTTCCACAATCGTAAATACACCCAACGTGTTCTTTGCAGGTACTGTTTCTTATCCAGTGAAAACCACCTTCCCCGACATTGAATGTAATGAATTCAAGCTGTTTTGTGTTGAAATCAAGCGGCGGTATGTGAAACTTCTTCATATTTTTGGCTACCTCGCGTAGGTGTGTGGGCGGACTACAACAGGTCTGCGGTTGAACGCGACCATGGAAACAAAGCGGGTCAGGCTAGACATTCGGACATTCAACTATCACCTCACCCATGTTTGAACCGACCGAGTTCGGCTGAACTGGCAAATATTCCGTTGTCGGCCCTGCGCCCACCACTTCCCACTCCGCACTGAGCGTCTCCGCCTGATCAAGCACCAGTTGCACTGCCGCTTCCTCTCGGTCGGGCGGATACTTGTACTTGCGCAAGATCCTCTTCACCATCAGCCGCAGCTTGGCCCGCACGTTCTCACGCACCGACCAGTCCACACTGACGTTCCGCCGCAGGCTCTCCGCTAGTTCATGCGCGATCTTCTTCAATATCTCGTCGCCCATCTCGCGCACCGCTTCGGCGTTGTTGGCCAAGGCATCGTAAAAGGCGAGTTCATCGGCATTAAGGAACCAAGGGGACACGTAGAAGAATATAAGTTCCGCTTCAAAAACTTAAAATCTGATACGTGTCCCCTTGGCTTTCGCTGGTGCGGTGCGAGTACGGCCACTAGCGTCTTGACGATGCTGGCAGGTGTGTAGAACTGGCCGCCGCGTTTCCCTTCGGCGCTGGCAAACTGCCCCAGAAAATATTCGTACACCTGCCCGAGCAAGTCCCGGGCACTCTGCCCGGTGGTCCCAAAGCCGATAGTCGAGACCATGTCCACCAGTTCACCCAGCTTTCCATCGGGGAGTTGAACGCGGGCATACCGTTTGTCGAGAATCCCCTTGAGCTTTGGGTTCTCCGTCTCGATCAACGTCAGGGCGTCGTCAATCCGTTTGCCGATATCCGCTTGCTTCGCCTGTGCCCGCAGGTTTTCCCAGCGAGCAGCCTCCGGCACCCAAAAGACGTTCACCTCCCGGTAGTAGTCCCGGTCCTCCAGTTCGCAAACCAGCGAGGCGCTGGAAGCGTCAGGCAGATAGTACTCGTCGTGAGGATCGATGAACCGCTCCCTTAGTTCCGTGCTGCGGGTTTGGAAAGTGTCGGAGATGTATTTGAGAAAGATGAGGCCAAGTACCACGTGCTTGTATTCGGCAGCGTCCATATTGGCGCGCAACTTGTCGGCAGTGGCCCAGAGAGTTTTTTTGATGTCTTCAATCATGCCCGTAGCAACCTCACCAAATAAAATCGCCCCAATTTACCTGAGACTAAGGCATCGGTCAATTTATCTAATGAAGTGAATGGGGGGTTCAGCCAAAATGTGGAGAGAGACTGGGTTCCGTGCGGTTATCCTGGAAATCTGAATCGTTCCACACCCATACCGGGGGAAGACAATTCCTAGCACCGGGAACACCAATCTCCATTCCGGGAAACGCAAAAGTTGCTCCGCAAATAACAACTCTCGCTCCGGGAATTACTAAAGTTGCCCAGCGAATGTCATTTCTTGTTTCGGAAAATGCAAAAGTTCCTGAGCGAATGGCAATTCCCCCTGCGGGAAATACAAAAGTTCCTCCGCGAATACCATTTCTCGCTCCGGGAATACCATTTCTCGCTCCGGGAATACCATTTCTCGCTCCGGGAATACCATCTCTCGCTCTGTGAATACCATCTCTCGCTCTGTGAATGCCATCTCTCGCTCCGGGAATTGCATTTCTGGCTCCGGGAATACCTTTTCACGTTTCGGGAAACGCAAAAGTTGATCAGAGAAATATTTCTGAGATAGGGAAATGCAATTCCCCTCTTGGAAAAATGCAAAACCCTCTGGAATCGAAATCCAATCGATCGGGCAGTGGGGCCTGTAAAGCGGCTGGTGTTAATGGCGCTGTATTCAGCCGCAGACAGCAAAAAGGGCCGCGCTTTCGCGTGGCCCTTTTCTATTGGTCTTCAATATTCAGTTGTTCCCGTGGTGCCCGGAGCCGGGGTCGAACCGGCACGTCCTTTCAGACGAGGGATTTTAAGTCCCTTGCGTCTACCAATTCCGCCATCCGGGCCGATCCGGTCTTCTTTTACTACAGGTTGTTCACCCGCTCCCTAAGATCCTTGCCGGTCTTGAAAAACGGGGTCTTCTTGGACGGGATGCTCACGATCTCGCCGCTCTTGGGGTTCCTTGCCTCGCGCGGCTCGCGATCCCTGATGGTGAAGCTCCCAAAACCGCGGATCTCTACCTTGTCTCCGTTGGTGAGCGCCTCGCTCATGGCATCGAACACCATGGAAACGACGGCCTCGGAGTCCTTGCGGGTCAGCACGCCACGTACTTCAACCAGCTTGTCGATCAGTTCGCTCTTTGTCATTTGCATACCTCAATTACTATTAAATTAATCAGTCGGCGAAGTGACTGGTTCTATTCCTCGGTGCTCTTCTTCAGCTTCTCTTTCAGCAGATCGCCGAAGCTGGAGGTGGCCTCACCCTGGCTCCCCATGTAGGAGGCGATCTCTGCCTTCTCCATGGCGGTCTGCAGCGCCTTGATGGAAAGGGCGATCTTCTTCTCGACCATGTCCACGTTCAGCACTACAGCCTCAAGCTCATCGCCCACGTTGGCGAAGTCCTTCGGGGAGGCGACCTTCTCGTAGGAGATCTCGGAGACGTGGATCAGCCCCTCGATCCCTTCTTCGATCTCGACGAAGATACCGAAGTCGGTCACGGAGGTGACGCGCCCTTTGACCTTGGAGCCCGGACGGTACTTCCTGGGGATCTCTTCCCACGGATCGGCTGCCAGCTGCTTGATGCCCAGGGAGAGACGCTCGTTCTCGACGTCGATGTTGAGAACAACTGCCTGCACGGTCTGCCCTTTGGTGAACATCTCGCCCGGGTGCTTCACGCGGCGGGTCCAGGAGATGTCGGAGACATGCACCAGGCCGTCGATGCCGTCTTCGATGCCGATGAAGACGCCGAAGTCGGTGATGTTCTTGATCTGACCTTCGATCTTGGTGCCTACCGGGTAGCGCTCCCCGATCACGGTCCAGGGGTTGATCTCGGTCTGCTTGAGCCCCAGGGAGATCCTGCGGTTGCCCGGATCGACGCCCAGGATGACTGCTTCGACTTCCTCTCCGACCTTGAGGATCTCGGACGGGTGACGCACCCTCCTGGTCCAGGACATCTCGGAAACGTGCACCAGGCCTTCGATGCCGTCTTCCAGGGAGATGAATGCGCCGTAGTCGGTCAGGCTCACGACTTTGCCGCTCACCCTCTCGCCTTCCTTGTAGCGGTCGCCGACGTTGAGCCAGGGATCGGGCACGGTCTGCTTGAGGCCGAGGGAGATCTTCCCTTTCTCGCGGTCGTACTTAAGAACCATCACGTTCAGGGTGTCGCCCACTTTGACCATCTCGGAGGGGTGGCCGAGGCGGCCCCAGGACATGTCGGTTACGTGCAGCAGGCCGTCCACGCCGCCCAGGTCGACGAACGCGCCGTACTCGGCGATGTTCTTGACCACGCCGTTGACGATGTCGCCTTCCTTCAGGGTCGCCAGGGTCTCGGTCCTTGCCTTCTCGCGCTCTTCTTCGAGCAGCACGCGACGGGAAAGAACCAGGTTGCCGCGCTTCCTGTTCAGTTTCAGGATCCTGAACTGGTAGGTCTGGCCGACGAAGCGGTCCATGTTGCCACCGGGACGGAGGTCAACCTGGGACGCCGGAAGGAATGCCTCGACGCCGACGTCGACGGTCATGCCGCCCTTCACCTTGCCGGTGATCTTGCCTTCGATAACGCCACCCTCGCCAGCTGCGGCGATGGTCTCCCAGGCAACCTGGGAATCGGCTTTCTTCTTCGAGAGGACCATGTGGCCGCGGATGTTTTCGCCGCGCTCGAAGTAAACGTTTACTTCGTCACCGACCTTGACGTTGAGTTCGCCGTTCTCGTCGATGAACTCGCCGATGCGGATAGCGCCTTCGGACTTGTAACCGACGTCCACGAGCACCACGTCCTGCTCGATCTGGACCACGACGGCCTTGACTACCTCGCCGCTTTGCGGCTGCCTCAGACTGTCCTGGAAAAGGTCGGCAAACTCGCCACCCATTTCGGCCTGATCCAGCTCCTCGTCATTATCGTGTAACCGCCTGATAGGCATATCTTTTTTCTTGAACGTCCTTTTTTCGTCACCCATTGAAACGTGTACCCCCTCGTGTAATCTCCATATAAAATCGGGCTAATTTAGCACATCGTCGAGAAAAATCAACTTATTTTATCTTTATCTATCGCCGAAATACGATCGATCACTTCATCGATAATCCACTTCGGCGTGGAGGCGCCGGCCGTGACTCCGACCTTCTTCACCCCCTTGAACCACTGCTCGTCGATCTGGCAGGCGGTCTCGACGTGGTGGGTGCGGGGCAAAAGCTCCCGGCAGATCTGGGCGAGCCTCATGGTGTTGGCGGAATTGAAGCCGCCGATCACCACCATGCAGTCCACCGCGCCGGCCAATTTCTTGGCCTCCTCCTGCCTGACCGCCGTGGCGTCGCAGATGGTGTTGTAGACCCGGGTCTCCCCTCCCCTGGCAAGGCAGGCGGCGACGACTTCGTGCAGATGCTCGAACGACTGGGTGGTCTGGGCCACTACGCCGATCTTCGACATGCGCGGAAGGCGCTCCACGTCTTCATGGGAGCTGACCACGTACACCCTCCCGGCGGCGTAGGAGACGATTCCCTGCACCTCGGGGTGCACCGCGTCCCCCACCACCACGATGTCGTACCCTTCTTTGGATAGGGTCGCCACATGCTCTTGCGCCTTCTTGACGAACGGGCAGGTGGCGTCGACCACCTCGAGATTGGCACGGACCGCGGCTTCCAGTTGCTCGGCGGCGACGCCGTGCGAACGGATGATGATGGTGCCCCCGGTCTCCACCTCGCTCACGTTCTCGACCGATATCACGCCCATCTCCTCAAGCCTTTGCACTACCTGCGGCGAGTGGATGATAGGCCCGAGCGTGTAGGTTTCGCTCCCGATGTTGGCTGCTTCGAATGCCAGTTGTGTAGCCCTTTTGACGCCGAAGCAAAACCCGGCGTGCTTGGCCAGTAACACTTGCATAATTACCCCTTTTCGCCTTGGGCCAGGCGCTCTTTCACGGTACGTTCCATCAGTTCCAGGACCTGCTCGATGGTGAGGCTGGTGGAATCGATGGGGACTGCGTCTTCTGCCTGCTTAAGCGGCGCGTGCTCGCGCCCCTCGTCCTGCCGGTCGCGCTGGATCACCTTGGCGATGGTCTCTTCGAGGGTCGCGCTCTCGCCGCGGGCGGCAAGTTCCAGGTAACGGCGACGGCCGCGCTCCTCGGCACTGGCAGAGAGAAAGAACTTCACCTCGGCATCGGGAAAAACCACGGTGCCGATGTCGCGACCTTCCAGGATCACGCCCCCCTTGGCCCCCATCTTGCGCTGCATTTCCAAGAGCGCCTGACGCACCGGCTTCCTGGCCGAGATGGTCGAGGTCAAAAGCCCGATCTCCTCGGTCCTGATCTCGGCGGATACGTCCTCGCCGTTGGCGAGTACCCGGCAGGTTTCGCCGTCGCGGGCAAAAGCGATCTCAAGGCCGCGGCAAAGTTCGGCCAGTCCCGCGTCGTCGTCGCTCTTGATGCCGGCGCGCTGGGCCGAAAGGGCCACGGCGCGGAACATGGCGCCGGTGTCGATGTGGATGTACCCCAGACGTTTGGCGAGGAGCTTGGTGAGGCTGCTTTTGCCGGCCCCGGAGGGGCCGTCTATGGCTACGATTACTCCGTTTTCCCTTACCGCGCTCACCGCTGCACCACCCCCTCAATGAGGTTGACGAAGCCGGGGAACGAGGTGGCGATGCACTCGACGTCCGAAACGCTGGTCTCATTCTGGGCGACGAGCCCGGCGACCATCATGGACATGGCGATCCGGTGGTCGCCGAAACTGTCGGCGGCGCATCCTTTCAAAGAGGCGACGCCGGTGATCTCCATGCCGTCCGGGGTCTCGACGATGCTGACCCCTGCGCGCCTAAGGTTATCGGCCATGGCGGAGATGCGGTCGGTCTCCTTGACACGGAGCTCCGCGGCGTCGCGCACGACGGTGGTCCCTTGCGCCAGCGAAGCGGCGACGCAGATGGCGGGAAACTCATCGATGGCGCGGGGCACTACGTCTCCGGAGATCTCCATGGCGGTCAGTTTCGAATGGCGCACCCGAATGTCGGCGACCGGCTCCCCCGATTCGTCGCGCAGGTTGGTAAGTTCCAGGTCGCCCCCCATACCCTTCAGCACGTCGATGATGCCGGTACGGGTCGGGTTGACGCCGACGCCGCGGATGAGGAGATCGGAACCCGGGACGATGAGGGCTGCGACCAGGAAGAAGGCGGCCGAGGAGATGTCGCCCGGCACCACGATGTCGCGTCCGGTAAGTTCCGCCCCGCCGCGCACCTTGACGCCGCCCGGGAAGGTTTCGACGTGGGCGCCGAAAGCGCGCAGCATCCGCTCCGAGTGGTCGCGGGAGAGATGCGGCTCGCGCACCACCGTTTCGCCGCCTGCGTAAAGCCCTGCCAGCATGATGGCCGACTTGACCTGTGCGCTGGAAACGGGGGAGTCGTATTCGATCCCTATCAGTTTCGAGCCCTGGATGGCCAGGGGGGCCTTTTCGCCGCCGGCGCGCCCCGAGATGCGAGCGCCCATCTGGGCCAAAGGCCCGACCACGCGCTTCATGGGACGGGCGCGCAGGTACTTGTCCCCGGAGAGGACAGAGAAGAAGTTCTGCCCGGCGAGCAGGCCGGTCAAAAGGCGCATCGAGGTCCCGGAGTTGCCGCAGTCGAGCACGTCGGTAGGCTCGCTCAGGCCGTGCAGCCCCCGTCCCTGGATGGTGACCGTCTCGCCGTCGTCATCGATCTGCACCCCCATGGCACGGAAGGCTTCGAGGGTGGCCAGGGCGTCCTCGCCACGGAGGAAACCGGTCACCGTGGTTACGCCGGAGGCGATGGAGCCGAACATGATGGAGCGGTGCGATATGGACTTGTCGCCTGGGACGCTGATTTCGCCGCGCACCGACTTGGCGGGTCGAACGGTATAGTTTTGCATGAGTACCCCTGGTTCTACAAAATGGCGTCGCGCTTTTCTTTCGAGTTCAGGAAGAAGCTGCGGAGCCCTTCGCCGTCACCTTCCGCGACCAGACCGCGCAGCGTTTCCAGATACCCTGAGAAAAAATCCATCATCTCCAGGATGGCGTCGCGGTTGGTGAGCGCGATGTCGCGCCACATGACGGGGTCGGACGAGGCAATGCGGGTGAAGTCCCGGAAACCGCCGGCGGAGAAGGATAAAAGATCCCCGCCAAAACGGTCGTAACCGTCGACGGCGTTGACCAGCGAATAGGCAACCATGTGCGGCAGGTGCGAGATCGCGGCGACGACGCGGTCGTGCTGGACCGGATCCATGAGCGGTACCGAGGAGCCGGCTATCTTCCAGAGTTCCACCACCTTCTTAAGCGCCACGGCATCGGTCTTGGCGGTAGGCGTTACGATGCAGCGCTTCCCCTGGTACAGCGTCGAGAAGGATGCCTCGACCCCGGAGTGCTCGGTTCCGGCAATCGGGTGTCCCCCGACGAAGAAGGTCCCTTCTGGCATGAGCGGTTCGCACGCCTCGACCACGAATTCCTTCACGCTCCCGCCGTCGGTCACGATGCAGCCCGGCGCCAGAAACGGCGCTATCTCGGCCACCACCTTGGGGATGGAACAGACCGGCGTCGCCACGAAGACCAGATCGGCTCCGGCAACGCCTTCCCTGGCATCGGTGGTGTAGCGGTCCAGGACCCCCAGTTCGACGCCGCGCTTCAGGTTCTCCTCGCCGCGGCCGATCCCGACCACTTCCTTTACCGCACCCTTCTCGCGCAGTATGCGGGCAAGCGAGCCCCCGATCAGTCCGACGCCGATCACGGCCATCCGATTGAATACCACCATGCTAGCTATCCCTCATGAACGCGCCCGGGGGTAGGAGCCCAGCACCTTGACGAATTGACAGCAGACGGAAAGTTCCTTGACCGCATCGGCGACTTCCGGGTCGGAGATGTGGCCGGACAGGTCGAGGTAGAAGATGTATTCCCAGGCCTTGCGCTTCAGGGGGCGGGATTCGATCTTGGAGAGGTTGATGCCGCGCTGGGCGAAAGGCTCCAGCATCCGGTGCAGGATGCCGGGCTCGTCGCGGACCGAGAACATGAGCGAGGTCTTGTCGTCTCCGCTTTTGTCGGCCATCTTGCGGCCGATGACCAAAAAGCGGGTGAAGTTGTTGACCTGGTCCTCGATGCGGGCCTTGACCACCTTAAGGTTGTAGATGGAGGAGGCGTATTCGCTGGCGATGGCTGCGGCGGTGTAGTCTTCGGACACGATCTGCGCCGCGAGCGTGGTGGAGGCGACGTCGACCAGCGGCACGTTGGGGAGGTTCTCGGCGAGCCACTTGCGGCACTGGGCCAAGGGCTGCGGGTGCGAGTAGACCTTTTTGATGTCCTCGAAGCGCCCGGTGCGGGAAAGGAGGAAGTGGGAAACCTCGAGGAGCACCTCGGCGTTGATCTTCAGCTCGCTCTCCATGAACATGTCCAGCGTGTGGGAGATCATCCCCTCGGTGGTGTTTTCCACCGGCACCACGCCGTAGTATGCCTCACCCTTCTCCACCGCCTCGAAGACGGCGGGGATGGAGCGCTCCGGGGAAAGCGAGGCCGAAAGGCCGAAGTGCTGCATGGCGGCCAGGTGGCTGAAGGTGGCGCTCGGTCCGAGGAAGGCGACGTTCAGGGGTTTTTCCAGCGCGAGCGAAGCCGAGATGATCTCGCGGAATACGCCGCGCACAGCGTCCGACGGGAAGGGGCCCGGGTTCTGCGCGGTGAGGCGTTCGTAGATCTCCCTCTCCCGGCTGGGGACGTGGAAATCGCTGTGGCTTTTGGCCTTGACCGCGCCGACCTCCATCACCAGCTTGGCCCGCTGGTTCAAAAGATCGAGGATGCGGTCGTCAACGGTATCTATTTCCTGACGGAGTTTTTCCAGAGTCTGCTTTTCTTTCAAAGCGTTCGGTCACCTTTCAGGAGGGGGATAGTGGCGTTCAGAGAGTCTGATACGATCATTCAGAGAGGCTGATATTTATAAGACACCGGATGCAAATATGCAACTTTTTTCTGACTTTTTCGCCCCGGCTCAGGCCACCTCGGCATGCGCCTGCGGGTTCATCGGGTTCATCCGGACGGCCAGCGAAAAGAGATAGGGGTAATCCTTTTGCAGGTGGGCCATGTACGAGAGCCACTCGATGAGGAGGTGGTTGTGGGCCCTTTTCATGTCCCCCGCCAGGTGTTCCAGGTCGCTCGCGGGGAGGGAGGCTAAGGAGTGGCGCGCCTGCAGTTCCTCGATCAGGTGGAAGACGGCCCAGAGCAGGTCGGTGAAGGACTCATGCTCCAGGAGGTTCGGGTTTTCCATGAGCGAGAGCATCACCCCCTTCTTCTCCGAGAGGAACTCTTTCAGGCGGGGGAGGTCCCCAAGGCGCGCGTCGAGACGGATCTCATGGCTTTTGATGAAGTCGCGTGCGGCGCGGTAGTCCTCCTCGCGCCAGCGCACGGTGACGTTGAGCTTTCCCCTAAGGCCCTGTCCGTCCGGGAAGAAATCGAGGAAGTCCCGCAGAAGCTGCGTGCCGACCTCGCTGAAAAAGATGCCGATCACCATGTTGAGCTTTTTGATCATCGCCTCGCGCTCGCGCTCCCTCAAGACCCGCTCGATCATGAGGGTGACGAAGAGGACGTAGACCGGGAGGAAGGCGACGTTGGACATGAAGCCGAAGCCGATCTCGCCCATTCGGCCGAAGAGGAAGTAATCCATCAGGTAGAGGGCGACGGAGACGAGGAGCAGCAGGTAGACGATGCGGTCGTGGGGCATGCGGATGAATCTCAAGAAAAACCTCCTAAAGTCATAAACGCCTCACGCAAAGACGCGAAGACGCAAAGAAAAGATAAGACTTAAAAAAACAAACCTTTGGCAAGGAGAACTTCTGAGAAAATCTGAGCATAGACAGAAGCTGGAGAGAACCCAAAACTACGCTTTGCTTTTCTCGAGTTTTTGCTTTTACTCAGATATCCTCAGATGTTCTCCTTGTGAAGGGTTTTGGTTATTTTCGGTTTTAGCCTATGCGCTTCAACCCTTGCGCGATGCGGATGGTGGCGCCGCGCCAGGTGGGGAAGATCCCCGAGACGACTCCTACGGAAAGGGCGGCCAAAAGCTCCAGCAGCAGGGTCTCCATGGAGACGCTGAAAAACGGGAAGTACTGGGTGAGCTCCACCTCGATCCAGTGGGCGACGGGGAAGGTTGCCGCCACTCCCAAGACGCCCCCCAAAACGGAGATGGCGACGGACTCGCCGAAGATGAGCCCGGCCAGATGCCCCGCCTTGAACCCCAGCGTCTTCAGGGTCGCATACTCACCGATCCGCTCGCGCGCCGTCATCGCCATGGTGTTGGCCGCCACCACCATGATGATGGCGATGACCATGTAGGAGACGATCTGGATCGCCACCATGATCGCCTCGGTCATGGCGATGAACCCCATGTGGAAAGCCTTCTCGGTCTCGGTCAAGGTCTCGGCCAGGGAGTTCTTGAACATGGAGTCGACGGCCAAGGAAACCTCGGGGGCGAGCTCCGGGCGCTTCACTCCGATCATGAAGAACCCGACCTGGTCGGCCCTGCCGGGGAAGCTCTGGCGCACGCTCTCGTTCAGGTAGCTCCAGTGGAAAAGGAGCAGCCGCTCCTCGGTCGCCTTCTCGGCGCCATGGTAGATGCCGCGCAGCACGAACTCCCAGTTGCCGGGAAAGATGGTCCCTTTCAGGGTGATGAGATCCCCCACCTTCCAGCCGTAGGTCTTCGCCAGCCGCTCCCCGACGATGCACCCCTTGCGGTCGAGGATGAAGTCGTTCTTCTGCTTCTCCGAGAGGACGAGCTCGGGGTAAAGGGCCAGGTAGGTGCGAGGCTCGACGGCGTAGTTGGCGAAGAAGTTCTTCTCCTCGATGTAGATCCCCCCGAACCAGTTGCCGTAGGAGACCGAGCTCACCCCGGAGACGCCGCGGATGCGGTCCAGGTAGGAGATGGGGAGCGGGAAGACGAGGGAGATGGCGTTGCGGGTGACGAGTCGCGTGTCCGAGGCGTGCTCGGCGCCGGCGTACCAAAGCCCGACCAGGGTGCGCAAAAGCCCGAAGGCTAGTACAGCGACGGCGACGCCGACCACCGTCAACACCGAGCGGAGCTTGTGCCGGAAGAGGTTCCGTATGATGTATTTCAGCATGAACATCAAAAACCCTCAAAAACCAAAAAAACCAGAAGCAAGAGCACTCACCACAGAGGACACAGAGGAAAAACAAAAGCGAGGAAACCCAACCTTTTTTGGGAAAAGCAAAAGCTCAAAACCATTTGCCACAGAGGTCACGGAGAAAAACCAAAAACTTTTTTGTGAAAAAATAGGCCTTGCCTTTCCTCTGTGGTTCCTCTGTGTACCTCTGTGGTGAGTGCCTTTGCTTTCCCCTGAAAAACCTCTGTGACCTCCGTGGACCTCCGAGACCTCTGTGTTCCGCCTTTAGTTTACGCCTTGAGGTTTACGTTGCCCTCAAAGCTTCCACGATATTCATCCGTGAGGCACGGAACGCCGGGAGGGTGCCTCCCACTAGCCCCATGACTGCGGAAAAAAGCAACGACTTCCACACGATGGAAAAGTTGAGCGTGAAGGAAAAGGCCAGCTCGGAGAAGGAGGCCCAGTTCATGGTGGAAATGGTGATGAGCTGCATGAAGCTCGCGGCAAAGAGCCCCAGCCCACCGCCGCAAAGCCCCAAAAAGAGCGCCTCTACGATGAAGGCGGAGAGGATGCTCTTCCTCTGGAACCCTAACGCGCGCAGGGTCCCGATCTCGGTGACGCGATTGGCTACGGCGGCGTACATGGTGATGGTTGCACCGATGACGGCGCCTATGGAAAAGACCACGGTCAACACCATTCCGAGTATGTTGAGAAACTTGGACATGGCCTCGGACTGGTCCAGGTAATACTGGGTCTCCCGCTTGGCCTCGACAGTGAGCCTCGGGTCGCTCTCCACGCGCGCCTTGTAGGAATCGAAAGCGGTCGAGTCCCGCAACCGGAAGATGATGGAGGAGTAGGCCTGCCTCCGGAAGGCCTGCATCAACTGGTCGGCGTCCCCCCAGATCTCGGAGGAGAATCCGGTGGAACCTGCGTCGAAGACGCCGACAACCCGCCAGTCCCGCATCCCGAACCGGATGGTCTCACCAAGGCCGCCCCCCTTGAAGCGCCGGGCTATGCTCTCGCCGGCGATTACTTCGGCGGAACCGGACCGCGGCATGCGCCCCTCCTTGAGCCGGATGGCGGGACGCAGCTTGAGCGAAGTAGGGGTCACCCCCCTGATGACGACGTTGGAGGGCTTGTCCCCCACCCGCTTTTTCAGGTTGATCAGCACCACTACTTCCTTGGCTAAGAGCGGCTCTCCGTCGGCGCCGATGGCGACCTCGGGCTGGCTCTCCAAAAGGGCCGCCTGGGAGCGCTCCACGCCGCTTTGCACCTCGGAACCGGCAGCTTTTCTGAGCAGCACGACGTTATCAGGAGAGCCGGTCTGCACCAGGGTCTTTTGCAACCCCTCGGTGAGCATGAGGGTGGCGGCGAAGACGAAGACGACGAGCCCCATCCCGCTCGCGGTGAGAAGGGTGGTGAGCCGCCGGGTCCAAAGGTTGCGGAAACTGTAGGAGTAAGGGATCCCCATCTAGCTCACGCTCAGCTCGCCCTTCTCGAGATGCCTGATGAGGTGGGCCTTTTCGGCGGCACGCGGGTCGTGGGTGACCATGATGACGGTCTTGCCGAACTCGTGGACCAGGCGGTCCATGAGCTGCAGGATCTCTTCGGCGGAGGCGCGGTCGAGGTCTCCGGTCGGCTCGTCGGCCACCAGGATCTCGGGGTCGGTGACGATGGCGCGCGCGATGGCGACTCTTTGCTGCTGGCCGCCGGAGAGCTGAGAGGGGTAGTGTTCCATCCGGTCGGCAAGCCCCACCACGGAAAGGACCGCCTCGACATGCTCGCGCCGTTCGCGCCTTTTCAGGGGGGTGAGCAAAAGGGGAAGCTCCACGTTCTCGAAGGCGGTCAGGACCGGTATCAGGTTGTAGAACTGGAAGATGAAACCGACGTTGCCGGCGCGCCAGCGGGCCAGTTCCCCCTCGCTCAGATGGGTGATCTCCACCTCTCCGATGGTTATGGAGCCTTCATCGGCGGTGTCGATGCCGGCGATGAGATTGAGGAGGGTGCTTTTTCCCGAGCCGGAGGGACCCATGAGGGCGACGAATTCTCCCTGGTCGATGTCGACGTTGATGCCGGTGAGGACCGGGATGACCTGGGTGCCGCGGCGGTAACCCTTGGAAAGGTTGCGGATGCGGACGATGGGAGGGGTGGATTCTGCCATGGCTATTTTTCCGCCGCCTTGACGCGGCTATTGTCCTTGAGCTTATCCAGGGGCTTGGTGGCGATGCGGTCCCCCGCCTTGATGCCGGAAACCACCTCGACCATGTCCCCGAGTTTCCCTCCCAGCGTGACCGGGGTCTGCCGCGCGCGGTCGCCTGCGACGACGAAGACGAACTCCTTGCCGTCGCGCTTGACCACCGCGGCGGGAGGTATCGCAATCCGCGGCCTTCCCTCTCCCGGCTTCAGCTCCCGCTCCAGGAAAGCTACCTTCGCGCTCATCTCGGGAAGGATCCGTTTGTCCTGGTCGATGAAGCGGACCTTAACCAGGACGCTACCCTTGCTGCGGTCGGCGGTCGGGACGATGGTCTGCAGCGCCCCGCGAAAGCGCGCTTCGGGGAGGGCGTCCAGAAGGATCTCGCAGGGCTGCCCCACGCGCACCTTGCCGAGGTTCGCTTCGGAAACGTCCGCCTCGACTTCGAGGGAACCCATATCGGCCAGGGTGACGACGGCGGCCTTGGCGTTGGCGGCGGCAGCAAGCGGGGAAACGATATCCCCCACGTCGGCATTCTTGGTGAGCACCACCCCGTCGAAGGGGGCGCGGATCAACGTGTAGTCGAGCGACGCCTCGGCCCCCTGCAGCGCGCTCGAAGCCCCCTTCAGGTTCGCCTGGGCAGCGGAGCTCGACGTAACAGCGCGCTGGTAACGCGCCTCCGCCGTGTCGTAATCGGCCTGCGCCACGATCCCCTGGGAAACGAGCTCCCTCATGCGCGCCAAGTTGCGCGCCGCGTCCTTTTGCTCCACCCGGGCCTGCTCCAGGTTCTTCTCGGCCGCGGAGACGCTCGCCGCGGCCTCCCCCTTTTGCGCGGCGACGTCCCGGTTTTCCAGGCGGGCCAGAAGTTCCCCCTGCCGCACCACGCTCCCCTCCTGGACCCCGAGCCATTCCAGGCGGCCGGTCGCCTTGGAGGATACGGCGGCCTTTCGCTGCGCCACCACGTAGCCGCTTGCGTTCAAGAGGGAAAAAGTCTGGGAAGGGTAAACCAGGGAGACGGTGGCGACCTCGACCTGGACGCTGCGCCGCGCGGCCCAGGCGAAAAGGGCCAAGCAGAGGAGAATCACCAGCGACGCCGCTATGATCCTGGAGCGCCAGGGGCTGCCGCCGCTTGCGGGGGAATAGCGTTTTTTGTCGATGGTGAGCTTGTTAAGGTCGTCCTGTGCCATGCGGTTTCACCCCGGTTTACAAGATCATAACGAGCGGAAGCTAACACATTTCGCCTGGACTGTATAGCGTGCAAATGAGGCTACAACTCCTCCACCTGCACGTCGCTTACTTCCAGCTCAGGACGCTCAGATACCAGCCAGGATTCGAGCTCCTGCAGTATCTGCTTCGCGCGGGCAACACTGGGGGCGACGGTCACGAAGCAAAGCTCGGCATCCATGGGCTGATCGTGCAGTTCGCTCTCAGTACAGGCGACGTTGAACCGGTTGCGCGCCCGGGAGAGCACACTCTTTACGATGGCGCGCTTCTCTTTGAGCGTGCGGCTTGGCAGTAACAGCCTCATCTGCAACAGTGCCACATGCATGTATCCTCCCTTCATCTTCAACAGGCCGCGAAGATCTGACAGCCCCTTCTATTCGAACTTCAGGATTCTACCATACCGGGCGCGCGGACAGGGGGGCTGACCGTATACTGGCGCACGGGACGCGAACGATCTAGTTACTGTTGTCTTGCCGGCGCAACTTAAGCTAAACTGCGCAGTGCCAAAAACGGGGCGCCATGCACTAGATATCGCCTTACCCCCCTCGCCCAGGTTTTGTTTCTCTCAGATTTTCTTCGTGGCAGAGGGTTTGGCCTTTTAGTTTTGGCTTGCCCGCAACCGGCAAAAGGTGTATCCATGCTGTCCCGCTAAAGCGGACTAGATAAACGCACAATCCGAAGGAGAAGAAGATGGGCATCCTCGCCAACACAGTAAGCGTCTGCCATTTCAAGGTCCAAGGAGAACTCCCGACCCAGGACCTCTACACCTGGGTCACCAAACAACTGGCGGCGAACCGCTTCAATCCGATCGACCAGGGAAGCGAAGAAATGTCGATCGGCTGGGTCCACCTGGACGACCCGAAAGCAAGCGACTTCGAGACCCCCGCGGCCTGCTGCCGCGAGCACTACCTCATGTTCACCCTGCGCCGCGACAAGCGCTCGGTCCCCTCGGCCATCCTGAAGGCACACCTGGAGAAGGCGCAGGACGAGTTCCTCGCGGAGAACCCCGGCTTCACCAAGGTCCCCAAGCAGAAGCGGGAGGACCTGAAGGAAGCGGTGCAGGCGATGCTCCTTTCGCAGACGCTCCCGACCCCGGCCACCTACGACGCTGTGTGGGACACCAGAAGCGGCATCCTCACCTTCACCTCGCTTTCCCCGAAGGTCATCGAACTCTTCGAGGAGCAGTTCAAGAAGACCTTCGAAGGGCTTCGCGTCTCCGCGTTCCACCCCTACGCCCGCGCCGAGAACGTTCTGGACGAAGGGAACCAGGTGCTCCTCAAAAAGGCCAACAAGGCAGGCGGCGACAACTATTTGGAGCTGATCAAGGAGAACCAGTGGCTGGGCACGGACTTCATGCTCTGGCTCATGTACCAGACCATGAACGAGGCCTCCGAGTACAGCGTGAACCAGGAAGGTATCCTGCTGGCGAAGGAGCCGTTCGTGGCCTATCTGGACGACCGCGTGGTGTTGCTCGGCTCCGGCGAGAACGGCGCCCAGAAGATCACGGTCGCCGGGCCGCAGGACCACTTCAACGAGGTGAGAAGCGCGCTATTGAACAAGAAGCAGATCACCGAGGCGACGCTGCACCTTGAGACCGGCGACGACCACTGGAAGCTGACGCTCAAGGGCGAGCTCTTCCACCTGGCGTCCTTCAAGTCGCCGGCGGTAAAGCTGGAAAAGGACAGCAGCGTGGACGAGGCGATGGAGCGGGAGGCGGTTTTCTTCGAGAGGATGATGCTATTGGAGAAGGGGACCCAGCTTTTCGATTCGGTGTTCGCCACCTTCCTGCAGCTCAGGCTCGGCAGCGAATGGGCCGAGCAGGAGAAGGCGATCCAGAAGTGGCTCAACGTCTGCAGCTTCTGCAACGGGTCGCTCGCGTAGAGGGGGGTGTGAGGGGACTGGCTCCGCAAGGTGCCTGTCCCCCTTGCCTCCAGGTTGACCCCCTCCCAACCTCCCCCCTCCGGGGGGAGGAGCTCCTGTGACTCTCTCGTCTAGATCTTCCCTACGATGCGGCCGCCGCCCAGGAGTTCGTCGTCCCGGTAGAAGACCACGGACTGCCCCGGCGTCACCGACTTCTGCGGCTCGGCAAAGAAAACCTCGCCCAGCCCCTCGCCCAAAAGCTTGACCCGGCACTCTATCGGTTGCTGCCGGTAGCGGATCTTGCAGGTCGTCTCGAAGGTCTCCCCCTCTACCGGCACCACCCAATTCAGGTCGCAGGCCACGAGCCCCGAGGCAAAGAGCTGTCCGACTTCGCCGACCACCACCCTCCCCTCCAGCGCATCGATCGACACCACGTAAAGAGGCTCCTTCCAGGCGACGCCTAGCCCACGCCTCTGGCCGATGGTGTACCGGTGGGTGCCGCTGTGCCTTCCCAGCACGGTCCCGTCGATATGGACGATGTCGCCGCTTTTCCCCGCGACTCGCCCCCCCTTTTCCAGGAAGGCTACGTAGTCGTCGCCGGGAACGAAGCAGATCTCCTGGCTGTCGCTCTTTTGCGCCACCGGGAGCCCGAACTTTTCCGCAAGCCTGCGCACCTCGTCCTTGCTCGGCATGCCACCCAGCGGGAAGACCACATGGGAGAGCTGCCTTTGGGTCAGCGTGTAGAGGAAGTAGGACTGGTCCTTGGCGAGAAAAGCCGCTTTGAGCAGGTGATAGCTACCGCCATCGTCCCTGCTGGTCCTCACGTAATGGCCGGTCGCCAGGTACTCCGCCCCCAGTTCCAGCGCCTTGTCCAACAAAAGCCCGAACTTGACGTAGCGGTTGCAGCGGACACACGGGTTGGGGGTCTCGCCCCCCAGGTACTGCGCGCGGAAGTCGTCCATGATGAGGCGCGAGAATTGCTCCTCCAGATGCACCAGGTGGAATTCGATCCCCAGGTACTCGGCGACGATCTGCGCGTCCCCCTTGGCCTGCGGGTCCTCGCCGTCGCGCGCAAAGAGCTTCATATTGATACCGATCACCTCCGCACCCTGCTCTTTGAGGAGGGCGGCGACCGTGGACGAATCAACTCCGCCGCTCATGGCGACGGCTACTTTCTTGCCTTTAAAATTCCCTGACATAACATCTCCGTTTGCTTTACTACAGGCGCATCCATAGTTGACCAATTCGCTCTCCCATGGCAACTGTTTTTATCAAACAGTGCCGCTCCCCTTGCCAGTCAGAGGAACAGATGAAAAAAGGGCCAGAAAGTTCCGGCTACACAACAATTTGCTGTTGTTATCTTTCCGGCACTTGCTTTAAACTGTCGAGTGGCTCGAATCCTTGCTCAGGAGAACCGCTATGCCCTTATCGCTCACCATCAGGCGCCTGTTGACCAACCAGCCGATAGATCTGCCGGTCTTCCACCCGGTGGCGCTGAGGCTGCAGCACCTCCTTGCGACCCCGGACTTCTCGATGGCCCAGGTAGTCACGCTGGCCAACGAGGATCAGTCGCTGGCGGGACAGATCCTGAAGATGGCCAACTCCACCATGTACATCGGGCGTGTCCGCACCGAGACCATCAAGGACGCGGTAATCAGGCTAGGCGCCCAGCAGGTGTGCAACCTGGCGATGGCGGCTTCGCAGGCAGGGCTCCATGTATCGGACAACCGCGTCATCAACGGATTCATGCAGTCGCTTTGGCTGCACAGCCATGCCTGCGCCATGGGAAGCCGCTGGCTGGCCCGCAGCGCCGGCTATCCGCAGCACGCGGACCAGGCGTACATGGGGGGGCTTTTACACGACATAGGGAAGCTCTACCTGCTGAAATCACTGGAGCGGCTGAACCAGTCGGGTGTGGCGCAAGCCGCGCTGGAGGATGACCTGCTGCTGGAGATTTTCGAGGAACTGCACGTGGAGCAGGGGTGCCGCCTGATGGAGCACTGGAACATGCCGAAGGTGTACTACAACGTAGTGGCCAACCATCACGACGAGAATTTCGAGACCACGGACATCGTGTTGACGGCGGTGCGGCTGGTGAACAAGGCATGCAAGCTGAAGGGAATCGGGCTTGTCGTCGACCCGACCATCGATCTCGAAAGCGAGCCGGAAGCCGCGCTTTTGCAGTTGACGCCGGAAGAGATAGACGAGCTCATGGAAGTCCTGGACGACTCCCAGGAGCTGTCGCTGTAAAAAGGGGCTCTGCCTCTCCCCGCATTTGCTGGTATTCCAGTATTATCGGCAGGTCCGCGTCGGCCCACTCCAGTTCCAGCATCTTCGCGGGAAGGAGCCATCTCACCTCGGAGTGCTCGTAAAGGGTGATCTCGCCGGAAGCGATGCGGCAAAGGTAGGGATACAAGGTCACGTCGAAGCTGGGGTAGCTGTGGGTGGCCGGCGTCAGCGCCTGTCCCACCTCTACCTCCACGCCCATTTCCTCGACCATCTCGCGCTTCAAACACTCCTCGCGCCCCTCGCCGGGCTCGATCTTCCCCCCCGGGAATTCCCACTTGAGAGGCAGGTTCATCGAGGCGCTCCTGAGCGCCGACAGCACCAGCCCGTCCCGCTCAACGATGGCGCAGGCGACATGCACGTGTCTTCTCTGTTCTTCTGTATGGCTCATTCGTAGTGCCTCTGTCAGCTCACCAGCCTGGCTCTTCGCTGCATTCATCGAGCGGCGTAGCCAGACCTTCCAGGATCGACTCGCGCATGCCGTTCACTCCCAGCCAGCCACTCCTCCTCAGTGAGAGAAATAGCGTTTCCCAGCTTTCCAGTGATGCACATCGGCTCGTGGGACTCAGCGGCTTCATCGATCAACTTGTAGATATTGGCTCTGGCTGCAGTGGGGGAAACTGTTTTCATCGCACGCTCCTCGGGCGAAAACCTACGCGAAGGGGGAGTTGCGGTCAAGGATTATTAGCGGCCCGCGCCTACCCCAGCGTCTTCTTGAACCTGAGGACGGCGGTGGAGAGGATGGTGACGCCGATCAGGAGCAGCGCCGCCATCTGCGGCCAAAGGATGTCGACGCCGACTCCCTTCTGGAAGATGGCGCGGATGATGACCAGGAAAAAGCGCATGGGGTTCACCAGGGTGAACCACTGCACGATTTGGGGCATGCTCTCGATGGGAAAGGCGAACCCGGAGAGGAGGATGGCGGGAAAAAGAACGAAGAAGGCGCTCATCATCGCCTGCTGCTGGGTGCGGCTGATGGTGGAGATGAGCAGCCCGATACCCAGCGAACTCATCAGGAAGAGGGCGGTGGCTAAGTAGAGAAGCGGTATGGAGCCGCGCAGCGGCACCTCGAACCAGAACACCGCGACCAGCGAAATGATCGTCACGTTGATGAAGCCGATGAGGATGAAAGGGATGCTCTTGCCCAGGATGAACTCCCCCTTCCCTATCGGGGTCACTATCACCTGCTCGATGGTCCCGATCTCCTTCTCGCGCACCACGGCCATGCTGGAGAGAAGCATGGTGATGATGAAGACGATGTTGGTGATGACCGCGGGGACGTAGTAGTTGCGGCTTTCCAGATTCTCGTTGAACCAGGCGCGGCTCACCAGTTCGACTCCCCCGGGAAAAGTCCGCACTCCGCCGTGGCGCGCGCCCCACTCCTCTTGCAGGCGAGCGTTGTATCCCCCGACGATCCTTGAGGCGTAGTTGAGCGCGATGCCGGCGGTGTTGGAGTCGGTTCCATCCAGGATCATCTGCAGTTGCGCCCCCCTCCCCCCGACGAGCCGCTCGCTTAAGCCCCGGTTCATCCTGAGCACCGCCTTCACCTCGCCTCGGTCGATCAGCTCCTGGGCCTTCTTGTCGTCGTAGACCCGGGCCTCAAGCCGGAAGTAACCCGACTTGACGAACAGGTCCGCTATCTCCCGGCTCTGGCTGCTGTTGTCGAGATCGTAGACGGCGGTCGCCACCTCGCGCACGTCGGTATTCACCGCGTAGCCGAAGATGAGGGTCTGCACCACCGGGATCACGAACATCACGAAGCGCATGCGCGGGTCGCGCAGCACCTGGATGAATTCCTTGACCAGCATGGCTTTCAGCCGTTCGATCACGCTCGCCCCCTCACTCGATCTTCTTGCGCAGCTTGTGGTGCGCCAGGGTGAGCACCAGCGCGGCGAAGGCCAAAAGAAAGAGCGCCTCGCCGACGAGAAGCCTAAGCCCCAGCCCCTTCAGATAGATGCCGCGCAAGAGGGTGACGAAATAGCGCGCGGTGATGACGTGGGTGAAGAGCTGGATCGGGTACGGCATGTTGGCGATGGGGAAGACGAACCCCGAAAGCAGGAAGGCGGGGAGCATGGTGGCCACGAGCGCGATCTGGCTGGAGAGGAACTGGCTCTTGGTGACGATGCTGATCAGCATCCCCAGAGAAAGGGCGCCGGCCAGGAAGACGGAACAGGAGGCGAAGATGAGCCAGAGTTGCCCGCGCATCGGGATGTCGAAGACGAACTCCCCGACGAGAATGGCGAGCAAAAGGTCGAGCATGCCGATGCAGAAGTAGGGGATCAGCTTCCCCAGGATCAGCTCGCCGCGGGTCACCGGCGTCGCGATCAACTGCTCCATGGTCCCCACCTCCCATTCCCGCGCCACGGTGAGGGAGGTCAAAAGGGCGGCGATCACCATCATCACGACGGCGATCAGCCCGGGGAAGATGTAGTTGCGCGACTCCATGTCGCTGTTGAACCAGACCCGCGGCTCAAGATCCAGCCCCGCAGCAGGCTGAGGCAGGCCGCCCCTTCTCATGGAGTCGAGGGTCACCTGGTTGCTGTAGGAGCGGGTCACACCCTCGGCGTACCCCAGGGCATAGGAGGCGACGTTGGAATCGCTTCCGTCGATGATGGCCTGAACGGAGGAGCCGCGCCCGGAGGCTACCCCGCGGGCGAAGTCTACCGGGACCACCAGCGCGATCACCGCCCGCCGGGCCTCGATGGCCCGCTCGATCTCCCCGTAGCCCCCCGCTTCCCCTACCAGCTGGAAGTAGCGCGAGGCGCTGAAGCCGCCGATGAAGGTGCGGCTGGCGGGGGTCTGGCTCTGATCCCAGACGACGAGCGGCACGCGGTCCACGTCGAGGGTAAGCGCGTAGCCGAAGAGAAAGAGCATCACCAGCGGGATGGCGATGCCGATCCCGAGGCTCCTCCAGTCCCTAAGGACGTGCAGGAACTCCTTGCGGGCTACAGCCGAGACCCGCTTCGCCTTCACTGGCGCACTCCGTCCGCGAAGGGGGGAGCGTCGGCCGATTCGGGCTCAGGAAGGAGCAGGGGGATCTGCATCTGGAACAGGGAGCCCCCTCCCGGCGAGCTCTCCGCCCAGATGCTCCCGTCCATAAGCTCTGTCATGCGCCGGGCCAGGGTGAGCCCCAGCCCGAGACCCGGAAACGAGCGTGTAATGGAGCCGTCGGACTGGGTGAAGTCGCTGAAGACCCGCTCCAGGTCGGCCGGATCTATGCCGACGCCGGTGTCGGCGACGGAGAATTGCAGCATCTGCTCTCCCGCCACCTCCTGGAGATGCACTTCCAGCGATACCTTGCCGGCCGTGGTGAACTTGACGGCGTTTCCCAGCAGCATGGTAAGGACCTTGTGCAGCATCGCCTGGTCGCTGCTGACCGCCTCGGGAAGGGCAGGATCGAGGGTCACCATGAAATCGAGCCCCTTGCCCTCAGCCTGCGTCCGGGCCTCCATGGCAACGGTGTCCAGGAAGGCCTTGAGCAGGAAGGGGCGGTACTCGGGAGCGGTCCCCTCCCCTTCGAGCCTGCTGGTCTCGATCAGGTCCTCGACGATTCCCAAAAGGCGCAGCGCGGATTTCTGCACCATGGTCAGGTACTTCCGCTTGTTGTCGTCCTCCTCGCTGTCGAGAACCAGGTCGGTCATGCCGATGATGGGGGTGAGCGGGGTGCGCAACTCGTGGCTCACGCTTCTCAGGAATTCCTTCTTGGCGCGGTCGGCGGCGCTGGCGAGCGTCTCCAGAAGGTCCCGGTACCTTTTCAGCTCCAGATGGTTCTTCACCCGGGCGCGCACGATGTGGGGGGAGATCGGCTTGGTGAGGTAATCTATCGCGCCGAGTTCCAGCCCCTTGATCTCCTCCTCCTCGCCGATCATGGCGGTGACGAAGATGATCGGGATGTCGCGGGTGGCGGGGTCTCCCTTCAGGATGGAGCAGAGTTCATAGCCGTCCATCCCGGGCATCATGATGTCCAAAAGGATCAGGTCCGGCTTGTCGGCGCGGATCAGTTCCAGGGCATCCGCCCCGCTGGTGGCGAAGAAAAGTTCGTACTCCTCCCCGAGTGTCTCGCTGAGGATCTCGATATTGGCAGGGGTATCATCGACGATCATGACCGTCTGGCGTTTCATAGGCTCTCCCTTTGTTCCGAGTGCGGCTCCTGCCTGTCCGCCGGGAAGGCGGATAGAAGTTGCCGTGCCTTTCTGAAATCAAGTCTTTCCAGGCAGCGTTCCAGCGCCTGGATTTCTTCGGCGAAGCCGCCCGCAGGGACCGCACCGCAAAACTTCTCGAACTGCCGCTTCGCGTCCAGGCTGTTCTTGGCAAGGAGCCGCTCCAGCTTCGCCTTCTCGGCGGCGAGCTTCGCCGGCTCGAAGCTACCCGCCGCGGCAGCCGGTTTCCTGCGCCGGACAGCTTTCTGCGGCGGCCACGGTTCGACCTCCGGCCACAGCTCGCCGGAGCGCGCCAGCACCCGTACCAGTATGTCGAGGAGAGAGGAGGGACGCGCCGGAGCGCAAAGGACCGCCGCCACACCCCACTCGTCCGCCTGCTGCCGCACCGTCTCCAAATGCTCCCGACTCACGGTGGCAAGAACGGGAAGCAGGCTGCGGTACCGGCTCCAGATGCCGCGGCAGATCTTCTCCATGCCGTCGAGTCCGGCCGTCGCTTCGTCGACCACCAGCAGGTCGAAGGGAGGGTCCTCCGGCGGAGCCTTGTCCTTAAGCGCGGCGAGTGCCTGGGGCAGGCTCTCCGCGTATTCAAGCGCAAGGGGCATTCCTTCGGTGATCTCCTCGATGCCGGCGCGCACCTCCTGGTCGCGCTCGACTACCAGCACCCTGAGGTCCGGCAGCTCCTGTTCCCGCGGTTGGGCGACGGGGTTGACGGCGTCGGGAAAGGCAAGGGGGACGGTGAAGGAGAAGCTGCTGCCGGAGCCGGGGACGCTCTCCACCTGCAGTTCCCCCCGCATCAGCTCCACCAGCTGGCGGCTGATGGAAAGCCCGAGTCCCGTACCGCCGTAGCGGCGCGTAGTGGAGCTGTCCGCCTGGGTGAAGGGGGTGAAGATCTTTCCCATCTGCTCGGGTGCTATGCCGATGCCGGTGTCCTGGACGCAGAAGTGGACCTCGACCTCTTCCTCCTCGCGCCGCAGCGGCTTGATGGCGACCACCACCTCTCCCTTTTCGGTGAATTTCACCGCGTTGGCGATGAGATTGTTCAGCACCTGTGTCAGGCGCAGCGGGTCCCCCACCAGCTTCTTGGGGAGATCGGGAGCAAGCCGGACCCGGAATTCGATCCCCTTTTCCTGGGCCTTGGACTGGTGCATGTCGGAGATGTTTCCCAGTACCTCGTACAGGTTCAGCTCCGTCTTCTCCAGTTCCAGCTTCCCGGCCTCCATCTTTGAGAAGTCGAGGATGTCGTTGATGATGTTCAACAGGGTCCTGCTCGACGAACCTATCTTTTCCAGGTAGCCGCGCTGCTTTCTGTCGAGCTCGGTCTTAAGCGCCAGCCGGCTCAACCCCATGACGGCGTTAAGCGGGGTGCGGATCTCGTGCCCCATGTTGGCCAGGAACTGGCTTTTGGCGCGGCTGGCCGCCTGCACCAGGTCTCGTTCGCGGCGCAGCTCCTCGGCCTCCCTGTTGGCGGTTACGTCCTCGATGATGCCGGCCAGGTACTTGGGCTCCCCCTTGGGACCGCATACCAGCGACTTGGTGAGGTTGACCCAGACCGGGGTGTCGTCATGCCTCAACTGGCGGATCTCGATGCTGTAGTTGTCGATCTCCCGGCTCAAAAGCCGCGCGGCCTGCCGCTGCTCGGCCTCCCGGTCGTCGGGATGGATGGTCTGCTCCAGGGACCAGCCCAAGAGCTCCTCCTGCTCATAACCCAGGATGTCGCAAAAGCGCCTGTTGATGCGGATTAGCTCTCCGCTCAGGGCGAGGTGGCAGATCCCTACCGCCGCCTGCTCGAAGATGCTGCGGAACCGCTCCTCGCTCTCCCTCAACTGCTCCTCGGCGCGCTTTCTGAAGGTGATGTCGGTCAGTACGCCGAGCAGGCCATAGACACGGTCGTTGTCGTCCCGAAGGGGGATGAGAGCCTTGCTGATCCAAGCGCCGTCCCTCTCGCGCTGCTCGTCCCGCTCCACCGCGGCTCCGCCCGCCATGACCTTGCCGTCGTCCTCCTGGCGCTTTTTGGCCAACTCGGGAGCGAAGAGGTCGTAGTCGGTCTTTCCGAACACGTCGGAGGGCTCGACGCCGAGATCGCGGGCGAAGCTGGAGTTGCAGGAGAGGTAGACGGAGTTGCAGTCCTTAAGGAATATGCGCTGCGGCAGGTTCTCGATCAGCCCGCGGTAGCGCTTCTCGAAGAAGAGGGCGTTCTCCGCTTCCTTTTGCTCGCTCACGTCCTGGACCACGCTCACCACGCGAAGCGCGGCGCCGGAATCGTCCCTGAACACCTCCCCCACCTCGAAAAGGAAGGACTCCTTCCCGCCGGGGCGCTCTACCGAGTATTCCACGGCGAAGGAATCCCTCCCGGCCAGCGCCTCCTCGACCGCGGCGGCCAAGGCGTCCTTGCCGTACTCGGGAAGAATAGCCAGCAGACCGTCGTAGTTGTCCGGCGCCTCGTCAAGCGGGACCGAGAAGATGCGGCAGAGCTCTTCCGAGCAGTCCAGCCTGCCGCTGGCGAGGTCCAGGTCCCAGCTCCCGATGCGGGCGATGCGCTGCGAGATGCGGAGCTGCTCCTCGCTGCGCCGGACCGCGTCGTCCGATTGCTGCCGCCATTTAAGGCGCATGCCGTGCAGCGCCGCGATGGAGAGCACTATCACCGACGCCAAGAGCGAATGCCGCTCATGAAGGGCAAGGGCGCAGACGAACAGCAACACCCCCCCGCAGAGAAACAAGGCCATCCTGCTTTTGGTATGTGGAATTGCGGGAGATTCCCGGAAATGCATCTGTCACCTGTGGAAATGGAGGTTCAATCGCCCTTGGGCGGGCGGCCGGGCTGCCTTTTGGAGGCTTTAGCGGCAGCGGCTGCAATGGATTTGCTGCAGTATCTCTTTATCGGGCCGGAGCCCGGAAACATTAGGGATAATTATGAGCTAGCGGCGCGCCCCTGCGCCTGCATGAAGGAGACGAACAGGTCTTCCAGCGACGGCGTGATGCGCTCCATCCTGAGATCCAGGTCGGGGAGCTCCCGGCCGATGGCGGCGATGGTCTGCTCGGCGTTTTCCACCGCCAGGTGCAGCCCGGCCCCGAAAAGCGCCGAACTCTTCACCCCCGGCAGGGACTCGACCCGCTGCAAAAGCTCAAAGGGGCGCTCGCAGCCGATCTCGACGATCTGGCCGGGAAAGCCTGCTTTGAGTTCGGCAGGGGTCCCCAGGGCGATCAGCTCTCCGCCGAAGATGAAGCCCAAGCGGTCGCAGCATTCGGCCTCTTCCATGTAATGGGTGGTGACGAAGATGGTGACCCCCTCGCCGGAGAGCCGGTAGATCAGCTCCCAGAAGCTCCGCCTGCTGATGGGATCGACCCCGGAGGTCGGCTCGTCCAGGAAAACGATGGGGGGCTCGTGCAGGACGGCGCACCCCAGGGCGAGCCGCTGTTTCCATCCTCCGGAAAGGGCCTGGGCGCGGGTCCCTCGCTGCTCGGCGAGCCCGGCCATCTCGATGACCCACTCCTTGCGCTCGGCTTTCTTCCCGGCAGGGATGCGGTAGATGCCGCTGTAAAAGTCGATGTTCTCCTCGACGGTCAGCTCCTCGTAGAGGGAGAACTTCTGGCTCATGTACCCTATCTGGTTCTTGATCTGTTCCGATTGGGTGGCGATGTCGTAGCCGGCCACGGTCCCGCTGCCGGAGCTGGGAGGGAGGATGCCGCAGAGCATCCTGATGGTGGTGGATTTGCCGGCGCCGTTGGGCCCCAAAAAGCCGAAGATCTCCCCCCGCGCCACGTCGAGGGTGACCCGGTCCACGGCGGTAAAGTCGCCGAAGCGCCTGGTCAGTTCATGCAGGCTGACCTGCGCTTCCGGGGATTCCCCAGTTGTAGTGGCGTTGGCACCGTTCATTTATTCGACTTCTCCTCAAAGGCCCCGCCGGAGGGACCGCCCCCGGCAGATCCGGCAGATCCGACAGATCGACAAAAGCTTCAGCGCAAAAGCGAGACGAAGAGGTCCTCCAGGGACGGCTCGACTTGCCTCACCCGGGGGGCTTCCAGCCCCGCCTTTTTGAGGCTCGCGATGGCCCGCTCCCTCGCCTCTTCCGGATCGTCGGCGTAGTACAGATGCAGCTTCTCGCCGAAAAGCGCCACGCTCCCGGAAGGAAAATCGGCGGAGAGAAGCCGCACGGCGCGGCGCGGCTCCTCGGTGGTGAATTCCAGCACGCCTCCCGTCATGAGCCCCTTGAGCCCCTTGGGGGTGTCGCAGGCCAAGAGCCTGCCGCGATGCATGAGGCCCACCCTGTGGCAGCGCTCCGCCTCGTCCAGGTACGCGGTTGCAACGAGGATGGTCACCCCCTCCCCCAAAAGGCCGTGCAGGATGCGCCAGAAGTCGCGGCGCGAGACGGGGTCGACGCCGTTGGTCGGCTCGTCCAGGAAAAGCACCCGCGGACGATGCACCAGCGCGCAGGCAAGCCCGAGCTTCTGCTTCATCCCGCCGGAGAGCTTGCCGGCGAGCCTCTCTTTGAAGGGGGTGAGGTTGCTGAACCCCAAAAGCTCGTCGATGCGGCCCCCCCGTTCGCGTGCGGGAATCATGTGGATGTCGGCGTAGAAGCGGAGGTTCTCCAGCACCGTCAGGTCCGGGTAGAGCCCGAAGCGCTGGCTCATGTAGCCGATGTCGCCGCGCACTTCCTCGGCCTCTTGCGCCATGTTCCGCCCAAGGACCAGGGTCTCGCCGCCGGTGGGATCCATGATGCCGGCCAGCATCCTCAGGGTGGTGGTCTTGCCGGCGCCGTCGGAGCCGACCAGGCCGAAAAGCTCGCCACTCTTTACGCCGAGCGAGAGTTCCTCAACCGCGGTCACCTTGCCGAAGCGTTTTTGCAGCGCGTTGGTTTTGATCGCCTCGCTTGGCGCCATCTCTTCCCCCTGTCAGCGCGCCGGTTGTGCGCCCAGGTCTATCACGGCATCAGCCGGCATCCCCGGTTTCAGTTCCATCCCCGGGTTGGCCAAAGAGATCTTCACCCGGTACACGAGCTTCACCCGCTCCTTCTCGGTCTGCACGCTCTTGGGGGTGAATTCCGCCTGGCTGGATATGAAGCTCACCCTTCCCTCGAAGGCCTTGCCTGGAAGCCCGTCCGCCGTCACCCGCGCCCTTTGCCCCAGCTTGACCCGCGCCAGTTCCGTCTCGGGTATGTATCCCTTGAGCCAGCAATCCTTAAGGTCGCCGAGCGTGACCACGGGGGTCCCCGCAGCCACCTGTTCGCCCGGCTCGATCGATTTGTTGAGCACCACACCGGAGATGGGCGCCGCCAAGGTGGCGTACCCCAGCCGCTCCTTTGCCGTGGATACCCGCGCCAGCGCCCCTTCATGTGCGGCACGGGCGGCTTGCAGGCGCTCGGGCCGCGCCCCCTTGCGCAAAAGCGCAAGCGCTTCCCTGCGCTCGCGCACAGACGCCCTGGCCCCCTCGTAGGCCGCCTTGGCGGCGTCGAACTGCTGCCTCGGGATGACCTCCCTGGCGAGGAGGGCCCTGCTCCTTTCGTAATCGGCCGTCACCTGCGCGGCTTGGGCCTCGGCGCGCGCCAGAAGCGCCGCTCCCTGGGCCACCTCTTCCCTGCGGTTGCCGGCTTCCAGTTCCGCCAGCGAAGCGGCGGAGGCAGCCTCATCCGCCTGCGCGAGCTTCAGCGCATCGGCGAGCTCGCGCTCTTCCAGGCGCGCCACGACCTGTCCGCGGGCAACCTGCAGACCCTCGTCGACCAGCCGCTCCAGGACCCGGCCGGAAGTCTTGAAGCTCAGTTGCACCTCGGTAAGTTCGACGTTCCCAGAGATGCGCAGCGCCGCGGAGTTCTCCCCGTCCCGGTGATGGCGAAGGTAGAAAACAACCGCCACCACCACTGCCACCAGCAATGCCGCAATAATCCCCTTGTTTTTCACAGGCACCTCCAATGATTTAGAACTTATAGCATCAGAATGTTTTTTTTGGAACGCTCTATGCTCTTACCCTGCTAGTTGTGCCGCAAAAGCGGCAGCGCCAATCGTCGTAAGGGGGTGAAAGACATGGGAAAAGCGGTCCTGTATGTTCGCGACGAAGAGCTTCTGGGAAGCCTAAAAAACAGGCTCAGTGAGAGGGGATATGCTGAAATAATAGCTTCAGGCAGCGCCGGCGAGCTTTTGGTGGACGCCTTGGAGCAGCGCCCCGAGGTGGCCGTAATCGAGTATGCCGACGGCGACCAGGAGATAGGAGCTACGGTGAAGCGGCTCTGGGACAAGCTAGGCATCCCGATCATCATGGTCGCGCAGAGCTGCGACCTTCAGGAGGTGCAGGAGTGGGGCGAGTCGCTGGTTTCCACCATCCTGGCGAAGCCGGTGCGGGAAGAGGAGCTGGTGGCGGCGCTGGTCCTCTCGGTCGCGGCGGCGCGCCGGGTGGAGCGGCTCAAGGAAGAAGTCTCCACGCTGAAAGAGAGCATCGAGAGCAGGAAGGTGATCGAGAAGGCCAAGGGACGCCTGATGGAACGGGACAAGCTCTCGGAGGCCGAGGCTTTCCGGAGGATGCAAAGGCTCGCCATGGATCGCAGGATTTCCATGCGCCAGTTGGCGGACGCGATCCTCTTGACCGACAGTATCGGGGGGTGAAGCTTTCTGGTTGACACATCGCCAGTCATTACCTATATTCCACAAAGTGTAAAGGGGAGTAGCAATCGGTTACCACGGCAACCGACCTGTGTTCGTCAAGACGGCTGACAAAGCCCGGACACGGGGCGATGACACCTGTCAGAGCATGCAAGACCTTTATCCAGTGCCGACGCGCCTGGATAAAGGTCTTTTTATTTGACCTGCCAGCGACTGTCAGTTCGACCGCAAAGGAGGTACGTCATGAACAGATTCAAGACTGCCGTTCTACTTACTTCTCTCACCCTGTTGATGGTAGGGCTCGGCGGAGCGATCGGGGGGCAAGGGGGAATGTACCTGGCCTTCCTGATGGCCTTGGCCATGAACTTCTTTTCCTACTGGTTCTCGGACAAGATCGTCTTGCGCATGTACGGCGCGCGCGAGATAAGCGAGATGGAGAACCCCGCCTTCTTCGGCATGATCCGGCGGCTCACCGTGCAGGCCGGCCTGCCCATGCCGCGGGTCTACATCATCCCGTCGGAGAGCCCCAACGCCTTCGCCACCGGCAGAAACCCCGAGCATGCGGCTGTGGCCGCGACCGAGGGTATCATGCGCATCCTCACCCCAGAGGAGCTGGAAGGGGTGATGGCCCACGAACTGAGCCACGTCGCCAACCGTGACATCCTGATTTCTACCATAGCGGCCACCATCGCCGGGGCCATTTCCATGCTGGCCAACATGGCGCAGTGGGCCGCCATCTTCGGGCACAGAAGCGACGACGAGGAAGGCGGTGGCGTGATCGGCACCCTGGCACTAGCCATCCTGGCGCCGATCGCCGCCATGCTGATCCAGCTTGCCGTTTCCAGATCGCGCGAATACATGGCCGACGAAGGGGGCGCCAAGCTCTGCGGCCATCCCCGCTCGCTCGCCAACGCGCTGAGAAAGCTGGACCAGGCCTCTCACCTGCTCCCGATGCAGGGAGCGCGGCCGGCCACAGCACACATGTTCATCGTGAACCCACTCACCGCGGGCGGTATCGCCAAGCTCTTCTCCACCCATCCGCCGATGGAGGAGAGGATCGCGAGACTCGAGCAGATGGGGCGTTAAAAGGAGGTTTATTTGTCTACCAGGGAAATGATGTGGGTTGCCTTCGCAGCCGTCATCACCGTCATGTTCGTGCTGGACCTGTTCGTCTTCAACCGCAGGAGCCACGAGATCAAGTTTCGCGAGGCGCTCGCCTGGACCACCGTGTGGGTGGGGCTCGCCCTCGCCTTCAACGCCGGGATCTGGTATTTCATGGGGCCGGGGAAGGCGCTGGAGTTCTTTACCGGCTATCTCATCGAGGAGTCCCTGTCGGTCGACAACCTCTTCGTCTTCATCATGATCTTCTCCTACTTCAAGATCTCGAAGGCGCAGCAGCCCAAGATCCTCAAATGGGGCATCATCGGCGCGCTGGTGATGAGGGGGATCTTCATACTGGTGGGGATCGAGCTGATCGAGCGGTTCCACTGGATGATCTACATCTTCGGGGGGATCCTGATCTACACCGGGATCAAGATGGCCTTCGGCGGAGACGACGAAGTCGAGCCGGAGAAAAATCCGCTGGTGCGCCTGGTGAGGCGTTTCATGCCCATCACCAAAAGGATCTGGAGGGACAGGTTTTTCATCAAGAGGCACGGCGTCTGGGCGGCGACCCCGCTGTTTCTGACCCTGGTGGTGGTGGAATCGAGCGACGTCATCTTCGCCGTCGACTCGATACCCGCCGTACTGGCCGTGACCCACGACCCGTTCATCGTGTACAGCTCCAACGTCTTCGCCATCATGGGGCTGCGCTCCCTGTACTACCTGCTGGCCCACGTGATGGAGATGTTCGTTTACCTGAAGCTGGGGGTATCCTTCATCCTCGCCTTCGTCGGGGCTAAGATGCTTCTCGTGGACGTGGTAGAGATCCCGCTGCAGCTGTCCCTGGGCTTCATCATAGGGACGCTGGTCATATCCATCCTCATCTCTGTGCTGCTAGCGAAGAAAGGCAGGGGCTAGGGGTCAGGGGCTAACCCCTGTTTTTCCAGCCCCTGTTTTCGCGATTCTCACCTTGGTGATGCCGGTGCGGGTGACTTCCTCGCAGATCAGGGTGTACTCTCCCAACTGGATCTGCTCGCCCTGCTCCGGGAATCCGCCGATGCGGTTCAGTATCAGCCCGGCCAGGGTGTCGAAGGGAAGATCCTCGCCAAGATCCATCTCCAGCAGGTCCTCCAGATCGGAAACGGAGATGAAGGCATCCACGAGGTAGCTCCCGTCGGCCAGGATCTGCACCGTGCTCGGCTCGCCGACATCGTGCTCGTCCTCGATCTCGCCGACCAATTCCTCCAGCAGGTCCTCGGTGGTCACTATGCCGCTGATGCTGCCGTACTCATCCACGACAAAAGCCATGTGCACGCGGGTTTTCTGCATCTCCTTCAAGAGTTCGCTCACCTTCTTCCCCTCGGGGACGAAGAAGGGGGGACGGACGATGGAGCGGATGTCGAAATCCGGCTCGCGCACCATCCTCCCTAAGAGGTCCTTGCCGTGGATGAACCCGACCGTCTCTTCGATGCTCCCGACGTAAACCGGGTAGCGGGAATACATGTTGTCCAGAACCTCGTTCAGGATCTCCTCGTTGGAAAGGTTGAGATCGAAGGCGACCACCCTGGTGCGGGGGACCATCACCTCTCTTACTGCGGTATGGGTGAAGTCGAAGAGGTTGTCGATGAAGGTGTGCTCGGTCTCGCTGAAGATGCCGCTCTCATGCCCCTCGGCGACGATATGCTGCACCTCCTCCCGCGTCATGAAGGCCTTTCCCTCCCCCTTGATCCGGAACAGCGCCAAGGCCGCCCTGGTGGAGTAGCTGAGCACCGATACCAGGACAGCCGCAACCCTCGCTAGGAAGGTGATGGTCTTGGCGACCCGAAGCGCCACCGTGTCGGCATACTGCAGGCCGATGGTCTTCGGTACCAGCTCTCCCAGGATGAGCTGGAGATACGAGATGACTGCGACCACCATGGTGAGGGAGAGCGGTTCGGCGGCGTTGCGGATCATGGCGAAGGGGGATACCTGCAGGATGGGGCGGATGTAGTCAACCGCTATCACGCCCCCCACCGCGGAGGCGGTTGATCCGACCACGGTGACCCCGATCTGCACGATGGCCAGCAGGCGGTGCGGATCCTTCTGCAGGGATTCAACCAGCGCGGCACGCTGGTCCCCCAGGGCGACCAGTTGCGCAACGCGGCTCTTTCTGATGGAGATGATGGCGAATTCGGCGCAGGAGAAAAATCCGTTCAGCAGGATGAGGATGGCGATGACAAGCAGTTCGACGAAGATTGTGTCCAATTACCCTCCACTTTGATTGTCGGGGCGTCCGCCAGTGCGCTCCAGGCGGCCCGGCACCGCCGGGTGCCCCCAAGTTTCAACAGGTGCTCATTTTTCACTACTAAGCCGGCTTTTGTCAACCTTTTGTGGCGCTTAGCCTACTTTACCCATCCGTCACCGGGCGCGGCGCCGCCTTTGGAGTGGGCTACTTGCCGATCTTAAAGGAAAGCAGGAAGCGTTCCTCTTTGCACAGAAACGGTATCACCAGCGCGTCGGAATTGGAGATGCTCTCCAGCGCGTAATCGCTGCCGTAGATTACGGTCGGGATGGAGAGGTTGATGTCGGCCCCTTTTGGGGAGAAGATGTGCTTCACATCGCCGCCTACCATGTTGGCGATCTCCCCCATGGCGTCGTTGACGTCCTCGTCGACGTCGGTGACGTCCATTCCCAGCATGTTGGAAGTGACCAAAAAGGCGAGTTTCTTCGGGCAGTGAATGGCGATGATGCCGGAGTGGCTTCCGGCGAGGCCGACCATGCTGGTGACCGTTTCATGAAAGGTCTGCACCGGCTTCTCAAGAGGGGGCTCGTCGACCACATCGAGCATCACCATGGTGGAAAACACCCCCTTGGTGATCTCAGCTATGCTCTTGCGCACCTCATCTTCCGTCGTGTTGGCCTCGTTCAGGATTGCCGGATCAAGCCCCATGGTGCCCCCCTCCTCCTAATGAATTCTTACAACAGTCTACCGTACCCTCTAATAAAAAAAAAGACGACCCCGCAAAAAGTGCGGCGTCAACTGACCGGGTAGGCCCCCTTGGCAAGCATGAGGCAGAAAGCATTGATCTCCGCGAATTCGCGCTCGAACACTTCCTCGACCTCCCTCTCGACCTCCACCGCCCGCCGGCCCGGCTCCATGACTAGCTGCGCGTTGGCCATGTGCGGCCGGTCCACCCGGTCGCCGATCCGGCTCAAGAGCATGACGTGCGCCCCCTGCACCCCGGCGACGGAGTTGCAGATCTCGCGCGCCATCCGGTGCGCCAGTAAGTTGTAGATCTTCCCCACGTGGCTCATGGGGTTCTTCCCGGCTGCGGCCTCGGTGCCGATGGGCCTCGCTATGGGAATCACCCCGTTCACCCGGTTCCCTCTCCCCACCTGCCCCGAATCGGCGTCTTCCGCCGATGTCCCCAGCAAAGAGAGGTAAACCCCGCCCAGTCCGCGCCCCGGCTCGTCGAGGGTGTTGTAGTGCAGGTCGATGCGGCTGAAATCCCGCAGCCCCGCCTGCAGAAAGCGCCTCATCTCCTGCTCCACCTTTTCCTTACGGTAGAAATACTCCCGCTCCGATTCGATGCTACCTGCCAGAAGCGGCATGGCGACGGTCAGGTCCAGTTCGTCGCGCCGGCGCAGCCCCATGACCTTCACGTCTTCACCCGTCTCGGGGAAGAGCTTCTTGAAGCGCTCCGAGTTCAGCTCGTTCTCCAGGGAGAGAACCGTCTTTTCCGTGGGGCTCAACGGGTAGTAGCCCACCGCCGCCGAGGTGTCGTTCGCGCCCCTTACCTCGCCGGCGCGGGCAAAGATGTCGGTCAGCTCCTGCGACCCGGGGGCGAGCTTGAAGCGGTACTCAAGGTGCCGCTCCGGATCGACATTGCGCAGGTTCTTCCCGATCCACTCCTTGGCGGCGGCCAGAGCGATTTCCTGTACCGGGATCTCCTTCCCCTCAAAGCTGAAGGTGGCGCGGTCGCCGATGGTCAGCTCCATCGGCTCGACGACCTCGCCGCCGCCGAACCGCTTCTCGACGCGCCCCGCCGCCAAGAGCCCCTTGTCGATGTTGTGGTGCAGGACGGTGCCGAAAGTCTGCAGATAGGCGCGGGAAAGGGCGACCGAGATGGCATCCATGACGCAGTCGCAGATCTGGTCCGGATGTCCGGCCCCCTTGCGCTCGACCATCTCGACGGCCTGCTCCGTTACCAAAGCTCCCTTGTACTGTTCGACGAGGAACATGGCACGCCCCCGGTTGAGGTTGAAGTCTAATTAAGAGAAGGAAGGTTCCTTACACAAAAGGGCAGCAGAGATTGTATCCGAAAAAGTAATGGGTGCAATGTTTTAGAGAGGTTACACGATGCGGGGGAGGGGCCGGGGCAACGCTTGGGGCGTGATCAGTGATGGTGCCTGACCACGAAGCCCCCCCGCGAGATACGGGATTGCAGCCAGAGCCCAAGCCACGCCTTGATGACGCGGCGAGTGGCCGGGATCAGGAAGAAAATGCCGAGGAAGTCTGTGAAGAAGCCGGGGGTGGCGAGAAGGACGCCGCCGATGAAGACCAGGGCGCCGTCCAGCATCTGGGCGGCGGGGAGCCTCCCCTGGGAGAGTTCGTCGCGGATCTGGGTGAGGATCCTTCCCCCCTGGCTCTTCATGAGCCAGGCGCCGAACAGGCTGATGGAGAGCAGGGTCGCCACGGTGGCAACCCCGCCGATAACCGATCCCACCTTGATCAGCAGGTAGATCTCGATCACGGGGACGATGAGGAAAACCAGGAACAGTTTGAAGTACATTGAGGTCCCTGCTATTTCTTCATGTCTATGCCATAGCTCTTGATCTTGCGGTGCAGGTTGCTCCGCTCAAGCTCGATGGCCTCTGCGGTCTTGGAGACGTTCCAGTCGTTCTCCTCCAGCTTCTGGATGATGAACTCCCTCTCGAACTCCTCTCGCGCCTCGCGCAGGCTGGAAAGTTCCAAGACGCTGTCCAGCTTGCCCCCCCCCGCATCCTTCCCGGCACCGTCACCGCGGAAATAATCGGGGAGGTGGTCGACGGTCATCGTCCCGCTGGGGGTCATGATTACCAGCCGCTCCACGATGTTCTTCAGCTCGCGCACGTTCCCCGGCCACTCGTAGCGCTTGAGCGCCTCCATGGCCTCGGGGACGATCCGCTTCGACTCCCTCCCCTCGCGCGAGCAGAAGGCATCCATGAAGTACCGGGCCAGAAGCGGTATGTCGTCGCGCCGCTCCCTCAACGGCGGGACCTTGAAGGGGACCACGTTCAGCCGGTAGTAAAGGTCCTCGCGGAAACCACCGTTTCTGATCTCCTCCTCGAGGAGCTTGTTGGTGGCGGCGACGATACGGACATCCACCTCCAGTGTCCTCGTGCCCCCCACCCGCTCGAACTTCTTCTCCTGCAGGATACGCAGCACCTTGGCCTGGGTCTTGAGCGACATGTCGCCGATCTCGTCCAGAAAGAGCGTGCCGCCGTCGGCCAGGTCGAATTTCCCCTTCTTCTGGGCGACAGCTCCGGTGAAAGCACCCCGCTCGTGGCCGAACAGTTCGCTCTCGATCAGCTCCTCGGGGATTGCGGCGCAGTTGATCTCGATGAAGGGCTTGTCGCGGCGCTGGCTGTGGAAATGGACCGAGCGGGCCACGAGTTCCTTCCCGGTGCCGTTCTCGCCGGTGATCAGCACCGAGGCGTTGGTCGGGGCGACGAGCCGGATCTGCTCGCCCAACTGCAGCATGGCGGCGGAATTCCCGATCATCTCGTGGCCCTGCTGCACCTGATCGCGCAGGGCGGCGTTCTCCTCCTTCAGGCGGTTCATGGCCAGGGCGTTTTCCACCGTGACCACCACCTTCTCCAGCGAAAGCGGCTTCTCGATGAAGTCGTAGGCGCCTAGTTTGGTCGATTTGACCGCCGTCTCGATGGTGCCGTGGCCGCTCATCATGATGACGTTCAGGAATGGGTGCGCTTCCTTCAGGCGCTGCAGCGTCTGGATGCCGTCCATCTTGGGCATCCAGATGTCCAAAAGCACGAGCCCCGGCAGCTCCCGGGCGCAAAGCGCGAGCGCTTCCACGCCGTCGGCGGCGCAGACGGTCCGGTATCCCTCGTCTTCGAGGATGCCGGCCAGGGAGGATCGAATTCCCTCCTCGTCGTCAACTATCAGAATGGTCTCGGTCATGGTGGTCCTTGCCTCCGGGAGGATCCTCCGTAGCGCAACGCTCAACCGGCGAGCCCCGCTTCGCGCGCGAGTTCCGCCCAGGCGGGGAGGCTCCGCTCGATCATCTTCTTGTCGACGCAGTAGGCGATCCGGAAGTAGCCGGGGGCGCCGAAGCCTGCGCCGGGCACCAGCAGGATGCGGTGCTTCTGGGCCAGCTTCACGAACTCGATGTCGTCGGCAAAAGGCGATTTGGGGAAGAAGTAAAAGGCGCCGTCGGGCTTCACCATGCTGAAGCCAAGCTTCGTGAGCGATTCGTAGAGAAGATCGCGCTTTTCCTGGTAGGCGCTGGCGTCCACCGAAACATGCTGCAGCCCTGCCACGAGCCTCTGCATGAGCGCGGGCGCGTTGACGAAACCAAGCACCCGGTTGGAGAAGACCGCCCCTTCCATGAACTGGTCCACGTCGTTCATCTTCGGGTTCGCGGCCAGGTATCCGATGCGCTCGCCCGGAAGGGCCAGGTCTTTTGAGTGCGAGGTGACGATGACGGAGTTGGCGACGTAGCGGAAGATGTTGGGGACGCTCTTTCCCTCGTAGCTGATCCTCGCGTAGGGTTCGTCGGAAATGACGCAGATCTGGCGCCCCAGTTCCTTCTCTTTGGCGGCCACCACTTCGCCCAGGGCGGCGAGGCTCTCGGCGGGATAGATGACCCCGGTCGGGTTGTTGGGGGAGCAGATGATGATGGCGCGGGTCTTCGCGGTGATGGCGGCGCCGATGGCGGCCACGTCGAGCTGGAAGGTGTCGCGGTCGGTCCAGACCTCGACCGGCACCCCGCCATGGTTGTCGATGTAGAAGCGGTATTCGACGAAGTAGGGGGTGAGGATGATCACCTCGTCACCGGGGTTGAGGATGGTCTTCAGCACCACGTTGAGCGCGCCTCCCGCCCCGCAGGTCATCACCACCTGGCTCCCCTGCACCGGCAGATCGGAGGCGGCCGAAAGCATGCGCGCCACGGCGTTCCTCGTCTCGATGTAGCCCGCGTTGTTCATGTAACGGTGCATCCCCGGGACGGGGGACTTGGCGAGCTTCAGGAACTCGTCGCGGAAAGGCTGTGGGGGCTCCACGTCGGGGTTCCCCAGGGTGAAGTCGTAGACTTTGTCGGCCCCGAACTGCGCGCGAAGCTTCTCCCCTTCCTCGAACATCTTCCTGATCCACGATGATTTCGCAATGAAACCGGCTATCTTATCGGCGACGGGCATCATCCCCTCCTTGATTTTTGATCTCTGCCTTATTAGCACATTACGGAAACAGCGGCAAGGCGTATTCCCCGCCCGTGAGCCTCGGGCTGCGGCTGCCTGAATATTTCCCTGCAAATCGCGGGGCAATCTGCTATGATGCCGCCCTGCATTTGGGCATCCGATTTTGACAGGAGGGATACATGAAAAAGGATTGGCGCATCGAGACCCAGGCGATCCAGGAAGGCTTCGCCCCCAAGGACGGAGATCCCCGGATCCTGCCGATCTACCAGAGCACGACCTTCAAGTTCTCCAGCGCGGAGCACGTGGCGAAACTGTTCGACCTCGAGGTGGGAGGACACTTCTACACCCGGCTCAGCAACCCGACCGCCGAGGGTTTCGAAACCAAGATAGCGGCCATGGAAGGGGGGGTCGCCGCCATGGCCACCTCCAGCGGGCAGGCCGCGACCAGCATGGCCATCATGAACATCTGCCAGGCCGGCCAGCACGTGGTCGCCGCCAGCACCTTGTACGGCGGCACCTATTCGCTGTTCGCCAACACCTTCCCGAAGATGGGCATCGAGGTTACCTTCGTCGATCCCGAGGCAGGCGAGGCCGCCATCGAGGCAGCCTTCCGCCCCGAGACCCGCGCGATTTTCGGCGAGACCATAGGGAACCCCGGCTTGAACGTGCTCGACTTCGAGAAGTTCTCCCGGATCGCCAGGAAGATGCAGGTGCCGCTCATCATCGACAACACCTTCCCGACGCCGTACCTGTGCCGCCCCTTCGAGCACGGCGCGGACATAGTGATCCACTCGGCAACCAAGTACATCGACGGGCACGCCACCAGCGTGGGCGGGGTCATCATCGACAGCGGCAACTTCAACTGGGGCAACGGCAAGTACCCCGAGATGACGGAGCCCGACTCCAGCTACCACGGCCTCAAGTACCTGGTGACCTTCGGCAAGCTCGCCTACATCGTGAAGGCGCGGGTGCAGCTCATGCGCGACCTGGGCTCCTGCCCGGCGCCGATGAACGCCTTTTTGTTCAACCTGGGGCTGGAGACCCTGCCGCTGCGCATGCAGCGCCACAGTGAGAACGCGCTCGCCATGGCTAAGTACCTGGAAAAGCACCCCGCGGTAAGCTGGGTCACCTACCCGGGGCTGGAGAGCCACAAAAGCTACGCCCGCAGCAAGAAGTACCTCCCCAAGGGAGCCAGCGGCGTCCTTACCTTCGGCATCAAGGGAGGGGCCGCGGCAGGAAAGAAATTCATGGAGAGCTGCGAGCTCGTGGCGCTGGTGGTGCACGTAGGGGACGCCAGGAGCTGCGTCCTGCACCCGGCAAGCACCACGCACCGCCAGCTGAACGAGGAGCAGCAGATAGCTTCCGGCGTCTCCCCCGACCTGATCAGGCTCTCGGTCGGCATCGAGCACATCGACGACCTGATCGCGGACGTGAACCAGGCGCTTTTGGCCAGCCAGAAGTAAAAGCGCGGCGCTACCGGCCTTTGGCCGCGCTGCCAACGAAGAAGGGGCGAGTGAATCCACTCGCCCCTTCTCATTTTTAAAGCTTCCGCTACCCTACTTGCCGCAGCACTTCTTGTACTTCTGGCCGCTGCCGCAGGTGCAGGGGTCGTTGCGCCCGATCTTGGGCCCCCTGACTATCGGCTGCTGGGGCGCCGGGTTCACCGCCGTGCCGTCGGTAAAGAACCAGCGGGACTTCTCCTTCTTGAAGAGTGCGCGCTCGTGATGCACCCTCTCCTCCCCATTCTCCTTCCAGCGCGCGATGAACTCGACCTCGCCGGTTTTGTCGTCCTTGCCGCCGTCCTTGGTCGAGACGATCTCAAGCCCCTGCCATTCCGAGTTCGCGGCCCAGGCGCGGGTTCCGTCATGGTCATAACCCTCGCGGTGCTGGGCGTGGGTGGTTTCAAAGATAAAGTCGGTCTCCACGTTGACATACGCCGCGTAACGCGCGCGCATCAGTGCCTCTGCCGTCTCCGCGGGGCGCTGGCCCTTGATGATGGGCTGGCAACATTCAGCGTAGGCAAGACCAGTTCCACAGGCACATTGCTCCATTCCGGTACTCCTCCTCGTTTCTATTTGGTTTCTTCGTTGCTTTGTCTAGCAGTGATAATCGGCGGCGACCACTGAAGAGCATACGCTTCTCATGTAGGCGGCTACTGTATCGGCGTGATAGGGGTGCACCTGGTAGGCCTGGAGATCTTCCAGCGAATCGAACCTGGTATAGAGGGCGATGTCCGCGGACCTGGGTGAGCGAATCACATCCACCCCCACCTCAAGCTGGCGCAGCATTTCGACCTTGCCGTCCATACTCAAAAGGAGCTGCTTTGCCTTTTCGATCCCCTCAGGAGTCGACTCCTTCAGCGTGAATAACACTATGTGCGCAATCATTTCTATCTCCCGTAACTTAATGGTGTTGCCTCGGATACCATGTAATACATCGGCGCCAGCCTCCCTGTCAACGGTGGCAGTCTTTGAAGCGAAAAAAAAGGTTGCACGCAGGGGGCAATGCTGCTATAAGGACCAACAAGACCGTTATGGTCCTCTTTAAAATTTTCTGCTGGGGAGATGTGATGACTGGCATTTTGAAATTAATGAGTATACTTGTACTGGCCTCCTTAATCTACACCGCACCGGGCGAAGCGGCCGAGAAGGTCCTCTTCGACACCGGGCATGGAGAGCGTTTCCGGGTGAGCGACACCGGGCCTTTGCAGCTTTCGGGGCTGGCCGGGATAATGAAGTCGGCGGGCGCGCAGTTAGAGGCCACCGATCAGCCCTTCAGCGACGCGACGCTCGCCGGTGCCCACGCCGTGGTGATCAGCGGCGCCTTCAACGCGCTGCATCCAGCCGAGATCGAAGCTCTGCTCCGCTTCATGCAGCAGGGGGGCAAGCTCGCCGTGATGCTGCACATCGCCCCTCCCCTGGCCACTCTCCTTGAGCGGCTGCAGGTGACCTACACCAATGGTGTGATCCAGGAGCGGCAGAACGTGATCGACAACGATCCCCTGAGGTTCCGCGTGCAGCAGATAGACCCGCACCCGGCGCTCTCCGGGGTGACCCGGTTCAGCGTGCATGGTGCCTGGGGGCTCTTGAACCTGGCCCCTACCGCCCGCATCGTCGCCTCTACCAGTCCGCAGGCATGGGTCGACGTCAACAGGGACCAGGTCCAGGCCAAGGAAGAGACGGCAAGCTTCGGCATAGCCGTTGCCGGCGACGTGGGCAAGGGAGGCTTCATCGCCTTCGGCGACGACGCTCTGTTCCAGAACAAGTTTCTTGACGACGACAACAGATACCTGGCCAGGAGTCTGGCCGGCTGGCTGAATAACTAATCAACCAACAGGAGGGAATTGAGCATGGCAGAGGCATTGGGAATCTACAAATGTGGGAGCTGCGGCAACATCGTCGAGGTATTTCATGCAGGCGGGGGCGAACTGGTCTGCTGCGGAGCGCCGATGACGCTGCAAAAGGAGAACACGGTCGACGCTTCCAAAGAGAAGCACGTGCCGGTGATCGAGAGGGGCCAGGGGAGCATCACCGTTAAGGTCGGGAGCATACCGCATCCCATGGAGAGCGCCCACTACATCGAGTGGATCGAGGTGATAGCCGACGGCAAGATCTACCGCGCCCAGTTGCAGCCGGGGCAGGCCCCCGAGGCGACCTTCCCGGTCACCGCCAAGGAAATCAAAGTGCGCGAGTACTGCAACATGCACGGACAGTGGTCTGCGTAACGTAGAAAAGGGGACAGGCTACTTTTTTATTTGTAAAAGTAGCCTGTCCCCCTTTCAAGCAGGTGACTTTCCCGGTTCACACCCAAAGAGATAAAGGCGCGATTGTACTGCAACATCGACGGGCGCTGTTCAGCATCAAAATAAAAGGGGACAGGCTACTTTTCGTTTTGAAAAAGTAGCCTGTCCCCTTTTTCCTTCTTTTTACTTTCCTACCTGCCGCTGCGGCGGGCGGCGTGGTTCGCGGGGCGGTTGCCGCCGGGGTGCTGCCGGTGCTTTCCAGCAGGCCCGGAAGCATGGCCGCCATCTGCCGAGCCGTCTTTGCTGCCGTGAGCGGCAGGGCGGCCGGAAGCGGCTGCGTTACCTTTCGCGCCCACTGCGGAAGCCGGTTTGGCCCCGGCGGCGGGTCTGGCTGCGGCGGGTCTCCCGGCGCCGGGCTTGGCTCCGTCTCTCCGGCGCTGAGGTTCGCGGGGCGGCCGGGCGAACTCGGTGTCCTTTTGCGGAGCGGGGACCGCGTAGTCGAACCCCTCGATGCGGCGGCGCTCGATCTTCGTTCCCAACACTTTCTCGATGCTGCGCACCGTGTAGTCGTCTTCCGAGGTCACCATGGTGAAGGCGTCGCCGGTCTTGGCGGCACGGCCGGTCCGGCCGATGCGGTGGGTGTAGGCCTCGGGGGTGTCAGGGATGTCGTAGTTGATGACGTGGGAGATGAGCGAGACGTCGATGCCGCGCGCGGCGATGTCGGTGGCGACCATGATCTGGAAGGTGCCGTCCCTGAAGCCGTCGAGTGCCGCCTGCCTTCTGTTCTGGGAAAGGTTCCCCTGCAGCGAGGTCGCCTTGTAGCCGGCCTTCTCCAGTTGCTCCCCTACCCTCTTGGCGCGGTGCTTGGTCTTGGTGAAGATGAGCACGCTCTCGGTGTCGGTGTGCTTCAGCATCTCGAACAGAAGCGGGGTTTTCAGGTGCTGCCCCACCGGATAGAGCGCATGCGACACGGTAGCGGCGGGAGCCGTGCGGCTCACCTGCACCGTGACCGGGTTGCGCAGGATCTCGTGCGCCAGCCTGCGGATGTCGTCGGGCATGGTGGCGGAGAACATGAGGTTCTGCCTCTTGCCGGGGAGCGCCCTCAAGATCTTCCTCACGTCGGGGAGAAAGCCCATGTCGAACATCTGGTCCGCCTCGTCCAGCACCAGGATCTCGACCCTGGAGAGGTCGATGGTCCCCTGGGAGATGTGGTCCAAAAGGCGCCCCGGGCAGGCGACCACGATTTCGGCACCTTCTTTGAGCTTCTTGATCTGGGTGTTGATGTTGACCCCGCCATAGACCGTGACGCTTCTCAGGCGGGTCTGCTTCCCCATGCCGTTCAGGGCGTCGTTGATCTGCTCGGCAAGCTCACGGGTGGGGGCAAGGACCAGGCCGCGGACATGCCCGCGCTCTTCCTGCACCAGACGGTGCAGCATGGGAAGGCCGAAAGCGGCGGTCTTGCCGGTGCCGGTCTGGGCCAGGCCGAGGACGTCCTGCCCGGAGATGACCGAGGGAATCGCCTGCAATTGGATGGGGGTCGGGGTGACGTACCCCATGGCCTCGACGCCTGCCTGGACCTTGGGGTGCAAATTAAACTGTTTGAAATCCACTATTACTCCTGTCAATCGATGTACATGCCACAAAAAACCCCAGAAGCTTAGAAGGCCTTGGGGTCTTTGCTAATTAGAACTGGACTATAGCATGAAAGTATCGGAAGTAGGGATATTTTATTTTTCTCCCTCAGAGAGATTTCATTCGATGGGCCGGAAATCTCCTTGCGCTAGCGACGGTCCCTCCCCTCCCGACGGTCGTCGCTGCGGTCATCATGCCGGGCGTACTCCCTGTCGCGGTAGCTATCGCGGTCGCGGTCCCGATGCTCGCCCCAGCGGCCGTCGCCGCGGTCGTGGTCGTGCATGGAGACCGGGCGATACCAGCGCCCCCGGTAATGATCGCGGTCGCTCATGTAGGCGCGGTACTCCCGGTCACGGTAATAGCGTATCTGTCTGTAGTCGTGGCGGTGCAACCGGTAGGGGAGTCTTTCCCGGGTGACGTAGGCCCAGGGGCCGCCGTAGCTGCGGGACATGAACCAGCGGCCGCCCCGATTCTGGTAGTAGCAGTCGTCAAGGTAGACCACGTCATATGGGGCGCCGACAGAGACGTAGAAGCCAAGGTTAGGAGAATAGATGAAACCCGCAGGCTCGGCGTAGACGGGTTCGGCATAGGCGACCGGCTGAGGATAGCTTGGATAACTTGGATAACTCGGATAGGTCACCACCGCCGCTGCCGGTGGCGGCGCGACCACCACCGGCACGCCGATGTTCACGCTTACGTCCATCCTTGCCTGAGCGCTCGCCGCACCGGCTAGCACGATGAGTATTGCTGCTGCGAGATGCTTTTTCATGTTCCTTCTCCTTGGCGGCCTGAAGCCGCGCTGTCCTTTTCGGTAGTTTGCCTGTTGCAGCATCAACTCTTGCTTTGGTTTTCACAATAGCCGCTCAATGTGGAGAAAATATGCAGCAATTGTGGATTTTCTGCTCCATCGGAAGATGCGATGGCGCATTGCCGGCATCTGTGTTAATAAAAAAGCAGCGTTACCAATTCTAATAGTGGGCTACCCATGAAGATAATGATCAAATACAGGCTGTTGATCGCCATGCTCGCCGCAACCGGGGCCGTGGTGGTCTCGATGTTCCTCATCATGCAGTGGAGCATCGGGCGCGGCTTCCTGGCCTACGTCAACACCATGGAAGAGGACCGGCTCGGACGGCTCGCCCAGGTGCTGGAGCGGGCCTACCAGGCGAACGGGAGCTGGGACTTCGTCAAGGACGACAACGCCACCTGGTCGAAACTCGTTACCTCCAGCAGGGAGACAAGCGACCTGGACCGGAACGAGCACGGCGAGCGAAGAATGACGCCGCCCCCCCCGCCGTTTCCCAACCTCTCCGGGCATCCCTTGCCGCCGCGCTTCCAATACCGTTTCGAGGGAAGGGTGCTGCTGCTCGATGCGCAGAAGGTGAAAGTGATCGGTATGCCTAACGCCCAAGAGGCGGCGCAACTGCACAAAATTACGAGCTCCGGCCGCATCGTCGGCTACGTCGGGCTGCGCCCCAGGCAGCGCCTCACCGACAACTATCAGCTCCTTTTCGTCAAGCAGCAGAAACTCACCATGGGTCTCGTGGCGGTGGTTATGTTCCTCGTTTCCGCCGCGATCTCGCTACCTTTGGCCCACCGCCTGGTGCTCCCCATCAAGCGGCTCGCCGCCTCCATGCACCGCCTCGCCTCCGGCGAGTACAGCACCAGGGTCGCCGTCGGCCCCGAAGACGAACTGGGGCAACTGGCGCGCGACTTCAACACGCTTGCGCTGACGCTGGAGAACAACGAGCGGGCGCGCCGGCGCTGGGTGGCGGACGTCTCGCACGAGCTGCGCACGCCGCTTGCCATCCTGCGCGGCGAGATCGAGGCGATCCAGGACGGCGTGCGCCAGGCGGGCCCGGAGTCGATGCGCTCCCTGCACGGCGAGGTCATGCACCTAAGCCGCCTGGTCGACGACCTCTACCAGATCTCCCTCTACGACATAGGGGCGCTGACCTACCGCAAAGAGAGCATCGATTTGAAGGAGGTGCTGGAGGATGCGCTGGCCATGCTAGGGCAGGAATTCGTCCAGAAGGGGATCAACCTCTCCATAGAGCTGCCGCGAGACGACGGCTGCTCCGTCTTCGCGGATCCCGACCGGTTGAGCCAGCTTTTCTCGAACCTTTTAGACAACTCGCTCAAGTACACCGATGCCGGGGGAAAACTGTCGGTCAGGCTCAAGTATCGGCCCAACACGGCCCTGGTCGAATTTGCCGACAGCGCGCCGGGGGTGGCCCCGGACCAGTTGGAGCGCCTTTTCGACAGGCTCTACCGGGTGGAAAGCTCGCGCAACCGCGCCAAAGGGGGCGCGGGGCTGGGCCTTGCCATCTGCAAGAACATCGTGGAAGCCCACGAAGGAACCATAACCGCCCTCTCTTCCCCGCACGGCGGGGTGCTGATCAGGGTGGAACTGCCGCTTACCGGGAGCAGGACATGACACAGAGAGTGATGATCGTAGAGGACGAGGAGAAGCTGGCGAGCCTTTTGGGCGACTACCTGAAGCAGTCCGGTTTCGAGACCATGTGGATAGCCGATGGCAACGAGGTGCTGCCGCGGGTGAGGGAACAACAACCCGACCTGATGCTGCTCGACCTGATGCTCCCCGGGCGTGACGGCCTGGAAATCTGCAAGGAGATCAGGACCTTCTCGCAGCTTCCCATCATCATGATCACGGCGCGGGTGGAAGAGATCGACCGCCTGCTCGGCCTGGAGCTTGGCGCCGACGACTACGTCTGCAAGCCGTTCAGCCCCCGCGAGGTGGTGGCCAGGGTAAAGACGGTGCTGCGGCGGACGGGCGAGCAGGCCCCGGCGCAGGCACACGGCCTCACCCTCGACGCCGACCGCTACTTGGCGCTCTTCCACGGTCATGATCTAGAACTCACCGTGGTCGAGTTCAAGCTCTTGCACTTCCTCTACCAGAACCCGGGTCGGATCTACTCCCGGAGCCAGCTGATGGACCGCATCTACTCGGACCAGCGCATCGTCAGCGACCGGACCATCGACAGCCACATCAAGAAGCTGCGCAAAAAGATCGCCGCAGTGGCCCCCGACCAGGAGATCATCCACTCCATCTACGGCGCGGGGTACAAGTACGAGCCGGCGTAACCCTCCCCTGCGCTTCATTTACCTTCGACTACTCCCCTCCGGCCTTTACAGCCTTGCCTCACGCCCCCCACTAAGGATAATCGAAATTTCACCTTCGAAAACTCCTATTGTTTAATGAATTCGTCGACCGATATCTATTTACAGCGACTTGGTTTGGAAATCAGCTTTAACTTCGGAGCCGGAGCGAAAACGAAGTAGTGATGTTAAACAGCCTGGAGGCGGCTGTTGAGTCCTGTGGCTAGAATTTCCTCAACCAACCCCACCTGCAGAGGTCATCGAGATTTGTAAAAGGGAGGTAGTTAATGAAGTGGTTCATGAACATGAAGATAAAAACAAAAATGGGCCTTGGGTTCACAATCGTCCTCGCCCTTTTCACCTGCGCGATTGCGGTGACGTGCTTCAACCTGGAGCAGGCGAGGAAAGATTCCGAGCAGGTTGCCAGCGAATCTGTCCCTTTCCTCATGCGCGCATACGACATGAATATCGCCGCAATAAAGTTATCGGAAACCCTTACGGATATCGCCGCGACCCATAACAACGAAGGGTTCAAGGAAGCCGAACTGGCGGCGGTGAGGTTCCGGCAAGAACTGGCAAAGTACAGGGAAATGTACATGAGAGAGAACGACGAAAAATCTCTCCGAGAAATGGACGAGCTGGGTAAAAGCTTCGACAAGTTCTACGACACAGGTAAAAAGATGGCTCTCAGCTATGTCTCATCGGGCCTGGTGCAGGGCAATACGATGATGGACGGTTTTGACAAAGATCGCGCGCTCCTCTCCGCGGAAATCGAAAAGCTGCAAAAATCCCAGTCAGACGAAGCCAAGGCGAACACAAAGGGCATTGTCACGACACTTAACAAAGTTTTTCTATTGCTCGTCGCAGCGTGCGGGGTAGCGATCGCCTTGGGGATTCTGATTGCCGTCTTCGTAACCCGCAGCATAACAGTTCCGCTCCAGAGAGCTGTAGAGGTCTCCAACAAGCTGGCGGAGGGAGACCTGACTATCGTTGTAACGTCTGAGAATACTGACGAAACTGGCCATCTTTTGGCTGCTATGGGGAACATGGTCTACAAGCTGAGGGAGATCGTGGGAGAGGTGCAGGCCGCGACCAAGAACGTAGCGTCGGGAAGTCAGGAGCTCTCCTCCAGTTCCGAGCAGATGTCGCAGGGTGCCAGCGAGCAGGCAGCGGCGGCTGAAGAAGCTTCCGCCAGCATGGAGCAGATGACCTCCAACATCCGTCAGAACGCGGACAACGCGTTGCAGACCGAGAAGATAGCAGTCAAGTCCGCGGAAAACGCCAAAGAAGGGGGGCAGGCTGTCCTGGAAACGGTGCACGCGATGAAGGACATCGCCGGAAAGATCAACATCATCGAGGAAATCGCGCGTCAGACGAACCTTTTAGCCCTGAACGCCGCCATAGAGGCGGCCCGGGCCGGCGAGCACGGCAAGGGTTTCGCCGTCGTCGCCAGCGAGGTGAGAAAGCTCGCCGAGCGGAGCCAGAAGGCTGCCGCCGAGATCTCGCAGCTTTCCAGTACCAGCGTCGATGTCGCGGTAAAGGCCGGCGACCTCCTGTCCAAGATGGTGCCCGACATCCAGAAGACGGCCGAACTGGTCCAGGAGATCAGCGCCTCCAGCAGGGAGCAGGACACCGGGGCGGAGCAGATCAACAAGGCGATCCAGCAACTCGACACGGTCATCCAACAAAACGCCGGCGCTTCAGAGGAGATGTCCTCGACCGCAGAGGAACTTGCTTCGCAGGCGGAACAGCTGACAAGCTCCATCGCCTTCTTCAATATCGGTGAAGAGGGAAGGTCGAAGCCCCTGGCAAGACATTCCAAGACGACGATGAAGCCGATGAGCTTTAGCAAGCACCCCGCAAAAAGCGCACCTATCGCCAACGTCGCGGGCACGGATCTCCAATTGGACGACGACCATTTCGAGCACTTCTAACGGCACCTGCTTCTGAATGGCAAAAGCCGGGTTCCGCCCTGCGACCGCACGGTCCGACGAAACCCGGCTTTTTTGTTTCCGACCTTCGATCTCGTTGATCCCGTGCCCAAGGTCAATCTTGAGCCGCGCGGACCTTGCTTCCACTGGGGCAAGCTGGAGCTTGGGAACTGAAAGTGGCTCATCGATACCGAGTCGCAATAGATATTCGTTGCCGCAAAAAGCCTATACATGCACAGCGGCACATCGGCGCAACGGCATAAAGTGGAATCGACACCACACTTTCCGAAACTCCCATAATTTACTCAAGCAGCGTGTCGATAGTTAGAAAGCAGGGTGAAAGAGCGCCAAGCTTAAGAGATAACTAAAGGGGGGGATTAGCGATGTTAAGCAATTTAAAAATTGGTACAAGATTACTGCTGTGCTTCGGCGTAGTCCTGCTCCTGCTTGTCGCCGTGGCGGGCACCGGTTACTGGGGCATCAAGCAAGTTGAAGCCACCACAGACACCATGCTAGCTACCGAGGGACGCATCGCAGAGCACTCAGCCAGGGCCCGGGCCAACATTCTGGGCATGAGGCGCTATGAGAAGGACATGCTCCTGAATATGGGCGAAGCTAAAAAGGTCGAGGAATACCTCCAGAAATGGAACGCCGAGGCCGCCAAGATGACCGAGCGCGTCGCCGACCTGGAAAAATGCGCCGTCGACAAAGAGGACAAGGACAAAACCAAGGAAATCAAGGAAAATTTCGATAGTTACAAGGCAGGTTTTGCGAAGGTAGCAGCCGCTATTCAGAACGGAAAGCTGAAGACCGCACAAGAAGCAAACAGCGCTATAGCAGCATACAAGGACCAGTCTCACCTGATGGAAGCGACGGCGGTCAGCCTGGCACAGGATGGCGTCAAGTCAATGCATGAAGCAGGGGCGAACATTGATAAAAAGGCTAAGGAAATTGTTAATTACCTGCTCGCTATATCGTTGACAGCCGTAATTATGGCAGTCGCACTGAGTTTCCTGGTGACGCGCAGCATCAGGCGTCCGCTGGAGGTCGGGGTTCAAACTGCGAACCGACTTGCTGCCGGAGATCTTACCATGGACATCGGCGCGACCAGCAAGGACGAGACCGGTGAACTGCTGGCGGCGATGGGCAACATGGTGTCCAAGCTGAGGGAGATCGTAGGAGAGGTGCAGGCCGCGACCAAGAACGTCGCCGCCGGAAGCCAGGAGCTCTCGTCCAGTTCAGAGGAGATGTCGCAGGGGGCCAGCGAGCAGGCAGCGGCGGCTGAGGAAGCTTCCGCCAGCATGGAGCAGATGACCTCCAACATCCGCCAGAACGCGGACAACGCGCTGCAGACCGAGAAGATAGCGGTCAAGTCCGCTGACAACGCCAAGGAAGGTGGACAGGCGGTCCAGGAAACCGTACAGGCCATGAAGGATATCGCCGGCAAGATCAACATCATCGAGGAGATCGCGCGGCAGACGAACCTATTGGCCCTGAATGCCGCCATAGAGGCGGCCCGGGCCGGCGAGCACGGCAAGGGATTCGCCGTCGTCGCCAGCGAGGTGAGAAAACTGGCCGAGCGGAGCCAGAAGGCTGCCGCCGAGATCTCGCAGCTCTCCAGCAACAGCGTAGATATCGCGGTAAAGGCAGGCGAGCTGTTATCCAAGATGGTGCCAGACATCCAGAAGACGGCCGAACTGGTCCAGGAGATCAGCGCCTCCAGCAAAGAGCAGGACACGGGTGCGGAGCAGATCAACAAGGCGATCCAGCAACTCGACACGGTCATCCAGCAAAATGCCAGCGCGTCGGAGGAAATGTCCTCGACCGCTGAGGAACTCGCCTCGCAGGCGGAACTGCTGTCAAGCTCCATCGCCTTCTTCAAGATCGAAGAGGGAAGGTCGAAGTCCTTCGTTACTTCCACGAAGAACCCCGGCACGGTGAAGACGATGAGCTTTAGCGAACACGCGGCCGCTCCTCGCGCAGCGGCCGCAAACGTCGTGGGCACCGACCTCCAGCTGAACGACGAAGAGTTCGAACACTTCTAAGAGCGCCGTTTAGAAAGAAAAAGCCGGGTTTCGCCTGCGACCAATCGGTCCGGCGAAACCCGGCTTTTTTATTTCAGCGATCTTTGGCGACCTCGTTCCCAAGGTCCGCCTTGGGAACGCAAATCCCGAAAGAAGCTCCAGCTTCGCCTAACCGAGGCAAATCCCCCGTCCCTCCTTAGCAAAAGGGGGAACGCGCTAGTTCACGTGCGGCGCTTGTTGGGTGGGACTTTCAGTATTCCCCGGCGTTCGACGGTGAACCTTTACAGCAGCTCTATCTCGCTGCTCCGGACGATCAGTATGTCCTGGCGGAAGTCGGCGGCGAGTTGCTGGCGGTACCTTTTCCACCAGGCCCGGTCCAGTTCCGCCGCCATCACCTCGTAAATCACGATGTCGTCGTGCACCGTGGTTTCCCGGGTCTCCTTCCACAGACCGCGCGCCGGCGAGCGCATGTAGGTGGTGATGCCGCCGAAGCGCTCGGACAGCTGGTCGCGCACCTTGAGGAACTCGTCCTGGGTGAAGGGTACCCCCTCGTTGTCGTAAAGCGGCAGCAGAATCTGGATCAGGTACATGTGGACCGTCCTTTTTAGGTCTCGCGCACGTCCTTGATCTCGCGCACGTGCGGCCGGATCGCCTCTACCAGCTTGTCCTTGTCTACCCCCTGCACCTTGAAGGTGTTAACCCAGGTGTCGCTCGTGCCGCCGTCCACCTCGCTGAAGCCGAGGCCCACGATGTCGCCGCCGGCCTGGTAGATGGTCTGGGCCACGTCGGCCAGTGTCCCCTTGGCGCCGGTGGTGGTGACGGTGAGGCGCACCCCGTGCCGCCGACCACCCAAGAGTTCCAAAAGCGCCTGGAACAAATCGCTCTCGGTGATGATGCCGACCAGCGCGTCACCTCTCATTACCGGCAGGCCGCCTATCCTGCGGTCGACCATGACGCGGGCCGCTTCTTCCAGCGGGGTGTCCTCGGTAACCGTGATGACGTCTGTGGCCATGGTCTTGTCGACCGTGAGCTTCGCCAGCAGGTCGTGAATCTCCCAGATCGCCAGCGAGGTCGCCGGCGAGGGGGAAGCCTGAAACAGGTCGCGGTCGGATACGATCCCCACCAGCTTTCCGGTACGCTCGACCACGGGAAGGCGCCGGATCTTCTTGTCGCCCATGAGGCGCAGCGCTTCGGTCACCGAGATATCAGGCGTGATGGTTATGGGGTTTGGGGTCATCCGGTCTCGAACAAGCATGGTGCAACCTCCTGTTTATTTGTTGTCCTGCCGCATCCGGCTAAGGCGCCGGTTTCGTCGTGCGATATATCAGCCCGAAGGCCGCTGAGGTCTGGGGAGGGTTACGACGGCAGCAGGCCGTCTACAAGCTCCAGCACGGCCAGGTCGCGGTTCAGCGTGTAGATGTGAACCCCCGGAACCCCGGCGGCCAGGAGCTCCTGCGCCTGCCGCCTGGCGTAGGCGATACCGGCTTTTTGCACCGCGGCCGCCCCGCCGCTGCGGTCGGCCTCTTCGAGTTCGGCAAGGTATGCGGGGGGGAGCGTCGCGCCACACATGGAGATGATGCGCTGGATCACCTTGAGACTGACGACCGGGATGATGCCGGGGATGATTGGCTTGTCAACGCCCGCTGCACGCGCCTTCGCGAGGAAATCGAAATAAAGCTGGTTGTCGAAAAACAGCTGGGTGATGACGAAATCGCCCCCCTGGTCCAGCTTGAGCTTGAGGTACCCCAGATCGCTCTCAGGGTCAGCCGCCTCGGGGTGCGTTTCCGGGTAACCGGCGACCCCGACCCCCATCTCGGGATGGGACTCCCTGATGAAGGCGGCGAGATCGGAGGCGTGCAAAAGCGTGCGGCAGGCGGAGAACTCGGGCGGCGTGTCGTTGGGGAGGTCGCCGCGCAGGGCCAGGACGTTCTTGACCCCGGCGAACGCTAGCTCGTCCAGGAAGAGCTGCAGGTCGCCGCGATAGGCGCCGACGCAGGTGAGGTGCGCCATGGTGTCCAGGCCGTTGCCCCCTTGAAGCCTCTTCACTATTTCCAGCGTGTCCCCCTTGGTGCTGCCGCCGGCCCCATAGGTTACCGAAGCGAAAAGGGGATTTATCTGCGACAACCGGTCCACCGTCTTGAAGAAGGCGGGCCACTCGTTCCTATCTTTCGGGGGAAAGAACTCAAGCGAAACGAACTGCTGCGCCTGGTTCATCTTTTCCACTATTCTCACTGCAATCTCCAGCGCTTCTATTAGGCTCCCAAAGCCCACACATTGCCATATCGGCCGATGAAAATAAACTTTTTTGTCATGTCGACAGGCAGGAGCTGCAACTTTAACTGTTTTTTATAAGAAGCCGTGTGGCTGCAACAGGAAGAGCGCCGCTCCAGATAGTGCAGGTGCAAAAATACGTTGCTTGCCACCTATAGGAAATGATATACATGCAAGGTTCATGACCACGGGGACGCTCCTTGTGGTTTTTTTCATTTTTCCAAAGGGAGCAGTTCACATGATCACCGCATCAAACGTCACCCTCTCGTACGGCAAGAGGGTCCTGTTCAAGGACGTAAACATAAAATTCACCCCCGGCAACTGCTACGGCCTCATCGGAGCCAACGGTGCGGGGAAATCGACCTTCCTGAAAATCCTCTCCGGCGAGATCGAAGCCGACAAGGGAGACATCTCCGTCGGCAAAGGACGCATCGCCGTATTGAAGCAGGACCAGTTCGCCTACGACGAGCACACGGTGCTGAACACCGTCATCATGGGGCACAAGAAGCTGTTCGACATCATGGCGGAGCGCGAGGCGATCTACTCCAAGCCGGAGTTCAGCGAAGAGGACGGCATCCGCTCGGCGGAACTGGAAGCGGATTTCGCCGAGATGAACGGCTACGAGGCGGAGAGCGAGGCGGCGGTGCTGCTGAACGGTCTCGGCATCCCCGAGGAGATGCGCGGCAAGCAGATGAAGGAGCTTGAAGGGGGCGAGAAGGTCCGGGTGCTCCTGGCCCAGGCGCTCTTTGGCAACCCCGACGTGCTCCTCTTGGACGAGCCTACCAACCACCTGGACCTGAAATCGATCTCGTGGCTGGAGGAGTTCCTGTTCCGTTTCCAGAACACCGTGATCGTGGTCTCCCACGACCGTCACTTCCTGAACCAGGTCTGCACCCACATAGCCGACATCGACTTCAGCCGCATCCAGGTCTACGTCGGCAACTACGATTTCTGGTACCAGGCAAGCCAGCTGCACCTGAAGCAGCGCCAGGACGACGCCAAGAAGACGCTGGACAAGGCGGCCGAGTTGAAGGAATTCATCCAGCGCTTCTCCTCCAACGCTTCCAAGGCGAAACAGGCGACCTCCAGGAAAAGGCTTTTGGAGAAGCTGACCATCGAGGACATGCCGGTTTCCTCCAGGAAATACCCCTGGGTGGTGTTCAAGCCTGAGCGCCCCTGCGGCGACATCATCCTCGAAGTGAAGGGGCTTTCCAAGATGGTGGACGGCGTCCAGATCTTCAAGGACCTCGACCTGATCGTCAGGAAAAACGACAAGATCGCCTTCGTGGGGGGCAACTCGCTGGCGAAGACCACCTTGTTCCAGATCCTTGCCGGAGAGCTGGAGCCGGACGAGGGGACCTTCCGCTGGGGCGTCACCATCACCAACGCCTACTTCCCCAAGGAGAACGGCGACTACTTCAAGAGCGACCTGAACCTGATCGAGTGGCTGGGGCAGTATTCCCCTCCCACCGAGGGCGAGAGCTTTGCCCGCGGCTTCCTGGGGCGCATGCTCTTCTCCGGCGACGAAGCGCTGAAAAAAACCAGCGTCCTTTCCGGCGGCGAGCGCGTGCGCTGCATGCTCTCCAGGATGATGCTGACCGGCGCCAACGTGCTGATACTGGACGAGCCTACCAACCACCTCGACCTCGAATCCATCACCGCGCTCAACAACGGGCTCATCTCCTACACCGAGGTGGTGCTCTTCGCCTCCCACGACCACGAGTTCGTCTCCACCGTGGCGAACAGGATCATCGAGATCCACCCCAACGGCATCATCGACCGCGACATGAACTTCGACGACTACCTGGAGGACGCGGACGTCATAGCCGAGCGCGACAGGCTTTGCAACGGCCACGCGGAGCTGAGCCTGTAGCACGCGCAGCACGCACCAGACCAGCCATGACAAACGAAAAGGGCCTTTCCCGTGGGGGGAGGCCCTTTTTTTCTTTTAGCTGATCTTTCGCAAAAAGCCCCCGGTTCACCCCAGGTCCCTCACCCCCGCCCCTCTCCCAGAGGGCTCCGCACATCCCACCTCCCTCCCTACATCTTCCCCGTTGCGTACCATTTGAGATAGGAGAGCCCGGCGCGGGTCCAGTACCCCAGTTCCTCCCGCGACCGGATAGCAGCCAACTGCTCGAGGACGTAGCGCGGGCGCAGGTAAAAGGAGCGGGTGAACGACCTCTGGTACTCGAGGAGTTCCTCCGCGCTGAAGTTGGCGGTGCGCCAGCGCGGCTTCTTGCCGAAGATGACGTAATCCTCCCAGGGTACCCCCGGCTCGATCAGCCCGGCTGCGAGCATCTTCTCCCTAAGCGGCGTCCCCGGGTAGGGGACCACCACGGAAACCGAGACGAAACTCCAGGGAAGCCCCCGGATCAGCCTCCGCGTCTGGTCCAGATCCTCCCGGGTTTCCGAGGGGTCACACCCTATGATGAAGTTCCCCTCCACATGCCTGATCCCGGCCTCCCTGGCCCAGCGCACCGCGTTTTCAACCTGCCCGACCGTGATCCCCTTCCCCATCAACTCCAAAAGGCGCGGACTGCCGCTCTCGACGCCGAAGGCCACCTTCTCGCAGCCGCAGCGCCGCATCAGCCGCAGCAGCTCCGGCGTCACCGTGTTTACCCGGGTGTCGCAGTTCCAGGAACGGATGCCGCTGCGCGTGAGGATCTCGCAGATGACTGCGGCGCGCTCGGGGTTGAGCGTGAAGGTGTCGTCGGCAATGACCACGTGGTTCACCTTCTGCTCGCGCACCATCCGGTCCAGCTCGTCAGCTATGAAGAGAGGGTCACGGAAACGGACGCTCCTGCCGAAGGTGGCCTGGATGGCGCAAAAGGAGCAGGCGACCGGGCAGCCACGAGAAGTGAAGAGTTCGCCACAGCGTAGCGCGTTGGAAAAACCGCGGCTGGAATGGCCGGCACGAAGGGAGTAGTCGAGCAGGTCGCGGGCAGGAAAAGGAAGGGAATCGAGGTCTTCTACCAGCTCGCGGGACGGGTTCACCCTTACCCCGTCCTCGGACCGGTAGGCGATCCCCCGAATGTCTTGGCCGGCTCCGCCCTCGCGCAGCCTCAGGGAAAGCTCCGCAAGCGTCAGCTCCCCCTCTCCCCGGACCAGGTAGTCAAAGGAGGGGAACTCTTCCAGCGTCTCTTTGGGAAGGGCGCTCGCGTGGCTCCCCCCTATCACGGTGAGCGTGTCGCCGCGCCGCCGCTTCACTGCACGGGCTAGCCCGGCCGCGCTCCCTATGGTGGGGGTAGTGGCGGAAAAGCCGACCACCGCCGGGGAAAGCCGCTGCAAAAGCGCCCCAAGGTGCTCTTCGCTGTAGGGGGTCGCCTCGTAGTCGGCGATGTCCACCTGCAGCCCTGCCAGGCGCAGGCTGGAGGCGAGGTAGGCGAGGTTCATCGGGCGGGTGTGGGAGAGAAGCGCCGCCCCCTGGAAAGGATCGGGGGGGCGCACCAGCAGCACGCTTCCCGGTTCCACCTGCGCCGCTCTCCTCGTGAGGGCGCAGCTCATCGCCCCTCCACCATGAATCTCAACTGCGCTATCTTCGGCTCCAGGTCGGGGCGGGGGACAAGCCTATTGGCGATCTGGTACTCCTTGAGCGCCTCGGCGTGCCTTCCCTCTCGCAGGGAGAGAAGCGCCAGGAACAGATGCGGGAAGGGCTCCTGAGGGGTGAGAGAGATTGCCTGCTGGTACTGGAGACGCGCAGCGGCAAGATCCCCCCGAGCCTCGCTGAGCTGCCCGATAAACGCGCGGGTCCTTGCGTCCTTCGGGTCGAGCGCGGCTGCGGTCGCCAATGCAGCGGCCGCTTCGTCGAACTTCTTTTGCACCATCAACGCCGCCCCCAAAAATGAATATCCGGGCGCAGATTTGGGGTCGAGTTTGGTCGAGATACGGAGTTCCCTGACCGCTTCGTCCAGTACCTGGTTCTGGGCGGGGTCCATGGGCTGGAGCATCACGTTGATGTCATCGGTGTGCCAGGGGGGGAGGGCACAGGCCAGCGCGAACCCGAGTGAGAAGTGCGCCCTCCCCTTCCCCGGGCTCTTTTGCACCGTATCCCGCCACAGGGCCACCGGCGTCGTCCACACCTCGTTTCGCAGGTAGCAGGCGACGGAGCTGGCGAGAACCAGGAAGGCGACCGCGGCGACCGCGGGACGCGAGGTGCAAAGCGGTGTCCCGCTGAACCGGGGGGGAAGGGAGAACGCGGCGGCGAGCAAGGCGATGAAGAAACCGACCGACGGCAGGTAGGCCCGATGCTCGAAGATGACGTCGTCGATCGGCACCACGCTCGACTCGACGCTGAGGGTGATGAAAAACCACCAGATGCCGAAGCCGGCCAGCGCGCGCATGCCGGCCCGGTCGTCAGACCTGCGTGAGGTCGCCAGGAGATAAGTGCCGCCGGCTGCCAGCGCCAGCAGCAAAAGCAGCGGCAGGACTACGGCCGGGACGAGGAAGGCTTTCTGCAGCGGGTACTGATAGTCGAAGTTCTGGTTGACCGGCAGGATGAGGAGCCGCAAGTAGGTCGTTATCACCCCGAACTGCGTCATCAGGTATTCCCAGGGGGAGGTGCGGTTGAAATTGACCAGGTTCACCGCACCGGCCACCTTGCCCCCCGTGGCAGCCATGGCCGAGAGGGACATAAGCTTGAGCGGGATGATCGCCATGGTGAAGAGGAACGGGACCAGCCGCGCGAGCCGGGCGGCGGTGACGGCGCCCCGGAAGAAGACGAACTCGTACAGCGCGATCACCGCCGGGAGGGTGAAGGCGTTTTCCTTGCTCTTCATGGCGAGGACACAGGCGAAAAGCGAGCCGAGGTAGCAGGCGATCCGCATCCCCTTCGTCTGTGCAAGCCTTCCCGCGGCGTACAGCGCCAACGACCCCAGGAAGAAAAAGGCGACCAGCGGGACGAAGCGCTGCACCACGTAGGTGACCGCCTGCGTCTGCAGCGGGTGGCAGACGAACAAAAGGCTCGTCAGAAACGGGAGGTAGAAGTATCTCTCCGCCGGGGGTGCCGCCCCTTCACCGTGCTCCGGCTGCAGCGCCGGCGTCCTCAGGGTGAGCCACAAGACGAGGTACACCAGCAGCGCGTCGGCCATGTGCAGCAGGAGGTTGACGACGTGGTACCCCCGCACGTCCAGCCCGTGCAAGGCGTGGTTGAGCGCAAAGGTGAAGTAAGCCACCGGGCGCAGGATGAAGTTGTTCTTCAGGTCCGGGTTGACCGGGAGCGCGAACACCTTTTGCGGATCGGCGAAGAAGGAGAAGTCCTTGATGGCCGGGTTGTTGACCAGGCAAGGGAGATCGTCGAAGACAAACGGCGCGGCTACGATGTTCGAATAGACCGCGAAGCCCAGCGCCAGCACCAGCAGGATATGAACGAGCGGATCGCACCAGAGGCTCAGCTCTTCCTCCACCGCGGGCAAGGCCTGTGGCCCGGCTTGCGGCTCAAGCTTTGCTAACTTGCGTCTCTTTTTCATGTTTTCTCCAAGCCGTCAGCCTTTTCTGGCCACGGCGAACAGGGAGGAGCCGATCGGCAGCCGCAGGCGCCGCAGCAGGGAATTCTCCATCCGCATCGCACACAGAAGAACCCGGTTCACCAGTGGCGAAGGGAGCACCACGTCCGAGGCCCCAGCTTTGGCGGCACGGGCGGAGCGCAACCGTCCGCGCAGCAGCCGGTACCCCGCGACGAGCGGGAAAAGCAGGCTTACCCGGAAGCTCAAAAGCGCGACGCGAAAGCCCGCCGCAGCCAGCCTGTCACGAAGGGTGCGCTCGTCGTAGCGCTCGCGGGTGTGGACCGCCACGTCGTGGGAACTCCTGAGCCACTCCAGGGCCACCAGGTTGAGGATCAGCATGCCGCCCGGCCGGAGCGCCGCGAGGAACGACTTCAGCACCTCTACGTCGTCCCGGACCCCCTGGTGGTACAGGACGTCGATGGAGGTGATCAGGTCGTAGCGCTCCGGCTCCAGCTCCAGAGCGTTCAGGTCGCCGATTTCGGCGGCGACGCCGCGCCTGCGGCAGAAGCGGATCGCCTCCCGCGAGGCGTCGACCCCCTCCACCTCGCCGTAGGGCGCCAGCAACTGGCAGAGCCTCCCGGTGCCGCACCCCGCATCGAGGATGCGCAAGGGGCGCTTAAGGCGCGCGGCCTCCCGCGCCACGTGGGAGAGGATGAGTTCGTGCAGCCCCACGTACCACCAGTGGGAATCCTCCACCTGAAACATCCTGGCGTATTCCGCCTGGTTCATCGGCTCCCCCGGAAAAACGCCCGTACCGCTTCGACCACCCTTTCGGCATGGCGCCGGGGGAGTTCCGGGTACATGGGGAGCGAGAGGATGCTGCGAGCCAGGCGCTCGGTTACCGGCAGGTCCCCTTCCCGATAACCCAAGAAGGCATAACCGCGCATCAAGTGCACCGGGTGAGGGTAGTTGATGCGGGTCTCTATCCCTTCGCCGCGCAGATATTCCTGCAGCTCGTCGCGCCGACCGGTCCTCACGGTGTAGAGGTAGAACTGGTGCCGGCACCCCTCCCTGACCGCGGGAAGCGCCAGGTCCCCGACCCCTGCGAGCCCCTGGTCGTAAAGCTGCGCCAGCTCGCGGCGCTTTTCGACCGCCTTCTCGACCCGGGGCAGCGCAAGGCTCAAAAGGGCCGCCTGCACCTCGTCCAGCCGGGAGTTGAACCCCTCTTCTTCGGCATAGTAGCTCCCCTCCATGCCGTAAAAGCGCAGCCGCCTCAACCGTGCCGCAAGCTCCGGGTCGGCCGTTGTCATCACGCCCGCGTCGCCGAAGGCCCCCAGCACCTTGGTGGGATAGAAGGAGAAGGCGCCGATGTCCCCGAGGCTCCCCGCCCGGCTCCCCCGGTAGCTGGCGCCGCAGGCCTGGGCGCAGTCCTCGACGATGCGCACCCCCCGCCGCTTGGCGATCTCGACAAGAGGCGCCATGTCCGCCATCTGGCCGCACAGGTGCACCGGAAGGATGCAGCGGGTGCGTCCGTTCATGGCTCCCTCCACCTGGGAGACGTCGATCAGGAAGGTGTCCTCTTCGACGTCGACAAAGACAGGGGTCGCGCCGGCGGCGCGTATCGCTGCCACGGTGGGGACGGCGGTATTGGAGACGCTGATCACCTCGTCGCCTGCCCCTACCCCCAGCGCCTTCAGGGCCAGCGTCAGGGCGTCGGTCCCGGAATTGACCCCGACCGCGTAGCCGGTCCCGCAGTAGGCGGCGATCGCCTCCTCGAATGCCGCCACCTCCTGTCCCATCACGAGCCGGCCCGAGGAAAAGACACGATCCACTGCGCGCAGGTACTCGTCGCGCCGCGGCTCATAGGCGGCAAGATAATCCCAGTAACGGACCGGTTCTGCGCTCGACATAAGTTCTCCCTCAGTTCGTTCCAGGTTCCCCGGAATTCGATCTCGTTCCCAAGGTCCACCTTTGGAACGCAAGGCGCGTGGCCATCGTGCAAAGCTGGAGCTTTGGGTTGCATTTGGTTCCCAAGCTGGAGCTTGGGAACCAGAAGAAAACATCCTGGCTGCCGTCCATTCTCCCTCTCCCCCTGGGAGAGGGTCGGGGTGAGGGCGAGGGGATGGACTCTGTCCCTCCCCCGCTTCCCCTACAGCAAGCAGGAGAGGATGCTGCGGGCGCACGAGTTCACCTGCTCCCCCAGCTGCACCAGGAAAGCGATTTCGCGAAGCGGGATCCAGCGGTGGTCGGGGGGAAGCTCCAGAGTCTCCCCCTCGGGGAGCACCAGGACCCGGTGCAGGTTGTACTCCTGGTAAAACCGCGCCCCCTCCTCGGTCTGCCGACTCTCGTGGAGCACGGGAAAGCGCCCCGGGGTGGAGAACTCCTCGAACAGAAACGGCTTCGTCAACTTCGGGCTCCCTTCGTAATTTTCCCTGGCGAACTGCGCCGTCGGGCCCAGCTGGACGGTGACGCGGTTTCCTACCTCGGCTTTGGCCTGCATCAAAAGCTCCATGCCCCGCCCCCCCTTGCGGACCAAAAGGCCGATGATCCCGGGAGCGGGGTTCTCGAGGATAGGCTGCCCCCAGGAGCCTACCTCGCGTGTTTCCGAGGAGATCCGCAACCCCACGACGCGGAAAAAACCGCGCGACAGGTGCGAGAAGAACCCCTTTTCGTCCAGCGCCCATTCCTGCAGATCGTTCAACCCGATGCGCCTGGTAAGGATGTGGGTACAGGCCTTGCGATCGTCGAGCCACTGGAGCGTTTCCCGCAGCCCTTCATCTTCATGCCGTGCGCCCGCGCCTGCTTCGCCAACCGGGATCAGAGCGGAGAGGATGCTGCGCGTGCAGGCGTTCACCATGTTGTCGCTGCGGATGAGCGCGGCGATCTGGCGCAGGGTAAGCCAGATGAACCCCTTGGGGAGCTCCACGGGGAAATCGTCCCCCGCCACGACCACCATGTTGCGGTTCGACTTGTACAGGAACCGCCCGCCGTCCTCGGTCTGCAGGCGGGCAAACAGCAGCCGGGACGGGTGCGGATCCATGAAGTGCTCCAGAAAGTGCGGTATGCCACCGCCATGGGCGCAGGTGTAGTTGCTGTAGGTGGCCTGCACCGTCGGGGAGAGCTGGATTCCCCCAAGGTTCCCCGGCTCCTCCTTGGCCTGGAGGCAGAAGTGAAGGGTGCCGGCGATGGACTTCGCCAGGATGCCCAGTATGCCGATCTCGGGCTGCTCGATAATGGGCTGGTCCCATTCCAGTTCGTGGCGCCCCAACCTGTGCCTTGCATGCACGCCTATGACGCTGAAGAAGCGGCCGGTTTGGTGGCGGATGTTGCCGGTTATCGGGTCGCGGCGCCACCCTTGAACCGCGTCGAGCGGAACCAGGCTCTTGTACAGCGAGCAGGCCTCGCGCGCCTGCCCGATCCAGCCTTCGACGCAGGCGTCGTCATGCAGGGACGATCCGCCGTCAAGTGAGCGGGCGACCCCCCGGGCATGTTCAGGAGTTATGGCCAGGGAGGCTGGAAGCGGAAAACTCAATTCAGGCGCCATGACGCTCCCCCACCGTTTTCGCCAGCAGCTTATCCCTCACGATGAACTGCGGCTCCTGGTTAAGCTTCAAATAGATCCGTCCCACGTACTCGCCCACGATGCCGGTCGCCAGCAACTGGACCCCTCTGAAAAACATGGTGATGGAGCTCAACTCTTCGAGGTCGCTCGGGTCGTTCAGCATGGGAAGCCATCCCCTGACCAGCATGGCGCAGACGGAATAGATGCCGAGACAGGTCAACACCGCCCCGGCCGCGGCCAATAACCGCAGCGGGATCAACGAGTAGCTCACGAAGACGTTGCCCCAGAGATCGGCGAGCTTCTTCATGGTATAGCCGGACCGCCCCTCCCGCCGCACGTCGTGCCGTACCTGGACCGTACCTATGTTCCGTGTGGTGCGCAGGATGAGGGCATCGAGGTAGACGTTGGGGCTTCTGTGCACGACGAGATGGTCCACCAGGAAGCGGTTCATCGCCCTGAAACTGGATAGGTAGAGGTTCGCCGGCTTGTCGAGCGTCACGCGTGCCAAGGTGCCGTTCAGGTAGCTACCGAGGTTTCGATACCAGCTGTCGCTCTTGGTTGCATACTGGCAGTAGACGACGTCATACCCCTTCTTTATCTCGGTCAAAAGCTTGGGCACTTCTTCCGGCGGGTTTTGGAAATCGTCGTCCATGACGACGACGTAATCGCCACAGGTATGGTTCAATCCCGCCAGCACCGCGTTGTGCTCGCCGAAGTTGCGAGACAAGGCAAGATAGGTGACGGTCCGGGGAAACTCGTCGCACAGAGTGCGGCAGATGCGGTCACTTTCGTCGCGGCTGTAATCGTTGACCAGTACGATGTCGAGCCGGTAATCGCCAGACAGCTCCGAAATGAGGGCGCGGCAGAGCGGGCCGATGGTTTTCTCGGCGTTATAGACAGGAATTACGATGGAGATGGGAGTCATGTATTCTATTTTGCGCAATTTTCCGTGCGCTGACGGGTGTACGCGAAGCGGCGCTGACGCAGGTACTTCGGCTTGCCGAGGCAGAGAGGCCGGCGAAAGACGTCGCCGGCTCGCGGCATGGCTGCTGAGAATGACTGCGGATGCGACGGAGATGCGCCCCGCTCGGCTGCAAGCGGGTTGGAGGCACCTGGGACAAACCACCTTCGCGCCGCTATGCGTATTGGTAACGCGGGTGACGGCGGTAGCATGGCCGGTCGGAACAGGTCAGGGGATCAGCAAGAAGGTGGGGAGCGCCCGTGGAGGGAATGCAGTTCAGGATCTACGAGATGGGGAGCCAGGAAGCAGGCGGAGGCAATCGTCGTGTTCCAGACGGTTTTGCAGCACCCAAATGAGAGGAATTCGGCGTCGATGACGTGGACGGGAACAGTTTCGCTGCAGTGGGCAGAGCTTGGCGCTTTCTTGCCGCACAGGTTGAGGACGGCCCGCGGCTTGGGCTTGGGCCCGGGGCCATGTTCGAGAAGCGCAATCCTCATTCCGGCGAAAGCCAGGAAGAACATCACTGCGCATGCCGCCGCAGTCTTTACCATTCTGCTGTTGACCATGAACGTTAAGCCTGACTCCCGGGACATCTACTCTCAAAGGCGCAAAGGACAGCTAAGGCGACCGCAACATAGCGTAAAACGGATAAAAAAGTCAACATTAATTCACTAAAGTACATTTTTCGACAGGAGACATAGGGAGATTCCCTCCTCATTTGACCTGCAGGAAATTTCTGACTCCCGTGAAAACGATTTGGGCGGCGAGGGCCGCGACGAAGAGGCCGGTGAGCTTGCTGAGGATGGTGATCCCCTTTTTGCCGACGATGTGTTCGATGAAGGAGGCACAGACAAGGAGGATGCCGACGCAAAGAACCGCCGCCGCGAGTGCCGCAAGGCCTACGAACACCTGCCAGTTGTGCTGCACCTCGGCCCCCATGACCAGGAGCGCGCCGGTGGTGCCGGGGCCTACGGTCACCGGTATGGCGAGAGGCACCACGGAGATGGCGCCGCGTTTCTCGCTGGGAGGCGCGCTGTCGTCGCCGTGCACCATGTGCACCGCCGACAGGAACAAGAGGCTACCCGCGCCGATCCTGAAGGAGTCGAGCGTGATGCCGAAGAGCGAGAAGAGCGTGTTGCCGAAGGAGTAGAGGACGAAGCAGGCGACCAAGACGGCGAGGGTGACCCGCAGCGCGGTGGCGCGGCGTTCCGAGGCCGAGAGTTCCGGCGTCATGGCGAGGAACGTGGAGAGGACGAAGAAGGGAGTCAGCAGGAAGAAAAACCTGATCCACACGGTGAAGAAAAACTCTGAATACGTTTCCATCCTGAGACTGCCTCTCCTTAAAGTCAGAAGCGTTAACACAGAGGTCACGAAGGAACACGGAGGTCCCAGAGGAAAAAGCGAAGAAAAGGTTTTCCCCTTTCCCGTCGCCTTTCTCTGTGCCCTTCGTGAACCTCGGTGCCCTCTGTGTTCCGCTTCAGGTTTATTCAGCTACTTTCAAAACTATCTTTCCGAAATGCTTGTCTTGTTCCATCATCCGGTGCGCTTCGACCACCTGATCGATGGGGAACGCCTTCTCGATAATCGGCACGATGGTGCGGTCGGCGAACTTCGGCATGGCGCGGCGCACGAATTCGGCCGCTATCTCCCCCTTTTCGGAGACCGGACGCGAACGGAGCACGCTGCCGATGATCTGCTGGCGCTTCACCATCATGAGGGCCAGGTTCAGCTCGGCCTTGATGCCGGAGATGACCCCGATGATGACGAGCCTCCCCTTGTACCCCAGGGAGTTCATGTTGGGCGCCAGGTACTTGGCGCCGACGTGGTCCAGGATGACGTCGACACCCTTTTTGTTGGTGAACTCCTTGACCGCCTCGGAGAAGTCAGGGGTCTCCTTGAAGTTGATCACCAGGTCGGCCCCCAACTGCTTCACGCGCTCCAGCTTCTCGGGGGAAGCGGTGACGATCAGCTTGGACTTCGGCGCCAGGGCCTTGCAGAGCTGGATGGCAGCGGTGTTAACCCCGCCGCCGCCGCCGTGCAGGATCGCGGTCTCGCCGTCCTTGAGCCCGCCTATCATGAAGACGTTGAGGAAAGCGGTGATGTAGGACTCGCAGATGCAGGCCGCCTCCTCGAAGCTCACCGTCTCGGGGATCGGCATCAGGTGGCAGGCGTAGGCGACTGCGTACTCGGCATAACCGCCGCCCCCCACAAGCGACACCACGCGGTCGCCTTTCTTCCAGCCGCTTACGCCCGGTCCAAGCTCCTCGATGACGCCCGCGACCTCTAACCCGAGGATTTCGGAATCGCCCGGCGGGGGGGGATATTTCCCTTCGCGCTGCACCAGGTCAGGGCGGTTGATGGAGGTGGCATAGACCTTGACCAGCACCTCCCCTTCCTTGGGGACCGGCCTGTCCACTTCACCCAGCTTCAGAACCTCGACACCGCCAAAACCCTCCATCAGCACAGCTTTCATGGTTTCCCTCCAGAAAAATTAAATTGATAGCGTATACAGGCGCACACTATCTCAAAAACAGGCGCAATTGATCAACCGGAATTTTGTCGATGGAGGGAAAAAATCAGCGGAATTTGACCGCGACTCCCTTAGCCGTCATCTCGCTGACCGGGTAGAAGATGTAGGTGTCCATCTCCACGGTTACCTCGGGGAGGATGACGGCGTCGGCCCCGATCTTCTGGGCCTCGGCGCGCAGGGCGTCGTAAGCCCAGCTGTAGTCGGCGGGGGTCAGGTCGGCACGGGAGCCGTAGCGGGAGCGGCGTACCTGGATGTTGCCGACCTTGTAGTAGGGGCGCAAGAGCTCGTCCTGGGTGAGCACCGGCGGGGCGTTGACCACGTTGAGTCTCGCAGTCGCGCATCCGCCGAAAACGACGGCGCACAGAAGCAGGAATACCGGCAACACTCTTTGCAAACAACCTCCCATACAAATCACCTCTCTCGGCAGTCAGCGCTGCGCCCCGTACGGTCATAAATCGGGTGACAGTTTAACTGTCATTTTCCCACTTTACAACCGTCTTTTGGCCATGATAGTATTTCGCGTTTCAATCACCAAACTGATTCGGAAAGGAAGCAGCTTATGTCAGGACATAATAAATGGAGCACCATCAAACACAAGAAAGGCGCCGCCGATGCCAAGCGGGGCAAAGTATTCACCAAGATAATCAAGGAAATCACCGTTGCCGCGAAACTCGGCGGCGGGGACCCTGACGGCAACCCGCGCCTTAGAACCGCTATAGATAAGGCAAAAGGCGAGAACATGCCGAAAGACAACGTCGAGCGCGCCATCAAGAAAGGCGTCGGCGGCCTGGAAGGGACCACCTACGAAGAGACCACCTACGAGGGTTACGGCCCCGGCGGCACCGCGGTTCTGGTCGAGGTCATGACCGACAACCGCAACCGCACCGTCTCCGATGTGAGGAGCATATTCACCAAGTGCAACGGCAACATGGGTGAGTCCGGCTGTGTTTCCTGGCTTTTCGACAAGAAGGGATTGCTGGTTTTCCCGAAGAGCATCGACTTCGACAAGCTCTTCGAAGCCTCCATCGAGGCGGGCGCCGACGACGTGACCGATGAAGACGAGCAGTACGAAGTGCTGACCGACCCGGCCGCGTTCCACCAGGTGAAGACGGCCCTGGAGGGAGCAGGCTTCAAGGCCGAGTCCGCCGAGATCACCATGATCCCGCAGACCATGGTGAAGCTTGAAGGGAAGAACGCGGAGAACATGCTGAAGCTGATGGACCGTATGGAAGACAACGACGACGTCCAGAACGTCTACGCCAACTTCGACATCTCCGAAGAAGAGATGGAAAAGATGATGTAGCAAAGGCAGGGTCTTTTGTGGTACTAAGAGCGCGGGCTTGTCTCCGCGCTTTTTTTTTAACTTTCAGGATTCAACATGATCATTCTCGGCATCGACCCAGGCTCCCGCAAGACCGGCTACGGCATCATCTCCAAACAGGGAAACCGCCTGATTCACGTCGACAACGGCGCCATCTTCACCCAGAGCGCCAAAGACTTCCCCGAGAGGCTGGAGAAGATCTTCACCGGGCTCTCCGAGATCATCGCGCAGTACCGCCCCGAGGTGGTCGCGGTGGAGGACGTGTTCCTGGCGAAGAACGCCCAGAGCGCCTTGAAGCTCGGGCAGGCCCGCGGCGCGGCCATCGTCGCCGCGGTGAACGTCGGCCTCCCGGTCCACGAGTACACGGCGATGCAGGTGAAGCAGGCGGTGGTCGGCACCGGTCGCGCCGAAAAGGCGCAGGTGCAGCAGATGATCAAGGCGCTTTTGAACCTGCCGGAGGTGGCCCAGGAAGACGCCTCCGACGCCCTGGCGGTAGCCATCTGCCACGCCCACTCCGCAGGCATCAACACCCTTTTGAAAAGCGTCAGGTAGCCACTAATGTTTCTTCACCGTCAATTGTCAATTGTCCATTGTCAATTGGTTCAGGAGAGTTTTTTATGATCGCGCTCCTTACCGGAAAGCTTGCCTACAAGTCCCCCGAGTTCATCATCCTGGACGTCAACGGCGTGGGATACCAGGTGCACATCCCCTTCTCCACCTACTACACCCTCCCCGCCGAAGGGGGCGCGCTGTCGCTGCAGATCCACACCTCGGTGAAGGAAGACGCCATCAACCTGTACGGTTTCCGGACCCAACAGGAGAAGGAACTGTTCCAGCTCCTGATCGGCGTCTCGGGTGTCGGGCCGAAGCTCGCCACCGGCATACTTTCCAACAGCGAGCCTTCCGAGCTCGCCGACTCGCTCGTCAACGGCAACCTGGCCCGACTCTCCGCCATTCCCGGCATCGGCAAGAAAACAGCGGAGCGACTGGTGCTGGAACTCAAGGAAAAGATGAAGAAGCTGGGCCTCGCGCAGCCGCAGGCAGGCGGCACCACCGCTCCGGCCAAACAGGAGATCAGGGACGACGTGCTCTCCGCGCTCATCAACCTGGGGTACAAGGAGGCCGTGGTGCAAAAGGCACTGGCAGAGTTGAAGGTCACGGAGGACGCGACCGTCGAACTCGTGCTCAAGCAGGCGCTGAAGATACTGATGAAGTAGGCGACGCAGCAGGCGTATCCCTCCGGCATCCCCCTTGACCTTTATCTCCAACTGTTATAATTTGGCCCCTTGCATTTTGCAGAATTGCCGCAGCAAGGAGAGCCATGACCCGCCTTATCAGCGCAGATAAATCAGAAGACGACCTCCTTGAGGCGTCGCTGCGCCCGCGGGCGCTCTCCGACTACGTGGGGCAGGAAAAGGCCAAAGGAAACCTGGGACTTTTCATCGACGCCGCACGCGGCAGAGGCGAGGCGCTGGACCACGTGCTTCTGTACGGCCCGCCGGGACTCGGCAAGACCACGCTGGCCAACATCATCGCCTGCGAGATGGGGGTCAACATCAAGTCCACCTCCGGCCCTGTGATCGAGCGCCCCGGCGACTTAGCAGCCATCCTCACCAACCTGGAAGCGCACGACGTCCTCTTCATCGACGAGATCCACCGCCTCTCGCACGTGGTGGAGGAGATCCTCTACCCGGCCATGGAGGACTTCCAGCTCGACATCATCATCGGCCAGGGGCCGAGCGCCCGCACCATCAAGCTCGACCTCCCGAAGTTCACCCTGGTCGGCGCCACCACCCGGGCCGGTCTTCTTTCCTCACCCTTGAGAGACCGCTTCGGCGTCATCTCGCGCCTGGAGTTCTACACCCACGAGGAACTCGCCTTCATCATCACCCGTTCCGCCCGCATCTTCGGGATGGCCATAGCGCCCGAAGGGGCCATGGAGCTTGCGCGGCGCAGCCGGGGAACCCCGAGGATCGCGAACCGCCTGCTGCGCCGCGTGCGCGACTTCGCCCAGGTCCGCGCCGACGGCGTGATCACCCGTAGCGTAGCCGACCAGGCGCTGGCGCTTTTAGAGATAGACGACATGGGGTTCGACATGATGGACCGCGCCATCCTGCTCACCATCATCGACAAGTTCGGTGGCGGTCCGGTAGGGCTCGACACCATAGCCGCCGCCATCAGCGAGGAAAGCGACACCATCGAGGACGTGTACGAGCCGTTCCTGATCCAGAACGGGTTCCTGAACCGCACCCCCAGGGGGCGGGTTGCCACCGCCGCGGCCTACAGCCACTTCGGCAGGATCGCGCCCGAGCCGCCGCAGGGCAAACTCTTCTAAGCCAATTGACAATTGACCATGGCAGAGCTTTGTTTGCTTTTCTACTCATTACATCAATACCGGCACTGCTTGACCTGACAGCGGGTCACGGCCTGTTCTACTTCATTGCAGAAATACTGGCACAGCACTTGACCTGACAGCGGGTTCGCTTTTCGTTGTCAATTGTCAATTGTCAATTGTCAATTGGTGTTAGCCTTATGCAGCTTATCTTTGATTTCCCGGTGGTGCCGCGCTTTGGCTTTGAGAACTTCGTGGTCTGCGGCGGCAACAAGACTGCCTACCAGTTCGCGAAGAAGCTGGTCGAGGACCCGACGGAAAACCTGCTCTACATCTACGGCCCGGAAGGCTCGGGCAAAACCCACCTTTTGACCGCCCTCTCCAATTCCATCGACGGCAGGTACTTTTCCTTCCGCGATGCCGGCTCGCTATACGGCGCCAGCGTCGGCAGCGAAGGCCCTTCCTGGCTGGCCGAGCACTTCCAGGATGCGGCCGCGCTGGTACTGGACGATCTGCATCTCCTCCCCAACCTGCAGGAAGTGCGGGTCGAGCTTTGGGAACTCTTCAACGCCTTCTACAGTTCCGGCCGCAAAATTGCCATCTCCGGCCTTATGCCCCCCAAAGAGCTGCCGCACCTGGACGGGCACCTGACCAGCCGCCTGCTCTGGGGACTTGTGGCGCGGATGGATGTCTCCGACGACGAGTCCAGGAGGATGATCCTGAAAAAGCTGGCCGAGGACCGGCAGATGGCACTTCCCGACGACGTCATAGACGAGATGCTCTTGAGGGTGAGGCGGGACATCCCGTCGCTCGTGTACGCCCTGGAGAACATCAACCGCTACGCCATCTCGACCAAGAGAAAGGTGAGCCTCAGGCTGGCGAAAGAATCTTTTAGAGGCAATTGAGAAGCAATTCAGAGTCAATTGACAATTGACAATTGTCAATGAAAACCTTTGCTCATTGCTCAATCCCAGACTCATTGCTGCGACACAACAAGAAAGGCTTCTGAACTTCCTCTACCAGAGGTTGTCTCAGAAGCCTTCTTTCGTCAGTCAATCGCTGTGCTTTTCGTTGTCAATTGTCAATCGTCAATCGTCAATTGGTTCTCGCTTCTCGTTGTCAACCGTCAATTGGTTTTCAATTGCCTTTCTTCGTCTCCAACTCCTCCCACCGCTCGAAGGCCGCGGCAAGTTCGGCTTCCAGCCTCCCGTAGTTCGCCGTGATGGCGGCGATGCCCCCTTCGACGCTGCCGTAGCAGGAAGGGTCGCCCAACTGCGCCTCGACCTCGGCGAACTCCTGCTCCAGTTCTGCAATCCTAAGCTCCAGTTTCTCCAGCTCGATACGCTCGGCGTAGGTCAGCCCCTTCTTGGGCTTCTCGTTCCTGGCGGCCTGGGCCGCATCCTTCTTCTCGACCCGCTGCGCTACTGCCGCCACGCGCGCCGCTTCCTTGCGCTCCCGGTAGTTGCTGTAATTCCCCTCGTAGAAGGTGACCTCCCCCTCTCCCTCGAAGGAAAGGATGCCGGTGGCGACCTTGTCCAAAAAGAAGCGGTCATGGGTGACCATCAGCACGCACCCCGGAAAGGCGGCTATGGAGGCGTCGAGAAGCTGCAGGGTAGGTATGTCCAGGTCGTTGGTCGGCTCGTCGAGCACCAGGAGGTTCGAGTCCTGCAGCATGAGCCTGGCGAGGATGAGCCGGCTCTTCTCTCCGCCGGAAAGGCTTCCCACCGGGCGCCGCCTGTCCTCGGGCGAGAACAGGAACTCCTCCAGGTAGCCGATCTTGTGCCGCTTATCCCCGGTCGGCGTGGCGACGTAATCCCCCTCGCCGAAGAAGTCGTAGACGGTCTCATTCGGATCGATCACCTCGCGCAACTGGTCGAAGTAGGAGATCTTCGTTTTCTTGCCGACCACGACCTTCCCCAGGTCCGGCTCCTCCTCTCCCATGATCATGCGGATCAGGGTGGTCTTGCCGCAGCCGTTGGGCCCGATCACGCCGACGCGGTCGCCGCGCTTCATCCCGAAGGTGAGCTTCTTGAGCAGCTTCTTCTCGCCGAACCCCTTGCTCACACAGTCCAATTCCAGAATGGTCCCCCCGAGCCCCTCTTCGGTGTTGAAGCCGATCTTCAGCTCCTTGCGCGCAGGCCCGGCCAGGCTCTCCTCAAGGGCGTAATAACGGTCGATGCGCGCCTTTTGCTTGGTGGAACGCGCAGGGGGGCCGCGCCTGATCCAGTCGGTCTCGGTACGCAGCAGGTTCAAAAGGCGCGAGCGCCTGGTCGCCTCGTTCAGGAGCCGCTCTTCCCGCTGCTCCAGGTACCAGGAATACCCCCCCTGGTAGGAGATGACGGCCCCACGCTCCAACTCCAGCATCCGGGTCACCACCTCGTCGAGAAAGTAGCGGTCGTGGGTGATCAGCATCACCGCGCCGGGGTAGGCCTTAAGGTGGTCCTGCAGCCACTGGGTGGTGTCGGCGTCCAGGTGGTTGGTCGGCTCGTCTAGGAGCAACAGTTCCGGTGCCTGCAGCAAGAGCTTCGCCAGCGCCACGCGGCGCTTGGTCCCTCCGGAAAGCGTGCCGATCTTCTGGTCGCGGTCGGGCAACTGCAGGTGGGTCATCATCTCGGAGACACGGTGGTCGGTATTCCAGCCGCCGTGGTGCTCGATCCAGGCGGAGAGCTCCCCCTGACGCGAGAGGAGCCGGTCCATGTCGGGAGGGTTCGACGCCATGCGCTCGGAGAGCTCGTTGAAGGTGGCCATGGCGGCGCGGATCTCCTTCAAGCCCCCTTCTATCTCGGCGGCTACGGTGGAGCTTTCGTCCAGCACCGGCTCCTGGCTCAGGTAGCCGACGCTCGCCCCGCGCTTCATGGCGATGGAACCGCCGTCGTGATCCTCGATGCCGGCTAAGATGGTGAGGAGGGTGGATTTCCCGGCGCCGTTTGCTCCGATCAGGCCGACCCTCTCCTCCTCTCCCACCGCGAACCCGACCTGGTCCAGAAGCTCCCTGGAACCGAAGCTTTTACAAAGCCCAGTTACGTCTATTACGTTCATGCAAACTCCAAAACCGGGGGCAGATGTGGCTATCTGAACCCTCGGGAAATAATCGGCGCACCGAAAGCGTCGCAGCCGCGGCTGCGAAGCGCCCTAGTATTGCATGAGCCCTGCCCATCAGGGAAGTCCGAAATTAAAAATAAAAAGGCAGCGGGCCCCTTCGGCCCACTGCCGGTAACGCTTTTCCCAAGGGGAATCCGGGAGAGATCTGCGGCAGCATGAACACCCCCCTGGCGCCCGCATCGCCTCGGCACGCCTTCCTTACTGGGCCTTGAAGAAGTCGCTGATCCTGCCAAAGAGCGCCGACGGGCGGTACTGCTTTGGAATGGCGTAGGTGCCGGTTCGATTGACAGGAACCGTCATCTCCCCCACCGGGGTCTCCAGCTCGAGCCCGGCGGCGAGCTGGTACGGTATCCGGTCAGGGTCGGGCCTGCGCTTCAGGATCTCGATCAGTTCCTGGTAGCTGATCCTGATCGGGATGCGGAAGTCGGCCTCCCCTTGGGCGGGAAATTTCACCTCTTCGCGCGCCCCACCCTTGGCCAGCGGCAGCGCCATCACCCTGAGATCGTAGCTGAACCCTTGAAGCTTCAGGTCGAAGCTGTTGGGGTTCTTCACCTTTAGGTACAACTCCATGCCGGCGCCGGTGGGATCGAGCGAGACCACGCTCAGATCCTCGACGGTGACCATCGGGTGCGTGACGAAGCTGGTGCAGCCGGAGAGCGCGACGACAGCCATTAAGACGAACAGTATCTTTTTCAAGCGGGACTCCTCCTTGTTCAGCGGCGTTCGACACGCCCGCCAGGGAATAAAAACGGGCGGGCTCCCGAAAGAGCCCGCCCACTATAGCACAACCGAACTGCAAACCGCAAAAGGACTAGCTGTTGCTGGCTACTTGCTGCAGCATCCCTTTTTGCATCTCGTGCAGGATCTCCGCACGGAAACGCTTGCGGACTTTATCGTAGGCCCTGGCCGCGGGCCCCGTTCCGCAATAAAGCCTCTTGGCCCTTGCCATGTTTCCTTTCGCCATGTCGAGCTTCTCCTTGAGCTCTTTCACCGCAGCATCCGCGCACTTCTCGTCGTCCCACATCTCCTGCGGCGTGTATCCATGGCTTGCGGCCCTCTCCGGCATCAACTGCCAGACACCCAAGGCTCCCTTGTGTGAGACCGCTCTCGATGACAGCTTGTGGCCGCCTGTTTCCGCCAGGGCTATTTCAGCCAGATCCAGCGGTGTAAATAGGGTTCCCTCGGTCTTCTCGTAGCAGATTTCCGCGAGCCACTTGGCCCTGGCGGGTGTGGTCCTGCGTGAAAAAGCCGTATAAATTGCGGGAACCAGTTTCTTCCTTCCGTCCAGTACCGCCTCCTTGGGCAGCTCCGTCTGCGTGGCAGGGGTGGAAGCAGGTGAGTTTTCCATCGACTTCTCGCTCCCTTCCGCCCAGGCAAGCAGCGCCCGGTCCTGCTCCGAAACTCCCGGAGTGACCGGTACCTGCGCCTGTTGCAGGTGGGACTGGTCGCACGATGCCGTCAACATGAGCATCGCGACCAGCAATAAACATTTTCTTTTCATAGATCGCTTTTGAATGGCTTGTGCCGGCTTTAGTAGCTTTAAATAAATGTCGGTAGTGAAGCCTGCGCCAATCTCTCCTTTCATTATAATGCAAGTGGCTCGTCGCCAACCTGAGGGCTCTAGTGTAGCCAAAACCGACAACATTGCAAGAAGCACATTAATTTCTTGTAACCATGGTCGATAAAAAGGGAGGCCCGCGTTAGCGGCCCTCCCCCACTAAAACCTCAGGATTTCATATATTAAAGCTGTACCCCCATAACCTCGGCCACGGTATGGATGTCCTTATCGCCTCTGCCGGAAAGGCAGACCACGATGCTCTCATTGGACGATAGTGTCGGTGCCAGACGCAGTACGTGCGCCACTGCGTGCGACGATTCCAGCGCCGGAATGATACCCTCCTCCCGGGTCAGCACCTGGAACGCGTCCAGTGCCTCCTGGTCGGTAACGGAGACGTAGCTGGCGCGCCCGCTCTCCTTAAGGAAGGCGTGCTCGGGTCCCACGCCTGGATAGTCGAGCCCCGCCGAAATGGAGTGGGCGTGGGCGATCTGCCCGAAGCCGTCCTGCAACAGGTAGGTCTTGTTGCCGTGCAAGACACCGACCGTCCCGGCGCAAAGCGGTGCTGCGTGCTTGCCCGACTCGATGCCGTAGCCGGCCGCCTCGACCCCGACCATCTTCACGCTCGCGTCGTCGCTGAAGGCGTGGAAGAGGCCGATGGCGTTACTCCCCCCTCCGACCGCCGCCACCAGGTAGTCAGGGAGTTTTCCTTCCGCCTCCAGGTGCTGCGCCCTCGCCTCGTCGCCGATGATGGCCTGGAAGTCTCGCACCATCGCCGGGTACGGGTGAGGTCCCGCCACGGTGCCGATGATGTAGAAGGTGTCGGCGACGTAGGTGACCCAGTGGCGCATGGCCTCGTTCATGGCGTCCTTGAGGGTCGCCGTGCCGGAGGTGACCGGGGTCACTTTCGCCCCCAGGAGTTTCATCCTGAACACGTTGAGGGACTGGCGCCGGATGTCCTCCTCCCCCATGAACACTTCGCACTCCATGCCGAACAAAGCCGCCACCGTCGCGGTCGCCACGCCGTGCTGCCCGGCGCCCGTCTCGGCGATCACCCTTTTTTTCCCCATCTTCCTGGCGAGCAGCGCCTGGCCGATGGCGTTGTTCACCTTGTGGGCGCCTGTGTGGTTCAGGTCCTCGCGCTTCAGGTAGACCTTGGCGCCCCCAAGTTTCCGGGTCAGTTTCTCGGCGAAGTAGAGCGGGTTGGGGCGTCCGACGTACTGCCGCATGTAGTACGCGTACTCCTCCTTGAACCCCTTGTCGGTCCGGTAATGGTTGTACGCTTCCTCAAGTTCGAGGAGCGCCGGCATCAGGGTTTCGGAGACGTATCTGCCGCCGAAACGGCCGAAGTGTCCACTAGTGTCAGGCGTGCTCAAGTTGGCCTCCAGTAGGTGTTTGGAGGGGGCACTATAGACTATCTGTCGATAAATTGCAAGCTTACAGAATCCGCCCCTCTGTCAAGCCCCCGGGGTTACTGGCTTTTAGCCGTTTATCTTTGCCTTATTTTCCGCTTTGAGATACTTATATCCATTGCTTTTTCAGCTCTCATTGCGTCTCCGAATTGGGCAATATCTGCTATTGAGTTTGGCCCTTATTTCGTCTGCCGAGAAAGCGATGAATTGCACTGTCATAGAGGAGCGTGATGTCAGAGATGAAACCTTTTCACATAGTGCTCGTCGAGCCTGAGATACCGCCTAACACCGGCAACATCGCCAGGCTCTGCGGGGCAACCGGCACCGTTTTGCACCTGGTGGGAAAACTCGGCTTCTCGACCGACGACCGCTACCTGAAAAGGGCGGGGCTCGATTACTGGAGCGAAGTGGAGATTCACTACTGGCCCGACCTCCCGGCACTAAAGCAGGCCTATCCCGACGGAAGGTTCGTCTATACCAGCAAGAAGACGGATAAAAGCTACCTGGCCTTCACTTTCCTTTCCGGCGACTTCATCGTCTTCGGCAAGGAGACCAAAGGGCTTCCCGAGGAACTGATCGAGGCGAACGCGCAGACGTCGGTCCGCATCCCCATTCCCGGCAAGGTCCGCAGCCTAAACCTCTCCACCTCGGCCGGGATCGTTCTTTACGAGGCCTTGCGTCAGACCGGTGCGCTCGAAGGTGCATGAAAAGGAGTCCGCATGTTTGCAAACGGCAGCGAAGAAGGTTACCAGGAAGTGCTTGAAGGGATAAGGCGCAAGACGCTGGTCTACGGCGAAGAAACCCTGATGGTGGAGTTCCTGCTGAACGGGGGGGCGCGCCTTCCGCTGCACTCCCACCCGCATGAACAGACGGGCTACCTGGTGAAAGGGAGGATGAGGCTTACCATAGGCGGAAAGACGCGCGAGTTGCTGCCGGGCGACAGCTGGTGCGTCGCGAAGTGGGAGGAGCATGGCGCTGAGGTTGTCGAGGACTCGGTCGCGGTCGAGGTCTTCTCCCCGGTGCGGGAGGATTATCTCCCCTGACCGCTTTCTTTCAGATCATGTTGTAGGCGAACACGGCGAAGCTTAACCCGATCACCAGGAAGGAGATCAAGGCAAGGAGCCCGTCCCGGGCGATCAATGCCAGACCGAAAGCGGTAAGAGCCAGTCCTGCGGCATGGGCCGAAAAGGGCACAACTTCCATGATCGGCATCACCGCCCCGATGGCGACGCAGAGAAACGAAATGAGGTGGATCCTCCACCCCTTGACGAAGGCGGGAAGCCGCGGCCTGAGCCAGCGGTCGACAAATCGCGCCGGCGGCCGCAGCCAGTCGATCGCCTTGCAGATCTTTTGCTGTTCCAAAGAGCGCTTGAGCACCCAGCGCGGCAGCCAGAAATGGTCCTTGCCGAAGAGGAGCTGCCCCGCGATCAGCACCACCAATATCCCCATCGTCGTCGGGATACCCGGCATGCCGCTCAAAGGCGAGGTCATGATGACCCCTATCAGGAGCAGCAGGGGCCCGAAAGACCTTCCACCGACCGACTCCACGATACTCCCCAAGGTAACACGCCCCTCGTCATCGGAGGACTCCCCGATACGATTCAGCATCTCCTCCAAGGTATTGATCTCCTTGGTCATTAGTGGCCTCTAGGACATCTGCGTTTGCTTCGTATCGCCGCCGGCAGCACCACGGAAGGGTATATTAGAACCTATCCAAGTCAAGACTCATCGCTCCCCGGAACATCCCGCCCCGGGACAAAAAACGTTTACAGATCAAATAAATATAATATTAAAGCAGGCTTGACTGGCATGGCGCAGCCGTTATATTCAAGCATCACAAAAATCGTCTTAGGAGGAATCAGATGCCTACGAAAGAGAACCTTGCCGAGGCGTTCGCAGGGGAAAGCCAGGCCAACCGCAAATATCTGGCCTTTGCCAAAAAGGCGGAGGCCGACGGCCTGCCGCAGGTGGCAAAGCTGTTCCGCGCCGCGGCGCACGCCGAGACGGTGCACGCCCACGCCCACCTGCGCGCCATGGGGGGGATCAGGAGCACGGCCGACAACCTCAAGGAGGCCGTAGAGGGGGAAGGGTTCGAATTCCAGAAGATGTATCCCCCGTTCCTGGAGCAGGCGAAGGCGGAGGGGGACCGCTCCGCGGAAAACTCCTTCAAGTTCGCCCTGGCAGTGGAGGAGGTGCACCACGGCCTGTACCAGCAAGCGCTCGCCGCGGTCGAGGGGGGAAAGGATCTGGCCGACCGCCCCATCTACGTCTGCGAGGTGTGCGGCAACACCGTCTACGACGCCGCGCCGGAGAAATGCGAGGTCTGCCTGGTGCCGAAGGAGCGCTTCACGCTGATCGGCTAAAACTAGGGGACAGGCTACTTTTTCGTTGGAAAAAGTAGCCTGTCCCCTTTTCTGCCCCCTTTTCCTAGGGGTTCCTGATCGCCACTTTCCCCCCTGCAGCCCAGTCGTTGTGCCCCCCCTCGATCTCACGCAAGAGCGCGCCCGGCTTGCTGTCCGCCAGGGCCTTGGCGAACCTGGCCGGGATCACCTCGTCCTCGCGCATCCCGAAGATCTCCACCCTTCCCCCATACCCCCGCAGTGATTTGACGTTGTCCCAGTCGTCGGATAGAAGCAGGCGCACCGGCAGAAACGGGTAGTGGTAAGCGGCGACCCGGTGCAGCTGATCGAACGGCGCCACCAGCACGATCTTGTCCGGAGGCGGATCTTCGCCGGCAAGGACCGAGGCCGGCCCGCTCCCCAGCGACTCCCCCAGGACACAGACCGGCGTGCGCGGGAACCTCTCCCTGAGCAGACGGTAAGCCTGCCCGGCCGCGGCATCCAGACTGGCACGGGACGGTTCCCCCGGCCGCTGGCCGTAGCCTGGGTATTCGAGGATGAAGACGGAATCCTTGGGCGAAAAGGAAGGGAGGGCGTAGGCACGGTCGCTCGCCTGGCCGCCGTTTCCGTGCAGCATGAGCCAGACGTTTAGTGGCGCGGGGACCTCGCGGGCAAACCCGAGCAGCTCCTGGCGGTGACGCCACTCGGAGAGGCCGTTGTTGCCGCTTTCATGGGTGGGGAAAAAGAGCAGCCGCCGCTGCCAGGTAGCCGCGACGAGTATCAGGGCCAAAAGGGCGACCAGCAGCAACACCGCTATGCGTAGCATCCGTCTGTCAGGAGAGGGTGAAGTAGATGGTGGCCCCGGCATCGACCTCCCCCTGCGCCCAGACAGTTCCGCCATGACGCTCAACGATCCGCTTCACGGTGGCGAGGCCGATCCCGGTCCCCTCGAACTCCGAGCCGTGCAGGCGCTGGAAGGCCCCGAACAGCTTGTCCTGGTAGGCCATGTCGAACCCCACCCCGTTGTCGCGGACAAAGAACGCTTTTTGCTCCCCCCAGTTCGATTTGCCGACTTCGATACGGGCGCATCCCCTGTCCCGGGAATATTTCCAGGCGTTGTCGAGCAGGTTCTCCAAAAGCTGCCTCAAAAGCACCCGGTCCCCATGCGCCTGTAGGCCAGGCTCGATCACCAGCTCGGCCTGGCGCGCCGGGTCGCTCTCCAGCAGTTCGCGCCCGATGCCGCGGGCAAGCTCGCTCAGGCTGACAGGGACCTTATTCAATTCCAACCTGCCGATCCGGGAGAGCTCCAGCAAGTCGTCGATCAGGTCCCCCATGATCCGGCTGGAATTCCGGATGCGGTCCATGTACCTTTTCGCCTCCGCCGACAGTTCGGCGCCGAATTCCTCCTCGATGATCGCCGTGTAACAGTTTATGTGGCGCAGCGGACCGCGCAGGTCGTGGGACACCGAATAGCTGAAGCTCTCCTGCTCCCGCATGGCGGTCTCCAATCGTGCGGTCCGCTCGACCACGCGCAGCTCCAGTTCCTCGTTCAGCATCCTGAGTTCCTGCGCCATGCGGCGCCTGTCGGTGACGTCCCTGGAGATCCCGAAGACGCCTATCAGATTACCCTTGCCGTCCTGCAGCGGGCCCTTGATCGCCTCGAAGATCCTCTCTTCCCCTTCGGAGGTGAGGGTATGCAGCTCGAGGGTCTGGGGCTCGCGCGTATCCAGGACGAGCCGGTCCTTCGCCATCGCATTGCGCGCCACGTCAGGAACGAAAACGGTGAGATCGTCGTGTCCCAGGGCCGCGCCCGCGCTTACCCCGGTCATGACCTCGGCCGCACGGTTGAAGAGGAGGTACTGCCCCTGCAGGTTCTTCACGAAAACCGCGTCCGTGGTCCCATCGACCACCGCGTGCAGCAGCTCGCGATCTTGCAGCATCGAGCTCTCGACGCAGGCCCGGTCGTCCATGGTCTGGCGCAGCTCCTGGTTCAGCGCCAGAAGTCGCTGCTGCTCGCGGTCGTGCTGCTCCAAAAGCACCCACAACATCATGGAACAGCAAAACACGCTCATGACCAGCCCGACGGCCAGATCAGCAGTCCTTTCATATGCGGCTCCGTAGTAGGCGACGGAGCCCGGGAAAGCGATCTCCGCCGCCAAAAGGGCCAGCGCGTCGGCAACGGCAAGGACAAGGAGCAACCAGCGCGTCTTCCCCCGGTAAAAGATGGGGGCGTAGAGGAAGAGGCAGTAAAAGAAGTAGCCAGAGCTCCCGCTGGTGCCGCCGCTTGGGAACCAGACCAGGTTCAGCAGGAAAAGCAGCAGGAAGAAGAAGGTCTTAAGGTGATGCTTGCCGAGGCAGGCCCGGCGGAAAAGCCAGAGCGTGCCAAGGCCAAAGCAGATGACGGCGGCGTTTATCTCGGCGGGGCGGTGATGCAGGTAGTTGGTAGGGACGATGACCAGAAAGGAGGTGGCGGTCGCAAGCAGACAGAGCAGCCGGAAGAGGGGCATTTCCATGCCCGGGTCGTCCATCCTCCAGATACAGCTTTTGAGCCTAACAGCCAGAGAATCCATGGTGGTCGGTGCGGCCTCACTCGAGCGGAACAGGGTCGAGGAACTTCTGAAGGCGACACCTTAGCACATGAACGCTTCTTTACAAAGAAAATTTTTTAATGGGGCCAGCCTCAACAAAAAAGGGACACGCTAGCGCAGGGTGACCAGGTTCCGGCCGCCGGCCTTGCTCCGATACATCTGCGCGTCCGCCCTGCCGATGATGCTTTCGGCGTTATCCCCCGTCTCGGCTATGGTCCCGCCGATGGAGAGGGTGACGCCGACCCTTTGGCCGTCCTCCATCAGGAAGGAACCGGCGACCGCGCTTCTGATCCGTTCAGCTATGGAGGCGAGCGCAGGGAGCCTCGTGGCGGGAAGAATGGCCACGAACTCCTCCCCCCCCCAGCGCGCCACGGTATCCACTTTCCTGAACGTGTTGGATATGGTCTTGCCTAACATGCGCAACACCTCGTCGCCGGTCTTATGCCCGTAGCGGTCGTTGACGCTTTTGAAATGGTCGACATCCATGAAGAGCACGCCGAAGGGCCTGCGGTGCGTCTGCCAGTCGTGCAGCCTCGACTCCAGCGACATGTCCGCCAGCCTTCGGTTCCCCACCCCGGTAAGCGGATCGACCAGCACGTCCTGCTTCAGCTGCTCCAGCGCGGCGAGGATCTGCACCGAGTTGGAGTTGTCGGTGAATATTTCGACGGCGCCGACTATGGCCCCCTCTTCGTTTCTCACCGGAGAGGTGCGCACCTGCACCGGGAGGCGGTAGCCGTGCTTGTGGTGCACCAGCACGTTGGCCTCCCGTACCTTGCCGTCTGCAATGGTCGCCGCGAGGGGGCACTTCACCTCGCATTCGTAGCCGTCGACCTCGACACGGCGCAGGATGGAGTCGTGGCAGTTGGAGCCGAGCACTTCCTCAGCGCTGTACCCTGTTATCCTCTGGGCGGCACTGTTCCAAAAGGAGATGCGCCGGTCCAGATCGACGCAGTAAAGGCCGTCGAACAGGCTGTTCAGCAACTTGTCTGAAGACATCCCTAGCATAAGCCACGCTCCTTGAACAGGCGTTTACTCACAGCGCCTGGATATTGTCTGCTCCATGACAATAATTATCGGTGCTTATGCAAGTTACTTTAACGCTTTTATCTGTGAGAATGCTGCGGCGAGACTTTACTGCTTGTTATTGCTCGGGAGGAGATGGAGAAGAACCCGCCGGGGAGGATGCCGCTGACGGCGAAGATGCATCGCTTTGCTTAAACGACCGGCTGCGCCGCCCGTCCACCTTCAGATGCACGTACCAATAGGCAAAGGCCACGAAGAGCACGCCGCCCAGGATGTTTCCCAAGGTAACCGGGAGCAGGTTGTCGCGGAAACAGGCGGTCCAGGTGAGCCCCGGCACCTCACGCCCCTGGGCTCTCGCCAGGAGCACACCGGTCGGTATGAAGTACATGTTGGCGATGGAGTGTTCGAAGCCGCTGGCCACAAAGGCCATGATGGGGAGGTAGCAGGCCAAAAGCTTCCCGGTGACGTCCCGGGCCGCGGTGGCCATGAAGACGGCGAGGCAGACCAGCCAGTTGCAGAGCATCCCCCGCACCAGGGCCACGGAGAAAGGGAGCTGGCACTTGGCAGCGGCGATCCGGATGGCATGATCGGCCACCCCGGGGGCGGCCCAGAGCTGCGAGGCGAACATCATTGCGGCGAAAAAGAGCGATCCCGCCAGGTTCCCGAGGATCACGATGCCCCAGTTCTCCAGCAGGTGCGCCCAGGTGATCTCCCCGTGAAGGGCCGAGCTCGCCAGCATGCTGTTCCCCGTGAAGAGCTCCGCGCCGCAGATCACCACCAGCATGAGCCCGAGGGAGAAAACGCTGCCGCCGAGAAAGGCAGCCACCCCCTTGCCGGCCGTCTGCGCCGCGTCGTGGGTCACCACGGTGGCGAGTTCGGCGCCGAATCCGATGTAGAACCCGGCCAGAAGGCTCAGCACGAAGGTGCGCAGCCGCGACTGGGTCAGCACCCTTTTGCCGTTCTCAACGATCGCCTTTACGGTCTCTGCTGGGGTCAGGTACTGCTTTTCCATTGAGGCTCCCGGCGGGTCAGCGCCCCCTTCGGTTCATCATCTTGCGGACGATGAAGAGTTGTGCCGCGACATCGACGGCGAGGACGGCTGTGGTGAAGTAGAGAAGCCACCATCTCTGTCCGAAGAAGGCCAGGCAGTCGAAGAACATATAAAGTGCGACCACCCAGGCCAGAAGCCTGCGCACGCCGCGCACCGCCTCCTCGCCGGCCTGCTCTCCCCCGCCGGCCAAAAGGGTGATCGAGGGAGCGGCATGGTAGCCGACGGTGGCGTCTAAGAAAATGAGGAAGATGTTGGCGACGAAGATGTAGGTGAAGATCATCCTTCAGGCTCCTGTTGCTCCAGTGCGGAATCTAAAGGAAATGGCCGCGGGAATCAAGGAGAATGGTCGTCCCCCCTTCCCGATACGACAGCGGGCGGAAGGTTTCCCTCCCGCCCGCTGCCAAACGCGTCGTAACCATGCGGCTAGAACTTAACCGGGTTTGCCTTTTCCTGCCTGATTATCGCCTGCCCTTCCGCGGAGCGGACGAACTGGATGAACCTCAGGTCCGCCGGGGAGGGGTTCTTGTTGAGCACGAACTGGTAGTGGTGCTGGATCGGGCCGGTGATGGAGGAGGTGATGTCCTTGCCGTCCAGCTTCAGCGCGACGAATTTACCGCGGCGTCGGCATAGTTCACGGCGTCGACCATGCCGATGGCGTCAGGGGTGCCGGCGAGGGAGGTCATCATGTCCTTGGCGCGGAACTTCGACTGCACCGTCGCGGGCTCCTCGACCTTGGCGAAGCCGGGAACCTGCTGGCGCATCACGATCTTGGTCGAATCCTTCTCCGGCCGGGTCAGGACCACGATCTTGGCGTCCTTGCCGCCGACCTGCTTCCAGTTGGTGGTCTTGCCTGAATAAATGTCGCAGATCTCGTGGCTGGTGAGGTTGCGCACGGGGACGGAGGGGTGCACTGCGAAAAAGGCCGCCACCGTAGCGATTTCATACGGCTTCACCTGAAGCCTTCTCTCTTCCTCCCCCAGCCTGCGCGCCGAGGTGGCGATGTCGATGTACCCCTCGCTCACTGCCTCGACGCCATTTTTCTGCCCCAGCGATTTCGGGTTCACTTCCACCGCGTCGCCCGGGTGCTTCTTCATGTATCCCTTTCCCAGTGCGGTCGCCAGCGGGAGCATCTGGCCGGAACCTGCGATCTTGATGGTATCCGCGTTGGCGTTGAGGAAGGAGCAAAGGACGACGGCTACGGCCAGCAAGATACGTTTCATGGATGCTTTTTCTCCTTTCGATGCGGCCTTCCGGGAGTTCCCCGGAGGTAGTGGAATCTGACGCGCCTTAAAAAGAAAAAGGGGCGAGAGGTTACCCTCCCGCCCCTGCTTTTATTTATCGGCGATTATGCCCGATTACTTAAACAGCGCCTTCTGGTACTCGCGGTTCAACCTGGCGATGAACTTGACGTTGATCCCTTTCGGGCAGGCTGCCTGGCACTCGTAGTGGTTCGAGCAGTTGCCGAAACCTGCGGCCTGCATCGCGTCGGTCATGGCGCAGACGCGCTCGGCGGCTTCCGCTTTGCCCTGCGGCAGGGCGGCCAACTGCGCCACCTTGGCGGAGGTGTAGAGCATAGCCGAGCCGTTCGGGCAGGCAGCGACGCAGGCGCCGCAACCGATGCACTCGGCCGCGTCCATGGCGTAGTCGGCGTCCGGTTTCGGTACGAGAAGGGCGTTGCCGTCGGCGACGCCGCCGGTGTGGCAGGAGGTGTAGCCGCCTGCCTGCATGATCTTCTCGAGGGCGTCCCTGTCCACGATCAGGTCCTTGAGGATCGGGAAGGCAAGGGCACGCCACGGCTCGATGTAGATGGTGTCGCCGTCGTTGAAGCGCCTCATGTGCAGCTGGCAGACGGTGGTGCGCTCCTGCCCGCCGTGCGGCACGCCGTTGATGACCTGCGAGCACATGCCGCAGATCCCCTCGCGGCAGTCGTGGTCGAACACGATCGGATCTTTTCCTTCCTTGATGAGGTGCTCGTTCACCTCGTCGAGCATCTCCAGGAAGGACTGGTCGGGACTTACGTTCTTGGCCTCGTACTGCTCGAGCTTGCCCGGCTCTTTGGGGCCGCTTTGGCGCCATACGTGTAGTGTGAGGTTCATTATTTATAACTCCTTACCGCCAGATGTACGTTCTCGAACGCCAACGGCTCCTTGTGCAGTTCGGGCTCCTTGTCGACACCTTTGAACTCCCAGGCCCCGACGTAGCAGTAGTTCTCGTCGTCGCGCTTCGCCTCGCCGTCGGGCATCTGGTGCTCGACGCGGAAGTGGCCGCCGCAGGACTCGTTCCTGTGGAGAGCGTCCTTCGCCATCAGTTCGCCGAACTCGAGGAAGTCCGCCACGCGGCCGGCGTTCTCCAGCTGCTGGTTCAGTTCCTCGCCCTTGCCGGTGACCTTGACGTTCTTCCAGAACTCCTCGCGCAGGACCGGGATCTTCTTGATGGCGTCCTTGAGGGTCTCCTCGCTTCTCGCCATGCCGACGTTTTCCCACATGATCTTGCCCAGTTCGCGGTGGAACTCGGAAACGGTCTTCTTGCCGTTCACGTTGAGCAGGCGGTTGTTGTAGCTCTTCACGTCCTCGATCGACTTCTTGCACTCCGGGTGATCCGCCTTGACGGCGCCCGGCTTGGTCTTGGCGAGGTAGTTGGCGATGGTGTAGGGGATGACGAAGTAACCGTCGGCCAGGCCCTGCATCAGCGCCGAGGCGCCCAGGCGGTTAGCGCCGTGGACCGAGAAGTTCGCCTCGCCCAAAACGAACAGGCCGGGGACGTTGCTCTCGCAGTTGTAGTCGACCCAGAGGCCGCCCATGGAGTAGTGCGGTGCCGGGTACATGCGCATCGGCTGCTTGTACGCGTTCTCGTCGGTGATCTTCTCGTACATCTCGAAGAGGTTGCCGTAGCGCTCGCGGATGGTGTCCTCGCCGACGCGCTGGATCGCAGCGGAGAAGTCCAGGTTCACGCCGCGGCCGCCGGGGCCGACGCCGCGCCCGTCGTCGCACTGCTCTTTCGCGGCGCGCGAGGCGATGTCGCGGGGAGCGAGGTTGCCGAAGGAGGGGTACTTCCTCTCCAGGTAGTAGTCGCGCTCGTCTTCCGGGATCTCGTTGGGGTGACGGTTGTCCCCCTTCTTCTTGGGAGCCCAGCAGCGGCCGTCGTTTCTGAGCGACTCGGACATGAGGGTCAGCTTGGACTGGTGGTCGCCGGACTGCGGGATGCAGGTCGGGTGGATCTGCGTGTAGCAGGGGTTGGCGAAGAAGGCGCCTTTTTTGTGAGCGCGCCAGTTGGCGGTGACGGAGCACCCCATCGCGTTGGTGGAGAGGTAGAACACGTTCACGTAGCCGCCGGTGGCGAGGACGACCGCGTCACCCACGTGGGTGCGGATCTCGCCGGTGATCAGGTCGCGTACGGTGATCCCTTTGGCTTCGCCGTCGACGACGACAAGATCCAGCATCTCGGTGCGGGCGAAGAGCTTCACGGTCCCAGCCTTCACCTGGCGGGAAAGTGCCGAGTAGGCGCCCAGAAGGAGCTGCTGGCCCGTTTGGCCGCGGGCGTAGAAGGTACGGGAAACCTGCGCGCCGCCGAAGGAGCGGTTATCCAGGTAGCCGGCGTAGTCGCGGGCGAAGGGGACACCCTGGGCCACGCACTGGTCGATGATGTTGTTGGACACCTGGGCCAGACGCCACACGTCCGCCTCGCGGGCGCGGAAGTCGCCGCCTTTGATGGTGTCGTAGAACAGGCGGTAGATGCTGTCGCCGTCGTTCGGGTAGTTTTTCGCGGCGTTGATGCCGCCCTGCGCTGCGATGGAGTGGGCGCGACGTGCGCTGTCCTGGTAGCAGAAGGCTTCGACGTTGTAGCCGAGCTCGCCCAAGGAAGCTGCGGCTGCGCCGCCGGCCAGGCCGGTGCCGACAACGAGGATCTTGTACTTACGCTTGTTTGCGGGGTTGACCAGCTTCAGGTCGAAGCGGTGCCGGTCCCACGAGGTCTGAATCGGTCCTTTCGGACATTTTCCGTCGAGTATCACTTGAACCCCCTAAAGTTTCAATAAGCCAGCTAAGATGACGGCAGGAATCGAGATGTATGCGAGCATGAGAATGGTCGAGATTACTTTCCCACCGGTAGCGAAGACGGGAATGGTTTTCTCGTTGTTCCACCCCATGGTCTGCAGGAAGCTCGGGATGCCGTGGGAGAGATGGAGGAACAACATCACCATGGCGGCCAGGTATACCAGCGAGATCAGCGCGTTGCCGAAGCTGGTGACCACCATCTTGAAGACGTCGGGGCGGTTGAGGGAGTCAAGCCCGATCACGATGTCGGGGGTCCCTTTGATGGTGAACTGGATCAGGTGATACACGATGAAGGTGGCCAGAAGCAGGCCGGTCCAGATCATGTTCTCGGAAGCGAAGCTCTTTTTGAGGTTCTTTTTCACTGCGTAGGCGCCGGGGTTGGCGGCCTTGTTCTCCAGTGTGAGCATGACGCCGTAGCAGATGTGGACTGCGACGGCGGCAAGCATGAAGAGGCGGAAGCCCCAGACCAAAGGCGGCAGGCTATGCAGGTGTTCCGCATAGGCGTTGATGCCGTTGGGTCCGAAGAATATGGTGGAGTTTCCGATCAGGTGGATGAGCACGAAGATGATCAGGAGCTGACCCGTGATGGACATCAGGATCTTTCTTCCCACAGAGCTAGTTAAGATTCGCATGTTTTTTGTCCCTTTTGCGTTTTTTTCGATGATCGATGGTTTGAGTGCTTGCGTACGCCGGAGGGGCTACAAGTCCCGGGAACCCAATCGGGGATGGACTCGCGGTTTCCGCTGGAAAGTTAAGGGGGACCACGCCACGTGCTAAGTGTCTGCATTTGATCTCTCCTTTATTAATCGTGGTTTATCTGCAAGCGGATGCGAGATAGAACTTATAAATGGGAGGATGCTTCGAGGCGCATATTAAATGCCGTTATATCAAAATGCAACTGTTTTTTGTATACAGCATACAATTAATATATCGGCAACCTTAGCCCCCTCCCAATCGAAGTAACCATGTTTTGAAATTCCGCTTACGCCCCCTTGCTGTTGCTTTTTCCCACCCGCTCTGCTAATTAGGATAGTTACCGCAAGGAAAAATTCAGAAAATAGAACGGAAGGTCGATGATTTTCAAACTGCTTAAGAAAGATCCCAAGTCGGGAGCGCGCCGCGGCGTGGTGACCACCGCCCACGGAGAGATCCAGACCCCGATTTTCATGCCTGTTGCGACCCACGCCGCCATGAAGGCCATGACCCCCGCGCAGGTGCACGACACCGGCGCGCAGATCATCCTCTCCAACACCTACCATCTGCACCTGCACCCCGGCGAGGCCCTGGTGCAAAAAGCGGGCGGGCTGCACCAGTTCATGGGGTGGGACGGCCCCATCCTCACCGATTCCGGCGGGTTCCAGGTCTTCTCGCTCCCCAAGAAGCGGATCACCGAGGAAGGGGTGTTCTTCCGCCACGAGGACACCGGCGAAGAGGTCTTCCTCGACCCGGCCAAGGCGGTCGCCATCCAGGAGGCCTTGGGCGCCGACATCATCATGAACTTCGACGAGTGCATCCCCTACCCCTGCGAGAAATCCTACGCCGAGCGCTCCACCGAGAAGACCATCCGCTGGGCCAAGCAGTGCCGGGAGGCGCACAAGAGGGAGAAGCAGTATCTTTTCGGCATCGTGCAGGGGAGCGTGTTCGAGGACCTGAGGAAGCGCTGCGCCAAGGAGCTGGTGAAGATGGACTTCCCCGGCTACGCCATCGGCGGCGTTTCGGTAGGCGAGGGGCTTGAGCTTTTGAAGCAGGTGGTGGGGTACACCGCGCCGCACCTCCCCGAGGACAAGCCGCGCTACCTGATGGGGGTCGGCCTTCCCGAAGACATACTGGAGAGCGTCGAGCGCGGCATCGACATGTTCGACTGCGTGATACCGACCCGCTACGCCAGGAGCGCCACGCTCTTCACCAACCGCGGCCGTATCCGGCTCACCAACAAGAACTACCGGCGCGACTTCTACCCTATCGAGCCCAACTGCACCTGCTACACCTGCCGGAACTTCACCCGCGCCTACCTGCACCACCTCTTCACGGCGAACGAGGTGCTCTCGGCGATACTGGCGAGCATCCACAACGTGCATTTCTACCTGAACATGATGGCCGAGATCCGCAGCTCCATCGAGGAGGGGCGCTTCAAGGAGTACAAGGAAACGTTCCTGGCATCCTATCTCAAGGGGAAATAGCCGTTATGAACCGAAACCTGCACCTGATACAGTTCCTGCTTCTGGCCCTTCTTGCCTCCTCCTGCTCCAAGGGGGAACAACAACCCCCTGAGGGGAGAAAGAGCATCCCTTTTCCTGAGGAGTTGACCGGGGAGCCGCTTTTCAACGAGCGCTGCCTGACCTGCCACAAGGTCGGCGAAAAGGGGGGAACTGTGGGGCCGGACCTCTCCCTTGTGGGCGCCAAGCGCGACGCCCGTTTCCTTAAGCAGGTGATACGGGAGCCGTCGAAGGTTTTTCCCGGCACCGTCATGCCCGCGTTCGACAGCTTCTCGGAAAAGCAGGTCGATTCGCTGGCCGACTACCTGAGTACGCTAAAATAACAGCCCCGACACAAGCGGGCTACGTCTGAAAAAAGGGGGACATGCACTTTTTGAAAGCAAAAAGTAGCCTGTCCCCTTAACTGCATTGGAGACTCGATACATGGAAAAAGCCAACCAGCAAAACCGCTTCGAACGCCTCATGGAGATCATGCGCAAGCTGCGCGCCCCCGGGGGCTGCCCCTGGGACGCGGAACAAAGCCACGAGTCCCTCAAGCGCTACCTTCTCGAAGAGGCGTACGAGGTCATCGAGGCCATCGATGCCAAGAACAGCGCCCTGCTCAAGGAGGAGTTGGGCGACCTCCTTTTGCAGCCGGTCTTCCATGCCGCCATTGCCGAGGAAAACGGCGACTTCACCATGGACGAGGTACTGGACGCCATCAACGAGAAGCTGGTGCGCCGCCACCCGCACGTGTTCGGGGACCAGGTGATCGAGAGCAGCGAGGCCCAGGTAGAGAACTGGGAGAAGATCAAGAGCCAGGAAAAGGGCGTGGAGAGAAAATCGGCGCTCTCCGGCATCCCCCCCCACCTGCCCGCCCTGATGCAGGCGCACAAGATCACCGAGAAGGCGGCACGGGTCGGCTTCGACTGGGAGCACACGGACCAGGTTTTCGCCAAGGTGATGGAGGAGTTGCACGAATTCGAGGAGGCGATGGTAGCCGGCGACCAGAAGGAGATGGAGGCGGAACTGGGCGACCTGCTCTTCGCCATCGTCAACCTGGGGCGCTTTCTCTCCATCGATCCGGAGGACGCACTCAGAAAGACGATCCAGCGCTTCACCAAGCGCTTCAGCCACGTCGAGGAGACGCTGCATGCCCGGGGCAAGACACTGCCGAATTCGACTCTCGAAGAGATGGACCAGCTCTGGGAAGAAGCGAAGAAACTGGAAAAACGTTAATCTAATTGATATTTTTTCGATACCACATGCTTATCCACATTTTTTGTGGATAAGCTGTGGAAAACGATGTTGACAAATAAATAAACCCACGCGTTTTAAGCACTTTCCGCGTTCTGCATAAATATTGGCCATGGCCATATACATTGTAAAATCAATAACTTAGACGCTCACATTAAATACCACGCGTTTACGCTCTAACTAGATGAGCCGAACCTAATTAGTCAAGCGCCCCCGTGGAAATCCTGTGCAAAACCCCCGCTGCAACGCCCCTGCAACACCCCTTTGTCGCTCAAAACCGCACCTTCCATCGCAAGGAGTTCGCGCTTGGATGCGACGCCCCCCGGAGCGGTAAATCCGGTCATCACACCGGATGCTCCCACCACCCGATGGCAGGGTATCAGGATCGGGAGCGCGTTCCTCGCCATGGCGCCTCCGACGGCCCGCGCCCCCTTAGGCGAACCGCAGGCGGCCGCAACTTCCAGATAGCTCAAGACCTTGCCGTAGGGGATCTTCGCGACGAACCGGTACACCGCCTCCTGGAACGGGGTGAACCCCTCGAGTTCCAGGGGGAAGTCGAAAGAGACTTTTTCCCCAGCGAAATAACGTGCCATTAGCGCCGCTGCGTCGCGGGTCAGGGCGCTCTCTTTAGTCGCCTCGGGATGCAGTGCGTCGGCAAGCTCAAGGGCGTCGCCGGCGCAGGCGGAACCGAAGGGGAGATGATGGGCCACGAGCCCGTTTTCGTTCGCCGCCAGCACCCCGAAGCCGCAGGGGGCCTGGTAGATGGAGCGGGCGATTGCCGTTACATGGTTCTTTTTCATTTTCTAAGTACCTTTTTTCTGAACAGTCCCACGATATCGGTCGCCTCCTCGCAACGCAAAAGGTGCGCGGTCACGAGGAAGACAGCCATCCCGGCCGCGACTGCGGCCCCGAGCACCCCTCCTTTCAAAAGCCGCCCTCCCATCGGCGACCAGTCTATCAGGTGGATTATCCAGTAGGCGACCACACCCATCGGGATGGAGGCGATCACCCCCTTCACCCCCGCGGCGAAAATCGCCCGCCCACCGAAGGGACCTATCTTCTTCCTCAAGAACCAGAGCAATAGAAGCATGTTCCCCAGCGCGGAAAGGGAGGAGGCGAGCGCAAGCCCCCCGTGCTTCAGCGGCCCCATGAGCGCCAAGCTGAAGAGAAGGTTGAGCAGGAAGGCGCAGAAGGCGGTCATAACCGGCGTCTTCGTGTCCTTCAAGGCATAGAAGGCGGGAACCAGCACCCGCACCAGCGCCACGAAGGTAAGGCCCAAGGAGTAGTACAAGAGCGCGACGCCGCAGTTCACCGCCTTGGCGTAGTCGAAGGCCCCCCCCATGAAGAGCAGCGAGAATATGGGGGTCGCGCAGATCATCAGCCCGACCATGGCAGGAACGGTGATGAAGAGGGTGAGCCGGACCCCGTAGGAGAGCGACTCCTTGAGCGCGTCCAGATCCCCCGCCGCGGCCTGCCTGCTCATGGACGGGAGCACGGCCTGCGCCACGGAGACGGTGAAGATCCCCTGGGGGAACTCGAAGAGACGCTGCGCGAAGTAGAGATAAGAAACGCTCCCCTCGGGAAGGAGCGACGCCAGTATGGAGCCGACCGCCAAGTTGAGGTAATAGACCCCGACGCCGAAGACGGAGGGGCCCATGAGGAGCGTGATCCTCTTCAGAGCCGGGTGGGACAGGTTGAAATTGGGGCGGATGGGGAAACCCATTCGGTAGAGCACCGGAAGTTGCAGCACCAGTTGCAGCACGCCGCCGATCAGAACGCCTACGGCGAGCGCCACGATGGGGACCTGGAACCGGTTATGCAGCAATACCGCCGACAGGATCATGGCGATGTTCAGGAACACGGTCGATATGGCCGGGGTGAAGAAGTGGCGCAGCGTGTTCAGTATCCCCATGCAGAGGGCGACTATGCTCACGAAGAAGATGTAGGGGAACATGAGCCGGTTCAGCAGGATGGTCATCGACAGCTTTTCGGGGTTGGAGGCGAAGCCCGGGAACATCAGCTTAACGAGCTGCGGGGAGAAGATGATTCCCGCGACGGTTATGGCGGCCATCACCATGGTGAGCGCGGTGAAGCAGACGTTGGCCAGGGCGCGCGTCTCTTCCTCCCCTTTGGTCGCGTGCCACTCGGAGAAGGTAGGCACGAACGCCGAGGTGAGCGCCCCCTCCGCGAAGAAGCGGCGCAGCATGTTGGGGATCTGGAACGCGGCGACAAAGGCGTCCGTGTACATCCCCGCGCCGAAGAGGCGGGATACCACCATGTCGCGGACCATCCCCATGATGCGGGAAAGCATGGTTGCGGCGCCCAGGACGCCGGCGGCGCGGGCTATGTTCTTCTTTTCCGACAAAAAAACCTCCAAAAATCACTCACGCCAAGCCGCAAAGACGCGGAGAAAAACAAGAGAGACTTAAAGCCTTTCTTTGCGTCTTTGCGGCTTTGCGTGACCTGCTTTATGCCTTTGTTTCCAACTGCCTGAAATACTCTTCGCGGCAGAAGTTCTCCACCTCGACCATGGTCCTGAAGGCTTCCCCGAACCCGTCGCGCCCGAGCGTGAAGACGCCGTGGCCGTAGACTATGGCGGAACCGCTGGCGCCGATAACGGGGGGAACGCGCTTGGCGAGCCCTCCCGCCCCGATCTCGCCCGCCACCACCGGCGTGCCGCCCAAGTCCCGCACGTGGGGGCATTCCTTCCAGCAGTCCTTGATGGCGCACTCCTTCTTCTTGTCGCAGAGCATGCTCATGATGACGGCGAATTTCGGGTGCCCGTGCAGGATGACCCGCGCCCCGGTCTCTTCGAAGATCTTTCTGTGGGCCAGGAGTTCGCTGGAGGCGGTGATCCCGGTCGTGGAGGAGTTGTCGGTCGGCACCGGGTCGATGCACCCCTTCAGCTCGTCCAGGCTCGCGGCGGTCTGGGAGATGTAGATGAGATCCCCCGCTGCCGCCGAGATGTTGCCGAAGAAGGAATCGACCAGCCCCCGCTCGACCGTGTAACGCCCCACCCGCTCGATCTCATGGAGGATCTCTTCCTTATCCAGAGAGATGGCATCGACGAACTCCAGCCCCTCGGCCGAAAGCGGCTTCAGCCACTGTTTGCTGAAGCTCTCGAACGCCTCGCGCTCGCCGGGGAGCTTGAAGCCGTCAGTAAGAAGGTCCTGCAGGTATTTGACGAAGGTGGAATGGAACACCGAGGAGTAGTTGATGAAGGCCTGCTCCACGGTGATGGCGCCGACAGCTATGATGCCCACCCCCTCGACGATGACACCCTTGCGGCTACCCAGAAGCCGCGCAAGCTCAGGCGCCGGGTCGCCGGCTAGATCCTCGCGGCGCAGAAACGGGATGTCGTGCAGGAAGGTCCGGGTCTCGGTGTCCTGCGGCAGGATGAAGGTTTCCCCTTTCCCCGCCCGCGCTATCAGGAACTCCGCAAAGGGAAGCGAGGGGCGCGCGGCCACGAGCGCGAGGGAGTTGAGCCGCGACAGCGTGCCGCCGGCAAGCTTGGCAAGCTCCGGGCTCCCCTGCGCGATCAGCACGTCGTCCTGCGCCGCAATGGCGATGGCGCCGGGAATAGCGGAGCGGTCCGCCAAAAGCTTCCCTATGTATTTATCGATCTGGTCTCTCATGGTTGGGCCTTAGGTCTCTTGGTTTCCAGCTGTTCAGGGGAGCTTTTCGAGGAACGAAGCATCGGCAAAGGTGCCGTCAGGGGAGAGCCCGCGGATACGGTAATACTTCTGCAGCTCTTCCTGGAAACGCGCGCGGTCAAGGGGCGGAATCTCGATCCCCTCCCCTGCCGAACCGGGCTCGCGGTAAAACCGCTCCGGCAAGAGATCGTCCTTCATGCGGAAGCCGTTGGCGCAGTTGTAGAAGCGCTCGGTGAGGTAGATCCGCTCGCCTATGGCCTTGAGCGACTCCGGGCAGTACTCGACCCCGGTCACCGCGGAGAGGAGTTCGCCGTACTCCTCAAGCGTCGCCCCGAAGAAGGCGAATTTGCAGGCAACCAGCGAGTCGACCGCGGCGTTCACGTCCTCGGCGATCTTGATGATGCGAGCCTTCCCGGAGAAGGAGAAGCGGTCGGTCGGGACCGGCTTTCGCAGGATCTCGTGCGAGATCGGGTAAGCGCGCAGGTGGCACCCCCCCCGGTTGGAGGTGACGTAGGCGAGCGCCATGCCGTAGGCGCCGCGCGGGTCGTAGGCGGGAAGCTCCAGCGACTTGACGCTCATGGAAAGCCCGGGCTTGCCCAAGGCCTCGGCCACCCTGCGGGACCCCTGGCAGAGGAGTTCACCGTCGCCGCGCCTGAAGGCCATGTCCGAGAGGAGCCGGTCCACCTCGGCCGGGTCGGGGAAGCGCCCCCTCGCCTCTCCGAAAGCAGAGAGGGTCGCGGCTGCCGAGATGGTATCGAGCCCCAGCTCGTTGCAAAGAGTGTTCGCTCTTACGATGGCGTGGAGGTCCGAGATGCCGTTCAGCGCGCCGAAGTGGTTCACCGTCTCGTACTCTGGGAGCGGTTCCCCCTTGGCGCTCGCCTTCTTGCACTGGATCGGGCAACCGTAGCACCCTTCCTTTTTGGCGCCGCACTCCTTGCGGATGGCGGGGCCGGAGTAGTTCGCCGACAGGGCAAAGAAAGTCGATTTGAAGTTTTCCGTCGGCGCCATGCGCCGCTGGGCCATCAGGTCCACCAGTGCCGGGGTGCCGTACTCGGCGATCCCCAGCTCTCCGAAGATGACGGGCGAAGCGCGGAACAGGCGCATGACGTCGGCGCGGGCGGCGTCGAAGCGCTCCCGGTTGGCTACCCCGGTCACACCCTCCCCTTGCACCGTGACGGCCTTGAGAAGTTTCCCCCCCATGACGGCGCCGAGCCCACCCCGGCCGATGGAGTTCCCCTCCCCCATCATGATGTTGGCGAAGAGGACGCCGTTTTCCCCGGCAGGGCCGATGGCGGTCACGCTGCCGCGCCCTTTAAGCGCCGCTACCGTTTCCTTCACACCCTTGCCCCAGTGCTCACCCGCGGCCAGGATCTCGGCGCGGTCGCCGTCGATGGCGAGGACGACCGGGGTTGCGCTCTTGCCGGTGACGAAGACGACATCCAGCCCCGCCCCCTTCAGACGCCAGGCAAAGCGCCCGCCGGCTGAGCAGTCGTAGATGGTGCCGGTGAGCGGCGAGCGGGAGACGCAGGCAAGCCGGGCAGCGGTGGGCGAGTTGGTGCCGCAGAGCGGGCCGACCGCGAAGATGAGCGGCATCTGGGGGTCGAAGGGGTCGAGGCGGAAGTAGTCCCGCATCAGCCGGACCCCGAGCCCGCGCCCGCCCAGGTAGGCGTGCAGGATCTCGGTCGGGATTTCCCTGCGCTCGCAGGTGCCGCTGGTTAAATCGACGTGCAGTAATTTTCCGGTCCAGCCGTACATAAAAACCTCAAAGTCCGTTCAGCGTTCAACGTTCAATGTTCGATGCGTCCCCATACCGGGGCCAAGCGCCATGTGGCGGCACGTACAGCTTGAGACCTTCCGGAGCACGGTGACCGTAGCAACGGCTCTGCCCGCAGGGAAGAAAATGTCGAACCTTGAACGTTGAACGGTGTTCCTAGGGTTAAAGCAGTTCCGTCTTGCCCCTGCGCTCCAGCTCCTCTACCACCTTCTTCACGTCCTGGGCCGCGGACTTGGCGCAGACCAGAAGCGCGTCAGGCGTGTCCACGACGATCAGGTCCTTTACGCCCACCAAGGCTACCATTTTGCCGTTGCCGTAGGCAAGACACTCATTGGAGCCGACGGAGACGGACCCTTCGGCGGCGATCACGACATGCCCGTCCTCGCCTGCCTCCATCACCTCCGGAAGCGCGCTCCAGGACCCCACGTCGCTCCAGCCGAAGGACGCCGGTATCACCTGCACGCTTTCGGCCTTTTCCATCACGCCGAAGTCGATGGACTCCCCCTTGATTGAGCCGTAGATCTCGGCTATCTGCGGCTTCAGGTCGGCGAGCTCCCATACGTCCGAGTCGAAGCTGAGTTTGGCCAAGGCATTCGAGAGTTCCGGCATGTGGATCGCAATCCGGTCCAGGATGGTGCAGGCCCCCCAGACGAACATCCCGGAGTTCCAATAGAAACGGCCGGTGGCGAGAAACTCCAGGGCCCGCTCCAGGTTCGGCTTCTCCACAAAGCGCTGCACGTCTACCGCACCGCTCCCCCCTGCGGCGGCCGCCTCTATGTAGCCGTAACCGGTCTCGGGCCTGGTCGGCGCGATCCCGAGCGTCACCAGGCTCCCCGCCTGGGCAACGCCCCTTGCCTCTACCAGGGTGGCGCGGAAGGTAGCCTCGTCCAGGATGTAATGGTCGGCAGGAAGGACAGCCATGACCCCGTCGGGATCGAAGCGGGCGATGATGGAAGCGGCAAGGCCGATGGCGGGGGCGGTGTTGCGCCCCACCGGCTCCTCGATCACGTCGACCGCGACCTCCTTGATGTATGCGAGCTGGCTCCTGGTCTCGGCCGCCTGCAGCGCGTTGGTCACCACCAGTATCCGTTTCGGCTTCAGCGGCAGGACCCGCTCCACCGTCCTTTGCAGCATCGACTTGCCGCCGAAGACGGACATGAGCTGCTTGGGCGTGCTCTTGCGGGAAAGGGGCCAGAACCTGGTGCCGGAACCGCCGGCCAGAATGACTATGTACATGTTCACCTCCTGTAGCTTTTAACTTGACCTGATCAGCAATCGCACCGGTCCCCGCCCCCGGAGGGGGAGGGTCAGGGAGGGGGCAGTTCCATCTTCGCTTCTCCAGGCTTCCCCCCTCCCAACCTCCCCCCTCCGGGGGGAGGGGCCAATCGCTCAACTCAACGTCGGCCGGGCTCGCCAAACCGGCGGCCGATTCGTTCGATCGCCGCAGCCGGCACAAATGCAAAGAGGCTGAGCATCGCCCCCATCTTGGCGGCGCCGCTCAGCTTGAGATCGGAAAAGGCCTCGCCTGCCACGAAGAGGGCAACGGTAAACCCAATCCCTGCCAGGAAGCCGGTGGTGACCAGTTCGCGCAGCCCCATGCCGACCGGCAGCGGAAAGCCCATGCCGCGCCCAGCGAGCGCGAACGACACGATCCCCACAGCCTTGCCGCCTAACAACGCCGCGAGGACGAGCCAGGTGGCGCTACCGAGCGAGCCGAAGGAGACGCCGGCGTTGACCAGCCCGAAGACGAATAGCCCCAAGTCGACGAACAGCTTCCAGTCGTGCTCGAAACGTGAGAGCGGGGTGTGGTCCGCCGGGTCGAGCTCGAAGAGGTGCGCCGTCTCGCTGGAGGGGTGCGGCAGGAAGGGGATGACGAAGGCCAGCGCCAGGGCCGGGTGCAGATGGGCGAGGAACAGGCCGGACCAGCTCAGCACCCCTCCTGCGGCGAGGTAGGGCCAGTAGCTGGTCACCCGGCGCAAACGGAGCCAGTAGCAGGCGGCCATCCCCGCCAGTGTGAGGAGGAGCCAGGCCGGTGCGGCGGGGGTGTTCGGGTCCCCGTAGAAAACGGCGATGATGGCAAGCCCCACCGCATCGTCGGCGACGGCCAGAAGCAACAGGAAGGATATGGCGGGGTGCCCCTTGCCGAAGATGAAGCGGGCGGCAAGCCAGGCGAGCGCGATGTCGGTCGCGGTGGGAATGCCCCACCCCCTGGCAAGCTCGGGAGCGCCGAACCAGCCGTTCAACAAGAGGTAGACTGCGACCGGGCCCAGGACGCCCCCGGCCGTTGCCAAGAGCGGGTTCACCGCGCGCTTCAGCGGATGCAGATCCCCGCCGGGGAGGCAGCTCTGGGTGATCTCGACCGCAGCCATGCCGAAGAAGAAGGTCATGAAGAGGTCGTTGGTGATGAAATGGAGGGAAAGACCGGCGAGGACCGGCTCGTGCAGGAGATGGTGGTACTGCTCCGGCGCCAAGTTGGCCCAGGCGAGGGCAAGGATGACGCCGGCCACCAAAGGAACCGAGAATTCCTGCAGGAGGCTCAGTTGTTTCCTCATTTAAAGGGCCGGGTCCACGTCCGGGTCGATGCTGGTTTCGACGCGCTGGTAGTCGTCCTGGAAGCGGACGATATCGTCCTCGCCCAGGTACTCGCCGCTTTGCACCTCGATGATGATCAGGGGAATCACCCCCGGGTTTTCCAGGCGGTGGCTGGCCCCGATGGGGATGAAGGTGGACTCGTTGATGTTGACCGTTCGGACGCTGTCGCCGCAGGTGACCTTGGCGGTGCCGGAAACGACGATCCAGTGCTCGCTTCTGTGGTGATGCTTCTGCAGCGACAGGCGCTGGCCCGGCAGGACCTCGATGCGCTTGATCTTGTAGCTGCTGTTTTCGTCCAGTACCGTGTATGTTCCCCAGGGACGCTCTCCGCGCTCCATATTTCCTCCAGTGCTGTGTCTGCTATCGTGCCGGCCGCAGTTCCAGGTACCGCTCCAGGGCTTGCTGCCAGGGCTGCAGCGCGAACCCGGTATCCTGCGCGAGCTTGCCGCAATCGAGCGTCGAGTAGAGCGGGCGCGGCGCCGGGCGGTTCAGTTCCGCCGTGCTCATCGGGTTGACCTTGATGTCGAGCCCCGCCAGGCGGAATATCTCCTTGGCGAAGCCGTTCCAGGAGACGAAACCGGCGTTCGCGGCATGGTAGGTGCCCCCGCACCCCTTGTCCAAGAGCGCCTTGATGGCCAGGGCGAGATCGCGGGCCCAGGTGGGGGAGCCGATCTGGTCGTCCACCACGGAAAGTTCGCTCCTCTCCCCCGCCAGCTTCAGCATCGTCTCGACGAAGTTCTTGCCGCCGTGGCCGTAAAGCCACTGTGTCCTGACGATCAGGTGGTCGGGGTTGAACCAGGCGTTCATCTCGCCGGCGAGCTTCGACTCGCCGTAGATGGAAAGCGGAGACGCGAGGTCGTCCTCGAGGTAGGGCGCACCCTTCTTGCCGTCGAAGATGTAGTCGGTGCTGACCTGCACCAGCTTGGCGCCGATCTCCTTGGTGGTCAGGGCCAGGTAGGCGACCCCTTCGCCGTTGACCTGCATAGCCTTTTCCACCTCGGCCTGGCAGCCGTCCACGTCGGTGTAGGCGGCGGCGTTGATGACGATGCGGGGCTTGAGGGTCAAAAGGACCCGCTGCACCGAAGCGAGGTCGGTGATATCGATGTCGTCGATGTCCACCCCGCGGGCGGCGTCCCCGAACACCTGCATCAGTTCCTGCCCCAGCATCCCCTTGCTCCCCACCACTAATATCATCGCTTCCCCCGCCCCTTGTAAGGGGACTGGCTCCGCCAGGTGCCTGTCCCCCTTCGGTTTTAGTGCTGCCCGTACTGCTTCTCGTAGTATTCGCGGTAGGCGCCGGAAACGACTTCCTCGACCCACCCCTGGTTAGCCAGGTACCAGTCGATGGTCTCGGCGATGCCGCGCTCGAAGGTGTAGCTCGGTTCCCAGGAAAGCTCCCGCTTCAGCTTGGAGGCGTCTATGGCGTAGCGGCGGTCGTGACCCTTGCGGTCCTTGACGAAGGCGATCAGTCCCCTGCTCTCGCCGGGGCGCCGCCCGAGCCTTTCGTCCATCAGGTCGCAGACCAGGTTCACGATGTCTATGTTCTTCCACTCGTTGTTGCCGCCGACGTTGAAGATCTCCCCCGGCTTTCCAAGCTTTAGCACCCGCTCGATGGCGGCGGAGTGATCCTTCACGTGCAGCCAGTCCCGCACGTTAAGCCCGTCTCCGTACACCGGCAGCGGTTTCTTCTTGAGGATGTTGTGAATCATGAGGGGAATCAGCTTCTCCGGGAAATGGTACGGGCCGTAGTTGTTGGAGCAGCGGGTGTTCAGGGTGGCAAGGCCGAAGGTCTCGGAGTAGGCGCGCACCAAAAGATCCGCCCCAGCCTTGCTGGCCGAGTAGGGGGAGTTGGGCGCCAGCGGCGTCTCTTCGGTGAAGTACCCTTGGGCGCCGAGGCTGCCGTACACCTCGTCGGTAGAGACCTGCAGGAACCGGAAACCGGCAACGCGCTCCGCGTGCAGCCGGCTTGCTTCGAGCAGCGTCTGGGTCCCGAGGACGTTGGTCCTCACGAAGATGTCGGGGCCGGTGATGGAACGGTCCACGTGGGATTCGGCGGCGAAATGCACCACCGCGTCCACCTCTCCCTCGGCGAGAAGTCCGGCCACGAGGCCGGCGTCGCAGATGTCCCCTTTCACGAAGCGGTAGTCGGGGTTTTCCTCCACCGCAGCCAGGTTCTTCAGGTTCCCGGCGTAGGTCAAAAGGTCCAGGTTGATGACCCGGCAGCCGGGGTTACCGGCCGTGAAGTGGTTGATGAAATTGGAACCGATGAACCCGGCACCTCCTGTCACCAGAAGCGAGGTCGGGGTGAATGCGTCCTGCATGTAGCCTCCAGATCGTAACCGTTTGCCGCGTCGGCCTTGACTGCCGCAATTATTCAAACCGCTTTCCTTGATACACCGGAAAACACAATCGTGTCAACTTCTTAGCATTTCCCAACCGGCACGGGCCAATCGGGGGAAAAGCTAAAATGCCCGCAGCGGGCCCAGCGAACCGAGCCCTGCCAGCGTGAAGTTGACGCTGAACTGCTGCTCGCCGGCGACGTTGCGGCTCCCTACCCGGTCGGAGTAGGAGAAGACAACGCTCCAGCACTGGCGCCGGTACTCGACGGCGTAGCGGGATTCCAGCAACTCCCCGCTATCCGCGGAATAACGCCCCAAGAGATCGGCGGTGATGTCCTTGGTGACCGGGAAGGTGAAGCCCCCCTCGACGTAGTCGACTTCCCCGCGGCTGTGGCGGTACCCGAGCTTCGCCTTGTCGCGCCCCTCTCCCTTCAGCTCCACCCCGACGTTCGCGGTGGAAAACTGGCTGTCGCTCGTGTTGTAGCGTGTATCGAACGCCACGGAGAGCCGTTGTACCGGGGTGAGCACCCCCTCCAGCATCAGGTCCGTGAGTCGGTGTCCCTCGTCCACCAGGGTGAGGAGGTCGCGGCGCTGCCCCGAAAGCCAGTACCCCTGGGAGAGCTTCAGGTAGAGGAGGTCGCGGTACTCGGGAATTCCGTCCGCCTCGGCGAACTTCCGGGTCACCACGTTGCTGAGCGACCAGCGGACGGCATTTTGCCCCAGCACGCGATCGTCGTAATCGAAAAACGGGAGGTCGCCGTCGCGCCGTTGCTGTACGAAGCTGTACTCGACAGCCGGGATCATCAGATGCCGCAACCGGCCGTCGTACACACGCTCCAGCGGCAAAGAGAGAGATCCGCCTGCGTCCGCCTGCCCCAGTTGCCGCCATCCCCTCTCGCTGCTCTCCCCTTGGGCGTTGTACATCCGCTGCTGGTAGCCGCCGTAAAGGGAAAGGTCTAAAAGGCCGGCGGGTTTGCCGTACCAGGCGAGTCGGGGATGCAGTTGCAGGCGCTGACCGGTGGCTCCCGCCTCGCGCTGGAAGCTGGTGAAGCGGCTATCCATGGAGAAAAAAGTGGGCCCCACCTTTTCGCCTGCGGCGATGAAACCGAGAATGGGAAGCCGCTGCAAGGTGGCGTCGTTGTTGGGGGTCTCCAGGTCGTCGGTGTAGCGCAGCTCGCCGAACAGGCCGCTGCGCTCCCAGCGCTGGTCGAAGGAGGCCGTCGACTCCAGGTACTGCCGGTTGTACTCGCCTGAGAACTCGCCGTAATCCAGGAAGTAGCGGCGATCGGTGATGAGATGGATATTGGAGGCAAGGGTGAGCCTGGGGGTGAGGAGTTCCAGGTGCTGCTGGTCCACCTCGCCACGGAACTCCGACTTCTGGGTGTCGTAGATGCCGAAGGTCTGCAGCCGTCCTGAGCTGCCGTGCGGACGCAGGTAGCGGTAGTCCAGCCCCCCCCCGACTCCCCGGGAGCTTTCCAGGTCGAGGGTGAAGGTCGCCTCCTGGCTGGGATTGATGGCCCAGTAGTAAGGCTGGTCGTAGTAGAACCCTTTCTTGGAAGAGTAGCCAAGCCTTGGGAGCAGCAGCCCCGACTGCCTTTCGATGTTGGCGGGGAAAATAAGATAAGGGGTATAGAAGATGGGGACGTCGCCTGCGTAGAAGACGGCATCCTTAGCCGTGGCGAAATCCTCCAGGGTCACCTTCACCTGCCTGGCCTCGAACCTCCAGCTGGGCTTGTCGCCGTCGCAGGTGGTGAAGGTTCCCTTGGTCATCTTGTAGTCGTCGGGGCCGGTCTTCTCCAGGCGCTCGGCGCGCAACCGGAAGTTCGACCTCTTGACGAAAAGCTCTCCGTTTAAGAGTTCCCCTGTTTGAGACAGCAGGTTCAAAGAGAGGCTGTCCCCCTTCATGGTGTCGCCGCTGCGCTCCATGAAAACGCCGCCCTGCGCCTGGGCCTCGCCGGTGAGCCGGCGGTAGACCACGCTGTCGGCCAGAAGGGAAAGGCCGTCCTGGGTGATACGGACCTCGCCCTGGGCACGGTAGCTCTGCGTCGGGACGTCCACCGAGAGGTCGTTCGCTTTCAGGGTGACCTCTTTGTCGACGGGGACAGCGAGTTCGCCCTGGGCGGGTACCGCCAGCAGCATAAGGTATGTGAGAAGCCAAGCGGCTCTTGCAGCTTTCATTGCACTCCATTAATAAGACGACCGATTAGCAGTGAGCTTTCCGCTAATCTCACTGATCTCGTTCCCAAGGTCCGGCTTGGGAACGCAAGGATTGCCAACCAGGAAAGGCTCATCTCGTTCGGGGAGCCTCGCTCCTCGTCCCCCTCCTAGGGGAGGGAAGGTGCCATTCAACCCCGAAAAGGCTCGAAGCTGCGCGACAGCAGGTATCCCCGCGCCTCCCCGACGGCAAAGAGGGATCCGCAGACGAGTATGAGGTCTTCATCGGCGGCGGCAGCTTGCGCCTGTTGCACCCCCTGCGTCACGCTCCCGGCCTCCTGCGCCGGCACCCCGGCGGCAAGGCAGAAGCGGGCGATCTCTTCCGCCGGCAGCGCCCGTTCCAGGGCCGGGGTCACGCAGAGTACCTGGTCGGCCAAGGGGAGCAGCGGCCCCAGTATCCCTCCGAGCTCCTTGTCCCCCATGACGCCGACCACCATGAAAAGCCTCGCGCGCGGGACCTCCGCGAGCGCCTCGGCGAGGGCGTTGGCGCCGGCTGGGTTGTGGGCGCCGTCCAAAAGCACGCGCGGCGGCCCGGGAAAGAGCTCCATCCTTCCCGGCCAAAAAGCGCGCGCCATGCCGGCCGCCATCGCCTGCGGCGACAGCGGGAAGCCGAGCCCCCCCAAAAGTTCCGCAGCCGCCAATGCCAAAGCGGCGTTGCCGCGCTGGTAGCGCCCGAAAAGCCCGACCTCGAGCTCGTCCAGGGTCACCCCGATGCCGCGGTAGCAGAGCCTCTCCCCCTGCCAGAAGGCGTCGAAAGATTCCTGCTGGCGGTACAAGGGGGAGCCGATCTCGTCGGCGCGGGTTGCTATGGCCGCTTCGGCCTCCGGGTGCTGCGAGGCGCATACCAGGGGCGCCCCCGGCTTGCAGATGCCGGCTTTCTCCTGAGCTATCTCAGCGAGGCTTTCCCCCAGGTACTCGGTATGCTCCAGCGAGATCGGGGTGACCGCGCAGAGGATGCCCTCGAGAGCGTTGGTGGCGTCGAGGCGCCCCCCCATGCCGGCCTCGAACACCGCTACCTCGACCCCTTTCTCGGCGAAAGACAAAACGGCCAGGGCCGTCACTATCTCGAAGAAGGTGCTCTCCGGCGGAGCGGCGTCCATAACGCGCGCGGTCAGAAGCACCACATCCTCTTCGGATATTTCGTTGCCGTCTATGCGGATGCGCTCGGTGAAGGAGATCAGGTGCGGAGAGGTGAAGAGCCCCGTCCGGTACCCTCCGGCGCTGAGTATGGAACTGAGAAAGGAGGCGGTCGATCCCTTGCCGTTGGTGCCGACCACGTGGACGCTCCGGAACCGCTCCTGAGGATTGCCCAGCGCGGCAAGCAGCGGGGAGATCCGGGAGAGCCCCGGCTTCATCCCGAAACGCCCCAAGGCGTAGATGTGGCTGAGGGTTTCGGCGTAGGTCATGACAGGCCGGGATTATAGGTAAAGCGCATGAAAAAGTCCATAAAATAGGGGCGGCTCGAGGAGGATTGCTCAAGCCGTCAAGGCTGCTAGCGGGGAAAGGTTTCACCCCATGCACCAAAATAAAAAAGGCGCCGGCCAGCCAACAGCTGATCCGGCGCCCGTGATTCGGATGACGCCTCTTTACGGGCGATAGAGCATCTTCAGGATGCTGGAGAGCTGCGACCTCATCTTGCTCCTCTCCACGATGACGTCGACCATGCCGTGGTCCAAAAGGTACTCGGAGCGCTGGAAACCCTGGGGGAGCTTCTGCCTGATGGTCTGCTCGATGACGCGCGGGCCGGCGAAGCCGATCAGGGCCTTGGGCTCGGCCAGGTTGATGTCGCCCAGCATGGCGAAGCTGGCGGTGACCCCGCCCGTGGTGGGGTCGGTAAGGATGGAGACGAAGGGAAGCCCCGCTTCGCGCAGCTTGGCCAGCGCCGCGGAGGTCTTCGCCATCTGCATGAGCGAGAGGATGCTCTCCTGCATGCGCGCGCCGCCGGAAGCGGAGACTATGATGCAGGGGATACGGTCGGAAAGCGCGCGTTCGATGCCGCGGGTGATCTTCTCGCCCACGACGCTCCCCATGGAACCTCCCATGAAGGAGAAGTCAAAGACGCAGATCTGCACCGGGGTCCCCTCGATGCGGCCGGCGCCGCAGATGATGGCGTCCTTGCTGCCCCCCTTGGCAAGGGCCTGGTCGATGCGGTCCTGGTAGCTCTTGGAATCCTTGAAGTCGAGGAAGTCGACCGAGACGACGCCTGCGTCGAATTCGGTGAAGCTCCCCTCGTCGAGGAGAAGCTCCAGCCTCTTCTTGGAGGAGACCCGGTAATGGTGGTTGCACTTGGGGCAGACGTTGAGATTGTTCTCGATGTCCTTCGTATAGATCGTCTCGCCGCAGCTGACGCACTTCGTCCAGAGCCCCTCGGGAACCTTCACCCTGGGAGCCGGTCCCTTAGCCTGCGGCGGATTGTCTCTTTTAAACCAAGCCATATGTGCCCTCTTCTGGGGAAATGCCCCTATTGTTTTAAAAATCGTAAATCCGGCGCTGATACTTATCAGATCGCACCGTCTATGTCAAACAAAACGGTTTACGCGCAAAGCTAACCAGCCGGAACAAAAGCGGTTACTGCCGGGAGCCCTTCAGCACTCCTTGTTTTAGCGCCGAGACGAAGCCTCCCAGCTGTTCCAGGAGTTCGGCCCCCTGGTACTTCTCGAAGTACTTCACCAGCGCGCTTCCCACCACCACGCCGTCGGCCACCCGGGCCACCTCCCCCGCCTGCTCCGGGGTGGAGATGCCGAAGCCGACCACGAGCGGCAGCTCCAGCGCCCCGCGCACCTCGGTGACCCGCGCCGCCAGGTCATCGGCGACCGCGCTCCGCGCGCCGGTGACGCCGGTGACGGAAACGTAGTAGATGAAGCCGCTTCCCTGGCGCGCGACCATAGCGACCCGGGAGGCGTCTGAGGTCGGGGTGAGGAGGAAGATGAGGTCGAGTCCGCAGCTGTCGGTGGCCCCTTTCAGCTCAGCGGCCTCCTCGGGGGGGAGATCCACCACCAGCAGGGCGTCGACCCCGGCTTGGGCCGCATCGAAGGCAAAGCGCTCGGAACCGTAGGCGAAGATGGGGTTGAAGTAACCCATCAGCACGATGGGGACCTGGGTCTTTTCCCTGAGCCTCGATACCAGCTCCAGTATCGCCGGGAGCGTGGTGCCGGAGGCCAGGGCCCGGTCGGAGGAGAGCTGGATGGTCGGGCCGTCAGCCATGGGATCGGAGAAGGGAACTCCCAGCTCGATCAGGTCGGCCCCTGCCCGTTCGAGTTCGAGCACCACCTTTTCCGTAGTCGCCAGATCCGGGTCGCCGGCGGTGACGAAGGTAACGAGCGCCTTTTCCCCCCGCTCTTTCAGGCTGGCAAATCTATCTGAAATCCTGCTCATCAGGCCCCTCCTTATTTATTGAATGTCGCACGGCTGGATCACGCCTCCCGGCGCCCCCTCCGAACAGCAGATTATGTAACGAAAAAACGGAGAAACTGCAAAAACAAAAAAGTCCCCCAGGTAAAAAAAGGGGGATGCGGGGGACTGCTCTGGGCGGGAGAAATCCCCACCCCCCCGGCAAGGGGGGCTGGGAAAGTTGCCGGTTTGCTTGGCAGGGTGATCAGATCCTGAACGCGTCCACTTCTTTTTTCAAGAGCTCGGTCTGGCGGAACAGCTTGTAGACCGCCTCGTCCATGACCCGCGTCGCCTCGAGGTTCGCGTCGGTCGCCTGCTGGATGTCCTCCACCGAAACGACGATCTGCTCGCTGCCGCGGGTCTGCTCGTCGCAGGCGCGCTTTATGTGGCGGATCATCTCGGTGATGCTCTCGGTGGACTGGGCGATCAGGTTCCCGACCTTGTTCTGCTCGCGGGTGGAAGAGAGCACCTGCGAGGTGAGCCCCTTCATGTGCTCGACCGCGCCCATGATCAGCTCGCTCCCCTGCCCCTGCTCCTTGGTGGCCTTGGCGATCTGCGCCACCATCTCGGAGACCTGCTCCATCGCCTCCCGGATCATCTGGCTTCCCTTGGCCTGCTCGACCGTAGTGCGGGCGATTTCGCCCACCTGGGCGGTAGCCTCGTTGACCCCGACCACGATCTTCGCCAGCGCCTCCCCCGATTTCTGCGAGAGGAGTTCGCCGTCGCCGATGGAGCGCTCGGCCTGGTCGATGGCCTCGACGGCGCGTCGGGTCTCGTCCTGGACCGCGCGGATCACCTGCGAGATCTCGCGGGTGGAGCTGGAGGTGCGCTCGGAAAGTTCCTTGATCTCGTCCGCGACGACGGCGAAACCCTTGCCGTGCTCTCCGGCCTGGGCCGCGATGATGGCCGCGTTCAAGGCCAAAAGGTTCGTCTGCTCGGCCACCTCGTCTATGACGGAGAGGATGTCGCCGATGTCGGCGGCGCGCTCGGAGAGGGTGGTGATGACCTCGCTGGTGATCTGGGAAGCGCGTTTGATTTCCTGCATCCCGTTGATCACCGCCTCGACCGCCTCGCGGCCGGTCTCGGCATCCTCGCGCACCCCCTTGGAGATGGCCGCCGTCTCGTTGGCGTTTCTCTCCACCTGCTTGATGGAGCTGTCCATCTCCATCACGGAGGAAGCGGTAGCGGTGGAGACTTCCATGAGGCTCACCACGCCGTTACCCACCTGCTTGATGGAAGCCCCCATCTCGACGATGGACGAGCTTACCTCGTTCACCGACAGAGCCAGGTTCTCCATGTTCTGGACCACCTCCTCGACGCTTGAGGCCATTTCCAGGATGGAAGAGGAGCTCTCAGACGCCGAGATGGACAGGGAATCGACGCCGTGGGCGACCCCTTTTACCGAGGTGGTGATCTGGACGATGGCCGCGGAAGTCTTGGAGACGCTTTCCGCCTGGGTCTTCGCCGAGCCGACCACCGAGTGCGAGGCCTGGGCCATGGTGTCCGAGATCCCGGCCAGCTCCGCGGCGGAGCGGAGCACCTTGCCGATCATGACGGAGAGCTTGTCGACCATCTCGTTGAAGTCGCTTCCCAGCTTCCCTATCTCGTCGTGCGAGTCAAGCGAAGTGGTCGCGGTCAGGTCCCCCTCGGCCCCGCGGTTGACCGCCTCGCAGATGGCGCCCACCCGGGTGACGATGTTGCGGGTGATCAAGATCCCCAGACCGACGGCCACGGCGACGGCCAGCAGGATGACCACGGCGAAGGTGACCCCCGCCGATTTCTGGATCTCGGTCACCCGGGCATTGGCCTGGTTCATCTGGTTGCCGACCTCCACCAGGATGTCGTCCAGGTCGGCCTTCGCCTTGTCGTTGGCCTCGGTGATCTCCTCGTTGGCCAGATGGTTCAGCTTCTCGTCCGCCAGGGCGTCCTTGGCGGCCTGGTTCAGCACCCCGGCGGAGACCCCCTTGAAGAGCTCCTGCTTCTTGGCGATGAGCTCGTCCGCCACCTGCTCGAAGGCGGCCCAGCTCACCAGGAACTCCCTGGTCCGCTTCTCCACCACGCTCCCCTTGGGAGCCGGAAGCACGCCGAGCTTCTTGTTCCCTTCCAGGATGATCTGGGCCTGGCTCAAGAGGGTGTCCCGCTTCATGCGGTAGTCCTCGACGTACTCCTCCAGTTTGTCCGGGTCGGTACGCACCAGCGCAGCCTGCATCAGGCTCACGTGGCAGTACTTCTGGGTCACCCCCATGAGCAGCACCAGTTTCTGCTGCTTGGAGAGCTGCTCCAGGATGGTCTGGATCTGTCCGCCGACCCTCTTTATCCCCAAGGCGCCGAAACCGCCGGTGAACGCGACCAGCAGGGCCATGACCAGGAAGGCGATTATCAGCCGGCTACGCAGCGTGAGGTCTTTCATCGCGTTATTGCCCCGCTTCGCTCAACAGGTAGTTCATCAGGTCGACGGTGGCCTTCACTTCGGGCTTGGTCATGTTGGAGTCGGGCTTTCTGAGCATCTTGATGCCGTAGGCCTTGGTGGCGGTGCGGTCGAAAGGCTGGCCGGAGATCGGGGCCACGCCGGTCTGGATGGCGACGATGGTGCGCTCCAGGGTGTGACACTTGACGCATTTGGTTCTCATGACGTCGTAGTTTGCCTTCATGGCCGGCGGGAATGAGGTGGGGTCAAGGCGCATGGCGTCTCCCCTGCCGACGACTTTGAGCCCGGCATGGGCGCTGCTTGCGGTCGCTGCGAGAAGAAGCATAGTAACAAGGAACTTTTTCATTTTCTTTTAAATCCTCCCAACGGTGTATAAACGGCGGCAATACCGCCATGTTTGTTTCTTCGGCGTCCCCACTACAAACTGAAGGCGAGAGAGGCGAAGGCTGTGTTGCTGTTTCCTTCCGGGGCTTCGCTGTGGATGTATTCCAAGGAAAGCTTCAAGTTTTGCAGCGGTGAGTAGGCCAGCGCGGGGATGAAACGCTTGGTCCCCCCGTTGCCGGTGTCCAAGTGCTCGTAGCGGAAAAGCGGCACCAGGTTGACCGGTGCCCCCAGGTAGTACTCGCCTTCCAGCGTGTACGCGCGGCTGTCGACTTCCTGCCGCACCCAAAGGGTGGGGTTGGAATCCCTGCCGAAGCTGCCGCTTCCTTTCAGGTGCAGCCGCTTGTACAGTATGTCGGCCTCTGCGCCTATGCGGCGGAAGTTGTTGAGGTTCTGCGCGATGCCGTTATTGAACTGGCCGTTTTGCCCCCAGTAGCCGAAGACGCCGGTGGTGATGGCGAGGTAGTCCCAGATGCTCTCCCCTTCCAGCTCGAGTTCGGGCTCCTGCCCTTTCAGGTCAGTCCCGCCGAACTTATAGGAAATATGCCCGTAACCATCCTCCCGGTCCTGGCCGTCCCTATCGACAATGCCTGCCGCGACGAACAGGCGGTTGCCCAGCACCGCGTTCAGCTCAATCCCGTCCTCGGTCGCGTCACTGCTAAACGGCGAATTGCCTACCAGATAGGTGGTGGAGGCGTAGGAGGGAACGGGGAGGATGCGGTTGCTCTTCTTCCAAAGTGACAGCTTGGGCTCGAAACGTCCCACCTTGAGGTTCACCGGAGAATTAAGCGCGTGGCGCCATACCAGGAACAGCTCATCAATGTCGGGATCGTTGTTTGGGGGGGTATTCGTGTTGCGTGCCGGGGTGAGCGCCTCCGACCCCGCATGCCCCGCCCCTTGCGAATAGAGGTTGTAGGTGAGGAAGAAGCCAGCCACGTCCCGGAGGGAACCGCCGGCGTGCAGCGTTAGCGACCTCGTGGAGAGGTTGACTTTGTTGCCATCTGCGGCGTCGTTGTCATAGGCCAGGTCGGCGGTCGCGGTAAGAGAGATGGGGAGCTGCAGGGGCAGACCGGAGATGGTTGCCCATTCGTTCCCGGCCGGTTCCCCCCCTTGTGTCGCGGCGCTGACCGCCTTCGCGCCGTTTTTCTTGTGGGGCCAGACATAGCTGTTCTTCAGGAAGGCGTCACCGAACTCGTTCAATTCCGGGTATATCGTGTGACAGGTGGAGCACTCGGTCTTGTGTTGCCGACTGAAAGCGGGTATTGCGTCGGCCTTTTCAGGAACAAGCAGGGGCGCAAGAACAAAGCCCAAGGTGAGCAGGGCAGCTGCGGTTACTCTCTTTAAGAACATTTTTGTCTCCTGCAGAATCAAAAAAAATACATTATTGTAAGAATAAGCTAATAAATAACAATTCGCCCTATTCAAGAAATTGCATAGAAAGAGCAGGAAGAAACGAGAGTAGATTATTACAATATTGCTGATGTGAAGTCAACTTAACAAAAGACTGTGAGAGTAATTGCTTTTCTCTGGTGAGCTGATCTTCATTTTTTAACTACATTTTTAATTTGGGAAGTGCTATAAGGTAGCGTCGAAATTTCCCGGAGGTCATGCTATGCGGCTAAAAAGTCTCCTTCTCCTGATCCTTGTTCCGGTGCTGGTCGCCGGTTGCGGCGGCGGCTCCAGCGAGAGCGGAGTCCCCATTTCGAAGCTGGCGGCATCGCAGACGTGCATGAGCCTTAACTGCCACGCCACCTGGACCTCCCCGGGGACGGGGGCCGTTATCGCCGACGAATGGCGCGCTTCCGCCCATAACCTAAAGAACGGGGCAGGCTGTGCCGACTGTCATGAACCCCATGCCGGCCATCCGCAGTCCTGCTCCAAGTGCCACGGCGGCGGAAGCGGAGTGGCGACCAGGAACCCGGACCAAGCCGGCAAGTGCGGCAAGTGCCACGGGCTCTCCCACCCGGGCGACGTCATGGTGGCGCAGGCGCCGCAGCACTTCGGCAACATGACCGCGAGCCAACTCAACACGAAATACAGGGCTTCATACGTAAGCTCCCACAATGTGAACAATTGCAGGAACTGTCACAACCCGCACAACCCGAGCGGCGCCATCAACATAGCACGACAGTGGGCGCAAAGTGCGCACGGCAATACCATGGCCTTGGCCTATGCGTACTACGACTTCAAAACAATGGGCACCGTCCAGTCGTCCTCAACCACCTTCGAGTCGAACTGCGTCCGTTGCCACACGACGACCGGCTACATTAATTTCGTCAATTCCGGCTTCGTCGATGCCCGGGCCTGGGGCAGCGGCAGCGACAAGACCAAGGAACTCACAACCTGTAACGCCTGCCATGACAACGCCGCCGGTCGCGCCTATGGCTACGGTCTGCGCAGCGTCCCCGCCGTCAGCATTTACTACAACTACTCGGCATCCAAGAGCTCGCCGACGGTGAAGCTCAACAACAACGCCACCGTGTACCCGGATGCAGGCGCATCCAACCTCTGCATGCCGTGTCACACAGGCAGGGCGATTGGGAAGATGATTAAAGACGCGGCAGCTCTGGGCCTTAACTTTAGCAACGCCAACATGCCGAACGGCCATTACCGCTCTGCCGGGGCAACCATTTTCCAACTGGGGGGCTACGAGTTCGCGGGGAGAAGCTACTCGAACGCCTCCTTCCTACACTCGTCCGTCGGCCTTGGCAACAACCGCGGCACCGGCGGCAAGGGTCCCTGCATCACCTGCCACATGACCGACGGCACCTCTCATCTTTTCATGCCAGTGACACTGGATGATTCCAAAGCCATCACAGCTGTGGTCAACACGACCTGCGTCAAGTGCCACGACAGCAGCTTCCAAACCAGCCACACCGCAGCCTCGCTACAGCAGCGCAAGGCGGGGTACGCCGCAGCATTGGCCATGCTCAACATCATCAAGAGCGGCAAATCGACCAGCACCAACTGGGACACGTTCCTCCCAGGCAACGGGGCCAACACCATGGGGGCATCTTTCAATTACAGCCTCCTGTCGAGTGAACCGGGAGCCTACGCTCACAACCCGCTCTACACCAAGCGGCTCATCTACGATTCCATCGACTGGATCTCCAACGCCGGCATGGACGACGACGTTGCGACTGCCATAAACGCGGCGATTCTTCCGGGTTCGATAACCAACCCGATAACAAAGATCGCTTATACTCCAGCGGAGATTGCCGTTTTGAAGACGCTAGCCATCGCCTACCTCAGTGGAAGCGGCGGCGGGCGGCCCTAAAGGGAGAAGATGAAACTCTTACTGCACATATGCTGCGGGCCATGCGCCATCTACCCCGTGAAGGAACTCAGGTCCAGCGGGGTGGATGTCACCGGCTTTTTTTACAACCACAACATACATCCCTACACCGAGTACAAGCTCCGGATGGAGGCGCTGAAGAAGTACGCCGAGATGGTCCAGCTGGAAGTGCACTACCGCGAGGAGTATCGGTTGGAAGAGTTCCTGTCCCAGGTGGCGGGGGAACCTGCGGCGCGCTGCGCCTACTGTTACCGGTCGAGACTGGAGGAGACCGCCAAGGCGGCGGCCCTCATGGGTTTCCCCAGCTTCTCGTCGACGCTTCTGTACAGCCGGTACCAAAACCAGGAACTGATCCGCGAGTTCGGTGATAAACTCGCGGAGCGCTACGGCGTGAAATTCCACTACCAGGATTTCAGGAGCGGCTGGCAGGAAGGGATCGACCTTTCCAAGGAGATGGGGCTGTATCGCCAGAAGTACTGCGGCTGCATCTACAGCGAGAAGGAAAGGTACGTCAGGAAGTAAGTCACAGCGCCCGAGCCGCTAGTAGCCCTCACCCCCTCCCCTCTCCCATAGGGCGGGGGGCGATCCTCCTTCACAACTGGGGACGACATGCCTTCACTGGGAAAATCGCTCATCATAATCGGGCTCGTCATCGCCGCCATCGGCGCTCTCGTCACCTTCGCCGGCCGCTTCCCCTGGCTGGGGAGGCTCCCCGGGGACATCTACGTGAAGAAGGAGAACTTCACCTTCTATTTTCCGCTCGCCACCAGCATCATCATCTCGCTGTTACTCTCGCTCATCCTCTGGCTTTTCCGCAAATAAAGCGAAATAAAGGGGGACAGGCTACTTTTTGATTTCAAAAAGTAGCCTGTCCCCTTTTCCGTAGAGGCCGGATCGTCCCCCCCTTGTCTAACTGGAACAGCTCCCCGCGCCAGCGCACCCGGTTTCCCAGAAGCGAAAGCGCCCATACCGCAAAAGCGAGCGCGTCGCGCAGTGGCAGGAGCCAAAGCCAGCGCGGCAACAGCCGGTCCCGCACCAATGCTCGGCTATAACTGACGGACACGGCCGATCGCACCAGATAGAGCAGTGCCGCGGCAAGCCAACCCGACGCGGTGAAGCCGGAGATAAGCAGCGCCAAGAGGGCCGCCGGGAAGGGGAGCGTTATGCCGGAGGCGAGATAACCGCCAGGGCGGGAAACGCGCATGGTCCTCCCCCAGCGCAACTGCCGCGCCATCACCTCGGATACCTCCTCATCGCCGCGCATGACGCTCTCCACGAAGTGCGGGGAGAGTTCCAGGCGGAACCCGCTTTTGTGGATCATGTTCCCCAGTTGGTAGTCGTCGGCCAGGTAGTCGACCAGGGCCTCGAAACCTCCTATCCGCTCCAGCGCCTCACGGCGCAGCGCCATGGATGCGCCGAGAGCGAAGCTCAACCCTTCCAGCTTCACGGCAGCCATGACGTTCGGGACCATCTCGCTGCAAAAGCCGAGCGCCTCTATGGCGCAGCCGGCCCCTTTCACGCTGGAGCTCCGGTAAAGGGATGTCACCAGCCCCACCTGGGGATCGGCGAAAGGCGCGCAAACCCGGCGCAGATATTGGCTGTCGACCCGGATGTCGCTGTCGCAGACGATGAGCAGGGGATACTTGGCCTTCGCGTAGGCATGCATCAGGTTGCACACCTTGTAGTTCGCCCCGTGGATGGCGCCGTCCACGACCAGCGAGATGTCGACCTGCGGGAAGGCGGCGATGAGCCGCTCGATGATGGGGATGACGGGATCGGAAGGAGACGCAGCAGCGAAGACTATCTGAAACTTCGGGTACTCCTGCCGGCAAAACGAGGCGAAGTTTTCGAAGCTGTCGCCGTCCACCCCTTTGACCGGTTTCAGGATGGAGACGGGAGGGGTGTGCTCAAGAAGGGGTCTCTGCCCTGCGAAGAAGCTGCGGCCGCAGTGGAGCGTGAAAGCGGCATAGCCGAGAGCCGGCGCGGTAACCAGGAATGGAAGCAGCTCCTTTAGCATGATCCTCCTCGTATTCTCTCGACCAGGACCAGGTACGGCGCCACCTGCGGTCTGTTCAACTGGCGGCTGCACCAGACGTTGTACTCCCTGGGGGCGAGCGAAGCGCCCCACTCGTGCACGGTTTGCGCCTCCTCGGGGCCCCCTTCGTGGCCGGTGTACAAAGCTATGGTGATGATCCCACCAGGCTTCAGTAGCTTGGCGGCCTGCCCCAGCGCCGACACGGTCCGCACCGGATCCGTGACCAGAGAGGCTTCGCCGCCGGGAAGGTACCCGAGGTTGAAGACAGCCGCCGCGAGCCCGGCAGGGACGAATTCCGATACTCGTTCGTGTCCCGCCTCCAGCAGGTGAACGGTCGCCAGGCGCCCTTCCCGCTCCAGGAGCGCGCGCGTGGCAGCGATGGCGCGGGGCTGGATATCGAAAGCCCAGACCTCTCCCCCCTCCCCGGCAAGCTCCGCCAGAAGGAGCGTATCGAACCCGTTGCCGCAGGTAGCGTCCAGCGCCAGGTCCCCCGGGCGCACCCTCTGTCTCAGGTAGAAATGAGACAAAGGCACCGCGCCGCGTAATGATTCATTCTTTGCCATGCAAACCTCAAAAGCATTAGCCACGGAGAAAATCCGAGAACGTCAAAAACCTTTAAACCATTAGCAAGGAGGACATCTGAGAATATCTGAGTAAAAGCCAAACACTGAGAAAACCTTTTTCGGGGAAAAGCAAAACCCAAAAGGTCTGATGTTGTTCTCACAATCCCATGCTTAAGCTTGGCTTCTCTCAGATTTTCTCCGTGGCTAATGGTTTTGGTTTTTAGCTTCTCTCCCGCTTTGCTCAGATTTCCTCAGATTTTCTCCTTGTTAGGGGTTTTGACTGATGTCTTGCTTTGCTCATCATTTACCGGCCAGGGTCAGCACCGCCGGTAACGTGACCATGAAGGCCAGCTGGCAGGCGACCATCCCCAGCGACATGACGGCGCCGATGCTGAAAACCCCCTGATGATGCGCCACCATGAGCGCGCCGAAGCTGGCCATGATGGTGAGGGTGTTGAGCAGAACCCCGACCCCGGTGCTGCTCAGAACGACCGCCGCGGCACTCCCCTCTTCGCGCCGGAAGCGGTTGATGATGTATATCCCCGAGTCGACGGCGATCCCCAGCACCAAAGGCATGACTATGATGTTGGCAGAGTTGAAGTCGATCCCGAAAAGCCACATGCCGCTCACCATGAACAAGACGCCGACGACCAGCGGGATAAGACCTATGGCGGCGAACTTGACGCTCCTGAAGGCGACCAGCAGGATCACCACGATGGCGGCAAAGGCGTAAATGAAGGCGAGCCGGTAGGCGTCGCGCATGATGGTCATGGATTCGTAAACCATCACCGGCTGCCCGGTCGCATGCGGATCGACGCTCTTCACCTGGTTCAGGAAGTCCTCGAGCGGCTCGCGGTTGAAGATCTCCCACTTGGGTGCAACCTGCAGCATCAGCCTGCCGCTCTTCCCCACGAACCGCGAACGGAGCTCCGCCGGGATGTCGGCCTCGGTGACCGGCGACGCGTCCAGACTCTGCTTCAGTGCCTCTATCTTCAGCGGCAGCTCGCGGAACATCCCCCCCTGGAACTCCTGCAGCATTCCGACGGCGTTTTTGTCCCGCTCCTTTTCCAGCCCCGCGAAGAACTTGTCCAATACGGCCACGAAGGAGGAGACCTGCTTCGCCTCGGGACGGCGCTCCTTTTCCAGCTTCCCCTTGAGCGCTACCGCCGCGTTCCTGAAATTCTCGAAAACGGTCGGCAGTTCCATGAGCGAGAGCTCTTCCTCGTATGGGGCCGGCTTGACGTCGGCAAGCTCGCGCCTTATGGCCGCCAGCTCGGCGAGCTTTTCCGGCTGGCGGTCCGGCACCAGGGTATGCAGGCTCACCACGTGATCCACCGTCGGCAGCGCTTCCAGCCGCGCGCTCTTCTCCCGCGCCTCCGCCTCGTTCTTCGCGGTGACCACGGCAAAATAGCCGCTGTTTTCCTTGCTCTTCATCAGCTTGTAGGCGTAGGTCACCGACTCGAGCCCCTCGGCCTGCAGGTTCATCAGGTTGTAATCGAAGGCGATCCGGGAAAGGGGGTAGAGCGATGCCAGGCAGCAAAAAGCGGTGACCGCGATGACGAGCTTGGGGCGGCCATAGACGATCCTCGCAACGACGCCGTGCTCCGAGAAGTGCGTCAACCCTTGCCGCGCGTGCGGCTTTCTGTGCCGGGAAAGGAGCACCAGCATGGCGGGAAGGACGGTGAAGGTGACCAGAACGCAGATGGCGACCCCGCCCGCGGCGATGATGCCGAGTTCCGCTATCCCCTTGAAATCGGTGAGGACGAAGGTGAGGAAAGCGGCCGCCACCGTCGCCGCAGCCATGATGATGGCCCAGACGTTTCTTTCCAGCCCGGTCTTGATCGCCGGCAGTTCCCCCGCCCCCAGGTTCAACTCCTCCTGGTAACGGAGCACGACCTGGATCCCGTACTCGATGCCGATGCCGATCAGCATCACGGCGAAGACCATGGAAAGTATGTTGAGATGGCCGACGGCAAGCGTGGCGAAGCCGAAGGAAAGCGAGATGGCCACCAGCAGGGATGCCATTGCGGCCAGCACGTTGAGCACGCCGCGAAAGGCCAAAAGCAGCAGGATCACGGTCAGCACCAGGGAGACCGCGGTGGCGAGCGCGATGTCGTTTTGGCTCGTCGCCATCTCCTCGTTTTCCAGCACCGGCGTTCCGGTGAGCCCGACGGTCACCCCCTTGAATTCGGGAAGCGCCTTCAGCCTGGCCACCTCGGCGCGCACTTTTTGTATCGCCCCCGCCGCCGGCACGAATCCCTGCATATCCCTCACCGGGAGCACCGTAAGGATCTGCTGCCTCCCCGCCTTGGCGAAAGAGGAGTCCGGATTCATGAAGACGGTTTCCATGGAGGGGGGCGCGCCTTTGCCGCCGCCGAAGCTTTGGAAGCCTGCGCCGAGCTTGTCCAGCATGAACAGTACGCCGGGAAGCTGCGACTCGTCCCCAGCGGCGCAGCGCTCCATGCTCCGGGTCAGGTGGGTGAAGAGCGTCTGCACCGACGGGGATGCGGCGAGTGCCTTCAAGGCAGGCGCAGCAAGGGAGAGGTTTTTGCGCAGCTCCTTTATATCCTCAAGCGGCATGAAGAGCAGGCCGTTTTTCTGGAAGAAGGGGAGTGCGTACGGGTAGAAGACGTCGGAGAAGTACCTGGGCTCCTTGGAGAGCGTGCCGTAGAGCCGGTTGCCGAAGGCGCCCACCCGCTCGGGGTCGTTCCCCTCGATGACCACCGCTATTTCCTCCATGTCGCCGAAGTCGGCGCGCAATTCCCGGAAGTCGCGATTGAAGGCGGTGTTCTGCGGCATCAGGTCGTCCCTGCCGGTCAGGAACTCCATGCGCTGGCAGGTGAGCCACAGGGAAAGCACCGACAGCAGCAACGCCGTAACCAGTACCAGCCAGGGACGGCGGGAGGAAAGGGAGAAGAGGAGGCTGCCTCTTTTTGCCGTTTCTTTCATAGAACCTCGTCAGTTTCGTGTACAAAAGCTCAGGACCAGGCAACCTAGCACACACAGCCACTACAATCAACACCAGGGAACAAACTATTGTTTTAATTAAGAAAAAAATCTTCCCCCATCAAAAAAATATTGTACCTTTTGGGAAAACCGTGTTAAGTTTCGACACTTGTAACAATCAGAGTAAGAGGCTACACTCTGTTAGCTTTCACCAACCTGACAGAAAGGAGTACGTTTTGACCTCCCCTTTCAAGCACCCCATATCAAACGCACTCACCTCATTCAACGGTAACGTTGCAGAGCCAGAGCAAAGCGTAGAGCAACAGAGTGGAGCAAAGGTGCACCACCTTCCTGCTTCAATCTGGAAGCGGAAGATGGGCAGGGCTAAGAGCCCCCTGGATGTGGCCATTGAAGGAAGCCGCGACTTTTTCTTTCAGGAACAGCTACCCAAAGGTTATTGGTGGGCCGAACTCGAATCCAATGCCACCATCACCGCCGAATACATCATGCTGTTCCATTTCCTTGGGCTGGTTGATCCTGAGCGCCAGCGCAAGATGTCAAACTACCTGCTCTCTAAACAGACCGAAGAAGGTTTCTGGACCATCTATCACGGCGGACCTGGCGATCTCTCTACCACCATCGAGGCCTATTTCGCCCTTAAACTCTCCGGTTACCCGGAGGACCACCCGGCCCTGTCGAAGGCGCGCGCCTTCATCCTGGAGCAGGGGGGGGTGGTCAAGAGCCGCGTCTTCACCAAGATCTTCCTGGCGCTCTTCGGCGAGTTCGACTGGCAGGGGGTCCCGAGCATGCCGGTTGAGCTGAACCTCCTGCCGGACTGGGCCTACATCAACCTCTACGAATTCTCCAGCTGGGCCAGGGCGACCATTGTCCCGCTTTCCGTGGTGATGCACAGCCGCCCGGTGCGCCGCGTCCCCCCTTCCGCGCGGGTACAGGAACTCTTCGTGCGGCAGCCCACCGCGGCGGACTACAGCTTCGCCAAGAACGAGGGCCTCTTCACCTGGGAGAAATTTTTCCTAGGTCTCGACTGCGTGCTCAAGGTGTACGAGAAGAGCCCGCTGCGCCCGTTCAAGAAGGCGGCGCTGGCCAAGGCGGAGGAGTGGGTGCTGGAGCACCAGGAACCGACCGGCGACTGGGGAGGCATCCAGCCGGCCATGCTGAACGCCATCCTTGCGCTCAACGTGCTGGGGTACCAGAACGACCACCCCGCGGTGGAACAGGGGTTGAGGGCGCTGGCGAATTTCTGCATCGAGACCGAGGACCAGCTGGTGCTGCAGTCCTGCGTCTCCCCGGTGTGGGACACGGCGCTGGCGTTAAAGGCGCTATTGGATGCGGGCGTTCCTCCCGACCACCCCTCCCTGGTGAAGGGGGCCCAGTGGCTTCTGGACAAGGAGGTGACCCGGGCAGGCGACTGGCGCGTCAAGTCCCCCAACCTGGAAGCCGGCGGTTGGGCCTTCGAATTCCTGAACGACTGGTACCCGGACGTGGACGACTCCGGCTTCGCCATGATCGCCCTGAAGGGGATCCAGGTGAAGGACCGCAAGGCCATGGACGCTGCCATCAAGCGCGGCATCAACTGGTGCCTGGGGATGCAGAGCAAGAACGGAGGCTGGGGGGCGTTCGACAAAGACAACACCAAGCACGTCCTGAACAAGATCCCCTTTGCCGACCTGGAGGCGCTCATCGATCCCCCCACCGCGGACCTGACCGGCCGCATGCTGGAGCTGATGGGGACCTTCGACTACCCCGCCACCTTCCCTGCGGCGCAGCGCGCCATCGAGTTCCTGAAGAAGGAGCAGGAGCCGGAGGGGCCCTGGTGGGGGCGCTGGGGGGTCAACTACCTCTACGGCACCTGGTCCGTCCTTTGCGGGCTGGCCGCCATAGGCGAGGACATGGATGAGCCATACATCCGCAAGGCGGTGAACTGGATCAAGTCGCGCCAGAACATCGACGGCGGGTGGGGCGAGACCTGCCAGTCGTACCATGACCGGACCCTGGCAGGGGTCGGCGAGAGCACCGCTTCCCAGACGGGATGGGCGCTCCTAAGCCTTCTGGCGGCCGGCGAGATGCACTCGGCGACCGTGGTGCGCGGGGTGCAGTACCTGATCTCGACCCAGAACAGCGACGGGACCTGGGACGAGCAGCAGTACACCGGGACCGGGTTCCCCAAGTACTTCATGATCAAGTACCACATCTACCGCAACTGCTTCCCGCTCATGGCCCTGGGGACCTACCGCACCCTGACCAGGACGCAGCCGTGACCGGAGCGCGCGGGTGAAAGCATTCGTCACAGGCGCCACCGGGTTCATCGGCGCGAGCATCGTGCGCGAACTGTTGAAGGACGGCTGGGAGGTACGGGTGCTGGCCCGGCCCGGCTCGGACCGCCGCAACCTCTTCGGGCTCGACGTGGAGATCCGGGAAGGGGACCTGAGCGACCGCGAAGCGCTGGTGCAGGCGCTAAGCGGCTGCCAGGCGCTGTTCCACGCCGCCGCCGACTACCGGCTCTGGACACGCACGCCGCAGGCCATGTACGATGTCAACGTCAAAGGGACCCGGGCCATACTGTCGGCGGCTCTCGCGGCGGGGATCGAGAAGGTGGTCTACACCAGCAGCGTCGGGACCCTGGGGAACCCCGGCGACGGCACCCCCGGCGACGAGAGCACCCCGGTGGATTTTTGCCACATGGTGGGGGACTACAAAAAGAGCAAGTTCCTCGCCGAGCGGGCGGCGGAATCGTTTCTGGAGAAGGGATTGCCGCTCGTGATCGTGAACCCGTCGACCCCGGTGGGGCCGATGGATGTGAAGCCTACGCCGACGGGGAAGATCATAGTCGACTTTTTGAACGGCCGGATGCCCGCCTATCTGGACACCGGGCTGAACCTGATAGACGTAGAGGCGTGCGCCCGGGGGCATATCCTGGCGGCGCAGAAGGGGCGGGTCGGGGAAAAGTACATCCTTGGCAACCGCAACCTGACCCTGGCCGAGATATTCGAGATCCTCTCCGGCATCACCGGTCTCAAGGCGCCGCGGGTGAAGCTCCCCTACTATCCGATACTGTTCGCCGCCTACGCGAACCATGCGCTGTCGGCCGTGACCGGGAAAGAGCCGCTGATACCGCTTGCCGGCGTGCAGATGGCAGCGAAGTTCATGTATTTCGATTCGGGGAAGGCGGTGAGCGAGTTGGGGTTGCCGCTTTGTCCCGTGGAAGGCGCGCTGGAGCGAGCCGTAGAATGGTTCCGCAGCAACGGCTACGTAAACCGGTGAAGCAAAAACCTAAACCATTAACAAGGAGGACTTCTGAGAAAGTCTGAGAAAGACAAGAACTTTGATAAGAAAACACTCAAGCATTAAGGTTCTGTCTTTCCCCAAGAAGGTTTCTCAGGATTTTGCCTATACTCAGAAGTTCTCAGATTTTCTCCGTGCCAATGGTTTTAGATGTTGGACTTTTGTTTCTTTTTTTGCATTGATATCGCTACGGGTTCTCAAGGAGATCCATGTACAGACTGCTAAGCAAGATCAACGGTCCCGACGACCTGAAGAAGCTTGATGCCGAGGAACTGACTCCCCTTGCCGAAGAAGTGCGCGCCTTTCTCCTGGAGACGGTGCCAAGGACCGGCGGACACCTGGCCTCCAACCTCGGAGCGGTGGAACTGACCATCGCGCTGCACTACTGCTTCGATTCCCCCAAGGACAAGATCATCTGGGACGTCGGGCACCAGGCCTACACCCACAAGATCCTCACCGGCCGCCGCGACAGCTTCCACACCCAGCGCTGCTACAAGGGGATCAGCGGCTTTCCCAAGCGCGCGGAATCCCCCCACGACGCCTTCGGCGTAGGTCACTCCTCCACCTCCATCTCCGCCGGGCTCGGCATGGCGGTAGCGCAGGGGCTCAAGGAGGATGCGGCCCGCATCATCTCCGTCATCGGCGACGGCTCCCTTACCGGCGGCATGGCCTTCGAGGCGTTGAACCAGGCGGGTCATCTCAAGAAAAACCTGATAGTGGTCTTGAACGACAACGAGATGTCCATCTCCAAAAACGTCGGCGCCCTCTCCTCCTTCATCTCGCGCAAGATGACCGGCGGCTATTACCGCAGCCTGAAGAAGGAGATGGAGGCGCTCATGGCCAACATCCCTGCCATCGGCGGCAACATCCTGCACTTCGCGAAGAAAGCGGAGAACTCGCTCAAGGGTTTCCTCACCCCCGGCACCCTCTTCGAGGGTCTCGGCTTCGAGTACGTCGGCCCCATCGCCGGGCACGACCTCCCCACCCTCCTGGGTGTGCTGGAAAACGTGAAACGGCTCGAAGGGCCGATTCTTTTGCACGTGATGACCAAGAAGGGAAAGGGTTACCCGCCCGCCGAGACCATGCCGGACAAGTTCCACGGTGTGGCGCCCACCAAGCCGGCGAGCGCCTCCCCGGCCAAGCTCCCCCCTCCTTCCTACACCAGCGTCTTCGGCAACACCATGGTGAAGCTGGGCGAGATAGACCCGAAGATACTGGCGATCACCGCCGCCATGCCCGACGGCACCGGCTTGACGCCGTTCGCCGAGCGCTTCCCGGACCGTTTCTTCGACGTGGGAATAGCCGAGCAGCACGCGCTCACCTTCGCGGCGGGGCTCGCCGTAGAAGGGTTCCGCCCGGTCGCCGCCATCTACTCCACCTTTACCCAGCGTGCTTACGACCAGGTCTTCCACGACGTCTGCCTGCAGAAGCTGCCGGTCACCCTCGCGCTCGACCGCGCAGGCCTCGTCGGCGACGACGGCCCGACGCACCACGGCAGCTTCGACATCTCGTATCTCCGGCACCTCCCCGAGCTGACCGTAATGGCGCCCAAAGATGAGAACGAACTGCAGCACATGCTGAAGACCGCCCTTTACTCGGGGCGTCCCATCTCGCTGCGCTACCCGCGCGGCGCCGGTTTCGGCGTCCCCCTGGACCAGGAGCTGCAGGAGCTGCCCATCGGCAAGGGCGAACTCCTTATCGACGGCGGCGATCTCACCATAGTCGCCATAGGGTCCACCGTCCATCCGGCACTGGAGGCCGCGGCCCAGCTAAGGCAGAAGGGAATCTTCGCCGCCGTGGTCAACGCGCGCTTCATAAAGCCGATCGACTCCGAGCTGATCCTGGCCGAGGCCAAAAAGACCGGCTGCCTAGTCACCGTCGAAGAGAACGCGCTTTTGGGCGGCTTCGGCAGCGCCGTGCTCGAACTTCTTTCCGACGCGGGATTGAACGCGGTCCGGATCAAGAGGATCGGCATCCCCGACCGCTTCATAGAGCAGGGGACCCAGGCACAGTTGAGGGCGGACCTTGGTCTCGATGCCGCCGGCATCGCCGCCACCTGCGAGGCATTCCTCAAAGGGGAGAGCGGAACGTCTCCGCAGCTTGCCGTGGTCAAATAGCTTAAAATCCCCGGGAGTAACCAGATGCGGGACAGGCTGAGCGGAAGATTTTCTCCGGCTTGTCCCGCAACCTTGTTCGTCCGTAAAATCCAGAGCCATAAAGGAAGCCTACTTACCATGCGTTTTCCAATGCGATTGAACTATGATCTGACCAGGTACATCGTTTCCAACAAGCTGAACAAGATAGAGAAGTACCCGCTGGTACTGATGCTTGAGCCTACGCACCTATGCAACCTCGCCTGCTCCGGGTGCGGCAGGATCAGGGAGTACGCCGACACCATTCAGGAGATGATGTCACTGAAGCAGTGCCTCGACTCGGTTGACGAATGCCCGGCGCCGGTAGTCACCATAACCGGCGGCGAACCCTTTCTCTATCCGCACATCTTCCAGCTCATCGAAAAGGTACTGGAGCGCGGCAAGCACATCTACCTCTGCACCAATGCGCTGCTGCTAGAAAAGGCGCTGGATAGCATGAAGCCGCACCCGAACCTGGTCATCAACGTGCACATGGACGGCATGGAGGAGACCCACGACCGGATACTGGAACGCCCCGGCACCTTCAAGATCGCCATGTCCGCCATCCGCAAAGCCAAGCAATTGGGCTTCAGGCTCTGCACCAACACCACCATCTTCAAAGAGACCGACCTGATCGAGATAGAGATGCTCTTCTCGCACCTGAAGGATATCGGCGTCGACGGCTTCCTGGTCGCGCCCGGATTCGGCTACGAGGCGGTGGGAGAAAAGCTCTTCCTGGAGCGGCGGGAAATCCAGAAGAAGTTCGAGGAAGTCTTCGAGATGAGCAAGCGTTTCCGGTTCTTCTCCACGCCCATGTACCTTCGTTTCCTGAAAGGGGCGAAAGAACTCGATTGCACCCCCTGGGGGAACCCGACCAGGAACCCGCGCGGCTGGAAGGCCCCCTGCTACCTGATCACCGACGAGCACTACGGGAGCTTCGCCGAAATGATGGAGAAGACGCAGTGGGAGAAGTACGGCGTCGGCAAGGATCCGCGCTGCGCCCAGTGCATGATGCACTGCGGCTTCGAGCCGACCGTGGTGGGAGAGATAGGTAAGAGCTGGAAGGATATCTGGGAGATGTTCTGCTGGAACTTGACTTAACCCCTGAGCCCAGCTCTGGATGGGGTTGCGCCCGAACGAGGCGCAGAGCCTCAGGCGGGAGGAAGTGACATTCCATTTGCCTAGAGAAAAAAAGAAGGGGCCTTTAGGCCCCTTCTTCTGCTTCTACATCTGTTTGATCACGCCGCCAGTTTCCACTCTTTGTCTTGACCCATTCCGCAAACAGTCGTAGAACGGTTGCAGCTTTCCTGGCAGCGCCTTCTCGGATATACGCCCTCGCCACTGGGATACCAACACAAATGTTGTGTTCAATACAACCTGTGACAAAAGCTGCCAGTTGCTGGACTGCAAATAGATTCTGCGAGCATACCGCGAGGATTATAATTTCTATCGAAGCTTGTCCGGGTCTATACGCTCGGGCAGGTTTGGCTTGAACGGCACGACCTTGCGGTTGAACGTTACGGTAACGGTCTTTGCCTTATCCATGGTGACGGTGCAGGTATTTTGCGTGGGTGGACAGGACGACCCGTCACCGGACCAACCGGCAAAACTGCTGATGGCTTGCATCGGCACCTTGGTGGCTCTACCGCCTGGCAGCTTGACCGATTGAAGCACCGTTTGTGGCGCTGCCGCGGCGGCGGTGAGGACAACGGCTGATCCCGCCGGAAATTTCGCTGTCGCTGCGACTCTTGTTGAGATCCCTGCGGGACTGCTTGTCACATTGCCCTTCCCGCTGCCTGAAAAGGACACGGTAAGAGACAGGCTCGGTGCTACCGCCTTCCCATCCCGTACCAGCCATACAAGTTCGAGGTTCGAATCCGGCCCAATGAGATAATTACTGCTTAGAGATCCGTCAAAAATCCAATGGTGGGAAGTCGTCCAGCCTGCGCTTAAATCGGTCCAAAAGGAGCCTGGCCAGATCATGCTGAATGGCCCCTTGTTTTTCCAACCGCTTGTCTGTGTGTTCCCAAGTTGATAGTACAGATTATATAATTCTCCGCCTGTTGCATTCACAGTTAAAGCCCCTGAGGTATTCGCAGTGGGGCCATGAGGAAGGCGCCAGCCAGAATTGCCGTTAAAGGTAAAGGTCCTTGCCCAAGTATCTGCCTGAGCCCAGGTCATCTGGCCGTTACGCCCGCCGAGACCATGGTGAAGGGTGTAATTGGAATCTTGCAGCCATGTGATGTCCTGATCACTGTCATAGATCATCCCCCCGCCTAGATCGACTAGGGCTGCATTGACATCATTGGCCAGTGCAACTGTTGCAATAAAAAGAGCAGTAAAAATATTTCGCCTAAACGTTTTTTCGAGTTTCACTGTCACCCTCCTTTTAATTTTTTCAATCAGAAGTCAGAATCGGACGTCAGGCAACGATCTGCTGCAGGACCTTCCCCAATGTCTCAAGACATGTACGGCTTCTGGATTAAACCTGCTACATCCTTACCGATAAATTTCCGGGTCACCTCCTGCCTGTTGTAGCCGCTGGAGATGCCCCCCCTGACATCGGTACCGATCCGGCGCGGTTCGACGCCAGTAGATGACAGGATCAAAGAGAAGAGCAGGATGACGAGAAGAAAAAGCTTCGGCATTGACATGACCTCTGCAAAGCGAAAGTCGAAGCCTGCAGCGATATTATTGACAATGGTTATGAAGGAGAATAAATTGAAACGAATTTATGACAACAACTCTTTTTTGTCTTCTCACATAGCTTTTTCGAACCCCCTTCTGATTGGGATCTGCAGCAGTTCTATGACATGGAGGAACCCGTGGATACTTATTTCGCTCCGGCAAAGCGGGCAGACACTGACACCTTGAAGAAAGAAATAGCAACTGTCGCCTGCAACCCGATCATTCATGAATTGTTGAACAGCATAAGCGGGCTTATCGCAGTACTCGATGAGCACCGACAGGTGGTTGCGCTCAACGACTCCCTGCTTCGGGTGCTCGGGATCGAAGATCCGGGAGCAGTGCTGGGACTGCGCCCGGGCGAAGCGTTGGCTTGCGTCCATTGCAACGAAGAGCCGTCCGGATGCGGCACCACCAGGTACTGCTCTACCTGCGGCGCCGCCATCGCCATCACCGCGACCCTGGCTCACAACAAGCCTGAGGAGAGGGTATGCGCAGTCACGGCGAACAGGGGGGGTGGATCAGCTGAGTTTTCACTATTGGTGAAGGCAAGCCCGCTAACGATCGAAGGAAGACAGTTCGTTCTGCTCTTCCTACAGGATATAACACTTGAGGAACTGAGAGCCGCGCTGGAGAGAACCTTCTTCCACGACATGGGGAACATGTTGACCGGGCTTTTGGGAGTAAGCCGTTTGCTTGACGCCAAAGGCAACGACTCCATGCTGGTGAACGTGCTGCAACAGTCGGCCCAGAGGCTGTACAAGGAAATGGAAGTCCAGCGATGCCTTTTCAAGAACGACATCAGCGAACTGCGGGTGGCGCGGGAGGAAACAACACCGCAGCAACTGCGGGATGAACTGAAGAACATGTTCGACAGCCATTCGGCAGCAATCGGAAAAACGCTCGATTTGACTGGGGAACTGCCTCAACTGTCCATCAGGACCGACGTCTCTCTGGCGCTGCGGGTGATGTGCAACATGGTGACGAACGGCTTGGAGGCAACGGATGCGTTCGGCAAGGTCAAGGCGTGGTTCGTGGAAAGCGCCGATGCTCTCACTTTCTGCGTCTGGAACGACACCTGTATTCCGGAGGAAGTTCGGTACAGGATCTTTCAGAGAAGCTTCACCACCAAGGAAGGAAACGGCAGGGGCATCGGCACCTATTCGATGAAGCTCATCGGCGAGAAACTTCTCGGCGGCAGGGTGACTTTTAACTCCTGCCAAGAGCAAGGAACTGTCTTCAGGTTCGCACTTCCGAAGGGATAGTTCTGTTTGGCTTCATCCAGGATGCTTTGGAGCGACGGCGGTTGGGTAGCATTTCGATCTGGAACTGGTATAGTCGTATCTCATGCAACAAACGCATAGACTATAACGATAAGAGGAGACAGACATGAGCCAGTACCAGATAGCAATTATTGTAGGAAGCCTTCGCAAGGACTCGATCAACAGAAAGCTTGCCCAGGCGCTCATAAAGTTGGGGCCGAGCGAGTTCTCTTTCAAGCAACTGGAGATAGGCGACCTGCCGCTGTACAACCAGGACCAAGACGCAAACCAGGCTGCATCCGTCGTCCGGCTCAAAAACGAAGTCAGGGCCGCCTCGGGGGTCATCTTCGTCACCCCCGAATACAACCGCTCGATTCCGGGGGTTCTGAAGAATGCCCTCGACAACGCTTCGCGCCCGTATGGGGACAGCGCCTGGACCGGCAAACCCGCCGGGGTGTTGGGAGCGTCTATCGGGACCATCGGTACCGCGTTGGCGCAACAGCACCTGCGCAACTGCCTGGCCTACCTCGACGCACCCACGATGGGACAGCCAGAGGTGTTCATCCAGGTAAAGGAAGGCTTCTTCGACGAGGCGGGCAACATTACTAGCGCGGACACCGTTCGTTTCCTGCAGGGATGGATGGATCGATACGTGCTCTGGGTGAAACGCCACGCCGAATAGGGATGGCGATCCTGGAGCACAAAGAAAAGAAGGGGCGGCACCTTGCGGTGCGCGCCCCTTTTCGCGTGCAAGGGATGGATCAGTTGGAACCGGACACGAGCCCGAATTGCTCAAGTCGCTACATGCTGAACGCCTCGGGAATCAGGAGAGCATAAAATAGAGTTTGCTGGAAGCGGAAAGAGCTGGAAATGGCGCCGGCCGCAGGCGCCGGCACGGGACTAATCAGACGACACGCCTGGCGCCTAGATAGCGAGGACGATAGTAGCTGCTGTTCATGTCCGAAATGGTAACCTCCCCCTTCCCCGACGAGGCATGGATCATCTTGCCGTCCCCGAGATAGATCCCGACATGTGAGGGATAGGAGGCGTAGGTCTGGAAAAAGACCAGGTCACCCTTGCGCAGGTCACCCTCGGCGACGTCGACGCCGACGTTGATCTGCTCCCGGGCGGTCCGGGGAAGATCGACCTGGTGCTCGCGGTAGACATGCTGCACGAAGCTGGAACAGTCGATACCCGCAGCTCCTTCCCCGCCGAAGCGATAGGGGATGCCGAGGTACTGCGCCGCGGTCGCGCCGATGGAGTCAAGTTCGTCCCCGGCCGCGGACATGGAGGCCTTGGGCGGCGTCTCTACGGGTGCGGCAAAAGGGGCCGCAGCGGCACATGCCTGTCCGCGGGAGAACTCCTTGGCTCCGCGCAGATTCGCCAGAAAGTTTTCCACCGCCCGGGTTCCGGCCCTGGGGGATTCGGCAGCATCCCCCGACAAAGAGAGAGAGCTTTGCATCATCTCGATGCGGAGCAGTTCGGCCGCGGCCTGTGGCGCCGCCACCGTGTTCCCCTCGCGAGGCCCGTCTATCGCATCGAGCAGGGCGTCGAATGAGGATCTCCCGCTGCCCCGCTTGGTGGCGCTGCGTGTCGCTGAAGCTGTAGCGGGCGTTATTGCCCCCTGCAAAGGCTGAATGCTCATCGCGTCTTTCCTATGGCACCTGTGGTGCTACCTACCTCACTTCCACCCTTTGGTGGTGGTGATTTTGACAAAATGTCAACGGACCGTCACCGTGCCGTTAGCTAAGTAGCTGAAACGGCATCTGCCGGCCTGACTGGTGCTGGCTGAGTTACTCCACAACAGCAGTTTGCAAAAGGGTAGCCAAACAACAGGAGCACGATGCAAAAAGGGGAATTTAAGAGAGAAAAGAAGGGCCGGTGCAGTTGCGGAAGACGATGGCACCGGCCCTTTTCTACTGAAGGGGAGACAACGCCGCAGAAGGCGCCGTTCGCAGGTGATCAAAGGACGAATTATGATGCAGGGAGCAAGTTGCAGCCGGTTCTAATCGCCGAAGGCTTCGCTGTCGTACACCTCGGGGGTCTCCCGCGAGGTCTTCACAACGGTCCCTTGGTAAAGAATATACTGTCTGTGGCAGGCACAGGTATAAGCCAGCTTCACACTCCAGTGGGCCTGTACATAGTTAGGATAATCATTACGCAGGCCGCATTCACAGGTGAATCCGCTTTCGTCATGCTCGATGTTCGTCCCCATGACATCCTCCTGCCGCCCTAACGCGCCAAAGAGTAAAAGAAACCTTGCGTATGGGCGGGTTGCCGACAGAGCCCCTATGCATTCAATTACTACGGCGCCCACTCCTATGACTCGTCTGTCATCTCTATCTTACAATGAAAACACTTTACGATTCTATGCAGCATCCCCTGAATGTCAAACTCGCCTGAAACTTCCCAGCGCGGCGCCGATAGTAACGTGAGCATTGGCCTGATGCCCTATGTGTAAAGGATTTTAGATCAGATAGGAAATGGCTTTTGCCTAGGCCTGGTTCCTCTTGAAAAGGAAATCACTCCATCTCTCGCCGGACCTGGTAAGCGGTTGCTGCGCCTTGCGTATAGGATCGCGCCCGATCTGAACCCACCCCGAAGATCTTAGAAAAGCGACAATCTTCTTTTCCCGGATCAGGTAGTCAAGCATATATGACGGCACGTTCTTTTCTTCGCCGTTTTTGAAAATAACCGGAATTCCCATCTAAACTCACCTCTTGTCTGCTCCTTTCCAGTATAGACTCACCTCCGTTTCAAAACTCATGCCCAGCCATCAAGCCGATTCTAGCCTAGCTTCGCTCTTAGCTCAAGACAATATTGGCCAAGACCATACGAGCCATCGGCAGCAGCGATTTAACCAGCCAAACCATCCTGCGTCCCCCTCCACCGTCGCTTCGCACACCGAAAAGCACCTCATTTTACACATTAAGAATAACCAAAAATCTAAGTTACCACCCTTGCCATTTCATGAATAACTGTTAAGTTACTGTACCGTGTTTGAAATGTCTAATAAAAACAGGAGGTGGTCACATGATTGACGTGAAGTACGATAGCTCATAAAGCATCCCCTCCCCAAGCCCCCCCTGAAGCAGCGCTCGCTACGGCTCTCTTTTCCCAGTTCAGCAGCAGCCTTAATGGCAACACAGGCATCTGACCAGAGACAAGGAGGATTTATGCAAGGCACGCTATGGAAAAAGTTTTCAACTTTCTTGATTGCCTCAACCGCTGCAGCCGCACTGTTTCTGGGCGGCTGCGAAGGGGACAAGGGTGATCGGGGTGAACCTGGCAAGAACGCCACCTCATTCACCAATATAAGCTCCCTTACCCCGCAACAGCAGGCGAATCTCACCTTCGACCAGACCAACAGCACGGTTACCAGCATCTCCATCAGCAGTCCGCCGGTCGTCAAGTTCAAGATCCTCGACAGCAACGGTAACCCCGTAGTCGGCATCGGTGCCAGGAACTCGACTGGGCAGTTGCAAAACCTCGGCTTCACCCTTGCTAAACTCGTTCCCGGCACCAACGGCAGCCCGTCTCACTGGGTGAACTACTTAGTGACCACTGTTCCGGCCCCAGGCTCCAGCACACCGGCTGCAGCCAGGGCACCCGAGCGCGACCGTGAGGGGACCTTGATTGACAACGGCGACGGCACCTACCAGTACACCTTCGCCCGCGACATCACCCAGATACAGACCCAGGTTAACGCCATGACCTTCACCGGTAACAACCGCAGAAGCGACCTGGGCGATTTGACCTATCAGCCGAACCTTACCCACCGCCTGGTGATCCAGTACGGCGGGACCATCCTGAACACCTCCCCGTCGGTTCCCTTCAAAAATGCGCTCAACATCGTCTACGATTTCATCCCGGCTACCGGCCAGGTGGTGACCTCCTCGACCTCTAACGCACAGGAGCGCAACATCGTGTTCACCAAGTACTGCAACGAGTGTCACGGAAGCCCGGGCGATCCCAATAACCTCAACGACAAGGGCTTCGGCTTGGGCATCACAACGCCTCATTCCGGCCGCGTAGATACCCGCTACTGCGCGATCTGCCATACGAGCCAGCGTGCCTACGGACACGCCATCTCCGTTGCTACCGCCGGCGCCTTCACCCCCGGAAACATTTATGTCACAGCCGACAGCGCCACGGCAGACGTTAACACGGACGACGTGCAAGTCATGGGAGAGTTCGTGACCATGGTGCACAAGATCCACATGGGAAGCAACCTGACCCTGACTGGCTCGAACTATGCGGGGCTAGCTTTCAACGAGATCGCCTACAGCCAGGACCCGGCGCTCTGCCGCAAGTGCCACAGAGGCGACACGCCTCAGCAACTGGCGGTCACTCCGCAGGGGAACAACTGGAATACCATGCCCAGCCGCAAGGCCTGCGGTTCCTGCCACGACGGCGTCCACTTCTCGACTGGCGTGGGCCACGACGGCACACTGGTACAGACCAATGACTCGGCCTGCACCGGCTGCCATACCACGACGGCGATCCAGACTTCGCACGCCAGGGCGCTCGCCAGCCCCCTCAATCCGCAGCCGATCGCCGGGCTGACCAACTTCGAATACCAGCTGCAAAGCGCGACCATCAACGGGACCAGCAACGACTTGACCATCGTCTTCCGCATCCTCGGCAATGGCACCCCCATCACGCTGGCCACGGCCGCGCCCGGCCTCACCGCGCCGCTTGCCGGCTTCACCGGCAGCCCGTCCTTCCTGCTGGCCTACGCAAGCCCTCAGTTGGAGACCGGCACCGCTGTTCCGGCCGATTACAACAACCTCGGCAAAGTGGAGGCGCAACCTGCCTTGGTATCCATCGCCGCGCTGCTCAATACGACCACTAACGCAGCTGTTGGCAGCATCGCTGGCCCGGACAGCAACGGCTTCTACACGGCGACCATCAAATCGGCGGCAGCCTTCCCGGTAGGGGCGAGTATGCGCGCGGTCGGGATGCAGAGCTACTTCACCCAGACCGGTTTTGACGCCTCGATCGCCGGCCGCCACACCAAGGCGGTCATCATACCTGTCACGGGCGACACAGCGCGCCGCACGGTAGTCGATCCCGAAAAGTGCGCCAGGTGCCACGAGTTCTTCGAAGCCCACGGCGGGCAGCGGGTGTACCAGACCCAGCTCTGCGTAACCTGCCATAACCCCAACCTGACCACCAGCGGCCGTGCCATCTCCGACGCCAAGCTCGCCGGCTTTGCCTTCACGCCAATCCAGCTCGGCATCCTTACCACTTGGGACCCGGCCTTCAACAAGGCCACCCCGGGATACGCCCTCAACAACTTCCCCGAGTTCTCCAACAACTTCAAGGACCTGATCCACGGAATCCATGCCGGGAGCGCGGCAGAAGGCGGCATCCGCACCAACCCGATCCGCGACGTGCGTAACGGCCCGGGTCCGGGGGGCATCACCCTGATCGCCGGCGAGGAAATCACCTTCCCGAACCTGCTGTCCAACTGCGAGGCCTGCCACCTGAGCGCCCCCGCCGGCACCAACCGCCAGACCTACAAGGCGAACCTGCCGCCCAACGTCCTGCCGTCGACCCAGGTGACCAAGGGCGCCTCTGTCGCGACGACCGGCGACATCACCGCGGCACGCACCACGGTCCCCAACCTCACTGACCTGGTGGTGGCGCCCATCACCGCCTCCTGCGTCAGCTGCCACGACAGCGCGTTGGCCAAGTCGCACATGCTGGCTAACGGCGCGCAGCTTGGCGCCGGCCTGGCTGGGCCGTCCTACACCAACATGGGCGTCCAGCGCTCGACCCTGCCGTCCGCCACCGAGCAATGCGTGCTCTGCCACGGCGAAGGGCGGGTGGCCGACGTCGTAGTGGTTCACCAGAGGTAACAATAAGCGCCACAACCGGCCGGGGCACGAGAGTGCCCCGGCCCATCGCTCCTCGAAAACACCTGCAGAACCGGGGGCCCATCTGCCCCCGGTTTTATTTGCAACTGCATTTCCCCACCAGCAAACAGAGACGGAACCAAGAAAGGAGGAAATGTCTTGAAAATCCAAAAGAAAATAACGGGAGCCGTCCGTCCCTGTGTTTTGAAGCTAGCGGGAACCGCACTGGTTACCTGTTCCCTGCTTGCCTTCAACCACCCGGCGGCTTACGCAACCTCGATTTCCGGAGATTCCCTGACCATCCTGCGCCTGAGGGAGAACACGCGGGATGACCAACTGTTCCCGCTCTACGAGTACCTGAACCTCTCAGCGAGCGACACCGGCAGCCAAGGGACCATATCGGTTCAGTTGGGCGGCTGGGGACGCATCGACCTGGGGGACAGAAGCAGCCAAAGAAGGAGCGACGGAGACATCCAGTATGGCTTCCTGAGCTACCGGGCCAACAAGAACAACCTCCAGTTCAACGCCGGACGCCAGTGGGTAGTCGAGGGGGTCGCCACCGAGAGGCTTGACGGCCTGTACCTGAGGACCGATCTCGCCGCCGGCTTTACCGCGGCGACCTTCGTCGGCACCCCCGTCACTACCAACCCGAACTTCGAAGGGGGAGAACTGTTCTACGGCGGCCGGATCGCCCACACCATGCCCACGTACTATTCCATCGGCCTCTCGGCCCTCAGAAACGAGACCGACGCTGAAGGCCTGCGCGAAGAGGAAGGGGTCGACCTCTGGCTGCACCCGATACCGCAGCTGGACATAAGCGGCCGCTCCAGCTACAACTCGCTCAGTAAAGGCTGGGCCGAACACGCCTACACCCTGAGTGTAACCCCGATGGACGCGCTGAGGCTGAGCGCCTCGATGCAGCGCATCGACTATCAGGACTACTTCTACCATGTCACTACCAGCGCCCTCAGCCTCACCAACGGCATTCTGGATCCCAACGAGGAGCTCTGGAACGTCGGGGGAAGCATAGGACTCCTCCCCACGAAGAACGTAAACGTCGCGCTGGAGTACAACCGTTACGAGTACGAGATCGCCGGCAAGGCCGACTACTACGGCGTTACCGCCAGTTTCACGACCCCTACCGCCCTGACCGCCGGCGCCTCCTTCCACCGCATGGACGGCGACACGGGACCTTTGCGCTACAACCAGTACCGGGCCTGGGCTACGCAAAAGTTCGGACCGGCCGACCTGACCCTCGATTTCTTCGATGTTGATTTCGACAGCAGCATCACCGGGAGAACCAACACCTACTCCCTGGCCGCGGCCGCTGGATACAACTTCAACCGAAGCCTGAGAGTCGCAGCGGACATCGACTACCAAAGGAGCACCGACTTCGACAACGAGCTGCGCGGATTGGTGAAGCTGAGTTATGCATTTGGCTTCGGAAAGGAGGGGAAATAGTGAAAAAGATATCGTTGATGGTCCTGATGGGAGTGACGCTGTCGTTTCTTTACGCCTGTGCCAGCACCAGCAGCATAGCCCGGGTGCACCCCGAGGAGGTAAAGGGACTTCCCAGATGCGCGGAATGCCATACCGACACCTGGACCGCGCTGAACCACCAGGCACAGGACTTCTACCTGAAGCATAAATTCTACGCCGCCCAGCAGCGGGCCGCCTGCTCAACCTGCCACAAGGAATCCTTCTGTGTCGACTGCCATGCACATAAAGAGGAAATCAAGCCCAACGACAAGTACAAGGAGAGGCCCGAGCTGAATCTGCCTCACCGGGGCGATTACCTCAGCCGGCACAGGATCGACGGCAGGATCAATCCCGCCTCCTGCGTTAAGTGCCACGGGAGAGAAAACAACGAGAGGTGCAAGACATGCCATCGATAACCAGACCAGCTCAAGCTGTCATGCTTTGGTGCCTTTTGGTCCTGCTGCTCGCCGGTTGCGGGGACAACAACTCGCACTCAAGCTACGACCCCGACCTGGGCGCCCATCCCGACGACTGGCTTCCAGCCCGGCATGCGGCAGCCGCCTTCGGGCACCTGCAGGACTGTACCCAGTGCCACGGCACGGATCTGACCGGCGGCATCTCCAAGGTCGCCTGCACGGGTTGTCATCTGGGCAGCCCAACGGACGTGCACCCGCTTGAGTGGGGGGCGCACGATTACGCACGGCACGGTGAGTGGATCCGGCAGCAAGTGCTGCAAACAGGGCGCACACTGGCCGATATCGGCACCCTGGGGTCCGGCACCCTCGGCACCACGCTCATCGGTCCGGCCACCCAGGTGACCGCTAGTTGCGCCACCGCCTTCTGCCACGGCAGCAACTACCGGGGTGTGGCAAATTCCGGCCCGTCCTGCTTCGATGACCAACCGGGGGTAGTCGATTCCAGCTGCCACATCGGCAACGCCTTCTCGGTCCACCCGATCAGCTGGCTGCCGCCCAGACTCACCACCAGGGTAGGATTCCCCGTCCCGACCATCCTTCCTGCCCACGGCGTGTACGTCGAGACCTACGGCCCCGCCGAGTGCTCGATACCTATCTGCCACGGTACCGGCACACCCGAGACCATCCACGTAGGCGCCGGAAGCACCAGGATAACCGGGACCACGCCCACCACGCCGAACTTCGGCCAGACCGGATTCACCGGCTTTGCCATGTTCACCACAGGGACCGCAAGGGTCCAGGTCGCCAACACGGGACGCTCCTGCGCGGCATGCCATTTCTGACGCCACGGCACTCCTGAAGCAAGCAAAAAGGGGGCCCCGGATCCGATCCGGGAGCCCCCTCTTTTTGCAGCCAAGGCCTTTTCCCCTACGATCCTTTGCTGTGGTCACCCCTGTTCCAGCAGGTTTGACAGTTCCGATCGCTCGTGCGCGACCCGCACCTGGCTCCATCCCAACTCCTGCGCCATCATCTCCAGCACCACCGGAGCCGCTATCTGCGCCCCCCTCTGGTCCAAAAGCGCCAAGGGAATGCGCCGCTCCAGGAAATCCGAGGGAGAGAGCGCCATCTCGTTCCGTACCGCGTAAAGCACCTCGCCCTTAAGGTAGGGGTGCGGCGGCACCAGCCTATCCCCCAGCTCTCCCTGGCAAAGCTGCGCCACATCGGTCGCCAATGTCCCGTAGGAGCCGTGCAGATGCAGGGCGACGTCGGGGGGAAGCTTAAAGCGCTTCGCCAACGCGGTAGCCCCCTGCTCCTCGACCCCCTTGCCGCCATGCAGCATGATACGGTCGGTGCGGCAGGCCCCGGTGGGGGCGAGTCCCATATTGGCGACAGCAAAATCGACCGTGTCGAGCGCCATCTTGCGGTAGGTGGTCCACTTCCCGCCGACGATGGTGATGAGCCCGGTGGGGGAGCAGCTGATGACGTGGTCGCGCGCAAGCTCCGCCGTATCCGCCGTGTAAGGATCGTGCACCAGCGGCCTCAACCCAGCCCAGCGCGCCATTATGTCCCCCTCGTCCACGGTGAGGTTGAAATAGCGCCGCAGGTGGCGCAGCAGGTAATCCACGTCCTTGTCGTCGGCAACCGGCGTAGTGCCGGCCGTTGCGGGTTCCTCCGTGGTGCCGACCAGGCACATCCCCTGCCAGGGGAGGATGAAGACGACGCGCCCGTCCTCGGTCTTGGGGATCATGATCCCGGTGTCTGCCGGGGCGAACTTCCCTGGGAGCACGATATGGCTGCCGCGGCTCAACCGCAAAAGCGGCGCGGCCGTAGGGTCGTCCATCCGGCGCAGGAGGTCAGCGGAAGGGCCGCAGGCGTTCACCACGCAGCGGGCCCGGATCTGCCAGGAAGCCCCCCCCAAGGGGTCCCGCACCAGTGCGCCGGCCACCCTCCCCTTTTCCCGGACCAGCCCGACCACCTCCAGATAGTTGCTGAGGGCGGCCCCCTCCCTCAGTGCGGTCAGCGCCAGCGCGACGTTCATGCGGGCGTCGTTGAACTGCCCGTCGTAGTAGAGGACTCCGCCTTTGAGCCCCTCCCCTTTTATCTGGGGAAAACGCCGCAGCATCTCGGAAGGGGAAAGGTAACGGCTGTGCCCGAGGCCCGCACCGCGCGCCAAAAGGTCGTAGAACTTGAGCCCAGCCCAGATGTACGGGACCTGCGCCAGCCGGTACAGCGGCGAGACCAGGGTCAATCGTTGGCACAGGTGGGGCGCGATCTTCAACAGCACGCCGCGTTCGTGCAGCGCGTCGCGCACCAGGTTGAACTGAACCCTGTCCCGGTGCAGGACCGCAGCCTCCAGATAGCGCACACCTCCGTGCAAAAGCTTCGTGCTCCTGCCGCTGGTGCCGCCGGCGAAATCCCGCCGCTCGGCCAGCGCCACCTTGAGGCCCCGGCTTGCCGCGTCGAGCGCGATACCGCAGCCGGTAGCGCCTCCGCCTACCACGAGAAGATCGAAGATCTCCCCCGATTTCAGCCTGTCCAGACGCTCTTTTCTGTCAGTCACCTAAACCTCCAAAACATTAAAGGCATGCACCACCGAGGACACAGAGGATCACAGAGGAAAACCATAACTGCAAAGGCGTTTAACAGGTATAAAAACGGATGAAAGGGATAAAACCATGCAAAAGCTTCTGGTTTAACCAATATGTTTTTTGTTTTTGCAGTTATCCCCAGTAGTGTCCGGTTAAGAAATTGCACGTCTGAGCGCGCTCTTTAAAAATCGAATAAAAAGCAGTGTTGTGGCATTTTTCTCTTGACAAGGAGAGGGAAAAACGCGCGGCGCATATTCATAACTAACTGATATTGCGGAGTTATGAATATGCCACAACATTGCTTGCCTTGTGCCAGGCATACGGCACCCTTTTCTTTCATGCGTCTGTTCAAGCCTGCCCTTGATGAGGTATCTTCAGTCACCCCAGTACAATCAAGGAGCAACAGACCCATGACCTTTACCTTTGAACATCACCTGAAAGCGTTGG
>NZ_AUGE01000006.1 GCF_000426865.1 Citrifermentans bremense R1
CATGGTCTCGCCGATGGCCCGGCCGAGGCCGAGGATCGAGGCCCCCAGGATGCCTGATTTGCCGTAGGGGAGGATGGCGATCTTAATCGTCTCCCAGCGGGTCGCGCCGAGCGCGATCGCCGCTTCCTTCTGGCTCTGCGGCACGGCGAGCAGCACCTCGCGGGTGATGGAGGTGATGATCGGCACCACCATGATCATCAGGATGAAGATGGCGGCCAGCATGCTGACGCCGTAGGGGGCGCCCTGGAAGAGCGGGATGAAGCCGAAGTGCTCGATGAGGAAGGGCTGGACCGTGGACTGGAGCCAGGGCGCCATCACCAGCACCCCCCAAAGGCCGTAGATGACCGAGGGAATCGCCGCCAGCAGCTCCACCAGGGGGGCGACCAGGGCGCCTACGCGCGCCGGCGCTATTTCCGTGATGAAGAGGGCCGCGCCTATGCTCAGCGGGGTGGCGAGGGCGAGCGCCAAGACCGAGGAAACCACAGAGCCGTAGAGGTAGGGGAGGGCGCCGAAGATCCCCTGGACCGCGTCCCACTCCGTCGACTTCACGAACTGCCAGCCGAAGGCCTTGATGGCGGGCATGCTCTCGCCGGTCATCTCGTAAAGCATGAGCGCCAGGATCAGGATGATGCTGAAGGCGAAACAGGTGGTCAGGTAACGGAAGACGGCGTCTCCGTTCAGCTTCTTGGCCTGTGCCGGTTCGTGTTTTTTCCTTGCCGATTGCACGGTCGTCTCCGTTGCGTCTGTGTAACAGGAACTGGGTAATTCGGTTTCCAAACTTAGCCTCCGGGAGCGGCCGACGCACTCCATTCCAGGGGACCTCGTCGGCTACGGATCAGGCGGAGAGTTGTCGCCGTCTCCGCGTTGCTCGTTCATTGCATGCGCCCTAACATGCGCCACGAATGTTACAGGCCCGTTACAGTTTGGCTAAATCTTCCTGAACCGGCGATGCTTGCTGGAAAAATCCGGCAACGTTCGTGACCGGCGCGATTGGCGTGACTGGCAGGGGGGCGGGAGAGGGGGGGCGACTATTGCCGGGACCATCTAATTCAACGGGGAAGGTTGTTTGTGTCGATGGACGGGAGCTTCGGCTTTTGGAAGCAATATGGAGAACGTGGTCCCCTTGCCGTTTTCGCTGGCGACGCGGATGAAGCCCCCATGGCGCTTGACGATGCCGTAACTGATGGAAAGCCCCAGTCCGGTCCCGTTGCCCGCCTCCTTTGTGGTGAAGAAAGGCTCGAAGATCCTGCTCTGCGTCTCCTGGTCGATCCCGGAGCCGGTATCGGAAACGGCGATGCGCACATGGGGCCCCGGCCGGGTGTGGTCGTACGCCTGAACCTCGTGGGCGGCGAGATCTACAGCGTCGACAGTTATGGTGAGCGTTCCCCCTTGGGGCATAGCGTCCCTGGCGTTGGCGGTCAGGTTTACCAGTACCTGCTCCATCTGTGCCTGGTCCACCAGTATCGGTAGAGTGTCGGGGGCGGGCTCCCATGCCAGCTCGATGCCCGGCCCCGCAAGCCTTGTCAAAAGCACGAAGATACCTTCGACCAGGTCGTTGCCGTGGATCCTGGTTGTCTGCATGGGCTCCTGCCTCGAATAGACCAGCAGGTTCTTCACCACCGTGATGGCGCGATGAGTGGCGGTGTTGATGTTCTCAAGAAATCCTCGGTATGGCGCCGGAGGGGACAATTCGGTCATGAGCAGTTCCGTGTACCCGATTACGGCGGTCATGATGTTGTTGAAGTCGTGGGCGATGCCGCCGGCGAGCGTCCCTATTGCCTCCATTTTCTGCGCGTGCAGCAGCTGGCTCTCCATCTTTTTCAGTTCGGTGATGTCGTGAAAGGTCCACACCCGCACGGCCGTCTTCCAATCCAGGTAGTGCGGCCTGGAAAAGCGCTCGAAACACCTGCCGTCGTTCAGTTCCACTACGTCGTAGCTCTCCCGATTCGGCTGCCACTGCATCTCGCTGAAGTTCTCGAAGAACAGCACCGGGTCGCGTACCTGACCCAAGAGCGACAGGAGCAACTTGTCGGAATTCCCGCAGGGAATGGCATCGTTACCTATGCCCCACATCTCCAGGAAACGCCGGTTGCACGCGACTATCTCCCCGTTTCCGTCCACCGCCATGATGCCGTCGTGGGTATGCTCGATGGTGGCTGACAAAACCTGGTTGGCCGCCTCAGCACCGTTAAGGTTTTCGGATAGTTTGGCAAAAGTGCGCAACTGCCGGATAGACATTGTCGCGTCTTCCGGTTCGAATCCAGGCGGAGGTTGCAGGGCGAGGCCCCGATCAGCCGCCAGCTGTTGTTGGCTCATGCTTCTCCTCCTCTTTGCCGCTTGCGCCTTGGCTGCGGCCAAAGGTTAGCACTGGTTTCGGAAACTCATGACTGCAGCATAAAGGGGCAATTTTGCGGTTGTGTTACAGCGGCGTGAATGTTTGGGCTCTGATCGCGGCTTGGGCAGAGGCGGTTCGGGGAATTCGGCAATTGGCATAGAGCGCACGAATTGTTTGCACGAATTCACCTGATCGCCACACGCCTGCAACATTCAGAGACTAATCTCGCCACAAAAAAGAGAGACAGAGGAGAAAAAATTATGGAGTTAATGCCGGTTGGAGATCGTTACCTTTGGTACTGCGATTGGTGCGACACGAAGAACGTGACGCCTTGGGTGAAAATGGAAGAGAAGGAAGTTTCCTGCGCCGCATGCCACAAAACATTCCCTTCCTACGACCAGACAGCCCCGCGTGCTTTAGGGGCGGAGCGTTGTGCCGCTGCGGATTTTCGGTAACCAAAAGGAGCATGATGAACTGGTAATACGGCCTTCCTTTGGGAAGGAAGATGCAGGCCGAGGGGAACCAGACCGTGCAGCGTATTGCGACTAAACTACGACCTTATTGCTGTAGAATTTATTTGATGATGCAAAAAAACTGTTGACATGTGCGCTGTGGTTTAGTAGCCTACCGACACTATAGAGAATAAACGATGTGCTGTCGCATCTTTGCTCAGCAGGACAGTAGCTATCCGGAATGACAAAGGTGCTTTTTTTTATCTCATTAGTCTATCTTGTCGGTGGATTAAACATGAAAGGGGGGAGCTTCATGAAACAGCAGATTCGCACCGCATTACTCACCCTGTTGGTGGCGGCCTTGCCACTGACAGCCTTCGCCGCCCAGGAATTCCTCAACGTCTCCTACGACCCGACCCGGGAGCTGTACCAGGACTTCAACAATGCCTTTGCCAGGAAGTCGGGGCAAAAGGCGACCTTCAAGCAGTCCCACGGCGGCTCCGGAAAGCAGGCGAGGGCAGTCATCGACGGCCTGGAAGCGGACGTCGTCACCCTGGCTTTGGCCTACGACATCGACGAGATCAGCGACAAGGCGAAGCTGATCCCGGCCAACTGGCAGAAAAGACTCCCCAACAACAGCTCTCCCTACACCTCGACCATCGTCTTCCTGGTGCGCAAGGGAAATCCCAAGAAGATCAAGGATTGGAACGATCTGGTGAAGCCGGGCGTCTCGGTGATCACCCCGAACCCGAAGACCTCCGGCGGTGCGCGCTGGAACTACCTTGCCGCATGGGGCTATGCCCTGAAGCAAAAGGGGGGCAACGAAGCAAAGGCCAAGGCGTTTGTCGCCGAGCTCTTCAAGCATGTGCCGGTGCTCGATTCCGGCGCCCGCGGTTCCACCACGACCTTCGTGCAGCGCGGCCAGGGGGATGTGCTCCTCGCCTGGGAAAACGAGGCATTCCTCGCGGTCAACGAGCTGGGCAGGGACAAATTCGAGATCGTCGTCCCTTCGCTCAGCATCCTCGCCGAGCCGCCGGTGACCGTGGTCGACAAGGTGGTCGACAGGAAAGGGACCCGCAAGCTTGCCGAGGAGTACCTGAAATACCTCTACTCCCCGGAAGGCCAGGAGATCGCCGCAAGGCATTACTACCGCCCGCGCGACAAGAAGGTTGCCGCCAAGTACGCCAAGGTGTTCCCCAAAGTGAAGCTCGTCACCATTGACGGCAACTTCGGAGGCTGGCGCAAGGCCCAGAAGACCCACTTCGCCGACGGCGGCGTTTTCGATCAGATCTACTCCGGCGGAAAGTAGCCCGGAGACAACCCGGTTGATGCAGGTTCCTGGAGGGGGCATGGCGACGACACCCGAACAAGCGGGAAAGTGGAACAGCGATCTCGAGCAAAAGATCCGCCTGGCTCTCGGAGACATCCGTTTCGGGACGGTGACCCTCGTCATACAGGATGGCAAGGTCATCCAACTGGACAAAAACGAAAAGATCAGGATCTAGGCCATGTCAGGATTTAGTCCTGCACTAAATACAATCGGCCTCCGCTCTCCCCCTCCCTTGACGGGAGGGGGGACTTTTACGGTACAGCCGGCTTTAAAAAATTTTCGATAATCGTTACCCGTCGAGCTGACCAGACAAACTGGAGGCCAGGCTGTAACCGTTTACCTACGGTTATGCCTGGCCTCTTTTTTTACCGGCAGCCGAGACAAAAGGAGAAGCGACCATGTCCGAGCAGCGCTTTTTATTCACCTCCGAATCCGTCACAGAGGGGCATCCCGACAAGCTGGCGGACCAGATTTCCGATGCCGTTCTCGACGCCCTGCTGGCGCAGGATCCCGACTCCCGCGTGGCCTGCGAGACCAGCGTGACTACCGGACTCGTGCTCCTCTTCGGCGAGGTCTCCAGCCAGGCGCGCGTCAACTTTGCCCGCATCGCCCGCGACACCATCGCCCAGGTCGGCTACACCGACACGAAACTGGGGATAGACGCGGAGCACGCCGCGGTGCTGGTCTCTCTCGACCAGCAGTCCGCCGACATCGCCCAAGGGGTCGACGTGGCGCTGGAGCAGCGCAAGGGTAGCGATCACGACGGCTACCTCGACTCGGTAGGTGCCGGAGACCAGGGGATGGTATTCGGCTTCGCCACCGACGAGACGCCCGAGTACCTCCCTACCAGCATCGCGCTGGCGCACAAGCTCGCCCGCCGACTCACCGAAGCGCGCAAGTCCGGCGACATTCCCTACCTGCGTCCCGACGGCAAGACCCAGGTGACGGTCGAGTATCGGGGGGACACTCCGGTACGGGTCGACACGGTGGTCATCTCCGCACAGCACGACCCCGAGGTCGAGCTCGAACAGATCCGCAAGGACCTTATCGCCAAGGTGATCGGGAAGGTCGTGCCGGATTCGCTCTTGGACGAGAAGACCCGCATCTTCGTGAACCCTACCGGCCGTTTCGTCATCGGCGGCCCGCACGGCGACGCCGGGCTCACCGGCAGGAAGATCATCGTGGACAGCTACGGTGGTTTCTCCCGCCACGGAGGAGGAGCCTTCTCCGGCAAGGACTCCACCAAGGTCGACCGCTCCGGCGCCTATGCCGCCCGCTACGTCGCCAAAAATCTCGTCGCCGCCGGGCTCGCCAAAAAGGTGGAGGTGCAGATCGCCTACGCTATCGGCGTCGCCCACCCGGTATCCATCTTCGTCGACAGCTTCGGGACCGGCGCCCTCGGCAACGAGGAACTTGCGGGGCTCATCTCCAGCCATTTCGACCTGAGGCCGGCGGCGATCATAGAAGAGCTGGGGCTCAAGCGCCCCATCTACCGCCAGACCGCAGCCTACGGCCATTTCGGGAGGCCCGATCTCGATCTTCCGTGGGAGCGGACCGACAAGGCGCAGGTCTTGCGCGATGCGGCTCGCGGCGCGGCAACCAACTGATAGAGGTTCCAGAAGGAGGGACATCATGGCAACAGCGATACCCGGAGACCTGATCGAGCTACTGAACGATCCCGCCGCGACCAAGGTGCTGGCCACCGTGGACGAGGACGGCGTTCCGCATCTGGCCGTCAAGCAGTCGCTTTACGTCGACGTCGCGGGGCGGTTGGTCTACACCGAACTTTTGGAGTCCTCGCGCAGCAACCGGAACCTGGTGCGGAGCATCTGGTTCGGCAAGAGCGTTTCGGTCATCGTGAGCGGAGCGGGTGGGCGGAGTTTCCAGGTGAAGGGGAAACCGGTGAAGACCCACATCTCGGGGCCGCTCTTCAGGAAGCACTACCAGGAGATTCGCTCGCTCCTCGGTGACGTGGACGTCGCGGCCGTCTGGATCATCGAGCCGCAAGAGGTGATCGACGGCAGCTACGCTGCCCGCAGCGCGGAGGAGAGGTCTAGGTTCCCCTTCTTCGACCACCTGGACCGGCTGGTCAAACCCGCTGCTCCGGCCGCCTGAGCCGCGGCCCCCCCTGGGTCTTCCTGAGATATGCGGGATACTAGCCCCCCCTCCGCAAGGGGAGGGGGATACAGTCAAGCACCACAAAGACGAGGACCACCATGGCTAATCTTAATCTGGCAATAAAAGAAAAACGGCCGCTAAGCCGCGCGGAGGTGACCGAGAAGTACCCGGACATCCCGCCGCTGGTCATCCTGAAGGCGGACGTGCAGCGGCGCGGCGTGCACTACAGCGAGGCGGCCCTGGGCGCGCTCGACCTGGAGCTTCACGCCACCACCGGCACCCACATCTTCGGCGCCCGCGACGGCAAAATAGCGGCGCGCCCCGAATCGTTCCTTCTGCGCGACGGCTCCTCCATCATCACCACGCCGACGCCGCTGGAGCTGGACCCGTACCTGGTCGACCTCCACGAGGGAAGACCCTTTCTCTTCGAGGACGGCGAACCGGTCGAGGAGGTGGATTACTGGCCCCGCCCCGACTTCTACGACAAGACCTCCTCTTCGGGGACGCTGATGCAGAACGTGGTCAGCGCGCGCCCGCAGCGGCTCAACATCTTTCCCTACCGCTACTGCACCTTCTGGAACAACGGCAACGGCTGCAGCTTTTGCGACATCGTGACCCAGATGAAGAAGGGGAAGGAGGAACTCGGCATCCCGGCGCGCCTGGATCCGCTCGAGGTCAAGGAGGTGGTGCGTGAGGCGCTGCTGGAGCCGGGACGCTACGCCGCGCTCTTTCTCACCGCAGGCTCGAACGTGGCCGGGAAACGGGCCTTCGACGACGAGGTGGACTACTACATCGAGATCCTGCAACGGGTGGGGGAGCTCTTCAGCGTCCCCAATATCCCGAGCCAGCTGATCGGGACCGCATTCGACGACGGCCAGCTTGAGCGCCTGTACCGCGAGACCCCGCTCACGAGCTACACCGCGGACATCGAGGTGCTGGGGGAGGAGCTTTTCAACCGGCACTGCCCGGGGAAGGCGGAGTATATCGGATACAAGGAGTGGAAACGGCGGCTGGTCCGCGCGGTGGACATCTTCGGCCCCGGCCGCGTGAACACCGGGCTTGTCGCCGGAGTCGAACTGACGAGCCCCGGAGGCTACAAAAATGAGGACGAGGCGCTGGCCCGAACCCTGGAAGAGGCAGAGGACCTGGCCAGCCAGGGGGTGAGCACGGTCTACATCGTCTGGTCGCCGCGCCCCGGAACCGCGATCGGGGACCAGAAAAACGCCTCTCTCGAATATTACGTGCGGCTCGCGGCCGGGCTGCACGGGTTGAGGGGGAAATACCGGCTCCCCATCGGCTTCGACGATTATCGCCGCTGCGGCAACCATCCCGACAGCGACCTGTCGCGGCTGCACAACTTCTAAAGGTTCAAAGGAGGATCACCATGAAGAGATCACGCATCACAATCGCACTCCTCTTGCTTCTTGCCCTTTTCACCGCATCCGTCGCGCGGGCCGAAGTCAAGGAGGTGCGTTTCGCCAAGCAGTACGGCCTGAGCTATCTGCCGCTCATCGTCATGGAGCAGCAGAAGCTGGTGGAAAAACATGCGAAGGCGGCCGGGCTAGGCCAGCTGAAGGCGAGCTACGCGACGCTCGGCTCGGGAGCGGCGATGAACGACGCACTCCTCTCCGGCTCCATAGATTACGCCTCGGGGGGCGTCGCCCCCATGCTCACCATCTGGGGCAAGAGCCGGGGCGAGGTGAGGGGGGTGGCTGCCCTCGACACCATCCCGATCTACCTGAACTCCGTCAACCCGTCGGTGAAGGGGGTGAAGGATCTTTCCGACAAGGACAAGATCGCGCTTCCCGCGGTGAAGGTCTCGATCCAGGCCGTGCTGCTGCAGATGGCCGCGGCCAAGGCATTCGGAGCGGACGAGTACGACAGGCTGGACCGCCTCACCGTCTCCATGAAGCACCCTGACGCCATGGCCGCCATCCTCTCCGGCAGATCCGAGGTCACCGGGCACCTGGCGAGCCCCCCCTTCATGTTCCAGGAGCTGAAGGACAAGCGGGTGCGGACCGTGGTCAACTCCTACGACGTACTCGGCGGGCCGCATACCTTCGATCTGGTTTGGGCCACCAAGAAGTTCCACGACGAGAACCCGAAGATCTACCGCGCGGTGCTCGCCGCGCTGAACGAAGCGGTCGCCTACATCGGAAAGAACAAGCGTGCGGCGGCGGAGCTCTACTTGAAGGCCTCCGGCTCCAAGGAGCCCGTCAGCGAGGTCTACGAGATACTCTCCCGCCAGCCGGTGCATTACACGACGACGCCGCTTAAGGTCTCGGCCTTCGCCGATTTCATGAACCGGACCGGGTCGCTGAAAGAAAAGCCCAAGGGGTGGAAGGACCTCTTCTTCCCCGAGATCCACGGCAAGAAAGGGAGCTAGCCATGGCGAGCTCTAAAGGGACATCGGCGGAGGCGCCCCTTCTGGAGGTGCGCGGGGTGACCCTGCAGTACACCACGCGCGAGCAACGGGTGACCGCCACCTGGAGGGTCGATTTCGATGCCTGGGCCGGCGAGCGCCTGGTGCTCCTGGGCCCTTCCGGCTGCGGCAAGTCGACGCTTTTGAAGGCGGTCGGCGGTTACCTGAAGCCGGTCGAGGGGGAGGTGCAGTTCCGCGGCAAGCAGGTGCACGGCCCCGGGCCGGACCGGGGGATGGTGTTCCAGGAGTTCGACCAGCTCCTCCCCTGGAAAACGGTGAAGCAAAACGTAGCCTTCGCCCTGCAGGAGGGGAGGGGCGTCCCCCGCCGCGAGGCGGAGGAGCAGGCGCTCCATTTCATCGCCAAGGTGAAGCTTTCCCGCTTCGCTGACGCCTATCCGCACACCCTCTCGGGAGGGATGAAACAGCGGGTCGCCATCGCCCGCTGCCTGGCGACCCGCCCGGAGCTGATCCTGATGGACGAGCCGTTCGCGGCACTCGACGCGCTTACCCGGCAGCAGATGCAGGACGAGCTCCTGGAGTTGTGGCAGGAAAGCCCCTTCGCCATGCTCTTCGTCACCCATTCCATCGACGAAGCGGTCCGGCTGGGCCATCGCGTCATCCTCCTCTCGCCCCACCCGGGGCGGGTCAAGGAGGTGCTCGCCCTGGACGGGAAGGGGGGACTGGAGCCGGTGCAAAGCGGGGCCGAGCTGCAGGAGCGGATCCACCGCTCCCTTTTCGAGACTGCCTGCGACTATTCGATCTAGGGGGAGAACATGGAACAGTCAGACACAATAGCTCTCGCGTCCGCAGCTCAGGTCCTGGCGCAGCGCGCCCCCGGCCCAGTCGTGGTCGAGGTCGAATCGGCGCGACCGCTCTCCCCAGCCGAGAGGCTCTGGAACCTGGCGGCGCTCCGCAAGCTGCTCCTTCTTTCCCTGCTCCTCGCGCTCTGGCAGGTTTACGCCGTCACGCTCGACAAGCCGCTGCTCTTTCCGACCCTGGACGATACGCTCGCCGCGCTTTGGAACGGCATCCTGCACGGGGAGCTCCTGAGGCGGGTGGGGCATTCGCTACGGACGCTGGTGACGGGATACGCCATCGGCGCCACACTCGCCGCGCTTCTCGCGGTGGCGGCCTACAGCACCAGGCTCGGCAACGACCTAATGGAGATACTGACCGCGACCTTCAACCCGCTCCCCCCCATCGCGCTTCTCCCGGTCTCGCTGATCTGGTTCGGGCTGGGGCAGGCGAGCATTGTCTTCGTGCTGGTGCACGCGGTGCTCTGGCCCATGGCGCTGAACGCCCACACGGGGTTCACCGGCATCACCCCCACCATCCGGATGGTCGGGCGCAATTACGGGCTCACCGGCTGGCGCTTCGCCTGGCGCATCCTCTTCCCAGCCGCGTTTCCGCAGCTCCTCACCGGATTTAAGATCGGCTGGGCCTTCGGCTGGCGCTCGCTCATCGCCGCCGAGCTAGTCTACGGGGTAAGCTCCGGCTCCGGCGGGATCGGGTGGTTCATCTACGAAAACAAGAACCAGCTGGAGACCGCCTCGGTCTTCGCGGGGCTATTGACCATTATCCTGATCGGGCTGGCCGTCGAGAACCTGCTCTTCGCTGAGATCGAGCGACGGACGGTACTACGCTGGGGAATGAAGCACTGAAAGGAGGTGCGCCATGGCTGTGGAACATCTGGTTATCGCAGGCAAGAGCGGGGTCGGCAAGTCGACCACCGCGGCCAATCTGAGCGCCGCCCTGGCGGAGAAGGGGAAGCGGGTGCTCCTCATCGGATACGACAGCCGCTGGAGTTCGACCGGCATCCTGTGCGGCGGAAGCGAACTGACCCCGCTGCCGGGATGGCAGGGCGAGGATGCGCCGCTCCAGGCGCTGGGACACGCGGGCGCTCTCTGCCTGGAAGCGGGGGCGGCGCTTAAGTCCGGAGCCGCGACCGGGGGCGAGATCCTCACCCATCGGCTGGTCGCCGACTACGACCCGGAGTACGTGGTGCACGACACCGCCTGGGAGCCGGCAGGGAGCTTCACGCTCCCGCCGGGAATCGACGGGGTATCCCGCCTCCTGGCCGTGACTTCGGCGGACAAGTGCGCGCTGCAGGCGGTGAACGACATCTTCGCCTGGCTCAACACCGTGGCCTCCGCCGAGTGCCGGTTCGGCGGAGTGGTGGCCAACAACCTCTCCGGGCCGCTGTACGAGGCGATAGTCTCCGACTTCGCCAGTCAGACGGGAGCCGTCATTTCGGCCACCGTCCCACGCTCCATCATGGTCTCGGTGAGCGACTTCTACAGCCAGACGCTGCTGCAGTCGGCCCCCTTTTCCCACGTCTCCTACGCCTACCGGAAACTGGCCCGGGACCTGGTCAAGGGGGTGGAGTCCCGCCGCCCGAAACCCCTCGGTCGGGACGCGCTCTCCGGTTGGTCGCAGAAGTGGGGGGACATCATCACCGAGTTGGAGACGGGGGTGGTTAAGGATGGACTCGGAATCTAGCGGGCGCGAGTGATTAAAATAGTTGACTTCCTGCAGTTATCAAAGTACCTCCTTGGCAGATCCTCATAATTCAATCCGTGCGAGACTCCAATGAATATCGAACCGGCAACACCCGAGGATGCGGCCGAAATCCTCGCGCTGCAGAAGGCCGCCTACCTGAGCGAGGGGGAACTCTACGGGGACCTCTCAATTCCTCCGCTGACGCAGACCCTGGAGGAACTGGCCCAGAGCTTTGGCCGCAACACGATCCTGAAGGCGGTGCGAGAGGGGAGCATCGTGGGCTCCGTCAACGGCCGGATGAGCAAGGGGCATTGTCTTATCGGCCGGCTCATGGTGCGTCCGGACCTGCAGGGAAGGGGGAAAGGAACGCAGCTTCTGACGGCAATCGAGGCGAAGTTCGCGGACGCCGACAGCTACCTGCTATTCACTGGGGAGAAGAGTGTCGCCAACATCCGCCTCTACGAGCGGTTGGGCTATCGGGTTTACGAGCGGAAGGAAGTGCCTGGGAGCGTGGCGGTGGTGTTCATGGAGAAGAAGGGGCGGGCGGCAACATGAAAATTGAGGGAACCTAGGGTCCCCTCCCCCTTTGGGGGAGGGGAGACAAGCGGAGTGCCGGATTTAGATCTGGTACTCGACCGCGGCGGCCTGCTGGTGCACCAGGTGGAACTCGGTGAAGAGCCGCTTCCTGAAGGTGGCGAATTCCTGCTCGGTCCTCTCCCGCGGGTGCGGCAGCTTCACTTCGAGGATCTTCTGGATCCGCCCCGGCTGCGGCGCCATCAGCACCACGCGCTGGCCCAGGGCAATCGCCTCGTCGAGGTCGTGGGTGACGAAGACGACGGTCGGTTTCGTCTCCGTCCAGATCCTGAGCAGCTCGTCCTGCAGGTGCAGCCGGGTGAAGGCGTCGAGCGCCGCGAACGGCTCGTCCATGAAGAGGACGCTCGGCTCTACTGCTAGTGCCCGGGCGATGGAGGCGCGCTGCTTCATCCCGCCGGAAAGCTCGTGCGGGTGCTTGTCGATGGACTGGGACAGGCCGACCATCTCCAGGGCCGCCAGCGCCTTTTCCCGCGCCTGAGCGGCGGGCACTCCCCGGGCCTGCAATCCGAAAAGCACGTTGCCGAGCACGGTGCGCCAGGGGTAGAGGCCGTAATCCTGGAAGATCATGATGTGGTCCGGGTTGGGCGCGGTTACCGGCTCCCCGTCGATCAGCACCGATCCCGAAGTCGGCTTCTCGAACCCCGCCATCAGGTTGATGAGCGTGGTCTTGCCGCAGCCGCTGGGTCCCACCAGGCAAACGAACTCACCTGCCTTGATGTCTAAATCGAGCCGGCTCAGGGCTATCTGCTGATCGCCGCGGGCCGACCTGAACCGCTTCTCCACGTTGCGAAGCTGTATTTTGCTAACGGGCGTTTCACTCATGCAGCCACCCCCCAGCGCCGTCCTATGGCCTTCTCAAAAGTTTTCATAGCCTTGTAGATCGCGAGCCCCAAGAGGCCGACGAGGAGCATGCCGGCCATCACCTGGTCGGTTCTCAGGAAATTGCGGGCATCCACGATCATGAACCCCAGTCCCGACTGGGCCCCCAGCATCTCGCCGGCCACGAGGTGAATCCAGCCGGTGCCGACCGCGATGTGCAGCCCGACCATGATGCCGGGAAACGCCGCGGGGACGATGACCCGCACGAAGGTCAGGAAAGCGCCGGCGCCGAAGTTGGTGGAGACCTTCAGGTAGACCGGCGGCACCCCTCTCACCGAGCTTATGGTGGTCAGGAGCACGGGGTAAAAGGAGGCTAGGAAGATGATGAACACCGCCGGGGCGTTGCCGATCCCGAACCAGAGCACCGCCAGGGGGAACCAGGCGATCGGGGAGATGGGCCGAAGCACCTGGATCAGCGGGTCGATGGCCCGGTGACAGCGGGTGAAGCGCCCCAGGAATAGCCCGAGCGGGATGCCGGCCACGACAGCCATGAGGTAGGCGGCGGCGAAACGCGCGAGACTGATCCCGATGTTGGTCCAGAGCACACCGTTATCGGAGAGCTCCTTTATCGCCAGGACAACGTCGGAAGGGGCGGGGAACTGTTCCGGGGGGTAGCGCCTTGCCGCGACCTGCCAGATAAGGACGAACGCCGCCACGGTTAAGAGCGGCACCAGGTAATTTTCCAACCAGGAACGCACCGTTACACCGCCTTCCGTGCGAAGCGGTCGTCAAGGTACCCGGTGAGGTCGACCTTCTGCTTGGCGACGCCGAACTTGAGCATGTAGTCCTGGGTGGCCGCGAAATCCTTCTTGTTGGGGACCAGGTTCAGGAAGCTCAGGCGGTCGCGCGGGGAGGTGAGCACCCGCTCGACGATCTCCGGCCTCTGCCCGAGCACCTTCGGGGAAGCCTTCGCCGCCAGCACCGGGTTGGCCTCGATGAAGGAGGCGGTGCGCAGGAAGCCCGATACCATCTCCTGAACCGCTTCGGGGTACTTCGCTATCACGCTCTCGCGCACGTTCAGCACGCAGCAGATGTGGTCGCGCCAGATGTCCTTGGAAAGCATGAGCACCTTGCCTACCTTCTGGGCCTCCGCCTGGGCTCCGAACGGCTCGGCCACCATGTACCCCTGGATACGCCCGGTCGCCAATGCGTTCACCATCTCGGGGGGCGCCATGTCTATGATCTTGAGCTCCTTCGCCGGGTCGATGTGCTTGTCGGTCAGCGCCTTGCGCAGCAGCAGGTTATGGGTGGAAAACGGGCTCGGAACGGCGATGGTCTTTCCCCTCAAGTCCTCGATACGGTTGATGTCGCCGCTGTTTTTCACGGTGATGGCGCTGCCGTTACGATGTCCCAGGAGCACTACCTTGACCGGCACCCCTTTCTGCCGCATGGTCAGCCCGATGGGGGTCAGCAGGAAGGCAGCATCGATGGCGCCTACCTTGAGCGCCTCGGAGATCTCCGGCCACGACGAGAACTTCACCGGCTGAATGCCGACGCTCTTGAACCGCTCCCGCTCGGCGGCGATCATCAGCAGATGGTCAGTGAGGGGGAGGTAGCCTACCTTGATGTTCACCTTGGCGCCTCCGGCAAAGGCGAAACCCGGTACCGCCGCCGCGGCCAGCGCGAGGCCGGTCGTTTTGATAAATTCGCGTCTGTTCATATCTACTCTCCCTCCTAGTGACTGTGCGTGTGCCCATGATCGTGGGCGAATTGGTGTGCCTTTTCTGCCTGCAGGGCCGAGAGGCGCCGGTTGGTCGCAGGGGCTGCACTCTGCCAACCCAGGGCCTCCCGCCGCTCATCGAAGTCTGCCACTATGCGCTGGGCCAACTGGACCGGGTCCTGGTCGACCACCATTACTGAGCCGAGTGTCTCCCGGGTGTCCTGATAGAAGAAATCGGAGACCCGGTCGGAGCCTGCGACCGGCGGCGTGATGCAGTGATAGGAGTTGAGCCCCAGCAGGCGGAAGCTTAAGGCCGCCCCGACACCTTTCTCGTTGGACCACTCGGGACTGGAAACTGCGAGCGGCAGCCGGGGGAGCGATTCACCGGAAGCCGCGGAGATGGTGCGGAAAAATGCGGAGGCCCTTGCGTTGTCGAGGCATTCACCCATGTGCCACACCGGCGGGAGGTTGAGAGGCGCGAGTGCGGCGTTCAGTCCCGGTCCGCTTCCTTCCAGCCCTTCGGGGAGGCAGAACCCCATCTTCAAAAGGGCGAAGGCGGCGCAGCCGTTGGTGAGCGCCAGCACGTCGTGGGCTATCAGTTCCTCGGCCACCCTGACGATGGCCTCTTCGTACACCACCTTCGGGTTGTTGCACCCCACCAGGTTCACCACGCCGCGGATGCGGCCGCTTTTCAGGTGCTCCAGCAACGGCTCGGCGCCGCCGAAGGTCGCCAGGATGTTCTCCACCGAAAAGCCGACCTCGGCATCCATGCGTGCCTTGGGGACGAACACCTTGCCGGCCTGGCGCTCGCCGTAGGCCTGGATGCCGCGGCGGACGATGCGCTCCGCGAGAATGTCCGCCTGGTCGAGGTTCGAGTGGTGGTGGTCGAAGGCGATGTGCTCTGCGCCCGGAAGCCTGGCGGAGTCGCTGGTGGTGACCACCCGGGTGTGGAAGCAGGCGGCGACGTCCATGATCCCCGGGAAGACGTCCTGTACGTCGGCTACCCAGAGATCCAGGGCGCCCGTCGCCAGGGTCAGTTCCGCGCCTGCCGCGTTTGCCAAGGGCGTTATGTCGCCGAACTTGGCCAGAGCCGAGTGTCCGGAGCAGCAGATGCCGTAAAGCTTGATGGTGCCGGCGCCGGCGGCACGCGCCTCGGAGAGCAGCGCTTCGCCGCGCGCAGCCTTGACGATGGCAGCCACCAGCACCGGCGAGTGGCCGTGGACCGCGATATTGACGCTGTCCAGGGTGATGGCGCCCAGGTTGGTGCTCACGCGGCTCCTTTTGGGGAGGCCGTAGAGGCAGTCCATGGCGATGGCCGAGCCGACCACGCTGCTCCAGGCAAAGGCGAGGCCGCAGCGCAGTATCTGGTTCGCCACATTGCGCCAGTCGCCGTCGGTGCCGGTGCCGGTTCTGTGCAGCGCCTCGAAGACCTCGTGGTAGGCGCCAATCGGGAGGATGTCGAGGTCCTTCCAGACCTGGATGCGCTCGGCCGGGGCCATAGCTTCCAGTGTCTTGTGAGGGCCGGGGAGGGTGCGGCAGAGATCCTCCAAAAGGATCATGGCTATTTCGCCCGCCATCTCCTGGACGCTCTTTGCCTCGCCGTGGATGCCAAAAGATTTCGCCGTTGCGATCACCTTCTCGGGACCGAGGATCGGCAGGTCGAGGGAGCCGTCGGCAGCGCCCTTCAGCGCCAGCATCACTTCACGGCCGCGTGCGCCATGTGCGGCGACGCCGGCTGCGGTCCAGCGGAGCATGTTGCGGGCGACGATGAGGTGCGCGTCGGCGCCGCAAACACCCTTGGGGCTCTTGGTGGTGATGCGGCAGGGGCCCATGTGGCAGTTCTTGCAGCAGGTCCCGTTCAGGCCGAATCCGCAATGCGGCTTCTGGGCGTCGAACCGGTCGAATGGCGTCTCGATACCGGCTGCTTCCATATGGCGCAGCATCTCCCGAACCGCCGGGTCCGGGGTCGATGCCATGACGTCTGCTTTGCTGGGGAAGGTGTTTTTCTTGGTCATGTGGTGCTCGCTATTATTAAAGTTGATATCATGGGTCGGCTTTTCTTTACCAGTACTACCCGGTACGTGTCAACAAAAAATGATACATTTTCTATCATGAGTAACTGTCATAATAGTTGCCTGGGGTTTTTGTAAGCCTTGCTGCTTTTAATGCGACGGACAGCCGGTTTTGTTTAGTTTATTAATCTAAAAAAACCTTATTTATTAGGATGTTGAAGGAGATGGTTTTAACTGGTAGCCTTGGAGTCGCCCTCCCGAATTGCACCTTCTGGAGGCGGTGGATTTCTGCCTTTACTGGGTACAAATACTAAACTCTACTTACTAGACAAAAAAAGTATTTTTGTTTTCTTGACAAAAATGCTGAAATGATGTTATCCACAAGTCTACCGATCTGGTGAATTAAAAGCGGAGGGTGGTATGGCCTGGTCGAACAGAAAAAATAACGTACTACCCGGTTTCACCCCGGCGCTCGGGTACACAGTCTTCTACCTGAGCCTCATCGTCCTCATCCCCCTTTCCGCACTCTTCTTCAAGACCGCGACCCTTTCCTGGGACGACTTCCTCGCTGCCGTGAGCGCGCCGCGCGTGCTTGCTTCGTACCGCGTCACCTTCGGGGCTTCCCTCGCCGCCGCTGTCGTCAACGCCTTCTTCGGCGTGCTGGTCGCCTGGGTGCTGGTGCGCTACCGCTTCCCCGGCAAGAAGCTGATCGACGCGCTGGTCGATCTTCCCTTCGCCCTCCCCACGGCGGTAGCAGGCATCACCTTGGCAAGCATCTATTCCTCGAACGGCTGGCTCGGGCGCTACCTGGAGCCGAGCGGGATCAAGATCGCCTTCACCCCTCTGGGCATCGTCATCGCCATGATCTTCATCGGCCTTCCCTTCGTGGTCCGCACGGTTCAGCCGGTTTTGGAGGAGCTGGACCAGGAGGTCGAGGAGGCGGCCTCCTGCCTGGGAGCCGGCCGCTGGCAGACCTTCCGCAGGGTGCTGCTGCCGACCATGCTTCCGGCCATACTGACCGGGTTCGCACTGGCGTTCGCCCGGGCAGTGGGGGAGTACGGCTCCATCATCTTCATCGCCGGCAACATGCCGTTGGTCTCCGAGATAACGCCGCTGCTCATCATCACCAAGCTGGAGCAGTACGATTACGCGGGCGCTACCGCCATCTCGACCGTGATGCTCGTGGTGTCGTTTCTGATGCTTCTTTGCATCAACCTTTTGCAGAAGTGGAGCAGGCGTTTCGCGGAATAGGGGCGTAGCTTCGGGAGGGAAGCAAGATGCAGGTAGGCAGGGTATTGAAAAAACACAACCAAAGGGGAGGGGGGAGCACCTCGGAGCCCGCGTGGGTGCGCTACCTGCTGGTGACGGTGGCGCTTATATTCCTGGCTCTCTTCCTGCTGCTCCCTTTGGCGGCGGTTTTCGCGCAGGCGCTGGATAAGGGGTGGGAGGCCTACCTCGAAGCACTCAAGGAACCGGATACGCTATCGGCGATCCGCCTCACCCTGACTACGGCCGCGGTCTGCGTCCCTCTGAACCTCTTCTTCGGGATCGTCGCTTCCTGGGCCATCGCCAAGTTCAACTTCCGCGGCAAGAGCTTCCTGATCACGCTGATAGACCTGCCGTTCTCGGTCTCCCCGGTGGTGTCCGGTCTCATCTACGTCCTCATCTTCGGGCTGCAGGGGTGGCTCGGCCCCTGGCTGCAGGACCACGACATCAAGATTATCTTCGCGGTCCCGGGGATCATCCTCGCCACCGTCTTCGTCACCTTCCCGTTCGTCGCGCGTGAACTGATCCCTCTCATGGAGGCGCAGGGGCGCGAGGAGGAAGAGGCGGCGCTGACGCTTGGGGCGAGCGGGCTGCAGACCTTTTTCCGGGTCACCTTCCCCAACATCAAGTGGGGCATCCTCTACGGCGTGATCCTCTGCAACGCGAGGGCCATGGGGGAATTCGGCGCCGTCTCGGTCGTGTCGGGGCATGTGCGCGGCTCGACCAACACCATCCCGCTCCAGGTGGAGATCCTCTACAACGAATACAGCTACGCGGCGGCCTTTGCCGTCGCCTCGCTCCTTGCGCTGCTGGCGCTGGTGACCCTCGCCGTCAAGACCGCGGCCGAGTGGAAAATGCAACAGACCGTTACGGTCTCGGAAAAAGAAAGGTAGCCCATGAGCATCGATATCGAGGCGGTCAGCAAGACATTCGGCAGCTTTAGCGCACTCTCCGACGTGAGCCTCAAGGTCCCCTCCGGGGAACTGGTGGCGCTTTTAGGCCCCTCCGGGTCGGGGAAGACCTCCCTTCTGCGGATCATCGCAGGGCTGGAAACCCCCGACAGCGGCAGGATCCTGTTCGACGGGGTGGAGGCCACCAACCGCCAGGTGAAGGACCGGCAGGTCGGCTTCGTTTTCCAGCACTACGCCCTTTTCAGGCACATGACGGTGTTCGACAACATCGCCTTCGGACTCACCGTGAAGCCCAAGAAGGAGCGCCCGGGGAAGCAGGAAATAAAGGACAAGGTCCACTCGCTGCTGAAGCTGATCCAGCTGGAGCAGCTCGCCGACCGCTACCCCGGCCAACTCTCGGGGGGGCAGCGGCAGCGCGTCGCGCTGGCCCGGGCACTTGCCGTGGAACCGCAGGTGCTGCTCCTCGACGAGCCGTTCGGCGCGCTTGACGCCAAGGTGAGGGTGGAACTGCGCCGGTGGCTTAGGCGCCTGCACGACGAGATCCATGTCACCAGCGTCTTCGTGACCCACGACCAGGAGGAGGCGCTCGAGGTCGCCGACCGGATTGTGGTCATGAACCAGGGGCAGATCGAGCAGCAGGGGACCCCGTCCGAGGTCTACGACCGCCCGGCCACCCCGTTCGTTTACGACTTTCTTGGCAACGTCAATCTCTTTAAGGGGAGGGTGCACGAGGGTACCGCACAGATGGGGGGGATCAAGCTCTCGTCTCCGGAAAATGCGTCGGCCAACGACGCGCCTGCCGTGGGCTACGTCCGTTCGCACGACATCGCCATCGAAAGGGATTCGAGCGAAGGTGCGCTCAAGGCCGAGGTGCGCTACCTCCTCTCGGTGGGGCCGCTGGTCCGGGTGGACCTCTCTTTGCCGGACGGCGGTCCTATTGAGGTCGACCTGCCGCGCGACGAGGCGGACAAGCTGGGGCTGAAGGTAGGTGACCAAGTGTTCGCCCGCCCCCGCAAGATGCGGGTCTTCGTGGACGACTACCAGATCTAGTCGCGTTTCGAGCACCCCTGGCTCCTGGCGCAGTACCAGAAGCTGTTAGGCAAGGAGTTGGCTTAAGGCGGGTAAGTCACAATTACCGCCGTCATTCCGTCGCAGTCCTTTATCTGTACCGGCACTGAAGCGGTGCCTAAATGGTTCTACGCCATCTTCCGAAGTAGGAACAGTGACAAACAAAAAAACCGTTGCCTCTGTAAGTCTCTCGAAAAGACTCAGCAGAATTGCAACGGTTTTTTTAACAAAAGTTGGTGGGCGAGATGGGATTCGAACCCATGACCCCTGGCTTCGGAGGCCAGTACTCTATCCAACTGAGCTACCCGCCCGGCAAAGAACTACTTATTACACCATTTCCTGTAGCAACTCAAGGCCTAAGTGAAAAAAAGATGACTGCTTACTTCGCCAAGGTGCCATAAACGGGAACGGTGATCTCCTTCTTCTTGGCGCTGCTGGTCACTATGTGCACGTAGCCGCTCAGTATCTTCGATTCCGACTTCCCCACTATGCTTAGATTCACCGAGCCTGTTTCTCCCGGCTTCAACTCACTCTTCCCTATGGTTGACTTTATCTGCAGCGTGTTGGAATTGACGTTGACGGCGATGAGCCTGATGCTGTTGTTGCCGTTATTGGTGACATTGATGGTGACCAGTTTGGCAACACCAGGCGTCACTGATCCGAGGCTCAACTGCCGCGGGGTTACCTGCAGTTCTTCGGAGACCGTTCCCTCCATGTTGAAGGTGTAGGAGGGGGTCTTGCCGGCATTGGTGAGCATGGTTACGCTCTTCAGGACCTTCCCCCCGAACTCGGTAGAGTCGAAGACGACGTCGATTTGCGCACTCTTTCCCGGCTGAATGGTGGAAGTAGAGGGTTTGGCCGCGGTGCAACCGCAGGATACTTCAATCTTCTTTATCTGCAGCGGAGCGTCGCCGCTGTTTCTGATCTTGAAGCTATGCTGTACCTTCTTGCCTTGAGTGACTGTGCCGAATTTGTACGTTCCCTGTTCCACAGAAAGTTCAGGGGCTGCCCAGGCAACATTGGCAACCAGAACCAGGCTCGGTATGAGTGATATCTTAACGAGGCGATTTCTCATGTCAGTACCTCTTTTAAATGAGTTGATTGAGTATTTCGAGGTATTTATACCACAAAGTGACGTAGTGGGCCAGAATGAATTGACACTGCAAAATCCATCTGATATAGGAAATCGGGAGAAAATTAATGGAGCGTACCGTCGGCTTTTATTTAACTCGACCGGCTACACTTCATCGTCGGCGTGACAGGACCTCTCATCCAGTCAGTAGTATCACGTCGGATCTTTTTCAAAATGAATCGGAGGGGCTGAATGATTCTCCAATGTGATCAATGCAACACCAAGTTCCGCCTGGACGACTCCAAATTGAAGCCGGGTGGAGTGAAGGTCCGTTGCTCCAAGTGCCGCCATGTTTTTGTGGCAGGTGCCGAGCAAAAGCAGGAGGAGTCGGAGTTCGACGCCCTGCTCTCGGGGCTGGGTGCTCCTGCCGCTGCCGCTGCCGCTCCTGAGGCGCCGGCTCCTGCAGCAGAACAAGCTGCAAACGATATGGCTGCAGTCGAGGCCGGTGTCAAACCGCAGCAGCAGCCTGAAGAGTCCGATGGCTTCGGCTTGGGCGATTTTGACTTTTCTGCAGACGCGGACGAGGCGTTATCGCCCGCCCCGACGCAAGATACGGCTGTGCCCGAAAAGGCTGCAACTGCCCCGGCTGACGACCTTGATTTTGGCGATCTCAGTTTCGATACTGCCCCTGCTGCAGAGCCCTCTGCGCCGGCGGCACCCGAAGCAGAATTCGGCGAATTCGGGGACTTTGATTTCGATGAGGAAACCGTAGCCGCTCCCACAAAGGAGCAGCCTGCCGGCGATGAAATAGATTTCGGCGAGGTGAGCTTAGATCAAGCGCCGGTGCCTGCAAAAGAAGAGCAAGCGGCGCCAGCCGCGGCAGATGCCTTTGATTTCGGCGAGTTTTCCTTTGACGAGGAGACGCCGCTGGTCAAGGAGGAGAGCCCGGCACCCGCGGCAGCGGATGCCTTCGAGTTCGGGGAGTTCTCCTTCGACGAGTCGGCCCCTGCCGCCAAGGAAGAACCGCAGGCTCCTGCTGCGGCGGATTCGTTGGATTTCGGGGAATTCTCTTTCGAAGAGGGGGCAGGCACCCCCGAGCCGGCGGCGCCTGCAGCTGCGCAATCGCTCGATTTTGGCGAGTTGTCCTTCGATGAGACACCCCGCGCCGCTAAAGAAGAGACAGCGGAGCCTGCTGGGCCGTCGCATGATTTCGGCGAGTTCTCCTTCGAAGAAGAAGCCGGTACGCCGCAGCCCGAGGCACCGGCCTCTGCCGCCGGTGCCGGTGAATTCTCGTTTGAAGAGGAAGCTGCCCCCGCCGAGGAAAAGCCGGCAGTTGCTGCCGCCACCATGGATTTCGGCGAGTTCTCCTTCGAAGAAGAAGCTGCCGGTCCCAAGGAGACTGCAGCCGCCGAACCGGTCGCGCCTGGACAGCCTTCCCCTGCAGAACCGGATGAAGAATTCAGCTTCGGCGAACTCTCCTTCGGTGAAGAAGCTGAGCCCGAGCCCGCTTCCAAGCCGGCAGCCGGCCCGGTAGTCGGCGCTGCCTTGGCGGGAGCCGCCCTGGCCGGTGCCGCCGGTCTAGCCGCGGCCGGTAAGGCCAAGGATGCTGCACCTGCTGCTCCCGCCGCTCCGGTCTCGTCGCAGCCCCCAAAGGCGGCTGCTTCGCCGCTCGACTTCCACTTTGGCGCACAGCCCCCCGATGTAGCGCCCGGGGAGTTTGCGGAGGACGAACTTCCTCCTCTCTCTATAATTTCCCGCCGCAAAGGTCGGTCGGCATTCACCATCGCTATCGTGGCCATCTCGGTCATCGTGGTGCTGGCCTTGAGCGCTGCAGGTCTTTACGTGCTGCAAAGCGGTCCGGCCGCGCTTCAGAAACTGGACAAGATGGGAATCGGTTTCGTGGCAAAGTGGTTTGGGATGGAGGTACCGGAGGAAGGGCGCATCACCATCAGGAACCCGCTGGCCTCCTTCTACCAGAACCCCCAGGCCGGGGAACTGTTCGTGGTGACCGGCGAGGCCGTGAACTCCTTCCGCAAGGCCCGCGCCTCCATTCAGGTGCGGGTGAGCCTTTACGACAAAAGCGGCAAGGTGCTGATGCAGAAAACGGCGTACTGCGGCAACAGGCTCTCGAAAGAGCAACTGACGACGCTTCCCTTGGAGAAGCTTGAGTCGATCATGAACAACCAGTTCGGCGATTCCCTTTCCAACCTCGGCGTGAAGCCTGGGCAGCCGATCGGCTTCGTGGTGGCCATCGCCAACGTTCCCAAGGAAGCGGCTGATTTCGGAGTCGAGGTGGTGGGCTCGACTGTAGCCGCCGGCCAGTAACGACAGCTCCAGTTTCCTGAAACGCAAAAAGGCCGGCTTGATGCCGGCCTTTTTGCGTCTGCAGTGTTGCTGCGCACCCAGGTTATCTTGGCGATGCTTTACCCGGCGTGGATCTTGTTGAGCGAGGCGATGTACCCCTTGATGCCGGAGAGGATTCCGTCGGCTGTCAGCTCTTGGTATTGGGGATCCTTGAGCTTTTGCTCGTCGCGGTCGTTGCTGAGGAATGCTGTTTCCACCAGGATGCTCGGCATCGTGGCCCCGACCAGCACGTAGAAGGGCCCCTGTTTCACCCCCAGGTTTTTCACTGTTGCGTAACCCGTCTGCGCCTTTTTGAAAAGCGCCTTTTGCACCTCGTCGGCCAGATGCGCGGAGTCGTTCAGCTTGTAGTTAGCCATCAGATCGAATAGGACCGCCTGCAGCATGCTTACCTTTTCCAGCGAGGTCCCGTTTTCCTTGGCCGCGAGCTGGGCTGCTTTCTCGGTCTTGGCCAGGTTGAGGTAGTAGGTCTCGATGCCGTTGGCTGCGCGGCTAAGGGACGCGTTGGCATGGACGGAGACAAAGAGGTCGGCTCCTACCTTGTTGGCCATGGCCGTTCTCTCCTGCAACTCAATGAAGACGTCGGTCGACCTGGTCATCACCGCATCGATCCCCAGTTCCTCCCGCACCTTTTGCGCCAGCTTGAGGCCGATCTGGAGCACGATGTCCTTTTCGCGGGTCCCCGAGGGGCTGACGGCGCCGGGGTCGTGCCCTCCGTGGCCGGGATCGATGACGATTCTCCTGATCCTGCCGGGCTTGAACTTGCCGGCGGACTTAGGCTTCTCAGCCGGCTTCGCCTTCTCCGTCGGCTTCGGCTCGGGGGGGGCGGTTTCGATAACTTCCTTGGACGCGGAGATCTCCTGCCGGCGGTCGCCCTTCACGTCGACGATGATACGGAACGGGTCGGAGAAGGTGAAGACCTTGTAGTCCTTGATGCTGTCCAGATCGAGCACCACACGTACGGTCGCCGCCTGAAACTGAGCGATCCTCACGCTTTTCAGCAGGCCGTCCCCGATGCTCAGGTCCTTGACCCCTTGGTTCAGCTTGGCGCCCTGCAGGTCCAGGTAGAGGCGGTTCGGGAGCTTGTGGTGCTCGAAGGGGATCTCGCTCCCTGCGGTGATGGCGATGCGGGTGTAGTCGGGGGTGGACCAGTGTTTCAGTTCGGTGACCGGGACCAACCCTTGAGCGGTGGCGGCGCCGGCCTGCGCCGAGAGAAAGGGGGTGAGCAGCAGCGACCCCTGTGCCGCGAGCATCCGGCAGGATAGCCATTGGTAGTAGGGGAGCGAAAGTCCCAGGTATTTTACGAAGTCCCTTCTGTCCATCTTCTAGATCATCCTCTTTAGTTCGTCCACGAGGTTCAGCGCTTCCAGGGGTGTAAGAAGCGCTACTTCGACTTCCTTGAGCCTCTCCCTGATCTGGTCGTCGCCCGCGCCGAAGAGCGAGAGCTGCGGGGACGGGGGAGGGACCTTCTTGCCGCGCGCCAGGCGCGGTACACCTCCTTCGCCGTACTCCCCCTTTTCCAGGTTGACCAAGATCTCCTTGGCCCTTTCGATCACCGCCTGGGGGAGACCGGCCAGGCGTGCCACCTGGATGCCGTAGGAGTGCGAGGCGCCACCGGGAACGATCTTCCTCAAGAAGATGATGCGTTCGTTCCATTCCCTGACGGCTATGTTGAAGTTCTTGATGCCGGGGCGGGTGACCGCGAGTTCGGTCAGTTCATGGTAGTGGGTGGCAAAGAGGGTCTTGGCCGCGTGCATCTTGTTGTCGTGCAGGAATTCCGCCACCGCCCAGGCGATGGAGACGCCGTCGAAGGTGGAGGTGCCGCGGCCGATCTCGTCCAGGATCACCAGGCTTCTGGCGGTAGCCCCCCTCAGGATGGCGGCGCTCTCCATCATCTCGACCATGAAGGTGGAGTGGCCGCGGGCAAGGTTATCGGATGCGCCCACCCTGGTGAAGATGCGGTCCACCAGCGGAATGAGCGCCTTGTCCGCCGGGACGAAGCTCCCCATCTGGGCCATCAGCGAGATGAGGGCCACCTGGCGCATGAAGGTCGACTTACCGGCCATGTTCGGCCCGGTGATGATGATGAGCTGGTTCTCCCCGTTGTCCAGCAGCGTGTCGTTGGGAACGAAGCGCTCCGAGGAGTGCATGTCCTCGATGACGGGGTGCCTCCCCTCGGTGATGCTGAGTTCGCTCCCCTCGTGCACCTCGGGTCGGCAGTACCCCTTGTCGTGGGCGAGTTCGGAGAGGCTTGCGAGGACGTCCAGGCAGGCGAGGCGGTCGGCGGTGCGGGCGATTCTCTCCCCTTGAGCCGCGGCTGCTTCGCGGACTTCCTGGAACAGCGAGAATTCCAGATCCTTGATCCGGTCCTCGGCACCTAGCACCTTCTCCTCGTACTCCTTGAGTTCGGGGGTGATGTACCTCTCGGCGTTGGCGAGGGTCTGTCTTCTGATGTAGTCGTCGGGGATGGCCGAGACGTTTGCTTTGGTCACCTCTATGTAGTAGCCGAAGACCTTGTTGTAGCGGATCTTGAGCGACGAGATCCCGGTCCGCCCCTTCTCCTGTGCCTCCAGCCTGGCGATGAACCCCTTCCCCTCGCGGCTGATGGCCCGCAATTCGTCGAGTTCCTGGTTGTAGCCGTCCGCGATGATGCCGCCGTCGCGCAATACAAAAGGAGGGTCGTCCACGATGGCCCTGGAAATCAGGTCGCACAGTTCGTCGAGCGGGTCGATCCCGGCGTCCAGCTCCTTGAGGAGCCCGGCGCCGCAGGCAGCTACCTGCTCCTTGATGGCGGGAAGGCGGCTGAGCGAAGACCTGAGGGCGGAGAGATCCTTGGCGGAGGCGGAGGCAAGGCTGATGCGTCCGTTCAGGCGTTCGAGGTCGTAGACCCCGGCCAGGAGCGACTTCATCGCTTCGCGGGTGCCGGGCGCCTCCATCAGTTCCTGGATCGCGTCCTGCCTCAGCCAGATCTTCTTCAGATCCATGAGCGGGTAGTTGATCCATTGCTTGAGCTTGCGGCCGCCCATGGCGGTGACGGTGCGGTCCATGAGCCCCAGCAGCGACCCCTTGCGCTTTCCTTCCGAGAGGGTTGCGGTGAGTTCCAGATTCCTCCTGGTCGATTCGTCGAGGAGGAGGTGCTCGTTTTCGTTGTACGGAGTGATGCCGGTTACATGGGGGGCATGCCCCTTTTGGGTGTCCACCAGGTAGTGCAGTACGGCGCCTGCGGCGAGAAGGGCGATGGGGAGGCGGTCGCATCCAAGCGACTCGGCAGTCGCTCCCTTGAACTGGTTCGCTACCAGTCGCTTGCAGTAGTCCGGGTCGTAGACCCATTCCTCGAAATAGGTGATGCTGCGGTCCACGATGACGTGGGCGACTTCTTTCCGCTTCGGTTCCTCACGGAAGCTGACCGGGAGGATGATTTCGCGGGGGCCTATGCAGGTCAGCTCGGCCAGGGCGGCTTGAAGCCCATCCAGTTCGGTCACCCTGAATTCCCCGGTGGAGAGGTCGAGGTAGGAGAGCCCGTAGCACTCGCCGTCACAGCAAAGCGCCAGCAGGTAATTGTTTTCCTTGGGGGAGAGCGAGGCGTCTTCGATCACGAGCCCGGGGGTGATCACCTTCACCACTTCGCGCTTGACGATTCCCTTGGCCTGCTTCGGGTCCTCGGCCTGCTCGCAGATGGCGACCTTCTCCCCTGCCTCGACCAGTTTCGCGATGTAGGGGGCGCAGGAGTGGTAGGGGACGCCGCAAAGAGGGACCTCGGAGCCGTCGGCGTTCTTGTTGCGCGAGGTGAGGGTGATGCCGAGGATGCGGGAGGCTTTGACCGCGTCGTCCAGGAACATCTCGTAGAAATCGCCGCATCTGAAGAAGAGGATGGCGTCAGGGTGTTCGGCCTTGATCTCAAGGAATTGCCGCATCATGGGCGTCATTTCAGACATTTGGGAACCTTTGTTGGAGGATAAAACGGCGGCCATCTTAACAAAATAGCCGCATCATGTAAAGCACCGCCCGCCACCGCGGTGGACCTTTTTGCCGGGTGCTCCAGGTCTGGATAAGAGGGCCGGCGGTATTTGGGAGCTTTGGGGTAAAACATTTAAAGTGCGTTAATATTTGAAGCTGCCGTCGACGAGGAGTATGCGCCGCAAGCGGCAAATCACGATATCGGACCTGGCGGGGGTGTTGAGGACGAGGCTCGCCTGGCCGCAGTGGGCACATCGAAGCATGTGCCGGATAGGGAGGTACATCATGACGCACAATCGTAAGATTTCGGTGGTAGGGCTTGGGTACGTTGGGCTCCCGGTGGCGGTCGCCTTCGGCAGGGTGCAGCGCACCATAGGGTTTGACATCAGCGCGAAGAGGATCGAGGAGTTGCGTTCAGGATGGGACCGCACGGGGGAAGTTTCCTCAGAGGACCTGGTCGGCGCCGACATCTGCTTCACCGACAAGATCGATGAGCTGGCGCGTGCGGATTTTCACGTGGTGGCGGTGCCGACACCTGTCGATCCAGCCAATCAGCCGGACCTCTCCCTGCTCCGCAGCGCATCGGAAACGGTGGGGAGGGCGCTCAAAAAGGGTGACATCGTGGTCTACGAGTCGACGGTCTATCCGGGCGTCACCGAGGAGGTCTGCCTCCCCATCCTGGAGTCGGTCTCGGGGCTGAAGAGTCCCGTCGACTTCACCGTCGGTTACAGCCCGGAGCGGATCAACCCTGGCGACAAGGAGCATACCTTCACCAGCATCCTCAAGGTCGTTTCCGGCCAGGACCAGCACACCTTGGAGCAGGTGGCCGCAGTGTACTCCTCGGTGGTCAAGCCGGGGGTGCACCGTGCACCTTCCATCAAGGTCGCCGAGGCCGCCAAGGTCATCGAGAACACGCAGCGCGACCTGAACATCGCCCTCATGAACGAGCTTGCGCTGATTTTCGATCGTTTGGGGATCGACACCAGCGAGGTGCTGGCTGCGGCGGGAAGCAAATGGAACTTCCTGAACTTCAAGCCGGGGCTGGTAGGCGGCCACTGCATCGGCGTCGACCCCTACTATCTCACCTATCAGGCTGAGAAGATCGGGTACATCCCCCAGGTTATCCTGGCGGGGCGGCGCATAAACGACGGCATGGGTAAATTCATCGCGCAGCGGGCGGTAAAGGAGATCATCAGGGCGGGGCACCACGTGCTTGGCTCGTATGTGACGGTGCTGGGACTGACCTTCAAGGAGAATTGCCCCGACCTGCGTAATTCAAAGGTCATCGATATTCTGGCCGAGCTCAGTGACTATGGGTTAAAGGTGCAGGTATGCGACCCGATAGCAGACCCGGCTGAGGCGCAGCAGGCCTACGGGGTAACACTCAAGGAGCTGGGAAAACTCCATCCTGCGGTTGCTGTTATCGCCGCGGTCGCCCACGACTCCTACCGCGCCTGGGGGGCCGCCAACTTCACGAGCCTTATGGTAGAGAACCCGGTGCTCATAGACGTAAAGGGTATTTACGACAGCCGGGCCATGTCTGCGGCGGGGATTCGGGTCTGGTGCCTGTAGTCGTCGGCCGAGGCAGGGGAGAGGAGAATGTCAAAGATCAAGGAATCACTTACGCGTACGCCGTCGCAGTTTGGACACAGTTACCCGAGGGACCTGGTCTCCTTCATCTTCGAACGCTGGGAGGATGAAGCATTTGTCGCCCGCCTTTGCTGCGGGGAGAGCGGGGAGTTCCAGCTTCCCGACCGGGGGATCCTGGAGCAGGTGATCTCTACCTGCTATCAGGCAAGCCTGTTGCGGGAAGAAGAGCGACCGGTCATGTTTCGCCTGATCATCAGGGATTCTTACCTGTTCGCCGCCCATGAAGGCCCACCCACAGGGATGCATCGACTCATTTTTTCCAGAACTCGTCCTTTTAACGAGTATGAATTGCACCGCTTGGCCCCTGCGGCCGATTTCTACCGGACCCTGATCGGCATCTTTGTCGAACCGGCGCAAGGGGCTCAGATCTGGGGACTGCTGCATTCCGGAACCCGCTGGATGCATGCGGTCTACGGCGGGAGGAAGACCTCGCCTCCCATGCCGTTGAGCCTGGTTGTGTACGTTACCGGACCCGGTCAGATCTCGGTCTGCATCGGAGACAACATCATCGCCTCGCTGAACGGAGGACAGATCAACTGCCCGACGCTCGACGTCTTTAATTCGAAATGGCTCAACACAAGCCTTGGCGCTCTCAACACGGAGACCTGGGCTTTGCACCAGGCCGCCCGTGCCCGCACAGACCGCGTCTGGGCCGAGTTGGACCCGCAATTGGGCAGCAGCATCGGGCAACAGGCGATACGGCGCATTATCAGCGTGATCAGGAACTCGAACCATGGCGGCTTGCTGGTGTATCTTCCTGCCGAGATGGCAGAAGAGATCCAGGAGGACAACCCTTACCTGACCATCAAGTACCAGTTCCTGGAGTACGATTCCAGGCAGCGCTTCCTGAGTCTGACGCTACGCATCATGAACACTTTGGCCGAGATCTACGGCGATCCTGATTCTCCTGGCAAGCAGGTGGGGTGGCAGGAATATGTAAACAGCAAAAACGAGAATATAGCGCTTCTGGACGAGGCCATTTTCGACGTCGCCCATTTCATTGCAGCACTTTCCGCAGTCGATGGCGCAGTGGTGATAACCAAACGGCAGGAACTGTTAGGTTTCGGCGGGGTAATCTCGGGGGATCTGGACAGCGTGGGAATGGTGGCCCATGCCCTTGATACCGAAGGGGAGCAGTCAGAGCCGGTTTTGAGCGAGGGGGTAGGGACCCGGCACCGGGCGGCCTACCGTCTGTGTCAGAGGCTGCACCAGGCGATAGCCATAGTCATCTCGCAGGATGAGAGCGTACAGATAGTGAAGTGGCATAACGGCATGGTCACTTATTGGGACCAGGTGCCTACCGGGGTGCCGGGGTTTTAGAGGGCGTCAATCGGCATCGACATTCCGGACCCCCTCCGGCCTCCACGCGGGCGAGATCACCTTCGCCCCCATTTCTTTACCGAGCAAGCTCCCAAAGGTGACGGCGAAATCACCGAACTTGTTGTTGACATTATCCATGGCGCTCGCGACGAGCGCCTTTTTTCGTTCCTCGGCAAAAAGCGGCAACTGTTCGGTATGGTGTCTGAGGTTGGCGATTTTTACCCCCAGGAGCCGGACCGGTTGCGTCAGGTCCAAGCTATCCAGGATCTTTGCCGCCGTTTGATATATTTCCTCGCTGTTGTTGGTGTAATCTCCGCGGCTTTGCTGTTTGGAGAAGGTGGTGAAGTCGGCATAGCGGACGGTGAGGGTGACGGTCCGGCCGGTTACCTGGTATTTCCTGGCGCGCCTTCCCACCATCTCCGAAAGTTGAAGCAGGTGGCGCAGGATCTCGCTTCGCTCCGTGATGTCACGGTCCAAGGTGGTGCTATGGCCGACGCTTTTCACCTCCTCTGCCTCGTCTTCAGGGACCACCGGCGAGTCGTCCACCCCGAGCCCCATGAAATGCAGTTTTTCCCCGGTTATGCCAAAATGCTTCTTCAGCGTCTCGACCGGGAATCTCCCGAGCTCGCCGCAGGTCTTGATGCCGAATTTCGCCAAGTGTTGCTGCATCTTGGCCCCTATGCCGCACAACGCCTGGATCGGTAGCCGTTCCATTACCTGTGCCACCTTTTCCGGCTCGATGATGGTCAGTCCGTCAGGCTTTTGCATGTCGGAGGCAAGTTTGGCCAAGAGTTTGTTGGGAGCTATCCCGACCGAGCAGGTAAGGCCGAACCTTTCCCTGATCTGCTGCTTGATGAGATCGGCGATCCGCTCGGCCGGGCCGAAGAGTGCCAGACTCCCGGTGACGTCGAGGAAGGCTTCGTCGATGGAGAAAACCTCCACCAGCGGGGTGTACTCACGCATGATGGCGATGATCTGTTTTGAGGTGTAGCTGTATTTGCGGTTGTTGCCGACAACGAATATAAGCTGGGGGCATTTCTGGCGGGCCTCCCAGCTGTTCATTCCGGTCTTGACTCCGAAAGCGCGTGCTTCGTAGGAACAGGTGGTGATGATGGTTCGCTTGGCCGCACCTATTACGGCAACGGGCTTGCCGACCAGCGCCGGGTTCGACTGCTGTTCCACCGAGGCGAAGAAGGCGTTCATGTCGATGTGAAGGATGATGCGAGTGGCTTCCAATTCTCGTCCCGGCTACTGCTCCTCGACCGCCATCAGAATCCAACTCTGATCGTAGGTGTCGAACATGAGCTCAAAGAGATTGCTGCCATCGCTTACCGCGAAGTGCAGCCTGGTGACGCCGCCGAAGGAGTCCTTCCAGAAATAGGAAGTTGCGATAATGGCATGCTTGCGGCAACGCCATTCGAACCATACCGGCTTGATTTGTGTTCCAGGGGTGAAGATGGCGGCGACTCTGACATTTTCGGCAACGGGCGGCATCAAACTACTCCATTTGCCGGTAGATGCCAACAACTTTCCCCACTATAGACACCTCCTGCTCCCCCTTCTCGATTATGATCGGCTCGTAGTTCGGGTTCTCGGGTTGTAGTCTGATGCGGTCCGCTTCGCGGTAGAACCTTTTCAGCGTGGCCTCCCCATCCACCATGGCCACCACGATATCCCGATTCGAGGCGTGGGGTTGGGGACGCACCAGCGCTAGGTCCCCCTCCACAATATGGGCGTGGACCATCGAGTCCCCTTTGACCCGCAAGAAGAAAGCGCCACCCGAAGTGAGTTGAGAGCGGTCGATGGCGAAGTGCCCCTCGATGTCTTGTATGGCCGGGTGCAGCAGGCCCGCGCGCACCACTCCCACTATGGGGAGGCTGGCCGCCTGGCTTTGGTTGCACAGCGTAATCCCCCTGGTACTCCCCTCCTGCCGGCGCAGGTATCCTTTCTTCTCCAGGGCTTCCAGATGCTTCATCACTCCCAGTGTCCCCGAAATGCCAAGCTGCGCAGCAATTTCACGCAAGGTAGGGGGGTAGCCGCACGTCTCTAGATGCCCGGTGATGATCTGAAGCACCTCCGTCTGTCGTGCCGTTAGCTGTTCCATGACGATCCTCCGTTGGTTTTCTTATGGCAACCTTACCAAATGGCAACCATGCTATGTCAAGCTGGAAATCGTCCTTTTGTAGCAAGTATTGTCAGTTTTTCTTGAGCAAGAACGTTTATCTATTATAGTGTAGCCTGTTCCCGTTTCGGGAGCCGAGCCCCAAGTGGAGGGAATGACATGTGTAAAGCTGAAAGCGTAATGAAAGTGGCACCACCGGTACTTGAAATGGAGAATATGAGCAGACACGGTGGCCTCATCCGACGGCAAAACAGCAGCTACTTTAGAACTTTTCTATCGCGGGGGGCGTCCCTGGTGAGGGGGGGCACGGCGCTGTTATTTTCCCTCGCCCTGTTTGCTGGTTTGGCGTCTTACGCCCGTGCGGCGGATACCTCCTCGATTTACCACACTCCGCTGGCAGGAGAGCCAGGCCAAATCGATTTCATGGGTGAAAAGGTCACTATCCCCCCCCTCGATCGAAGCGACATGACCTCCATTACGCTCGGTGCGTCGTTGCTCACCCCGCAACAGGGGGGGACCACTGCCATCCCTGTGGCTGTTTTCTACCACCGTCGTATCAAGGACGATTACCGTGCCCGCTACACCGTCAGCCTCTTCGTGAATGAACTGGAGTACGACCGGAACCTGGGAAGTGTTGAACTGGTTACCCATTTTGAGAACTACACCCTGCCGGTGCCGCAAAGCGAGGTCCTTGAAGGCCAGGAGATGAAGGGCACCTCCCTTTACTGGGGCACCCTTCTCGGGTCGGTGGGGGCGGGATGGCGTATCCCAGTGTATCCCCGGGAAGTGGATAACGACCTTCGGTTGCAGCTATTGGGACGGGTCGGGTACTTCTATGCCGACACCGGTAAGGATACCGCTGCTAATCTCTCGGTACCCAACGACACCATGCTCTATGGTGCCAGGGCTCGCGTGCACTATGACACCATGCGCCGCAACCTGCTGGAACTGCCGCACCAAGGGTTTGCCGCAGGGGGGGATCTGGATTTGATGCATCGAGACAAGTGGAGCGAGCAGTCGGCTACCGCGGCGCTGGGTGGAAACCGTGATTACCTGCAGCTTTCAGGCTATCTTGCCGGGGCTGCGGGGATACCGGGAAGGTCGGAGCGCGACCGCCTAATTTATTGTGCCTATGCCGGTCACACCTTCAACAATAACGGAGACAGGTTCAACGCCTTCCGTCTCAACGGAGCCTCTTTCCCGAGCGAGGCCGACGACGTGGTCCGTCCTCACTACACCGGCATCATTTACGATAACATCCCGGTAACCTCATATGCCACCGTCTCAGCGGGTTATCGCCGCGAGCTTACCTTCTTTCTTTACCTTAGCCTGTACGGATCCTACATCTGGGCCGACCGGGCAACCGTTGAAGGCGCGAATCGGGTCACCTTCCACGGCAAAGACGGAGGCGCGGGGACTATCACCCTCGATAGCGCCTTTTTGTGGGACTCGTCCTTTTATCTGGCCTATACATGGGAATCGGGTATGATCCGAAACGGCCGGTCAGGAGGGGGGTACACCATGATGTGGAACAAGCTCTTCTGAGAATTTCCCATGTCGAGGGAAAAGGGACGGAAACTTTGGGCACTGCTACCGTACGGGATGTTGCGACCGCATGAATGCCCACAGTTTTGATTTCGGCAGGTATAGAGGGCCAAACTTTCCTCCTGTTACCAGCACCATTTTCGTCTTCGGGTGTTGTTTCACGTAGTGCGCCGCAATCATCCCATTCCGCTGTTGCGCAAGGTCTGAGCCTCGCAGAAGTACTGGAACACGCGCCCGTTGGATACACTTTCGAAAAGCGGCTGGAACGTCCGCTTTATGAACTCGGTGTGCGTGTTGTTGAGATCGGCATTGGTTCCGATTGGCAACCCTTTTCTCTCCTCCTCGGTTAATGCCTTGTACCCCTGTCGCGAAACTTTTATCACTGTCTCTCTGGGGACATTCAAGGCGACCAAAGGGATCTTGTTGTCCCGGGCAAACAAGAAAATTTCACGGTAAAGGCGCCAGTCGTAGGTCCAGTTCTGCGCGAAGACAGGCTGGAACTGCTCCTCGGTTATTTTGCCGCTGACCCAGTCGTCGAGTTGCTGCTGGCTATTGGACTGCATCACTTCCAGTCCGATAGCCATCCGTTGTTTATGGTCTAGGAGTGAGCGAATGATCGATAGTTGCAGTTCATGGGCAGCCGGCTTATCGTGGACCTCGCCAATCAGCGCTAGGTCGGCTGCTTTGGCCTTTGCCGTCAACTGTTGGAAGGTGACTATCTCGTGATCCCTTACACGCGTGATGGAAACTGCATGGGCTTGGACAGACCCAAATAGGCATAACAGCAATAGTAACGGCGTACGAAGCATGATGAGCATCTGCAATCTCCGCTGGGGCGTGTGACAACAGGAAATAGAAGCTGCAGATTACAACAATAGCTGTTAGAGCAAAAGTAGAAATGACGGCGGTACGCAGGAAGCTTTTTACTGCCTGGAAGCTGCGTGAGTGCGGAGGGACGTTGTGAAATTCCTGTTAATATGCAGTACGGTGCTTCTTTTGGCCGTCGCGGGGGGAGGGGGTGCCGGTGGTGCCGAACTAGGTCCACGGGTGGAGGCGCAGGAGGTTTCTATTTCGTTGGAGCCTGAACGTCACCTGGTGGTGGGGCAGAGTAGCATCGTATTTGAGCATGGTGCGGAGAGGGTCTTGTTACGGCTGGCTGAGACTGCGCAGGTCGAGTCCGCTCGGGCTGCGGGCAAAGAGATTCCTTTTTCCTTCGCTAGGGGGACACTGGTCCTTGAACTGCCTCAAGGCGAAAACGTTACCATAACCGTCTCGTATCGGGCCGAATTCAACGACCCTGTCTCCCGGAATCCGGCGGCAGGTGAGGATCCAAGTTATGGCGTCAGCGCTGCGATCACAGCTGAGGGGACTTTTCTTGGTGGCGGTTCCCACTGGTACCCAGTTCCGTCACAGGTGCCTTTGTGTCGCAAAATCAGCATAACCGCCCCGGCGGGGATCGAGGGCATCACTAACGGGGCCAGGATACTCAGAGAAACATCTGGGGGAGTGACGAAGTCTGTGTGGCAGGAGTCGCGGCCGGTTGGGGTGCCATCGGTGAGTGCCGGGCCGTACCTGATTGAGGAGAGGCAGGCGGCGGGTGTCACGCTTTACAGTTATCTTTACCGGGACAATGCCAATTTGGCGCCTCGGTACTTGCACGCGGCTGCCAAGTACCTGTCTTTTTACCAGGGGCTCTTCGGTCCGTACCCCTTTGAAAAATTCGCAATTGTAGAAAACTTCTTTCCGACCGGTTATGGTTTCCCATCTTTTACGCTACTTGGCGGAACAGTAATTAGGCTTCCCTTCATCGCCGACACCAGTCTTCCCCATGAGATCGTCCATTCTTGGTGGGGTAATGGGATAGACGTCGATCTGAGCCAGGGGAACTGGTGCGAAGGGCTCGTTACCTATCTAGCCGATTACCTGCTTAAGGAACGCCGCTCACCAGCCGAGGCGCTGGAATACCGCAAACAGCTCCTGATCGACTACGCCTCGCTGGTAACTGCTGAAAACGACTTTCCTCTTACCAGTTTTGTCAGCCGTAATGATCCTGCCTCGCGTGCCATAGGGTACGGAAAGGGTGCAATGCTGTTTCACATGATCCGTTCCCAGATAGGGGATGACGCGTTCTTCAATGCCCTGCGGGCAATAGCTCGTGATCGCGTGTATGGTTCGGCTTCATGGAACGATCTTGTTGCGGCATTCTCGCGTAGCGCTGGCTGTGACCTCTCTCCTTGGCTGGCAGAGTGGTTGTCTCGTCCTGGCGGCCCGCGTTTTTCATTGTCGCAGGTGGAGAAGAAACGCCAGGGGGATGGATGGTTGGTGACCGGTACGGTCTATCAGTCCTCCCATCCATTCGATGTACGGTTGCCGCTAACTCTAGAGACCGAGAGTGGAGTGATTGAGAGCGTGGTACCGGTGCACGATCAAAATAGTGTTCGCTTCGCCATATTCACGCCTGTACCGCCGAAACGGCTCCTGCTTGATCCTGAAGCTTCCATCTTCCGAATTATTTCTCCTGCAGAAATCCCGGCTACTGTAAACAGCATCAAAGGGTCTACCTCACTTGTCGGTGTCATTACTAAGAATTGCAAGGCACCGCCAGAGTTATTTAAAGCCATGCTTGATTCCCTTTCCCAAGCTGACGCGCGCGTGCTGATCGAGTCAGTCTTGGATCCGGCCCAGGCTCAATCCGACGATCTGGTTTTTTGCGGGATGCCGCAGAAGATTTCTCTGCTGCAAATTCCGCAGCAGGTAAATACAGCCTATAAGTCAACCATTGCAGCCGCAGGCGACGATAGCCTACTTTTCGTGGTCCTCAAACATAATCCCCCTGGAAGAGGGGTTATCGCGTTGTTTCAAGCGGAATCTAGGGCCGCAGCTGAAAAGTACGCTGCAAAAATAACGCATTATGGCAAATACGGTGTTCTGATCTTTTCTGCTGGTTCAATCAGAATGAAGGGAACCGGCATAGCAGCCGGAGAAGGGCGCTTGATAGATTTCTTAAATTGAAGCTCACCAGGCTTTTGATCGCTGTTCTTTCTGTTGATCCAATCGCCTCCTCTCGCGGAGGGGGCTGTTCTTTCATCCCTACCACATTCCCTTGGTTGAAAATTTATAAACACAAATTAAATTTATTTAAGTTGTCGGCTGCGTCTCCGATAAGGTTACAGAATCGCGAGGGAAGTGGTTCTGTAGAGATGGCCACTCTGCAGAACGTTCCTGCATGCAAGCAAAACTCCGGTTCGAAAACCACCGGCAGAACGCCGGGTCGCCTAGAAAAGGAGCAACGCCATGACAGTAAGTGATATTTCCTTGACCGCCGGGATGCGAACGAACCTTCTCTATCTGCAGAACACCAGCCAACTCCTTAATAGAACACAGCAGAGGGTATCTTCGGGAAAACAGGTGAATAGCGCACTGGACAATCCGACCAACTACTTTGCAGCCCAGAATGCTACACAGCGCGCAAGCGACCTATCTGACCGAAAAGATGGCATGTCTGAGGCGGTGCAGACTGTGAACGCGACCAACGCAGGCCTCACCGCTATAACCGGACTGATCAACGCCGCCAAAGGTGTAGCGCAGTCGGCCCTTTCTACTAGTGATACTATCACTCGTGCTAAGCTTGCTTCACAATACGACACCATCCGCTTCCAGATTGATAACATCTCCTCTGATTCCGGTTATCGCGGTCTCAACTTGTTGAGTAATATTAACACGTTGACAGTGAACTTTAATGAAGATGCTACCTCCAAGCTCAATGTGATAGGGTTCTTGGGAAACTCGATCGGTCTGAGCCTTACTGCAGCGAGTGGTACCTGGCAAGCCAACTCGAACATTACAACGGATATGGCGCTCATGGATACAGCTATATCCACTTTGAGGAGTAACACCCAAACCTTGGCTGCAAACCTTAATATCATCACTACGCGTCAGAGCTTCACCGACCAAATGATCAACACTCTGCAAACAGGTGCCGACAATCTGACCTTGGCAGATATGAACGAAGAAGGCGCCAATATGCTGATGCTGCAGACGCGGCAATCATTAGGGACGACATCACTGAGCTTGTCATCGCAGGCTGCTCAGTCAATACTAAAGTTGTTTTAGTTTAATTCGGCGGAACGGCTTTCCTTGGCCGTTCCGCCTGTCGCCTTTGATCTGGAGCACATATGAAGAGCGCAAAATACAGGTCACGCGAGGAGCATGTCGCACGTCGAGGGACAGGCTGGGAAAACGGCGGGGCAGTCATTTCGCAACAGGCTATGCTCTTAACTGACGTGATGCCTGCTTCAGTGGAAATGAAGCAAAGCAACGCTGGGTTGTATGTTTTCGACCTTAGTCAGGAGCGGGCAAATATCATGAAGCTCGCCTGCAGCGTATTGCTGCGCCAGACACCCCTTGCCACCTCTTCGAAGGCAGCACAAGTGGTGTTCAGGCAGTTTTGACATGTGTAAAATCGATGTTCAACATTCCTATCACTGAACCCGTCGCCATAGTTACAGGGCCTGGAAATTGCAGTATGCCCTGCGTCTATCTGGAATGGTTAGCCTGGCGGGTCGAGGAGGGGCGCATGCTTGTTCAAGTGAATTGGACAAACAACCGTTACGATTACGTGAATGACTATATGCTTGACAGTCTGATAGAGGCTGGAGTTGTCGCAAGATTTCTTCGATCTACAGGTTGGGTCATCGTTGGCATAGATCCCATCCGTTCCCCTAAGCAGCCTAACACTTATACTGGTCCTGAGAGACGGATATTTGGTGAGTGCAGCGCCAAATAGTATGCTGGCTGTCGGATCCTTTTACAGCTATGAGCAGGCGTGTCGACTTCTCTTACATGTTTCACATCTTGCAGATTTCCCACTAGATGCTGTCATTTGTGTCATCTTTGCTCCGTGCCCTACCTTATCAGCGCTAAAGGGACTATGTCATTGGTTGCTGTTGTGACTGCCCCGATGGTCTGCACTATTGCCTTAAGGGTGGCGGAGTCATTTCTTGGCTCTTCAGGGTTTTCCGTGGGTAACAAGATCTGATTTGCTATAATCCCTCCTTTGAAAGGGGGGAGCTATGCGAGATACCGACCTGTATCGCCACCTGCTGGGTCTGGAGTCGCCGTGGACTGTTGCAAAGGTCGACCTGTCAGTATCAACCCAGCGTGTGGATGTTGCCGTTGAGCATCCCAAAGGCCAGAAGTGGCCTTGTCCGGTCTGTGGTGACTTGCTGCCAGTCTACGATCACTCGGAAGAGAGAGTCTGGCGGCACCTTGATAGCTGCCAATTCCAAACCTTCTTACATGCCAGACCACCTCGCGTTCAATGCCCAAAGGATGGCGTCCATCAAGTGCGGTTGCCGTGGGCTGAGCCCAAAGCGAGGTTCACACTGCTGTTCGAGCGCTTGGCAATCGACGTGATGCAGGTAACCCACATACAGGCTGCTCGCCAAATCCTGCGTATCAGTTGGGATGTAGCGTGGCACATCCTCTCTCGGGCCGTCCAGCGCGGACTGCAGCGTAAAGAGCCTCGGCTGATCGAGCACCTGGGTGTCGACGAGAAATCAATCGCCCGTGGCCAGCGGTACTTCACCCTGGTCTGCGACCTCGATCTTGGCACCGTTGAACACATCGGTGATGGCCGCGACAAGCGCAGCTTTGAAACGTATCTTGAGAGCCTGACCGACGAGCAACTCGCGGCGATCACCGCCATCGCGATGGACATGCACGAGGCCTACTTCCAAGCGGCATTGGCCAAGGTCCCCGATGCGGAACGGAAGATCGTCTATGACCTGTACCACATCACGCAGCACATGACCGGTGCGGTCGACCAGGTCAGGCGCACGGAGCACAAGGTTCTTGCGGAAGAGGGGGATAATCGCCTGGCCCGGACCAAGTACATGCGGCTCTACGGCCAAGAGAGAGTCCCTCGAAAGTACTGGGCGAGTTTCTATCTGTTACGTAAGAGCGACCTCAGGACGGCTAAAGCCTGGGCGTTAAAGGAAAATCTGAGGCGCCTGTGGCGGTACAAACGTCTCTCGGCGGCAAGCTCCCACTGGAAGAGCTGGTATTTCTGGGCGACCCACTGTCGGCTAGACCCGGTGGTGAAGGTTGCGAAGATGCTGAAGGCCCGCCTGCCGCAGGTGTTCAACTACTTCATCCACCGCGTAACAAACGCTCTGAGTGAGGGCATCAACTCGAAGGTAGAGGTTATCAAGAACGCCGCTCGTGGTTTTCGGAACGCGGAGCGGTTCAAAATCATGATCTGGTTCAGACTTGGCGGACTCGATCTTTACCCCGTCACCCACGGAAAATCCTGAAGAGCCCATTTCTTCTCGGATAGCATAGGCGATGGCGTCAAACCCACATCACCAGATTTTTTAGGTGGATTGGGTAGGCCTGCGCGAGTGGCATAACGGGTGATTGTACCTGATGTTGAACGTACTTAGACTTACCAGAAGTGCCATTTACCCGTGAAAAGCACAAAGCAGGCGAGGGCAAAGTTGGTGATGGCGTGTGCCAGAATGCATTGCGCAATGCTTTTGGTCTTGTACACTATCAGGCTGTAAACGACGCCGGCTATCGTGCCGGCTACGATAAGATGGTGTTCTAAGCCGAACAAAACTGTAGAGATGAGGAAAGAACTCCAGGTAAAGGAGCCAATCGGGATCGATTCGAAGTCCGTATCCACAAGATAGCGCAGCAGAAAGGATCTCCAGAATACTTCCTCCATGATAGGCACAACGAGGACGGCACCTGCAACCCGAAACGCAGTCATTAATACCCTTACCACTCCGTCTGGGAGCAGCATCGGATTGAAGCCGCCAGGAGGGGACGCGAGTGTGACGACCCAGTCTGCTGAAACCCAAATTGCGAAGGTTAAAAGACCGATTAGGACAACAGAAACAGTGCTCCACAGTTGTCCAAGATCCTGGATGCGTATTTCATGGTAAAACGGGGAATGCTTGTATAGCAGCAAAGCTACTGCAACAGTCTTTATCGGATATAGGTAGAACAACGTAGTGATAGGTAGATCCAGCCAGTGCTGCTGTATGGCATACCGGAAGGATTCCTCTAATGCAATGAATGCCATGAACATGGCGAAGGGGACTGTGCGTCGATAGATGGCCATGTTAAGCCGTGGAAAATACACGGGATTGGTCATGATAGCCCCTATTGCCACAATCTAAGATCTTCAGCTGTAAAGCCGAGGCGGCTTCGGAAGAAATTAAATGTGTCGGGATCTTTTACAGTTGTCCCAAGGTGTCGGGTTTCTTGACATGCTGTACCTGCGTTACTTTTTGCGACGTGTTATACGAAAAAAAGGCGGCACTTGAAAGTGCCGCCAATTCTCATGACTGCCTGGCATCTAGACGTTCTTCCGGCGTTTGCAATAGATAGCAAGGCTAAGTAAGCCAGCTCCAAAAAGTACCATGGTCGCAGGTTCCGGAGTGGGGATGATGTCTACTCCGGCATCGAAGCTAGACGTCCCCCGATTACGTCCGAAATCTATAGTCACAACCTCGCTAAGGGTAAAGGGGTTGACTAAATCTATGAGCGCGCTGTCCTCCGCGTGGAAGGACATCCCCGAGTTAATTAAGGAGAGTTCCGGGAGTTGTTGCGTGCTAGTGCCATCGGTACTGTAAGTTATTGTGTTAGTAATTTGATCTCCCACTTTGATGGACCCGCCAATCCCATACTTCACGAGAGCATTGGGGGATAAGTCTGTCCTCAGGTTCGGTAAAGACAACCCAGAGTCAGTCAACGTGAAAGTGAGTGACCCTCCGAGGGTGGAAGATGTGAACACAGCACTAAGGTGAAGGGCTTGCGGCCAAGAGGCGTATGGATGGCTAAATCCCTGTGCGGACTCAACCGTTACTAGGTAGTTGCCTACTAGCATGTCCATAAAGCTAATCTTACCGTTTATGCCACTCATGTCGCCGACTTGCCCATCTGTGATCGTCTTTGACTCTGTTCCACTTGTTACTGTTAAAGTGAGGGCTTGTGCCGTTGTTCCGATGCCTAACATCAGCATCATACCTGCCAACATTGCAGCCATGCGTTTCATATTATGGTCTCCTTTATCCACAAGTTGCTCCATTATCCGAATCGTAGTGTGCGATGCTACTGCAACTGCGGTGCCAAAGCTTTAAGATGCTATAAATACATGTTTGTAACTGCTTCATGTGGAAGGGGTGTAAAGGAAACCGACAGTGCCAGGGGACGAACTGGACTCCAGGCTCTGGTGCAGGCTCAATGGAGTCAGCATGTGACATTAGTGTTTAGTTATTTAGACGGGTTCTACATATTAAAGGGGTTGAGAAATAAAAACCGGGAGAATCAGCAAAGAGCTCGTACTAGCAAGGATATTCTATTGCAGACGCTTACCCTTCTACTCATGTGACAGTAGGAGCATTCGAAAGGGTAATAACCGGAGGTCTACTTTGACAACTTTGCTGGCACGCGAGATGCTTACTGAAATGGCCTTCTATACAAGGTTCATCTCATAAAAATGGCGTGAAAATTATATTTGTGATTGTTAATTATACATTTTATAGATTCTGGTGCTTTGCTTCTGCTTTGTAATCTACTACCTCTCAATATTAGAGTCATGTTTTTGTATTGAGCTATCCGTGACAACTCTCTGTTTCGTAGTCGTTAAAATGGGGTATTCCGCCTGCTATAGTCAAAAAATTCACTTGATAATTAGAGCCCCTTCTGTTAAAAAATCCGACAGCAACCTTTAATCTTCTTTTTCTAGCAGATGCTCTCAACTTTCGGTTATCTCCGAGGTGATTATGATGAAGAAGTTTTGTCTCGCGTGTGTCATCCTGCTCACCTGTGTTGGATGCAGCAGTAAGACGAAAGAGTCACTATATAACGAAGGAAAGCAACAGATGGAGGCTTCTAATCCTGGCGCTGCCGTGGTCTTCTTCAAAAACGCGCTGGAAAAGGATGGGAATTATCTGGAGGCACGTTTCCAGTTAGCCAAGGCATATGCCGCACTTGGAAAGAACGAGCAGGCGGAAAAGGAATTCACCAAAGTCCTGACCCAGAATCCGACTAGGGACGAGGTACTGCTGGAACTGGCTAAGCTGAATAATGCTGCTGGGAAAGGTGACCAAGGTTTCAGATATGCCACGCAATATCTCGCAAAACATTCAGGGGCGGTTGACGGTCTCGAGGCTGCGGGGATTTCCTGTCTTGTCAGTAAAAAGCACCAGGAAGCACGTGAATACCTTACCCAGGCTCTCAGAGTCGATCCTTCCCGCAGCGCCACAAAGTTGGAGCTTGCGTCGGTAGATATGGCCACAGGTGATACTGAGAGGGCCAAGGCTTTACTCAATGAAGTGATCCTAGCGGAACAGAAAAATTTTAAGGCGCTCTACATGCTGGCAGCCATAGAGAACAATTCGGGCCACGGCGATAAGGCTGCCACCCTGTATCAAAAAATATTGCAACTGGACCAGAATCAGGTCCATGCTCTGTATAAACTAGGGCTGCTGTATTTGGAAAGGGGTGAGGTGGACAAGGCTGATCAAAGTGCCGACCAGATGATGAAGGCCTTCCCCAAAAAAGGTGATGGTTACCGCCTTAAAGGGCTGGCGGCCTTTTACCGCAAAAGATTCGACGACGCCATTACTTCGCTGCAGCAGTCTGTGAAGCTCTCACCGACCCTTGAGGCATATCATTTCTTGGGACTTAGCTACTACAGCAAGGGCGAGTTGGAGAACGCCCTGAGCCAGTTCCGCGTGGTGTTGGACCGGGTGCCTGAAGCTCGCAAGTCTAGGCTCATGACTGCGCAGACCCTATTGGCGCAAAAGCGGACTGAGGACGGCATAGCCGAGATCAAGAAGGTTTTGGCCTCCGACGACAACGACGCTGTGGCCCACAACCTCCTGGGAGGGGCCTACATGTCACAGGGGCTCTTCGAGGAGGGGATGCGCGAGCTGAACCTAGCCACAAAGCTCGATCCCAAGATGGTCAACGCCCACCTCAAGAAGGGCGCCTTTTATTTCAGTAAGGGGAGGTATACCGAAGGAGAGACAGAACTTGCCACCGCCGTTCAAGCCGCTCCCGACGCCCAAAACAGCCGGCTTTTGCTTGCTTCCTACTACCAGAGCCAAAAAAAGCCGGCGAAGGCGCTCTCGACGCTTAAATCGGGACTGAAAGGGGGCAAAGGCGATGCCCCGCTTTACAACGCTATTGCTTCGCTGCAGTTCTCTGGGGGAAACAAGGCGGAGGGGATCAAGACTCTGGAGCAGGCCAAGCGCGTTGACCCCGGCTTTGCGGCGACCTACCAGAACCTTGCCGGCGTTTACGCCGCAACCGGAGATTATCCCCGCGCGATGGCGGAGCTTAACCAGTTGCTCGCCAGGGATGCCGGCAACCTGCGCGCTCTGCTCGGCCTTGCCGCCCTGAGCGAAATCAGTGGCAAAGAGTCGGACGCAGTCGCCTATTACCAGAAAGCTACCCAGACCAAGGCGCCGGAAGCGTTCCTGGCCCTGGCTGGTTACCATCAGAAAAAAGGCAATGCGGCGAAGGCCATAGCCGTTTTGGACGAGGAGATCAAACTAGATCCTCGCGCCATTTCGGCGCTCGAAGCAAAAGGACGCATTCTGGCGTCGCAGAAGGAGTACCAGAAGGCCCTAAAGGTATTCGACCAGGTCGAGGCCCTTAACGAGGAGCGTGGCGTTGCACTCAAGATAGGCGCCTATGTGGCGATGAACGATTCTTCCAAGGCCGTCGAGCAGGCAGGTCGTCTCATCGCGAAACGTCCCGGTTCCAGCCAGGGGTACCTGCTCCTCGCCACGGTCCACCAGAGTCTCAGGAATATCCCTGCCGCTATCAACGAGGTGAACAAGGCAATCCGCGCCGATGGCAAGAGCGTGGAGGCCCGCATCGCCCTGGGGAACCTCTACCAAGCCACGAAGGAGTACGACAAGGCGCTCGCCTCTTACCAATATGCGCAGAGGATGAATCCTGATTCCGTCGCCGCCCAGTTCGCCATCGGTGCTCTTTATGACAGTACCGGTAAAAAGAATCAGGCGGCTGATGCATACCGTGCGGTCCTGCAGAAAAATGACAGATATGTCCCGGCCCTCAACAACCTTGCCTACCTCTGTGCCGATGGGTACGGCAGCAAGGAAGAAGCGCTTCGGCTGGCGATCAGTGCTTTCAAGCAGCAGCCGGGCAACCCCGGCGTCATGGACACCGTCGGCTATGCACTGGCCAAGAACGGCCGCAGTGCTGACGCAGTGAAGGTTATGGAACGTGCCGTCGCGCTGCTTCCCAACGACCCGACCGTGCGCTACCACCTAGGACTTGCCTACTATTTGGCCGGGGACAGGGCGAGGAGCGAGCAGGCGCTGCAAAAATCCCTTTCACTGGGGCAGTCGCCGGACACCAAGGCGGCGCAGACGCTCCTGGCGGAGTTGAAGAGATAAACATCCTGCCGCATCCTCAGTTGCGCCAAGTTTATGGCTACGACTGGCAGCGATGTCGTCATACAGTTTCCTGTTCTTGTAGAAGGCCACCATAAACGGCAGATCGGGAATAAGAGTTATGAACCTCCGTGTAGCCTTCAACCTTTTCACCGATGCCCTCATGGCCCTGGCCGCACTGATTTTTGCGGCCGGCGTCCGTTTCGGCCGCTTCGACCTGCCCGAAAACTGGGCGGCGGAGCAGGGGGTGGCAGCTGGCACGATCTTCGTGGGGGTCACCCTTTTTTCCTCCTACCTCATGGAGGTGCACAGTCTCCCCAAGGAGAGCCGCAAACGCGAGATCTTTGCGGCCTGTTTGCAGTCCGGCTGCGCCGCCTTTTTCCTGCTCTCCGTGCTCTACTATCTGGACCCAAGCCTCATGCTGGGGCGTGGCGTCCTTTTCTTTGCCCTTGGCTTTTTCATCATCTTCCAGTTCGCGTGGTACGCCATTTCCGGAATTGAAGCCCGCACTGTTCCTTTCGCGCAGCGCGTGCTAATCCTTGGCACCGGCGACCTTGCCTGCCGGCTGGGAGGACTGATCACCTTACAGGGCGGTTCCTTCACCTTGGCCGGCTACCTTGAATGCGGTGAAGGGATGCCGGCGGCAACGGTGCACCAGTCCGAAACCTTCAATTCCCAGGTGATGCCCGTTGAGGGGGACCTGTTGCAGACCGCGCGCAACCACAAGGTCTCCATCATCGTGGTGGCGCTTGCCGAGAGGAGGGGAGTCCTGCCGTTGCAGGAGATGATGCGCTGCAAGCTGAACGGTATAGAGATCGTCGACGCTCCCACCTTCTACGAGATCGTACAGGGAAAGCTCATGCTGGAAGAGATGACGCCGAGCTGGATCATCTTTTCATCAGGGTTTCGCAGGAACGCACTCATCAACGTCTACAAACGTTGCGTCGACATCCTCCTTTCCGTCGTCGGGCTCCTTTTGGTCGCCCCCTTCTTCCCCTTGATCGCCCTGGCCATCAAGCTGGATTCCCCGGGGCCGCTCTTCTTCAAGCAGGTGCGCGTTGGCACCGGGGAAAAGCCGTTTCTTTTGTACAAGTTCCGCTCCATGTGCCAGGACGCCGAGCGAAATGGCGCCGTCTGGGCAGCGAAAAACGACGCGCGCGTCACCCGCGTAGGAAAGTTTCTGCGCAACTCGCGTATCGACGAGATTCCCCAGCTCTACAACGTGCTCAAGGGGGAGATGAGCTTCATAGGCCCCAGGCCTGAGCGCCCCGAGTTCGTGGAGAACCTTAAGAAAGATATTTACTACTACTCGAAACGGCACACCATCAAACCCGGGGTCACCGGGTGGGCCCAGGTCCGCTACCCCTACGGCGCCACGGTTGAGGACGCCAAGGAAAAGCTTCGCTACGATCTCTACTACATCAAGAACCTTTCCTTCCTTCTTGACACGCAGATCATCTTCGAGACCGTGAAGGTGGTTTTGTTTGGCCGGGGGCGGTAGGAGGGCAGGAGGTGCCCAGATGAAACTGAAAGTCCTGCTTTTGTCCGTCTTTCTCATCACGTGCATGCCCCTTTTTGTCCTGGCGGCTGACTACCAGATCGGCGAGGGAGACAGCCTCGACATTGCGGTCTGGGGGGTGAAGGAGCTGAATTTCCCGGTAAAAGTGCGTCCTGACGGCAAGATCACGGTCCCCGGACTGGGCGAGGTGGTCGCCAGCGGCATGGCTCCCAGTGCACTGCAGGCTCATCTCGCGGCAAGACTCAAGGAACTGGTGAAAAACCCCATCGTCACCGTCACCGTGCGTGAGATCACCAACTCCAAGGTCTACATCTTCGGCTCGGGCGTTAAGGCCGCCGTCTACGACCTCTCTCGCCGTACCACTTTGTTGCAGCTCCTTTGCACCCTGCCGGACGTGAAGACCGCCGATCTCCGCAATTCTTACCTGTTGAGGGGAGGGCAGAAGGTGAAGACCGACCTGTACCGGCTCTTCACCCTGGGGGACATGGGGCAGGACCTGCTCCTTGAATCCAACGACTCCCTCTTCATCCCGCTTCTGACCGACCGCAGCGTCTACGTCCTAGGCGCGGTCAACACCCCGAAGGCGATCGAGTACCGGGAGGGGATGAAGGTGATGGAAGCGATCCTTGAGTCGGGGGGGTTCAACAAGTTCGCCAACCAGAACGAGGTGCTGGTACGCAGGAAAAACGGCGCCCAGGAACAGTCGCTGGAGGTTAAGGCCAAAAAGCTGTTCAAAGACGGTGACTTGAGCCAGAACATCGAGCTCAAGCCGGGCGATTACGTGCTGGTAAAGGAGAGTTTCTTCTAGCGCTTGGAAATATTCCCGCAGCATTTTCCGGATGGAAGCAGCACCTTTTGAGGACAGGAGTCTTATGCAGTCGCCAGAGACCGAGTACAAGAAGTATCTGCAACTGTTGATCAGTAACAAGGAGCGATTTGTCGTCATCGCCCTGCTGCTGATGACCGTGGCCTTCGTGGTCAGTTTCGTGGTTCCGCGCAAGTACCAGGCCACGAGCACCGTCTTTATCGAGAAGAACGTGATCAGCGAGCTGGTCAAGGGGATCACGGTGACCCCCTCCATGGAAGACACCATCAACGTCCTCACCTACGAGATCACCAGCCGCACCTTGCTCACCAAGGTCATGGCCAACCTCGATCTGGATCTGGGCAAGAACGACAGCGAGACCGAGGAGCTGATCAAGCAGCTGCAGCAAAGCACCAAGGTGAAGGTAAAGGACAAGAACCTCTTCACCATCTCCTTCACCCACACCAATCCCCGCATAGCCAGGGACTACGTAAACACGCTGGTGCGCCTTTACATCGAAGGGAACATCTCCTCCAAACGCGGCGAATCCTATGACGCCACCAAATTCCTCGCCGAACAGATCGACACCTTCAACGCCAAGCTGCAGAAGGCCGAGAACGAGGTGAACGCCTACAAGCGCGACAAGGGGGGGATCATAGCCATCGACGAGGGGAAACTCTTCGAGGAGATCAACCTCGCCCAGCAGAAGCTCTACGACCTTGAACTCAGACGCCGCCAGTTGGAAGGGATGCGCCAGATCACCAAGCGGACCGGGGATCCCCTGCAGAGCAGGCTCGCCGGGCTGCAGAAAAGGCTCGACGAGCTGCTGGTCGAGTACACCGAAAGCTTCCCCGAGGTGGTGAAGGTCAAGGGGGACCTCGAGACCGTGAAGGCGCAGATGTCGGCGCGCCGGGGGCAGCAGTCCCAGTCGCTCGATCCCGCGGAGCTGGCCAAAATAGAATCGGAAATCTCCGCCATCAAGATCACTGAAAACGGCCTGAGGCGCTACATAGACACCAACCGCGCCCTCTTGCAGACCATCCCTTCGGCGAAGGCGGGACTCGAGAAGCTGGAGCTGGAGAAGAAAAACCAGAAGAACATCTATGACCAGCTCTTTGCCCGTCACGGGCAGTCCGAGGTCTCCAAGCAGATGGAGGTGCAGGACAAGTCCACCACCTTCCGCGTCGTCGACCCGGCCCTGCTCCCGGTGAAGCCTTCCAGTCCGGACCGGCTGAAGCTGATGCTGCTGGGGATGGTGGGGGGGGTGGCAGGAAGCTTTGCGCTGCTTTTCCTGGTCGACCATCTGAACAACACGGTCAAAGAGGTGGAGTTCGTAAAGGGGCTGGGGGTGCTGGTCCTGGCGGTTATTCCGAGGCTGCACGACCCGGAGGTCGAGGCGAAGAGGCGCAGGCGCTCGCGGCTGATCCTGGGCTGCGCTTTGGTGTACTTCCTGGTGCTTATGGTTTTCCCTGGCATGGAACTCCTGGGGCTACCCTATATGGACAAGGTGCTGGACTTATTGTCCGCGCCGGAAGCCCGGTTGCGGATCAAGGGGCTTTTGCAGTGACCGCCGCAGAAACGAGGTTGATATGAGCAGAATAGAGGAAGCGATGGAAAAGGCGGCACGCATGAGGAAGGGGATGGAGCCTCCCCCTCCCGAGCCTGTGCGCGAGCCTGCGGGAGCCTCGGCGCTCCTGCATCAGACGCCGCACCCTGTGGGAAGCCCGGCGCTCCCGCCCCAGCCGCCGCAGATTTCGCCGGTCTCAGCGCAGTACGGAAGGCTCGCGCCGCAAAACCCCTTCCTGGTCAACCTGCACGACCCGCACTCGCCTGCGGCCGAGGAGTACCGGAAACTCAAGTCGGCGCTGGTGAAGATGACCACCGGCGACGTGTTTCGCAACTGCCTCATGGTGACCAGCTCGATTCCCAGCGAGGGGAAGAGCCTGACCGCGCTGAACCTGGCCATAAGCCTCGCCCAGGAACTGGACCACACTGTGCTCCTGGTCGACGCCGACCTGCGCCGCCCGTCCGTGCATCGTTATCTCAACGTGGAGCAGGGGGTGGGGCTTTCCGAGCTTCTGACCGGCGAGGCGCAGGTGGGTGAGACCATCATCCCGACCGGCATCGGGAAGCTCTCCATCATCAGGGCCGGGCGCGCCATCGAGAACCCCGCCGAGCTGTTCACCTCCCAGCGCGGCAAGGCGCTCCTGACTGAGCTGAAGCTACGCTACCCGGACCGCTACATCATCCTGGACACCCCGCCGGTGCTCCCTTTCGCCGAGGCGCGTTCCCTGGCGCATCTGGTGGACGGGGTGCTCTTCGTGGTCATGGAGCGGCTCGTATCCCAGGCCAACCTGAAAGACGCGCTGGAGTCGCTCAAGGCCTGCCCCATCCTCGGGATGGTGTACAACGCCGCTACGGTCGACCACAACGACGGGCGCTATTCCTATTACCGCTCCGCCGACAACGCCTAGGTTACCGGCGCCATCCGGTGCCACGGCCGGCAAGCTCCGGCCCCCGCAGCACCCGGGAGTACCTATGTACGAAGCATTTTTCCAGCTGCAAAAAAAGCCGTTCGAGCTCATCCCGGACCCGGATTTCATCTATCTCAGCCGCTCGCACAAAAAGGCGCTCACCTACCTCGACTACGGCATCAGGGAGCGGGTGGGGTTCATCCTCCTCACCGGGGAGGTGGGATCCGGCAAGACCACCATCATCAGGGATCTCCTGAACAAGCGTTACGAGCGCGTGGTGCTGGCGAAGATCTTCAACACCCGGGTCAATTCGGAACAGCTGTTGGCCATGATCAACGACGATTTCGGGCTCCCGGTCGCCGGAAAGGACAAGATCTCCCTGCTGCGCGAGCTGAATGATTTCCTCCTGGAGCAGTACGCCCTGGGGAACCATCCCATGCTGATCATCGACGAGGCGCAGAACCTTGCGGCCGACCTCTTGGAGGAGATCAGGATGCTCTCCAACCTGGAGAGTGCCCACGGCAAGCTTTTGCAGATCGTGCTGGTGGGGCAGCCGGAACTGCGCGAAACGCTGGCAAGGCCCGAGCTTTTGCAGCTCAGGCAGCGCATCAGCATCAACTGCCACTTAAAAGCGCTCTCCCTGGACGAGATGTCCGAGTACATCGAGCACCGCATGACGGTGGCGGGGAATAAAGACGCCCTTAGCTTCCCGCCGGGGACCCTCGACCTCGTCTACCAGTTCAGCCGCGGCATTCCCCGCCTGGTCAACATCATCTGCGATTTCCTGATGCTCTCCGCCTTCGCCGAGGAGAGCACCGTAGCCTCGGTCGAGATGGCGCGCGATGTCTTAGGAGACCTGGAGTTCGAGCAGCATTTTTGGGGGGACGGCAAGACCGGCACCAGGCCTGCCGCTGAGGCCGCGGCGAGACCGGCCGGCGGGGCGGAGGATGAGCGGCTCTCCACAGCCCTCTCCGAGGTCTGCGCCACCCTCGCATTGCTGCGCGAGGATTTCAACACGCATGTATCGAGGGTAGACAGCGAGGTGGCGCAACTGGGGCGCTCGGTGGCGGGGCTTGGCGCAGCGCTCGAACAGATACGGGAACAGGCGGTCCAGGAAAGCAACGTAGAAGGAGGTTTCGTGCGCAGGCTCTTCGGTTCCGGCGCGGCGAATGCGAACAAATGAAAAAGTTTCCGACCAAGAAATCGAATCCCTTCCGGCTCGGCCTGTTGGCCGCCACCCTCCTTGCGGGTGCCGCCCCTGCCGCTGCCGGCGACCTTACCTTCACTCCGCTTTTGACCCTCTCCGAGGAGTACAACGACAACGTCCTGGAGACGGCCCACGACAAGAAATCGGATTTCGTCACCAGGGCCCAGCCAGGCGCCGCGCTTCGCTATGGCTCCCGGTTTCTCACCGGGGACCTCAGCTACAACTTCGACTACCACTACTATGCACGCGGGACCAGGGACGAGGAGAAGAACCACTACGCGAGCCTCCACGGCACAGCGGAAATAGTGGACAACTTCTTCTTCCTCGAGGTAAGCGACACCCTGAGCCGGGTTTCGCTAGACGTCACCCGCGATGTAACCGGAGAGAGCCTCTTCGCCAACCAGTCCGACCAGAACACGGCCATCGTTTCCCCCTATCTGCTGTGGCATCTGGGGGAGAAGGGGACGCTCAAGACCGGTTACCGCTTCCGCGATACCACCTACTGGGGGTCGCCGGCCATCAGCAAGCGGGAGAACCAGGGCTTCGCCGAGGCGGGCCTGGAGCTCTCGCCCAAGTTTTCCCTCTCAGCCGGGTACGTCTTTGCCGCCGTCTCCACCGACATCATCGACTACGACCAGCATGATCTGAGCACCGGGTTCAAATATGAGTACGCCGACAAGTCCTTTCTCTTCGGTGGCATAGGGAACCGCTGGCAGCGCTTCTCCGGCTCGCGCGACGTGAGCAACCTTTTTTGGAACGGCGGGATCAGCAGGGATTTCGGGCAGCTGGTCGCGACCCTGCAGACCAAGGTCGTTTTCACCGAGGACCCGCTCGCCGTCTCTACCAAGGAAAAGACCTACGAAGGATCGCTGGAGAAGACCCTTGACCATGGCGCTGCCGGGGGGGCTATCGGCTACACCAAGTACACCGACACGACGAGCATGGCCACCGACAGGAAAAAAGCATACTTAAGCGGCTTTTCGCGGTACGAGCTGGCCCCGCGCCTGAGCGGCTCCCTTGTGCTGCTACTGGATAGAGTGAGCCGCCGGGCCACAACCGATTACGCCTACCACCTGAGCGGGACCGCCGGGGTAAGTTACGCCTTCAACTATGACATCACCGCCTCGCTCAGTTACAGCTACATCGACTACCGCCGTGACTGGGAGAGCGCGGCCGATGCCAGGACAACGAACCGGCTGATCCTTTCGCTGAAGAAGCTGTTCTAAGGCCACGACCGCTTGATCGCAACTTCCTGCCGGATCCGATCAACAGACCGCGCCCCTTTGGCGCCCGGGAGGTGAAGAGTGTTGAACGCCCTCACCATAGACGTCGAGGACTACTTCCAGGTAAACGCCTTCGAGCCTTACATCCCCCGTGAGAACTGGGACCGCTATCCCCTGCGCGTTGCGGGCAACGTCGCGCGCCTGCTCGACCTTCTGGATGAGTACCAGGTGAAGGCGACCTTCTTCGTGCTGGGATGGGTTGCGGAGCGTGTTCCCGGCACGGTGCGCGAGATCCAGGCTCGCGGCCACGAGGTGGCTTGCCACGGCTACGGCCACCAGCTCATCTTCCGGATCGGTCCGCAGCTTTTCCGCGACGACATCCGCAGGGCCAAAGCGGTGCTCGAGGATATCACCGGTACGGCTGTCCGGGGGTACCGCGCTCCCACCTACTCCATCACCAGGGAATCGCTTTGGGCCTTCGACCTGTTGCTGGAGGAAGGTTTCAGCTTCGATTCCAGCGTCTTCCCGGTCTATCACGACACCTACGGGATTCCCGACGCGCCCAGGTTCCCGTACCTGGTGCGGCGCGCGGCAGGGACACTGCAGGAGTTCCCGCTCACCACGCTCCCCTTGAAACTGGCGGGAAAAAGCGTGCAGCTCCCCATAGCTGGCGGGGGGTACCTGAGGCTTTTGCCGGCAGCGCTCATCAAGTGGGGCATCGACCGGGTCAACCGGGTGGAGGGGAAACCGTGCGTCCTCTACCTGCACCCCTGGGAGATAGACCCGGACCAGCCGCGCATCCAGGCGGGGTGGAAGTCGCGCTTTCGGCACTACAACAACCTCGCAAAGACTGAGGACAAGCTTCGCTACCTGCTCAAGGGGGTCCGCTACGGCACCATGAGCCAGGCGCTGGGGCTCTGAAGGAAGGGAGCATGTCAGGGTACCGCGTCACGCAAGAAATCGATCCTTCCCGCTGGGACGCCTACGTCGACTCCATGCCGGCTGCGACCTCCTACCACCTGAGCGCCTGGGGGAAGATCATAGGCGAGAGCTTCGGGCACCGGACCCATTACCTGGCGGCAGTGGACCAGAAAGGGGAGGTAGCGGGGGTGCTTCCCCTGGTGCACATGAAGAGCGCGCTCTTCGGCAGCTTCCTGGTTTCCGTCCCCTTCGTGAACTACGGGGGGCTTTTGTGTCGGGACAGCGGCTGCGAACAGGCGCTCTTGCGCGAGGCGGATGTGCTGCGCCGAAGCTGCGGTGCCGCGCATGTGGAGCTGCGGCACTTGGGCTGCGGCATCGAGGGGCTACCCTCTCGGGAGCACAAGGTCACCATGATGCTAGCCCTCAGCGAGGATCCCGACGTACAGTGGGCCAACTTCAACGCCAAGCTCAGGAACCAGATCCGCAAGGCGCAAAAAAGCGGCCTCTCCTTCCAGACCGGCGGAGTCGAGCTTTTGGATGATTTCTACGACGTCTTCGCCCGCAACATGCGCGATCTGGGGACGCCGGTCTACGGCAAGGAGTTCTTCGGGAACGTCCTCGGCTCCCTCCCCGAGACGACCCGCATCGCGGCGGTGCAGTCGGAGGGGAAGGTGATCGCCGCCGGGATACTGTCGCGCTACAAAAAAAGCATGGAGATGCCCTGGGCCTCCTCCATCGCCGAGTACAAGACGCTTTGTCCCAACAACCTCCTCTACTGGGAGTCGATCCGTTTCGCCATAGGACAGGGGTGCGCCTCCTTCGACTTCGGGCGCTCCACCCCCAACGAGGGGACCTACAACTTTAAGAAGCAGTGGGGGGCGGAGCCAGTACAGCTTTACTGGCAGTATCTGCTGGAAAAGGGGAAGGCATTGCCGGAGCTCAATCCCAAGAACCCGAAGTTCCAGGCCGCCATCAGCATTTGGAAACGGCTGCCGGTGGGGTTGACCAGGCTGATCGGCCCCGCGATCGTGCGCAACATACCGTGATGCAGTTCACGGTGATCATTCCGGCCAGGGACGAGGAGCGTAACATCGGACGCTGCCTCGACTCGATAGCGAGGGTCGAGTGGGATGCTTCCGAGTTCGAGATCATCGTGGCGGACAACGGCTCGCAGGACCGCACCGCGGAGATAGCGGCACAAATGGGGGCGACCGTCTACAAGCTCCCCGGGCTCACCATCTCCGCGCTCCGTAATTACGCGGCCTCAAGGGCCCGCGGCGCGATCCTCGCCTTCATGGACGCCGACTGCACCGTAGAACCCTCGTGGCTGAGGGAAGCCTCGAAGTACCTCGATCGCGAGGAGATAGCCTGCTTCGGCGCCCCCCCGCAGGTACCCGCGCAGTCCACCTGGGTGCAGCGGGCCTGGTTCGAGGTGAGAAGAAAGAAGGTGTCGCTGGGGGAGACCTCCTGGCTTGAGTCGATGAACATGTTCGTGCGGCGGGAGGCCTTTTCCGGCTGCGGCGGATTCGACGAAAAGCTGGTCACCTGCGAGGATTACGACCTCTCGGTGAGGCTTCGCGAGCTGGGGGGGCTTTTCACCGACAGCTCCATCGCCGCCACCCATTACGGAGAGGCGGCGACCCTGGCGCACTTTTTCAGGAAGGAACTCTGGCGCGGCATCGGGAACCTGAAGGGGGTATCGAGCCACGGCATCAGGCTCTCCGAGCTTCCCAGCCTCTGCCTGCCGCTTTGGCACTGCCTGGTGCTCCTGATCCTCGCGGGGGGCATCTGCGCCGGGGGAGTCTTTGGTGTGGGAGTCGCCCTTTACGCCGCATCGCTTTTCCTGCTCTGGCAGTCGTTGCTGCTTTCGCTTTGCTTGTTTAAGTACTACCGCGGCTCCCTATGCCTCGTCGCGCAGATCTTCGTTCTCCTGAACGTCTACTACGTGGCCCGGGGTGTCGCTTCTTTGAGGCAAGCCTGATGGTCTGGACCCAAATGCTCATGATCGCGCTGCTGCTTCTGCTAGGCTACCTGTACCTGGGGTACCCGGCGTTGCTCTGCCTTTTGGCCAGGCTCTTCCCCAAGGCGCACCGCTTCGACGAGGGGTACACCCCCACGGTGACCCTCGTCATCTCCGCCTACAACGAGGTGGAGGTGATTCGGAGCAAGATCGAGAACTCTTTCGCGCTCGACTACCCTGCGGACAAGCTCTCCATCATGGTGGTCTCCGACTGCTCGGACGACGGCACCGACGAGGCGGTACTCGAATACGCCTGCCGCGGGGTACGCCTGGTGCGTGCCAGCCTGCGGCGCGGCAAGACCTCCGCTCTAAACCAGGCCATGGCGCTCGTGGAGAGCGAGGTGGTGGTCTTCTCCGACGCCAACGCCATCTACGACAAGAACGCGATACGGAAGCTGGTCCGGCACTTCTCCGACCAGGCGATAGGGTACGTGGTGGGGTATGCGCGCTACCTGGAGGAGACACGCACCGCGGCGGGGACCAGCGAAGGGGCCTACTGGAACGTCGAGGTGCTGATCAAAAAATGGGAGTCTGATTTCTCCTCAGTGGTCGGCGGCGACGGCGCCATCTACGCCATCCGGCGTTTTCTCTACCAGCCGATGCAGGAGAGCGACATCAACGATTTCGTGAACCCGCTGCAGATCGTGGTCAAGGGGTTTCGCGGCATTTTCGATCCCGAGGCGTACTGCTTCGAGCAGCCCGCCGGAAAGTTCGAGAAGGAATTTTCCCGCAAGGTGCGCATCGTGAACCGCAGCTTCAACGCGCTCTACCGGGTCCCCGAGGCCTGCAACCCCCTCCGCACCGGCCGTTTCGCCTGGCTGTTGGTAAGCCACAAACTGCTGCGCTGGTTCTCCCCGTACCTCCTGCTTTTGTTCCTGTGCGCCCTGCTGCTTGACTGGGGGAGGGACACCGGCTCGTTGCTGCACCTGACTGCGGCGGCGCTGACCGGCTTGCTCTTTCTCCTGGCAGGGGTGGGGAAGCTCTTGGACGGCAAAGGGAAGTCGTTTGCGCTTTTTCATCTCCCTTACTATTTCCTGCTTATCAACCACGCCTCGGCCAGGGGGATACTGCTGCGCCTTCGTGGCACCACCATCACCACCTGGAACACGGTGCGCCAGGGGGATGCGGTGCCTGCTGCCGGGGGGAGATGGGTCCCGCGCCTGCTCGTTTTCACCTCTTTCGCCGTCCTGGCAGTTTTTGCCTGCGGCATGTTCAGCGATCCGCAGCGGCTCGCTCTTGCCGCCTGGTTGCTCGCTTTCGCCCTGGCGCACGCCTTCGTGATCTACCCAGGCTTGCTCCTCCCGCTGGCCCGGCTGCACCGGATAAAGGTCACTAGCGACGGGAGCTACTCCCCCGAGGTCACGCTGCTCATCCTCGCCTTGAACGAGGAGGCGGTTATCGAAAGCAAGGTGCTGAACAGCCTCGCCCTGGATTACCCTAAGGAAAAATTGAGGATCGTGGTTGCCTCCGACGGCTCCACTGACCGCACCAACGCCATCGTCGCCGGCTACGCCGCGCTCGGCGTCGAGCTTTTCGCTTACCCGTCGAACCGGGGGAAGATCGCCGCGCTGAACGACGCCATGCGCGAAATTGGCTCGGAGATCGTCCTCTTCTCCGACGCGAACGTCAACTACCACCCGCAGGCGGTGAAGAACATCGTGCGCAACTTCGCCGACCCGCGCGTTGGGGCCGTCTCTGGAAAGGTGATGCTCTCCAGCGGCACGCTGAGCTATGGCGTCGCGGAGAGGGCCTACTACAGCATCGAGCATTCGATCCAGAAGCACGAGGGGGCGGCCGGTGTGCTGATAGGGGGGGACGGTGCCATGTTCGCCATCCGCCGCTCCCTGTTCAACGCCCCCCCGGCCGACACCATCCTGGACGACCTGGTGATCGCTTTGGGTATTGCCCGGCAGGGGCACCTGGTAGTGCACGAGAAAGAGGCCCTGGGGTTCGAGGAAAACCTGCTGGAGTTCCGGCGTGAATTCCGCAGGAAGGCGCGCATCATCGCCGGCGGCTACCAGTGCCTGCTGCGGGGCGAGGTGCTGCCGCGCTGGGATCAGCCGCTTTTGATGTTCTGCTTTCTCTCCCACAAGGTGCTTCGTTGGGGGAGCGGGATCCTGTTCCTGGCCCTCATGGGGGTGCTGCTGCAGATCCAGTTCCTGCATGACGCCGCTTTTCTCCCAAGGTTCCGGTGGCTTTTGGCGCTGATGGTGTCCAGCGTGCTCCTCGCTTTGCTGGCGCAGTTTTGTCCCCGGATCCAGCGCCTTAAGGTGGCGAACCTCTGCCATTACTTCTGCATGTTGCTGGTCGCCTCGCTGGTGGGTTGCTATCTGGGGGTGACCGGGAAGCAACAGGTCACCTGGCGCAGGGAGGCAGCCTAGATGTGCGGCATAGCCGGCTTCTTCAGGTCCCTCTGTCCGGAGGGGGATACGCGCCTTTTGCGGCGGATGGGGGAGGTGATCAGCCACCGCGGCCCCGACGCCTCCGGCGAATTCCTCGACGAAGAGGTGGGGCTTTCCCACAGAAGGCTCAGCATCCTGGACCTTTCCCCCCTGGGGAACCAGCCGATGCACTCCCTGGACGGAAGGTACGTCATCGTCTTCAACGGCGAGATCTACAACTTCCTGGAACTGCGCGGGGAGCTGGAGCGCGAAGGGGTTCAGTTCAGGAGCAGGACGGATACCGAGGTGATCCTTGCCCTCTACGCCAGGGAAGGGGTGGCATCCCTCAAGCGCCTGAACGGCATGTTCGCTTTCGCCCTTTGGGACCGGGACACGAAGACGCTCCTTTTGGCTCGGGACCGGATCGGCAAGAAGCCTTTGTACTACTACCATGCCGGCGGGGACCGGATCGCCTTCGCCTCGGAGATAAAGTCGCTCCTCGAGGTCCCGGGGGTGGAGCGGCAGGTTGAGCCTACGGCGGTTGCGGATTACCTGAAGTACCTCTACATCCCGGCCCCGAAGACCATCTACCGGCAGCTCCACAAGCTCCCCCCCGCCCACTGCCTGGAGCTCAAGGCGGGAGAAGAGCCACGGATCCGCGAGTATTGGGATGTGGAGTTCAAGGCCGACTACGGGCTGACCCCCGAGGCGGCGGAAGAAGAGCTTTTGGACCTGCTGCAAAAGGCGACCGCCTGCCGCATGATCGCCGACGTTCCGCTCGGGGCCTTTCTTTCGGGCGGGGTCGACTCAAGCGCCGTGGTGGCGCTCATGGCGCGCGCGGCGCAGGAGCCGGTGAAAACCTGCTCCATAGGGTTTGACGACAAGCGCCACGACGAGACCCCCTACGCCCGCGAGGTGGCAACGCTCTTCGCAACCGAGCACAAGGAGTACCGGGTGAGCGCCGACCTGGCCGGCACGGTGGCCCTCTTGCCTCGCTTCTTCGATGAGCCTTTCGCCGACTCCTCGGCGCTTCCCACTTACCACGTCTCGCGCCTGGCGCGGCAGTCGGTGACGGTGGCGCTCGCTGGAGACGGCGGCGACGAGAGCTTTGCCGGGTACCAGAAGTACGCCATCGAGCTGAAGGAGGACCTGGCGCGGCGCGCGGTCCCCAGGGCGCTCCTCTCCCTGATCGGCAAGGCGGCAGGCGCCGCGTCGCACCCGCTTTTGAGAAAGGCGCGCTCCCTCACCCGGAGCGCACTCCTGGAACCGGCCGCGGCCTACTACCGGACCAACACCTTCGTGGAGGACGACCTTCTGGCGGAACTTCTGTCGGAGCCTTTTCGCCGCGCCTGCGCAGGCTACGACCCGGCCGAGCAGACCACGCGTTACTTCAGCCGGATGCAAGGGGCGGATCACGTGACCGCCATGCTCTACACCGACCTGAAGAGCTACCTTCCGGGGGACATCCTGGTCAAGGTGGACCGGATGAGCATGGCGCATTCGCTCGAGGTGAGGGCGCCCTTTCTGGACTACCGGATCGTCGAGTTCGCCGCGCGGCTTCCCTCCAGCTGGAAGATCTCCGGGGGGGAGAAGAAGATCATCCTCAGGAAGGCCTTCGGGCGCCTGCTCCCCGAGAGCGTCTTGAACCGCCCCAAGCAGGGGTTCACCGTGCCGCTGGACGCGTGGTTTAAAAAGGAGCTTAGGGAGTTCGCCGCCAGCCGGCTTCTGGACGACCCGACGCTGTCGCAGTACCTCTCCCTGAACGTGGTGAGGCGGGTCTGGGATGAGCACCAACAGGACAGGGCCCGGCACGGCACGCTCCTTTGGAGCCTGTTGATGCTGGCGCTCTGGCACCAGGAGTACCAGGGAGGTGCACCATGTTCGAAGTGATCAGAAAGGACCTGTCCCGGCTCGACCCTGAGGGAAACGCTTCCGCGAGGACGCTCGTAGCGGGGCTCCTCTCCCAGGGGTTCCAGGCCATCCTCGTCTACCGCTTCTTCCACTGGCTGCAGCAAAAAGGGTGGTCCGGCCAGCCGCTGCGCTTTTTCTGCGAACGCTTCATCGAGATCACCGCGGGGATCTCGATACCGGCCCGCTGCCGCATCGGGGAAGGGTTCCGGATCCACCACTTCGGCGGGATCATCTTCCACCCCACGGTACAGATAGGGCACAACTGCACCCTGTACCAGGGGGTGACCATCGGCGACCGCGGGGGGGAAGGCGGCGCCGCCAAGATTGGGGACAACGTCCTGATCGGCGCGGGGGCCAAGATCATCGGCGCCATAGAGATAGGGGACCACTGCGTGGTGGGGGCGAACGCCGTGGTGACGAGGAGCATGCCTGCGGGGACCACGGCCCTCGGCGCACCCTGCCGCCTCAAATACCCCGACGGAAGGATCGAATGATGGAGCCGAGACCTACACAAGGGGTGCCGCGGGTGATGGACCTGCGGGGGACCTACAAGGGAGGGGGAGGGCCGGACAAGACGGTCCTGAACTCGGCGGCGCAGCATGACCCCGCGCGGGTCTACGTGCTGGTGACCTACCTGCGCCAGCCAAACGACCACGAGTTCCAGATCCCGGAGATGGCGAAAAAGCTCGGCATCGACTACGTCGACCTCTGCGACGGGAGCACGGTCGACCTTGCCTGCCTGCGCGGGCTCACGGCCCTTTTGGACCGGCACCAGTTGGAGGTCGTGCACGCCCACGACGACAAGACGCTCCTTTACGCCTACATCCTGAGGTTGATGCGCCCGGGGCTGCGCATCCTTTACACCTGTCACTCCCACGCCGTGCACCGCAGCGAGAAGTTCGATTCGCTTGCCTCCTACCTCAAGTTCCGGGCGCGGCAGAAGCTGCAGATCTGGCTCATGAGTCAGTACCTGAGACCGGTCATCACCGTCTCCAACGACACCCGAGACCGGCTGGTGGCAAACGGGCTGGACGAAGCCGGGGTCGCCGTGCTGCATAACGGTATCGACACCACGGTCTGGCAGCGCGCCGGGAGCACCCCGGTGCTGCGGGACGAACTCGGGATAGGGGAGGGCGGTTTGCTGGTGGGAACCGTCGCCCGCATCACCCCGGAGAAGGACCTGGGGACCTTTTACGAGGTGGCCAGGCGCGTGGCCCTGGAGCTTCCGGCGGTGCGCTTCGTCATCGTAGGGGATGGCTACGGCGACGAGTTGGAGCGGGCGCGGCGCGACGTGGCGCGCCTGGGGCTGGAAGAAGTGGTGCACTTCACCGGGCACAGGAACGACCTGCGCGACGTCTACGTCTCCTTCGACGTCTTCCTGATGACCTCGGTCACAGAAGGGCTCCCCAACACGCTCCTCGAGGCGATGGCGCTAGGTGTTCCTTCCGTCTCCACTGACGTGGGTGGGATACCTGAGCTGCTGCAAGACGGCGAGGGGGGGTACCTGACCCCTGCCGGCGACGTGGAGCAACTGTCGCTGCGGGTGCTTGAGCTTTTGGCCTCGGTTGAGCTGCGGGATCGCTTCTCGCGGCAGTGCCGCGAGCGGATCGAGCAGCATTTCTCCTTCGGGCGCCGGGTCCGCTTCATGGAGGATTACTACCACTGGTTTGCCGGCGTGGGGGGCCTCCCCCGGCCGGAAGACGCGGGGAGGGCGCTTGGGCATGCTTTTTAAGGAGATCCTGATCAGGGAGCGCGCCGGCATTTCCCGAACGTCGGAGCCGGTGCGGGTCTCCGTCCCCTTTGCCAAAGGGGAGCTCGCCGATCCGGACGCCATCGGGCTGCGGGATGCCGCAGGGGAGCCGGTCCCGGTCCAGCTGCAGGCGCTCAGCCGCTGGAAAGACGGCTCGGTGCAGTGGCTGCACTGCGATTTTGCGGCCGACGTCCCGGCTTCGGTGCAGCTTCGCTACCGCCTGGCCCAGGCCGGCTCTCCCGCTCCCAAGGCGGGGTGCGAGCTGCGCGTGACGCAGGGAAAGGATAGCTGGCAGGTCGATACCGGCGCCGCCAGTTTCCAGCTCGACGCAAAACTCCTCCGCCCCTTCCTTAAAGTGCGGCGCGGGGAGGACCCTGCCGCGGGCGCCGGGGGGTGTCGCCTGACGGACTGCGACGGGGTCGGGCTTGAGGGGAGCATAGATCAGGTCTCGTTGGAGACCTTCGGAGCGCTGCGGGCCACGCTGCGAGTGGAAGGGGCTTTCGCTGCGGCGGTGCGCTTTTGCTGCCGGCTCCATTTCTTCGCCGGCAAAAGCCTCTGCCGCTTCGAGCTCACCCTGCACAACCCGCGCAGGGCCCGCCACACCGGCGGCCTGTGGGACCTCGGGGACCCTGGTTCCTTTTTCTTCCGCGGACTGCGCTTCGAACTCCCCCTGGAGCAACCGGGAGAACGCCTGGTTATCCCGGAGCCGGGGGAGGTAGCCAGCAAGCCGGTCCGCGGCGGGGCGCTCTCCCTTTTGCAGCGATCCAGCGGGGGAGACGCCGCAGTGGATGCGGGGTATCGGCTGCTGGAGGGGGGCAAGCTGCTGCGGGAAGGAAAAAGGGCGACCCCGCTTGCCTGGTCCGGTGTCGGCGCCAAGGGGGTCGGGGCGATTTTTCCCCGCTTCTGGCAGCAATATCCCAAAGAGGTTGCGGCAGCCCCTGCGGCGCTTTCTGTCTCCCTCTTTCCGGAATGCGACGAGCCGCACGAACTGCAGGGGGGGGAGCGCTCAACCAGTTCCTTCTGGGTCGACTTCTGCTGCCGTGCCGAGGACCTGGCGCCGCTCGCCGCCCCGCTGGCGCTCTCTCCCTCCCCGGAGACGGTGCGCGCCGCCGGGGTGCTGGGGGACCTGCCGCAGGAAACCGGAGATTTCGTCGACCGCTTCCTCGCGGGGCCGCAGGCGCTCTTCGAACGCCGCGAGGCGATAGACGAATACGGCTGGCGCGACTTCGGCGATATCTACGCCGATCACGAGGCCGTTTACCATCAGGGCCCCGAGCCCTTCGTCTCCCATTACAACAACCAGTACGACATCTGCGCGGGACTCTACCGCAAGTTCCTCGCGACTGGAGATCCGGGGTGGGGGGAACTTGCCTCCGACCTGGCCCGCCACGTGCTCGACATTGACATCTACCATACCGGCTGCGACAGGGAGGAGTACAACGGCGGGCTCTTCTGGCACACGGACCACTACATCAGCGCCGGAAGCGCCACCCACCGCACCTACTCGAAGGTGCACTTGGGGGTGAAGGATCCCCGCTACTGGGGGGGCGGACCTGCCGCCGAACATTGCTACACCACGGGGCTTTTGCTCCACTACTACCTGACCGGAGAGGAGCAGTTTCGCGACGGCGTCCTGGGGCTCGCCGACTGGTGCTACCTCTCCGTCTGCGGCGCGCCGCTTTTCGGTGCTGCGGCGAAGAGGCTCCTGGGGAACCTGTCGCAGCTAAAGGGAAGCGGCGACAGGGAGCTCTTTCACAGCTTTCCGCTTACCCGCGGCACCGGCAACGCGCTTGCCGCGACCCTCGACGCCTTCCAAGTCAGCGGCGACCGCAGCTACCTGCTGCGCGCCGAAGAGCTGGTCCGGGGTGTGCTCCACCCGGAGGACGACCTGGAGGCGCGGGGGCTGCTGAACGCGGAGACAGCCTGGTCCTACACGGTGCTGCTTTCAGCGGTTGCGAAGTTCCTCGACAAGAAGGGGGAGCTGGAGGAATACGACGATGCCTTCTGCTATGCCCGCGACGCCCTGTTAGCCTACGCCCGCTGGATGACGGGGCACGAGTACCCTTACCTGGAGAAAAAGGAGCTGCTCGAGTACCCCAACGAAACCTGGGCTGCGCAGGACCTGCGCAAGGCCGTGGTGCTCTATAAGGCTGCCCGCTATGCCGCCGATGCGGAGCGGCCCCTGATGCTGGAGAAGGCGGCCCGGTTGGTCGCGGCGGCAAGGGAACAGTTATACGGCTTCATTACCAGCAGCTGTACCAGGCCTGTCGCGCTCATGCTGCAAAACGGCTGGGTCGCGGCCGCTTTAGAGCGGGAGCTCTCTTTACCCCCGGCAGCTGCACGGCGCGCGGCCGCAGGATACGGCTCCCCCATCCCGGTTCTTAGTCTCTCCAGCGTAGTGGCGCGCGCAGCTAGCGAGTTTTGGAGGGCGTGCAGGCAAAGCAGCATAGGCCGCGAGATAAGATGGGTCAAGGCAAGGTTCGGTTGAGGGAGGACGGACACGATGCACAAGCACCTGAAGAACCTCTTGTTCAACATGCTTTTGTGCACCGAGGTGGACCGCATGTGCCGGTTTTTGAACCGGAGCAAGCTCCTCGTGGTGATGTACCACGGCATCACGGACCGCCGTTATCACCCCCCGTTCTGGACCCAGCTCCCGGTTGAGAAATTCCGCGAGCAGCTTGCCTTCCTGAAGCGGTACTACAGGGTGATCTCCCTGCGGGATATGGTAGCCGCGCTGCGTAAAGGCGCGCCGCTGCCGGAGCGCTCCGCCCTGATCACCTTCGACGACGGCTTCAAGAACAACTTTACCGTCGCCTTCCCGGCCCTTAAGGAGTTGGGGCTGCCGGCGAGCATTTTCCTCACTACCAGCTTCATCGGCAGCTACAGGCTTCTTTGGTTCGACGAACTCTTCCTGCTGATCCAGGAGGGCGCCCAGCGCGGCATCCATCTGCCGCTTGCGGGAGAAAAGGCCATGGACCACTACCAAAGGGGAGAGCTCTGGGAGGCCTACTCGCTCTGCGTGGAGACGGTCAAGCGGCTGAGGATGGAGGCGCGGGAGCCATATCTGGACCAGCTCCGCTGCCTGGTTCCGATCGACTACCCGCGCTGGACCGACGATATCGGGGCGCTGACCTGGCAAGACGTGCGCTTCATGGCAGACTCAGGCATCATCGACTTCGGCCTGCACACGGCATCGCACCGTATCCTGACCGAGCTGGAACCCTGGGAACTGGAGATGGAGCTTGCCTTGCCCAGGGACGTTTTCAGGGAACAGGTGGGGCGGGAGGCGGAAGCGTTCTGCTTCCCCAACGGCAAGCCCGGGCTCGATTTTCGCCCGGAGCACCAGTCGCTGCTTCGAGACTTTGGCTACCTATGCGCCTTCAGCACGGAGAGCGCTCTTTTCGACTGGTCCCGCGGCAACTGCATGGGGATCTCCCGGGTTGCCGCCGGTAACGACGGCACCTCTGAGTCCCGCCATTTCCGGCTCAACGCTTCCGGGGCTTTGTGGTTCGCCAAAGGAAGGTGACGGCCGCAGTTCTGGGAGGTGCCGGCTTTAACGATGGAAATGGAACTGGTACGGGATAAGGAGCGCTTCCTGGCACTGAGGCCGGAATGGGACGCCTTGTGCGACCGGCTGGGGGAGGACGCCTCGGTGTTCATGGGATATGGCTGGTACCGCTGCTGGTGGGAGCACTACGGCGGCGGCGCCAGGCTCCATCTGCTCGTGCTGCGCCGGCAGGGGAAGACGGTCGCCATTGCCCCTTTGCTGCTGCGCCGGGCTCGCTTGAGGGGGATGCCGGTGCGTGCCGTCCGGTTCCTTGAAAACGGCAATTCCCTGCACAACGATTTTCTGACCGCCCCGGAGTGCCGGGAGGAGGCGCTGCGCGCCATAGTGGGGGAGCTATACGCTCTTCGCTCAGAGTGGGACCTGTTGGAGCTGAACAACATCCCGGCCGACTCGCTGAACTTCCCGTTGCTCACCGGGCTTTTGGCCGGGCAGGGGGTCACAGTTCAGCAGCGGCAGTCGCTGTCGTCGCCCTATCTGGAGCTTGCTGGGGATTGGGAGACGTTTCTGCGGGGGCGCTCGACGCGGGTCAGAAAGACCTTGCGCAACATCCAGAACAGCCTTACGCGGGCTGGATGCTGCGAGGTCGAAGAGGTCACCGGGTTCGAGGAGTTCCTGGCGGTCCGGCAGGAGGTACTCGAAGTGGCGCGAAACAGCTGGACCGAGAAGGTGGGCGACTCGCTCGCCACCCCGGTCAACAGCGCCTTCTTCACCGATCTCGCGCAGGAACAGGCGGCAGCCGGTGCGCTCTCGCTGTGGCTTTTGCGCCTGGACGGGCGGCTGATCGCCTTCGAGTACCACCTGCGGGGGCGCGGCAAGGAACACGCGCTCAGGGCTTCCTACCACCAGGAGTTCGCCCATCTCTCCCCAGGCGCCTTTCTGGAGATGCAGGTGCTGAAGCACCTCTTAGTGGAAAAGGAGGAGATCGGGCAGTTCGATTTCGGGGGCAGCTTCGACAGCTACAAGAAACGGTGGTGCGACACGGGGCGCTCTTTGTACTCGCTGCAGGCCTTCCACAACGCCCCTTACTCGCTTGCCTGCGCCGTGGTGGAGACAAAGCTGGTACGCCTAGCGCGCAGCGTGCGCGACCGACTGAGGAAAACGACATGATCCCATTGAAGGTTGTGCTAGTGGTCAGCATGGACCCGTCGGACCTTTACTTTGCCAACCAGCTGGCCCGCCGGCTGAACGCTGCCGGCGTCGTGGTCGAGTCGCAAGGCGCCGGCTCCTCCTCCTTTTGGAGGCGGTCGCTTAAGGCCGCCTCGCTCTGCGCCACCCCGTGGAAGCTCCCAGGGCTTTTGCGGGAGCGGGGGATCGTCGCCGAGCACCTGCGGCGCACCGGCGCCATCGACCGCGCGGGCTTCGGCGCAGCCGGCTACCGTCTGGCGCTTCCCGACGGGTGCACCGTCCACCGCGCTCAGGGGAAGGGGGCGCTGCATGCCCCGCAGACGCTGGAAACGGTGCGGGGGTGGTCTCCGGACCTGCTGGTCCTTTGCGGCTGCTCGATACTCAAGGCCGAGTTCCTCTCCATCCCCCGCCTGGGGACGCTGAACCTGCATGGGGGGCTCGCGCAGCGCTACCGCGGCGTCTGGACCACCCTTTGGGCGGTGGTCAATCGCGAGCCGGAGTACGTGGGGGCGACGGTGCACTTCGTCTCCCCCGGGATAGACGACGGCGACATCGTTCACCAGGGGCGGCCGGAGCTGGAGCCGCACGACGACCCGGAATCTCTCTACGTCAAGGTGGTCAAGCTGGGGATCGAGATGATGGCCTCGGCCGTCGCCGCCGCAGCGGACGGCTCGCTGCGCCGCTACCCCCTCCAGCAGCGCGGGGAGCTTTACCTGTCCCGCATGGTCACCCCTCAGGTGCTGCAACAGGCCTGGCAGGCGACGGAGCAGGGGGTGGTGCGCGACTACCTGGCGCACAAGCAGGAGAGGGACAGGCCGGTGCTGACGCTGATGCGCGGCGCGTTTAACGGACAAGGCGGCAGTGATGGGATTTGAGGCTTTGAACCGGCGCAGATTCTTCAGGCTGATGGCGGGAAGCCTGCTCTTTTTGCACCAGTTAGGCGCAGGCAAGGCGTCCTGCGCGGTCGCGCCCCGGCGCAGCCGGGTGGTCGTAGCCTACGACCCGGCCGCCTCCAGCGCCGGCGCAGGGCTCGACAACAGCGACCTGGACCAGGAGGTGGTGCGGGACATGGTGAACCGCGCGCTCCTTGCCTTCACCGGCGCCTCCACCCTGGATGAAGCCTGGCGCCGCATCATCCCGGATACCGGCAAAAAGGTCGCCATCAAGGTCAACTGCCAGATCCGCGGCATCTACACCAAGGCGAAGGTGGTGGCTCCCATTGTCGAGGGGCTCCTGTCGGCGGGGGTTGCGGCGGACAACGTCCTCATCTACGACATGACCGACACCGCCTTCGATCTGGCCGGGTTTTCCCGCAACACCGGGCCCGGGGTGAAGGTGGGGAGGGTGGCGGACTTCGGCGGCTACAGCCGGTTGCTGTTCCACCGGCTGGCGAACCTCCTTACCGGTGGCCACGGCAATTCGGCGACGAACCTCTTCTCCAAGGTGGCCAACCGCCTCGGCGGCCCCTGGGACTGCCAGTACCTGATCAACGTCCCGGTGCTCAAGGCCCTGGACGGCTACAGCGGAGTATCCCTGGCCATGAAGAACCACTACGGGAGCATCGCCAACCCCGGCGAGCACCACGGGGACATCATGGAGTACATCCCGAAGCTGAACGCGCTCCCCGAGATCAGGAGCAAGACGCGACTGGTGGTTCTGGACGCCATCTTCGGCGAGTACAAGTGGGTCAACGGCCGTGATCAGAGCAACGTGGCCCGCGTGGACAAGATCCTCCTCTCGGACGACCCCGTGGCCATCGACGCCACCGGCTGGCGCCTGATCGAAGCGCTCAGAAAGCAGCACCGGCTGCCCCCCGTCGCTCCGCAGCCGTCGTACATCGCCAAGGCGCAGGCGCTAGGTCTCGGGGCGGCTGACCCCGAGAGGATCGAGGTCCTGACGCTCCCCCCCCGGGCAAAAGGGGCAATAGGCGGCGCGAAGGAGAAAAGGTGAGACTTCTCAAGGGATTGATACGCGAGCTCTCGCACGAGCTCCTGAGGGAGCGGCATCATGCCGCGGTGAAGGGCCTCGACAGCATCGCCTTTCTTACCTACCGCTGCACCAGCTGTTGCAAGACCTGCAATATCTGGCAGCGAGAGGGGAGCGGGGTGGGGGAACTGAGCCGCGAAGAGTGGCTGGAGATCATACCGGGGCTCGCCCGCTACGGCCTGCGTTCCTTCGAAATCTTCGGCGGCGATGCCATCCTGAGAAAGGACGCCATCTACGACATCACCTCGGCTTGCCGCGACCACGGCATCGCCACCTACTTCCCGACCAACGCGAACCTCTGCGACGAGGAGACGGTGCGCGGGCTGATCGAGGCGGGCCTTGGCACGGTGTACATCTCGATCGACGACGTGGACGAATTGCACGACCAGGTGCGCGGGGTGCAGGGAAGCTTCTCGAAGGTGCGCCAGGCCCTCGAGAACTTCTCGCGGCTGCGCGGGGAAGGCGAGACCCCCTCCATCGTCGTCTGCACCACCCTTTCCCGGCTCAACTTCAGGAACTTCCCGAAGCTTTTGAGCTTTCTGGAACAGTACCCCGTGCAGGCGGTCTACCCCCGCCCGCTTGGGGAGTTCTCCCGGGCCAACATCGAAGCGTCGTCCTTGGACGGAAAGCTTCCCGAGCCGTATTTCGCCTCCTCCGACGGGGAATCGCACCTGATGTCGGCCGAGGAACTCGTCGAGATGCGGACGATGATCCGCGAGGTGCGCGGCGGCAACTATCCCTTCTACGTCAACTGGCGCACCTATTACAGCACCAGCGACGACACTTTCCTGCGCGGCGAGTACCCGCGCTGCCACTGCAGGGTGGCCACCACCGTGGTGACGGTGAACCCAAACGGGGACGTGGTTCCCTGCCCCTTCTTCAGGAGCTACGTGCTGGGGAACCTGACCCGCGAGGGAATCGACAGCATCTGGGGAAACGAGCCGCACCGCCGCTTCATACAGGCCCAGCAGCGGGGTAACCTAGCCATATGCCGCAATTGCAACACCAGGGTATACTACAGCTCGCTTTCGGAGACGATACGTTACTACCTGCTGCGCACAGCGGAAGCGCTCGGTATTTTTCGTAAATTATAGGAGTCTGCCATGCCCTCTAAACTGCCTGGATACCCGAAGGTCATGCACGTGGTGCTCTCACTTAGCGCCGGGGGAGGCGCCGAATCCCTGGTACGCGATCTGATGCACGGTCAGGCGTTGGTTGCCGAGCGCCCCGTGGTCTGCTGCCTGCAGCTCGTGGGGGCCTTGGGGAGGCAGCTGCAGGACGAGGGTTTCTCGGTTTACTGCCGTTCCAAAAAAGACGGCGTCGATCTTTCCGCCATCGGCTGGCTTGCCGGCGTGATGCGCCGGGAACGGGTAGAGGTGGTGCACGCCCACCAGTACACCCCTATGTTTTATGCGGTTCCCGCCGCTTTTCTGGCCGGTGGCGCCAAGGTGATCTACACCGAGCACGGCCGTCTCTACCCGGACCTGAGGAGCTGGAAGCGTGCTCTTTTGAACCCCTTTCTCGCCCTGGGGATCGAGCAGATCATCTCGATTTCCGAGGGGACCAAGAAGGCGATGGCCGAGATAGACAATTTTTCAGAAGCAAAGATCGCCGTGATCCATAACGGGATCAAGCCCCCCGAGCCGTGCCCGGTCGACCTCCGGCAAAAAAGGAGCGAGCTCGGCATCCCCGAGGGGTGTCGCGTCATCGGGAGCGCGGCGCGGCTGGAGGAGGTCAAGAACCTGCCCATGATGCTGCACGCCTTCCGCCTGATTCAGGCTGAAAAACCGGGGACGCTGCTGCTGGTAGCGGGGAGGGGAAGCCAGGAGCAGAACCTGAAGGCGCTGGCGCGTGAGCTGGGGATCGAAGAGCAGGTCCGCTTCCTCGGGCTGCGTTCCGACCTCCCTGACCTGTACCGCCTCATGGAGGTGTTCCTGCTGAGCTCCTACTCCGAGGGGATCTCGCTCACCCTGCTCGAGTCGATGTCGGCCGGTGTGCCTCCCGTTGTGACCGGCGTGGGGGGGAACCCCGAGGTGGTAGTCGACGGCGCTTGCGGGTACGTGGTCCCCTTGGGCGACCACGAGGCGATGGCCGGGCGGGTGCTTTCGCTTTTGGATGACGAGCCCCTTTGCCGGCGCTTCTCCGTCAGCGCCAGGGAGCGCGTCCTCGCCGAGTTCGGGTTCGACAAGATGTTGGACGCCTACAACAGGCTGTACCTCGGCAGGCAGCAGAGGCCGGCCGCATGAGAGAACTGATCTTCTACCTTGTGCTCGTCGTGGTCTGCATCCTCTCGGTGAAGGACGCCTTCAAAGGGCTGGTCTGCTACACCTTGATCAATATCATCAGGCCGGAGCTCTTCTTCTGGGGAAGCAACGACGGTGCCCTTGCCTTCAAGGCGATCTTCGTCTGCATGGTGATTGCCTTCATCCTCGAGAAGCAGAGGCTTGGGGAGGCCAAGGGGTACTACGAGGTGTGGTGCCTTTTCTGGTACGCGGCAGCGCTGCTGGTCTCGGTCCTTCTCTCCGACTGGGCCCCTCATCCAATGGCCTACTACTACGCGCTGGAGATGTTCAAGCTCTTTCTCTACGCCTGGGTCATCATCGGCATCGTCAAGAACGTGGAGCAGCTGAAGACCCTGCAGACGGCCGTTTTTCTCGCCTTCACGCTCCTTGCCCTTTGGGGGTGGGATCAACACTTCCGCGGCAACGCGAGGTTGGAGGCGCTGGGGGGCAACTCCCTCAACGACTCCAACGGCATAGCTGCGGCGTTTGTCCTGGCCCTTCCCCTTGCCGTAGCGAAGCTGCAGGGGGGGAGCAGCAGGAAATGGAGGGTTCTCGGGGCGGTGAGCGCCGTTCTCATCGCCATGGCGGTGGTCTTCACCCAGTCCCGTGGCGGCTTTTTGGGACTTGCCGTCTGCATCTTCCTGTACTTCCTGCATTCCCAGAGGAAGGTCAAGTTCGTGCTGGTACTGCTGCTCGCCGTCACCTGCATTACCCCCTTCATCGCTGACGAATACATGGACCGGATCGGGACCATCACCAAAAGCGAGGAGGATCGGGACGGCTCCGCCGGTTCCAGGATCGTGCTCTGGCAGGCGGCGACGCTCATGTTCCAGGACAAGCCTTTCTTCGGCCACGGCTTCATGACCTTCGCCCGGGCCAAGGCCGACTACAAACTTGCCCTGAGCGGGAAGTTCGACGACGATCTGCTGAACTACGCCTTCGAGCCGTACAAGGTGTGCCACGGAACCTACTTCACGCTTTTGTCTGAGGCGGGGCTTTTGGTGATCATCCCGTACCTCCTGTTTTTGGGGGGCTTTCTGTTTCGCTACTACCGGTTCCGTTTCAGCGAGGCGCACCGGGAACTCGATCCCGAAACGAGGTATCTCGTGGAGGCTCTGGCCATCGGCATCTTGAGCCACGGGGTGAGCATCATGACCATCGACGCCCACCTGCAGATCCTGATGCCGATCCAGATCGTGTGCGGGGGGGTGTTCCTCAGGTTCCTGAGTTCTAAAGAAGCGACAGCGGCGTATCCCGCTGTTACAGGAAAGGTGACTGTATGAAGGTTTTGTACCTCGTCTTCGAAGCCCTTTTGGGGGGGCATGTGATGAGCGCCTACACCATCTCGCGCAGGATGTCCGGCATGGGGTACGGCTGCGTCTTCGCCGGCGGCAGGGGAGCCATGACGGACGAGATCGAGAAGCTCATGCCCTTCGAGGAGGTGCATATCCCGCTTTACCATCACGGCAGGCAGAGCTACTTCACCTGGGAGTCCTTCCAGGCGATCGGAAGGATCCGGGAGATCATCAAAAAGCACGACATCGACCTGATCCACGCGTTCGATTCCAGGTCGTACGTCCATGCCTACCTGGCCGCGCTCTTCGAGGGAAAGCCGATCCTCTGCACCCTCTGCGGAGGCCAGGACCCCTACTACAACCTTCCGGTAACCAGCAGCATGGTGGTGTTCTCGCAGGAACAGAAGATGAAGCTGGTGCAAAAGTACCGCTGGAGCGGCAACCGGGTGGTGATCAACATGGCCCGCATGGACCTGGACGAGCTCTACGACCCGGGAAACGCCATGCCGGACGAGGAGTGGGCCGCCCTGGGGCTGAGCCTCAGGCATCCGGTGGTGGTGACCATCAGCTCCTTCGACAGCTCCAAGGACAAGATGATCCGCCAGCTGCGCCAGGCCATCGAGGGGGTGGTGGCCTCCGGGGTCGACTGCCAGTTCGCTCTGGTCGGTGGAGGGAAGGGGGACCTTTACCAGGAGACGGTCGCCTGGGCCGCGGCTCTCAACCAAAGCTCCGAGTACCCGCGCGTGGTGCTCACCGGGCCGCAGAAGCGGGCCTTTCGCCTGCTGAAGCGGGCAAAGGTGGTGATCGGCTCGGGGCGGAGCGCCTTCGAGGGGATGTGCTACGGCGTGCCGACCATGATCGTCGGGGAGTACGGCTACGCCGGGGACGTCTGCGCCGCTGACATTGAGGGGATCGCCTACTACAACTTCTCCGGCCGGAACTTGAGCGCCGAAAGGCCGGCGGAAAGGATAGGGGAGCGGCTTGTAGAGCTTTTGTCCGACCCCGGGCAGTGCCGGGAGGTAGGGGAGTTCGGCAGGCAGTACCTTTTGGACAACCTGGACGTTGTACAGGGGTGCCGCCGGTACTCCGCGCTCTATCAGGAGGCGCTGGGGGATACCCTCGGCAAGGCGAGGAAGCTAGGCTCGTTCGCGAAGTGCCAGGCCCCGATCTGGCTCGACAACTTCGCGCATGACATCAGGCAGTTTTTGAAGAAATGAGTTAAGGGGGGAATCATGCCAGAAACAAGTCCCGTCGCCGGCAGCGACACCAAGTTCGTGGTCAAAAGATCCAAGCTGAGCGGAGTCCTCAAGGTGAGCGGAGCGAAGAACAGCGTCCTCTACCTCTTGACTGCGTCGCTTCTCACCGACGACCCCATCTACATCGACAACTACCCGAAGTACCTCCTGGACGCCCAGGTGCACCTGGACATGCTGGAATTCCTCGGCAAAAGCTGCAAGGTCGACGAGGACCAGGTGACCATCAAGACGGTGGCCAAGCCCGCCACGACCCTCGACTGGTCGGGGCGGTCGATCAGGAACACCCTGCTCATCCTGGGGGTCCTCACCGCCCGCTACGGGCGGGGCGCGGTGCCGCTGCCGGGGGGGTGCCAACTGGGGGACCGCAAGTACGACATCCACGAGATGCTCCTGACGGCTATGGGGGCTCGCGTCTGGGAGGAGAACGGCATGCTCTGCGCCGAGGCGCCGGGGGGGCTCGCCGGGGCCGACGTGCACCTGCCGCTCAGATCCACCGGCGCCACCCACAACGGGATCATCTGCGGCACCCTTGCCAAGGGGGTGACCACGATCTGGAACCCGCACCTGCGCCCGGAGACGGTGGACCTAGTCAACTTCCTGCGCAGCATGGGGGCGACCATCGAGATCTATGGGCAGCAGCGCATCGAGATCGTCGGGCGCGAGGGGATGTTCGGCACCAAGTACAAGGTGATGTCGGACAACATGGAGGCGCTCACCTGGCTCATCGGTTCGGTGGTGACCGGGGGGGATCTGGAGATCAGGAACTTCCCCTACCGTGAACTTGAGGTCCCCCTCATCTTCCTGCGCGAAAGCGGCGCCAAGTTCTACCAGGGGGATGACAGCCTGATCGTCAGGGGGGGGGAGTGCTTCCCGCTCGAGATCAGCACCGGCCCCTACCCGGGGATCAACTCGGACATGCAGCCGCTTTTCGCCGTCTACGGCGCCATGGCCCAAGGGCAGACCCGCATCGTCGACCTCCGCTTCCCCGGGCGCTACGCCTACGCTGAGGAGCTGGCGAAGCTGGGCGCCGACTGCGGCGTCGACGGCAACATGCTGATGATCAACGGCGGGCGCCCCCTTTCCGGCGCCAAGGTGCGGGCGGTCGATCTGCGCGGCGGCATAGCCCTGGCGCTGGCCGGGCTGTGCGCCTCGGGGGAAACCGTGATCAGCGACGCCTGGCAGGTGGAGCGGGGCTACAACGACTTCGTCCGGAAACTGAGAAGCGTGGGGGGAAAGATCAGCTATGCCTGACCAGGTTTGCCTGGATCTGCCCGGGGCGATGCTCCGGAAGGGGTAGTTCTGTCACACAGGCGCAGCGGGAAAGCTAAATCCCGCGCGCCTTCATCTAAGGAAGGTGTCAGTGTCATTTGCCAAGACAAGTGCGAGCGTCTTCGCCACAAAGATCGGCCAGATTGCCATAGCCCTGGTGCTGAGCATCCTGATCAACCGCGCTATCGGTCCGCAAAACCGCGGTCTGCTGGAGCTTTTGAGCTCGCTGCCGGTGGTGTTGGTGAGCCTCGGGCACCTGGGGATCGGCAACGCCAATCTTTACTTCATCGGGAAGGGGATCTACAGCAGGAAGAAGGTGATCGACAACTCGGTCAGCTCCTGCCTGATCCTGAGCGCCATTATGCTCCTGCTGATTTTCGCTGGGTACCACCTCTTCTACGACTCCATCTTCAGGGGGGTGCCACCGGGATACCTGCTGTTCACCGTCGCCTTGATCCCACTCATGCTTTTCCAAAAGTACCTCTATTACATATTGCTTGGCGACGACAAGATCTACCTGCAGAACAAGCTGCAGATATTCAGCACGGCGAGCAACGTCCTGGTCCTGGTCTTCTTCATCTTCGTTTTGCACATGAGCCTTTGGGGGGTGATCCTCTCCACCTTCATTTCCACCCTGCTCAGCACCTGGCTCTGCATCTACTACGTGATCGCCCGGGAGAAGGTGTCGCTCAGCTTCGATTACGACATGTTCCTCGCCTCAGTTAAGTTCGGCATGGTTCCCTTCCTGGCCTTGGCGGTGATGAACCTGATCTTCAGAAGCGACGTTTTCATCATCAAGTACTATCTCTCCGACGCCGAACTCGGCTACTACGGGCTCAGCGTCTCGCTTTGCGAGCGGATCTGGATACTCCCCGAGTCGATCAGTCTCGTGGTGCTGACCCGTGCCGCGCGCTCGCTGGACGACCACTCGGTGGAACTTACCGCCCGGGTCTGCCGCGTGACCCTTTGGGCCACGCTCGCCATCTGCGCGGCGCTGTTTCTGGCCGGGCCGTACCTGATACCGCTTCTTTACGGCAACGACTTTCTCCCCGCGGTCAGCTCGTTTCAGCTGCTCCTGCCGGGGATCGCCCTCATCTCCATCTACCTCGTGCTGCACAGCGACCTGACGGGGAGAGGGTACGCCCGCTACACGCTGATCGTCTTCTCGCTCTGCCTGGTGGCGAACGTGCTGTTGAACGTGCTCCTGGTTCCGACCATGGGGATCAACGGCTCCGCGCTCGCCTCCTCCATCTGCTACGGGGCAGGCTCGCTTGCGCTCGCCGTCATATACGCGCGCAAGTACCGCCTCAGTGCCGCGTCGCTGCTTTTGGTGAACCGCAGCGACGTCGAGGATATCGTGCAGCCGGTCGTGGCTAAGGCCCTGAGGATGATGGCATAACACGTTAAAAAAAAGGAGTTACGCGATGTGCGGTCTGGCCGGTATATGTTCCAGCGCAGCCAATGAGTCTATGGAAAGCGCCATCAAGAGGGCGGGCGACTCCATCGCCCACCGGGGGCCCGACGGCGAGGGGAGGTACCTCGACCCTTACTGCGCCCTGGCGCACCGGCGGCTGGCGGTGATAGACCTCGGCACGGGGCAGCAGCCGATCCGCAACGAGGACGGCAACCTGGTCCTCGTGTTCAACGGGGAGATCTATAACTACGCGGAGATAAGGGAACTGCTTCTGAAGCAGGGGCACGGGCTGAAGACCGCCTCGGACAGCGAGACCATCGTCCATCTCTTCGAAGACGGTGAAAAGGCGCTGCAGATGCTCAGGGGTATGTTCGCCTTCGCCATCTGGGACCGCGGCTCCCGAGAACTCTTCGCCATGCGCGACCGCATCGGCATCAAGCCCTTTTACTACGCCCTGACCGACGACGGCACCCTTGTTTTCGGCTCGGAGATCAAGGCGATTCTGGCCACGGGCCTTGTGGCGGCGACGCCCGACCCGGTCTCGGTGCGGGAGTACCTCACCTACAAGTTCACCATGGGGGAGCGGACCTTCTTCAAGGGGATCAGGTCGCTGGAGCCGGGGAACTGGCTGCGCTGGAAGGACGGCAAGCTCTCCGTGGGGAGTTACTGGCGTCCCTGCTACGACGGGCAAAGAGAAACGCCGGGCCTGTACCAGGAGTTCGAGCATACCCTGGAGGAGACCATAAAGTACCACCTGGTAAGCGACGTGCCGGTAGGGGCCTTTTTAAGCGGAGGGCTCGACACCTCCTCCATCGTCGAGGTCGCCTCCAGGCAGCTTCCCGGCAACCTCAGCACCTATACCTGCGGCACCCCGGACGAGCGGGAGGGGGATCTTTACTACAGCGACATCGTCGCCCGCATGTGCAGTACCTGGCACCACGAGATCCTGCACACCCCGCAGGAATTCTCGTCGTTCATGAAGAAGTGCATCTGGCACCTGGACGAGCCGGGAGGGGGGAGCACCGCAGTCCACGGCTACTACGTCGCCAAGAGGGCGAGGCAGGACGTCAAGGTGCTTTTGTCGGGCGAGGGGGCGGACGAGGTGCTGGGGGGGTACTACCACCACTGGCTCTCGGTCTACCGCGGCATGTCCTTCTTCGAGCGCGGGGCGAACTACCGGAAATGGAGCCAGTGGGGCGGGATCGCTTCCCGCGCCAGGGAGGAGTTCCTGTGGCCGGGCAAGGAGACGGCGCTGGAGGTGTTCATGACCAGGCACGTCTCTCCCATTTTTTCCGGCGACGGGCTCTACGGGACCGACTTCTTCGCCCCGGCCCGAGGCTACGACCGCCGGGAGCCGGTGCAGAGGTTGCTTCAGGGGTACCGGGAGATACCTCTTTGCAGCCAGGTCATGTACCTTGACCTCAAAAGCTACCTCTACCGGATCCTGCATATCTACGACCGGATGTGCATGGCGGTGGGGCTCGAGAACAGGGTCCCTTTCCTGGACCACAAGTTCGTCGAGTTCTGTTTCAAGATCCCTCCCCGGCAGCTTTTCCGCGGCATGCAGACCAAGTCGCTGTTGCGCCGCTACCTGGATCAGCGGCTGGGCAACGAGATCGCCTATCGCCCGAAGACAGGCTTCACGCTCCCGGTGGACGCCTGGTTCAGGCAGGCGATCCGCAGCGATATCGAGCAGGTGCTGGAGCGTTTCAAAAAGCGGGGGGTGCTGGAGCCGTCATTCGTGGACGAGCTATGGGGGCGGTTCCTAAACGCCGGGGGGGACCGCGAAGACATCTGGCGCCTGGTCTCCCTGGAATTATGGTTCCAATGCTTCATCGACGGTGAAACGCCCTGAAAACGCGGCTGGCAAGAAATATCTATGCGGTGCTGATCGCGGCACTGCTGGTTAATGCCGTGCTGGCAGCCTACTACCGCATGGACCCGCTGCGGCTGGACCTGATCATTGTGGACGACCTGCTGAACCGGGTGTTCGCGGTGGCCTACCGCGAGGACCGGCGGGAGATGGAACTGCTCACCCGAGCCTATTTCCGCGGCACCGAACTTCGGGTCCCCCCGGTGCAGAGCTGGAAGAGGCTGGAGCAGCAGGAAGGGGTGCGGCTTCTCGAGTACGCAGGGGCGCAGCGGCTCCCCAAGCAGGTCACCTTCGTCTACCAGCTCCCTGAGCGCCCTTACCTGAGAGCTTTGGCGCGCCGTTACGCGCTGGGGGAGCTGGTGCGCGGGGAGGAGGAGTACCAGGCGATGCTTTCTTTTTGCCGCTGGGCCGGCACCAGGTTCGATCACGGCAACAATGTACCCGCCGGGGGGATCACTCCCGTCGACCCCGCCGAGGTGCTGGCCGGCGCCGCGACCGGCAAGCGCTACTGGTGCGAGATCGCGGCCAAGATAACTGTCGAGGCGGCCACTGCGCTCGGTTGGCCTGCGAGGCTTATGACCGTCTCCAAAAGCGGCTACAGTTGGGACCATGCGGTCACCGAGTTGTGGTCCAACCACTTCAACAAGTGGTTCATGGTCGATACCGATTTTAATGTCATGTACCGCTACCGGGGGGTGCCGCTTTCCTGTTACGAGATCTGCCGTTTAGGGCCGAGGCTACGCCAAGAGGGGACGCTGGAAACGGTGCGGCTGGCGCCGCGAAAGCCGAGCCTCAAGGAAATCGACCTGCTCCCCTTCTACCGGTATGTGCACATCGATATGAGGAACGACTGGTTCACCCGCCCGCTCCGGCCGCTCAGTCCGGCAGGGGGGGACATCAACACCTGGTGGACCGGCCGGGACGACCTCGGGCCGATCTATTCGTCAAAGACCCGGGTGGACCGGCAGGAGTTTTTCGACTGGAAGTTGAACCAAGTGCAGATATTCGCGCTGGGGGTGACAAAGGAGAAGGGGACGAGGAGGCTGCAACTGCAGCTGGCAGCCTACAGCCCCTTTTTCGACCACTTCGAGCTCGTCTGCCAGGGGAGGGGATACAACTGCGCCAACGGCAGGATCGACCTGACTGTATCCGGCGGGGTGAACCGTCTGGAGGCAAGGTGTGTCGACAGATTCGGAAACAAAGGCCCGCTGTACCACGTCTCATACCTCATTAAGTAAGAGGAGATGCCATGCCCAAGAACCTGAGAAAACGACTAAGCAGGCTCACCTCCACCTTGTACGGTGGCAGCCAGAGGCAGATTCTGAAATCGCTGAACCAGAGCCAGTGGTGGCCCAAAGAGCAGATCGAGAAGCACCAGTTGGAGCGGCTCAGGGAGACGCTGGCTCACTGCTACGACAGCTATGACTTCTATCGCGAGCGCCTGGACCGTGCCGGAGTCGACCCGTGCAACATCAAAAGCCTCAAGGAACTTGCCAGGCTGCCGGTGCTGACCAAGGAGGAGTACCATAGCATGTACCGCAACGCCCCCGAGGCGAAGGGGAGGGTGGAACACAGGAAAACCTCAGGTACCACGGGGCTCGCCCTGCAGTTCAGGAAAACCATCGAAGCGACCACCATCATGCGCGCCCTCGATTCGCGGTCGCTGTCTTGGTACGGCATTGCGCCGGGTGACCGTCAGGCGCGTTTTTGGAGCGCCTCGGAGACCTCGGCCGGGCGCTGGAAGCAGTGGGGGGGGGACTACCTTTTGAACCGCTACCGTTTCTCGGTGAACCAGATCGACGACGGCTACGCCATGCGGCTTCTGGAGGACCTCAGGCGCTGCCGCCCCGACTACGTCTACGGATACGCGAGCGGCATCTACGAGTTCTCGAAGCTGATCCTGAGGCACAAGGTGACGGCCCCCCGGGTGAAGGCGGTGATCGTTACCAGCGAGATGCTCTACCGGCACCAGAAGGAGGTGATCCACGAGGCCTTCGGCTCCCCGGTGGTCCGGGAGTACGGCTCCACCGAGTTCGGTCCCATCGCCTTCGAGTGCGAGCAGGGGGAGCTGCACGTCATGGACGAGAACCTTATCGTAGAGAGCTGCAGCGATGACGGCGAGCAAAAGCTGTTGGTGACGGAGCTCAACAACAGGGACGTCCCTTTCATCCGCTATGAGATCGGAGATGCCGGGGTGGTGGGGGACAGACGCTGCTCCTGCGGGCGAAACCTCACCGTCCTTTCTGAACTCATGGGAAGGACCAACGGGTTCATCAGGCTCATGGACGGCAGCATCATCTACGACAACATTTTCGACTTCCTGATCACCATCGCGGGGGTGGACCAGATTCAGGTTGTTTTGGTTGCGCGCGACAAGCTGCAGATCTTCTTCAAGGGAAACGACATCGACTGGCCGGGGGTGGAGAAGGCAGTCGAGACGCTCAAGGGGTTCTGCGGGGGGCAAATAGAGATGAGCTGGCAGCAGGTGGATGAAATCCCCCTCGACAAGTCGGGGAAAAGGAACTATTTCAAGTCGCTGGTAGGCTATGGGGAATGAGGCAACGATGAAGCAAAAGCCATTTGTTAGCGTGGTGATACCAGTAAAAAACGAGGTGCGCTACATCCGCAGCTGCCTTGCGGCGCTCGAGGCGCAAGACTATGGCAGCGAAAGCTTCGAGTGCATCTTCGTGGACAACGGCTCCAGCGACGGCACCGCCGACATCATCAAAGGCCACAAGGGGCTCGCCCGGATGACCCTGCTCTTCCAGCAGGGCGGGACCATTTCGACGGTGAGAAACTGCGGCGCCGCGCGGGCACGCGGAGAGCTCCTCGCCTTTTTGGACGGCGACTGTACGCCCAGCGCAAACTGGCTTTCCGCCACGGTGGAGCTCCTTCTCTGCCGGGAGGAATTCGGCTGCATCGGCTGTGTCGACCCCCCGCCGGACCGCGGTTCCACCTGGGTCGAGGCGACCTGGTACTACCTGAGCTCGACCCGCCCCATCAACGTGAACAGGGAGGTGGACTGGGTCTCCTCCTTCAACATGGTGATGTGGCGCACTCTGTTCGAGGAGGTGGGAGGATTCGACGTCACCCTCTCCACTTGCGAGGACGCCGACCTCTGCTACCGCCTGAAAAGGCGTCGCGCCATCTTTATGACCGACCGCGCCCAGGTGAAGCACCTGGACGAGCCGAAGACGCTGTCGCAGTTTTTCATCCGGGAGCTCTGGCGCGGCAAGAGTTCGCTGCGCAACTTCTTGAAGACCCAGGATAAAAAGCGGGATCTGCTGAGCGTCATGGTGCCGATTCTGTACCTGGCACTTGTGGCGGGGAGCTTGGCGGCGCTTTGCCTCAAGCCGTACCTCTCCGGCGGCAAGCGCCTGCTCCTGGTCTCGCTGCTGCTGGTGCCGGTGGCGGTGCTGCTCAAGAAGGGGAAGGGGATACCTTCGGCCGGCGCCTGGATCAGGGCGCTGTGGCTTATGACCGTGTATCTGGTGGCGCGGGGACTCGCCATTTTCAATTTCGCCAGGTAGAGGAGCTGCATGAAGATCAATTTCGTAGGGGACATAAGCCTTGCCGACAGCCTGAACTGCCAGGGGTACGGTGTGCGCACCCTGATGAGGCGCGGGCATGGCGACAGACTTTTCGACGAGGTCGCGCCGGTACTGAACGGGGAGGGGATCTCCTACTGCAACCTGGAGACGGTCCTGTCGACCCAGGGGGAGGACCCAAACGACCTGGGTTCGGTGGACATGAGGGGCGAGCCGGCCGGTATCGCCGTATTGAACCGGCTCAAGCTCAAGCTGGTGAACATAGCCAACAACCACACCATGCAGCACGGCGCCGCCTGCTTCCACGAGACGGTCGAGCTTCTCAAGAGAAACGGGGCTGAGGTCGTGGGTCTCAAGGGGAGCGACGGGTGGCGCTGCGAGCCGGTCGTCTTCACCTCCGAGGGGGTCCGCTGCGGCATACTCGGATACTCCTTCCAGCACGACCGCTTCCACACCGTAGATCTTCCCTACGCCTGCGGCGACGACGCGGCCATAATCGGCGACATCGAGCGCCTGAAAGGGGAGGTGGAACTGGTGATCGTCACCTGCCACTGGGGGTACGAGTTCATGGACCACCCCACTGCCGACCAGATCGCGGCTGCCCGAAGCTGGGTCGACGCCGGGGCAAAGCTCGTCGTAGGGCATCATCCACACGTGCTGCAGGGGATGGAGCGCTACCGCGGCGCCTTGATCGCCTACAGCCTGGGCAACTTCATGTTCGACATGCTCTGGTGCGAGGAGTACCGCAAGACGGCCATCCTGCAGGTGGAATACCGCGACGGAGCTATCCACTACAGCACGGTCCCCGCCATGCTGGACATGAAGAACCGGCTGCGGCTTTTGCAAGGGGAGAAGGCACGGGAGTTCGACGAGTTGCTGTCCGGGTTGAACGACAAGGTGGCGCGGGAGGCCCTTTTGAGCGACCAGCGGCAGGGGATCAAGGCCTATGAAGTGGAGTACCAGGGGCTGATCAATCGCTGCAGGGTGAACTCCTACTGGTACTTCCTGAAGAAGTTCGCCTGCTATCGCAAGAGGTTCTTGCTGCAGCAGGTCAAAAAGACGGTGCAAAGCCACCTTGAGGATTTCCTCGGCATCTTTGCGGCAAGGGGGTAACCCCTCCTTACCCGCGCCGCTGCCCCGGCAACGGCGATGGAACAGATTTTAAACGGAGGAGTTTGATGATGAAGAAATCGGCGCGCTTTTGCTCGATGCTGATTGGCCTGCTGCTCGGGGCGGGTTCCGCCGCCCACGGGCAGGTGCTTTTCAGCGACGGCTTCGACGCCAGCCCGGACTGGCAGTCGGCCGAGTCTTTCGCTCCGGCGGCGAACGCCGCCTGGCCCAACACCTGGGCGGACCGCCCAGGCGGCCCCGTGCAGCCCCCGCCGCAAAACTGGACTTCCTACCGCGCAGCGGTCCCCAAACGCGACAACAAGGTGAAGACCTTCGTCCTTAGCGCCGAAGCGGCGCGCAACCCCGGCGGCAAAGGGATGACCTACAACCTCGAGTCCATCGGCTACGGTACCTGGGTCGGCGGCGGCATCGACACCTATCTGGGGGGCACCGGCTACAAGGAGATGTTCGTTCGCTTCTACCTGAAGTTCGATCCAGCTACCTTCCACTGGGGTACCGTGACACCGAACTTCGGCAAGCAGAAGGTGGCCCGCATCTCCAGGCTGAAGGTTGTCCCGAGCACCACGATCAACGCGCAGCTCTGGGACACCCCGGCCAACGGCAGCTACCAGATGCCGACCTTGTTCCCCGACCTCATGGACAATCCCGCTTACGACACCCCTCCCTCCAGCTACGGCGTGCACCTTAACTATTCCTACCGCTATGACCCGACCTACTACGTTTCCGACGGGAACAACGACGTCAATGTCTGGAACCTCCCCTGGCCTTCCGACGGCGGCTGGCACTGCTACGAGTACCGCGTCAAGATGAACAGCGCCCCCGGCGTTGCCGACGGCGAGTGGGAAATCTGGATCGACGGCGGGACTACCGCAGACCATCACTTCGTGAAGAAGGCGATCCCCTGGGTTCAGGCAGGCGGCAGCGTCAACCCGGGCTGGAACTGGGTCACAGTCCTCGATAACGCCACCATCCAGCCGGACATCGCCTACGCCAACTCGATCATGAAGCTGTTCCTCGACGACGTCGTGATAGCCACCAGCTACTCCGGCCCCCCGCCGGCTCCGGTGAACTTCACCGCGCAGGCAAGCGGCAGCACCACGGCGCACCTTCAGTGGACGGCCGGCACCAACACGGTCCCCTTCGAGACGACGGGCTACAAGGTACTCTACGGGCTCGACCGCACCAACCTGAACAGCGTCTACGACGCCGGCAACGTGACCCAGGCGGACATCCCCAACCTGCAGGCCGGCCAGACCTACTACTTCGCGGTAGAAGCAGTGAACAAGCAAAGCTACGACGCACAGGAAAACGTAAGCCTTAGCAGCCAGGTGGCAAGCGTGGCACTGGGAACCTCAGCCCCGGTTGCAGACACCGTGGCGCCGACCGCCTCCATCTCCTCTCCCGCCACAGGTTCAACCGTGAGCGGATCGGTCGCCATCAACGCCAACGCGAGCGACAACGTCGCGGTATCCAAAGTGGAGTTCTACGTCAACGGCGCCCTCTACGGCATGGTCGGGAGCGCACCCTACAGCGTCTCCTGGAATACCGCCAACCTTAATAAGGGTTCGTACCAGCTCTCCGCCAAGGCCTATGACGCAGCCGGCAACGTCGGGCTCGCCCAGGCGGTTTCAGTCAACGTGCAGAACGCATCCTCTACCTCACCCGCTCCGAGTGCCGACACCACCGCACCTGCGGTTTCCGCCTTCGCTATGCCGGCTACGGCCAGTGCCCTAAACGTCGCGGTTTCCTCTTTCAGCGGCAGCGACAACGTAGGTGTGACCGGTTACCTCATCACTGAGAGCGCAACCGCGCCTGCAGCATCGGCAACCGGTTGGACCGGCGCCGCTCCGACCAGCTTCAGCTTCGCAGCCGCCGGCGCCCGCACCGCTTACGCCTGGGTCAAGGACGCAGCAGGCAACGTATCCGCCAGCCGTAGCGCAGCCGTAACCATCACCCTTCCGGCCGCCACCGGCCCGGTAGTCAGCTTCATCACCCCGCAAGCCAGCGCCTCGGTCCCGAGCGTCACCCCCATCAGCGCAAAGGCAACCTCCTCCCTGGGCATCGCCCAGATGAGGATCTACGTCGACAACACCCTGATGCAGACCGCTTACGTCGACAACGTGGCTTACAACTGGGATACCACAACCGCAGCGAAGGGCGCCCACACCCTGATGGTGTACGCATTCGACAAATCCCTTAATCTGACCATCTCCAAGATCAGCGTCATCACCGGCGCAAGCGACACCACGGCGCCGTCGGTAACCTCCTTTGTCATGCCGGCGACGGCGACCACTCTGACCGTGCCGATCTCCGGCCTGGTCGCCAGCGACAACGTCGGCGTAGCCGGCTACCTGGTCAGCGAAAATGCAACTGCACCTGCCGCCTCCGCAACTGGCTGGAGCAGCACCGCACCTGCCAGCTTCTCCTTCGCGGGCGAGGGGGCCCGCTCGGCCTACGCCTGGGCCAAAGACGCGGCCGGCAACGTCTCCGCGGCAGCTAAAGCCTCGGTGACCATCACTCTTCCTGACCTTACCGCTCCTGTGGTTGCCGTAACCTCCCCCGCATCCGGGAACAGCGTCGCCGGTACCGTCACCGTAACCGCCAGCGCAAGAGACAACAAGGGCGTCTCCAAAGTCGAGTTCTATGTCAACGGCAGCCTGAAATCCACAGCAACCGCAGCCCCGTATGCCTTCAGCTGGGCCACCGCAACTTATACCAACGGTAGCTATACCCTGAGCGCCAAGGCGTATGACGCAGCCCGCAACGTCGGGCAGTCCGCCCCGGTTACCGCCAGCGTCAACAACGACACCACTGCCCCGGCGATCAGCAGCTTCTCCATGCCGGCCACCAGCACCAGCACCACCGTAGCGGTGTCAAGCCTGAGCGCCAGCGACAACGTCGCGGTAACCGGCTACCTGATCACCGAGAGCTCCACCACACCGGCAGCCGCTCTTAGCAACTGGAGCGCCTCCGTTCCGACCAGCTTCATCTTCTCCGGTAGCGGCGCACGCACCGCCTACGCCTGGGCCAAGGATGCGGCTGGCAACGTCTCGCTCTCCCGCTCCGCCTCCGTGAACATCACCGTGCCGGACACCACCCCGCCGGTAATCACCGTGATCTCCCCGAGCGCCGGGATCAAAGTCCCCAACAACTTGACCATCAGCGCCTCGGCAAAGGACCCCAGCGGCGTCATCCAGATCAGGGTGTACGTTGACAAGGTGCTCATGGCAACCACCAACGCATCCAGCATCTCCTACGTCTGGAACACCACCAAGGCAGCCGCAGGTACCCACAACATCGAGATCTGGGCCTTCGACTCCGCCAGAAACTACGGCATTGCCAAAGTGGCGGTACAAAAATAAGAAAGAAACTGCGTGCTAACAGAAGGGACGCAGAAAAATCTGCGCTCCTAATTAAAAACCCCGCCTTCCGCAGGCGGGGTTTCGTTTTAGTCTATTCCCGAGAGGTGCAGGTATAGCGCCGGCACGAGCCAGCCGGCTAGGGCCAAGAGCGCCTGGGTCAGGTCGGGGCTTCGGCCGGGGATCGCTAGCTGCTGCCACTCCAGCAAAAAAACGAAGCTAAAGACGGCTGCCGCTCCCGGCCAGGAAGGCCCTCTCGCTTGTTCACGCCCCTGCGCGAAGAGGAGCGACATCGCCGCGAAAGGCCACACTCCTTCCAGTATGCTCCCGAAACCGCTCAGCTCGTGAGCCAACTGCCCCTTAAACGGTATCCAGCTGAACGCTGCCGCCACACTCCCCACACCCGGTTTCAACTCGTAGAACGCGAAGCCGGCGACAAGCAGCAGACACCCCATTAAACGCCTTGATTTCTCCCCCAAAAAACCCGCCGCTAAAAGTAGCGGAACCGCCGCGAATAACCCCGCTAAGGCCTCCAGGGAGAGCTGGCGCCCCTGGATGAAGACCTTCGCGCAGAGAACGCCCGCGGCAAAAAAAGTGAAAAAGGGGAGGGCAAGGGCGCGCCGCCGTACGGTCTCCTGCGCCACCACTCCGAGCCCGGCCAGATAGAAAAAGTAGGTGGCTGCCTGCGCCAGGTCGAAGCGCGACAGGTCGTTGGCCGTGTACCAAAGCGGCTTGAGCCCGTTCTTGATCCCCCCGAAGTCGAGCGAGGGGACGAAGGGGGCCCATTGGGAGGAAAGCCAGAGCAAAAGGACGCAAAGGCCAAGCTCCCCCCGAATTCCGGCGGTGAGAACGCTCGCCCGCCAGCGCGACCAGGCCCCTTCGGGCACGGCCGCTTGCTGCCAGCAAAACGCAAGGAGCGCGCCGGCAAAGCTTCCCGCGGTGTTGGTGCAGAGGTCTACTACGGAGGGGGTGCGGTCGGGGAGGAAGGCCTGGGTAAACTCCATGGCCAAGCTGAGCGCGCTCCCGCCGACGAGCGCGCAGAGAAAGGGGAGGGCGCATCGCCCGTCATCCCGGCGGAAGAGGCGAAAGAGAAGATAGCCCAACGGGGCGTAGGCGATGACGTTGACCAGGAGGTCGCTTTTGGAGACGCGGCCGGGGAGATCAAGCGTGCACCAGTCGAAAAGGCCGGCGCCGGGGAGGCGCCAGCCGCTGAAGGGGAAGAGGGAGGCGTAGGCGATCAAGAGGATGCAGGCCAAGGCCGGAAAGAGCGCTTTTCGGTTCAAATGCTCCCCCTTTGTGTCGGCGCCCGCCCCTAGTGCCTGGCCCGCTGCTGGTGGAAGGGGTGGTTCAGGAGAATGGCCTTGTTCTGCAGCACGGAGATAATCCCGGACTTCTCCAGGGTCCTCAAGACCCGGCTCATGGTCTCGCGGGTGACGGAAGCGTAGCTCGCCATCTGCTGGTGGGTCATCTTCACGTCGATGATGATGCCGCGGTCGTCCCGCACGCCGTAGAGTTCCCCCAGGCGGTCCAGAAGCGAGATGACGCGGTCCTGCGCGTTCTCGGCGTTGAAGGAGAGTATCCTGATCATCTCCCAGGAGTCCCGGAGCCTGCCGCAGAGCAGTTCGATGATCTTGCGGCGGATCCCCTCGTTGCTCATCAGGTGCTGTTCGAAGTCGTCCTTGTGCAAAAGGCCTATCACCGACTCCTCGTGGGCGATGATGGTGGCGGGCGAGGTCTTGCCGTCGAGAAGCGACATCTCTCCGAAGAAGTCGTTCTTCTTGTGGATGGTGATGATCTGCTCCTTGCCGTCTTCGTTCAGCTTGACCACCCGCACCTTCCCCGAATAGATCAGGTACATGTAGTTGCTGGTGTCTTCCTCGTAAAGGACTATCTGTTCCTTATCGTAGTCCTGCTTCCGGAAGAGCCTTTCCACCAGTTCGATTTCGCCGGGCTCGAGGGTGGAAAAAAAGGGGATGCTGCTGATAATGCGCGCCTCTGCTTTTTGTTTTTGCCCCGCCTGCCGAGTCATCCGGTGTCTCCTCGTTTACATCTGAATCTTGGTGCCGGCGAGCAGAGTGAACCCGGGGTTGCAACGGCACTTCATTGGCTTTGTTCCACACATTGCCGGAAAGCGTAAGGGCGGTGTTGGCACTTGCCGACGCGTAATTGACTGTTTGCGAAATTGCTTCATTGTCTATTGTCAGAGTCCGGTTTACCACAATGAATTAATACTTGTCAATTTGTCCTTCACACTGTAAAGTGTAGCATCCAAAATCGACCCTGTTATTTGCCCACCTGTTGCGGATTAGAGGTTATCTCCAATGACAGTCGCCGAGTGTTTGAAACATCACAGGGTGCAGTTTCTTTTGGCGCTGTTGATACTGGCCGCCGTTTACTGGAGCGTTGTGCCTGAGATGGTTCAGCAGTGGTACGAGGACGAGAACTATTCCCACGGTTTCGTCGTCCCCCTGATCGCCGGGTACTTCGCCTACGAGCGCCGCAAGGATCTGGCCTCCGTGCTGGCCGAGCCTTGGTGGCCCGGGCTTTTGCTGGTGGCCGCCGGCCTTATGCAACTGGTGGTGGGTTGGCTTGGCACCGAATTTTTCACCATGCGCAGTTCCCTTGTGGTCACCCTTTGCGGGATGACCCTTTTTTTATTGGGAAAGAGGCTGTTCCGGCTCATGCTGCTGCCGCTTGCCTACCTCCTTTTCATGGTGCCGCTCCCCTACATCATCTACGACATGGTCGCCTTCCCCCTGAAACTCTTCGTGACCCGCGTCTCCATAGCGACGCTGAAGCTCATGGGGGTGGTGGTGATGAGGGAGGGGAATATCATCATGCTCCCTTTCACCACGCTGGAGGTAGCCGACGCCTGCAGCGGCATCAGGTCGCTCATTTCGCTCCTCGCGCTCGCGGTCGCCTACGCCTTCTTCCTGGAGATGGGGCCGTTGCGTCGGGGGGTGCTGATCCTCGCCGCCATACCTATAGCCATCTCGGCCAACGCGTTCAGGGTGATAGGGACGGGGGTCCTGGCCCAGTACTGGGGCGCCAAGGCCGCGGAAGGGTTTTTCCACGAGTTCGCGGGCCTTGCGGTCTTCGTGGTCGCCATCGCGCTCATGATCGGGCTCGGCTCCTTGCTGTCGCGCGGTAAAGGGGGGGCGGCATGAAGGCGCATTTCCTGGCGATCTACCTGCTTCTCGTTGCGGCCGGGCTCTACCTGCACCTGCATAGCGACCTGAGCGTCCCCATAAACCGCCCCTTGCAGCAGTTTCCGGCCGCGGTGAACAGCTGGCGCATGACCGACGAGGGGCAACTCTCCGGCGAGGTCCAGAACGTGCTCAAGGCCTCCGACGTCCTGATCCGGCAGTACCAGGGTCCGCAGGGGGAGAAGGTGCAGCTCTACATCGGCTACCACGGCGGCGGCAAGGGGGGAGGGGAGATCCACTCCCCCAAGCACTGCCTTCCCGGCAGCGGCTGGCTGGAGCACTCCAGCAACCGCTACACCATAAAGGCCGGAAAAGACGGCCTGAACCTGGTCCAGGCGGTGTACCAGAAGGGGGAAAGCAGCGAACTCTTCCTCTACTGGTACCAGGTGCGCGGCAAGAGCCTCTCCGAGGAGTTCTCGCTCAAAGGGCAGCAGATCCTGAACTCGGTATTGCACCGGCGCCGCGACGCCTCCTTCATCAGGGTTTCCATCCCCTTCCAGGGGGATGAGCGGCAGGCCAAGGCCGTAGGGGAGCGCTTCGTAAAGGAGTTCCTCCCGGCGATACGGACCTTCCTGCCGAGCTGAGCCGCCGGCGCGGCTCGCCATCTGCCTCATGGCGATGGCGGCGCGGTAAGGCGGCAGTAGAACTGCAGCGCGATCAATTCATTTTGGCGGCCTTGGTGCCGCAATTTCAGGAGGACGACTTGACGGTAGAGCGCATTGTCTCAGTGGTAGGGCTAGGGTACGTGGGGCTTCCGGTAGCGGTTGCCTTCGGCAAGGTGCGCCGCACCATAGGCTTCGACATCAATGGCACCAGGATCAAGGAGCTGCGCGAGGGGTACGACCGGACCGCCGAGGTGGAGGCGGCGGACCTGGCGCAAGCGGACATCCTGTTCACGGACCGGGTCGAGGACTTGGCTCAGGCCAATTTCCACATCGTGGCGGTCCCGACCCCGATCGACGAGGCGAACCAGCCGGACCTGAGCCTCGTCTGCCGGGCCAGCGAGACGGTGGGGAAGGCGCTAAAAAAAGGGGACATCGTGGTCTACGAATCCACCGTCTACCCGGGGGTAACCGAGGACGAATGCGTCCCGGTCCTGGAGCGGGTCTCCGGCCTCAAAGGCGGTGTCGACTTCAAGGTCGGGTACAGCCCCGAGCGGATCAACCCCGGCGACAAGGAGCACACCTTCACCAAGATCAAGAAGGTGGTCTCCGGCCAGGACTGTGAGACCCTGGAGGTGGTGGCGGAGGTCTACAGCTCGGTGGTGACGGCGGGGGTGTTTCGCGCCTCCTCCATCAAGGTGGCGGAAGCGGCCAAGGTGATCGAGAACACCCAGCGCGACCTGAACATCGCCCTCATGAACGAACTGGCGCTCATCTTCGACCGCCTGGGGATCGACACCTCTGAGGTGCTGGCGGCCGCCGGGAGCAAGTGGAACTTCCTCAAGTTCTCCCCCGGGCTGGTCGGCGGGCACTGCATCGGCGTCGACCCTTACTACCTCACCCACAAGGCGGAGAAGCTAGGCTACATCCCGCAGGTGATCCTGGCGGGGCGGCGCATCAACGACGGCATGGGGAAATTCGTGGCGCAGCGCGCCGTGAAGGAGATCATCAGGGCCGGGCACCCGGTGCTGAACGCGGTGGTCACGGTGCTGGGGATCACCTTCAAGGAGAACTGCCCCGACATCAGGAACTCCAAGGTCATCGACATCGTCAAGGAGCTCAAGGATTACGGGATGCAGGTCCAGGTCTGCGATCCTATGGCCGACCCGGAGGAGACGCTGCACGAGTACGGGGTGCGGCTCACCCCGAGGGCGCAGTTAAAGCCCGCGGTGGCGGTGGTGGCCGCCGTGGCCCACACTGAATTCGCCTCCCTCGCGGCACCTGAACTCTTGGCGCTCATGGGTCCCAACCCGGTCTTGATCGACGTGAAGAGCATGTTCGACCGGGAGCGGGTTGAAGGCGCCGGTGTCAAGGTCTGGGCGTTATAAAGGGGTAAATCCCAGAGGGGAACATGGCGCTTTCGCTTGTTGCGATCATCTTGCTTTTGTTTGCCATGCTGAGGATAATCCGGCTGGAGCGCAAAAGCGCCTGCCGTACCTTATTAGCCATCCCCTTTTGCGCCGTCGCCTTCCTGGAATTCTTCGACCTTGCGGCGCTGTACCAGTTCTTCCCCGAAGTGGACTGGAAGCGGTTGTCGCTTGGGGTCGAGGCGCTGCTCCCGGCGCTTTGGCTGCTGGTGAGCCTCACCTATGCCCGGGACCTGCCCGAACGCGGGCTTCCGCGCTCGACCCGCCTGATGCTCGCCGGCGCCTTCGCTTTGGTCCTGGTACCCGTCTTGATGCCGGGGGAGGCTCTTTTCTACGCCCCCGACTTCCCTCTGGAGCGGATGCTTTTTCTCACCGACGCCGGGTACTACTTCTACGTCGCGATGCTGGTCCTTTTGGTGGTGGCGCTCATGAACCTCGAGTCCACCCTGGTGAACGCCTCTTCGGAGGCGCTTTGGCGCGTTAAGCTCGACATCGTGGCGCTGGGCTCCGTGCTCGCCGTCTGCGTCTTCTACTACACCAACGCGCTCTTGTACCGCTCGCTCAACATGGAGCTGGTTCCCCTGCGCTCGCTTGTTTCCATCATCGCCGCGCTGATGATCGTCTACTCGCGCACCCACTGGAGGGGAACGGCGCGGGTGAAGGTCTCGCAGGCGGTCCTTTTGAAGTCCGTGGTCCTCACCGTAATCGCCGGGTATCTGTTGCTCCTGGGGTCCATCGGGGAGGGGATGAAGTACTTCGGCTCGCTCTTTCCCCGCGTGCTCGCCTTGTCGCTTGGGTTCATCGCGGGGATGCTCCTGCTCCTTTTGCTCCTCTCCGAGCGCGCCCAAAGGGAGCTGAAGGTCTTTCTCCATAAGCACTTCTACCAGAGCAAGTACGACTACCGGGCCCAGTGGCTGGGGCTCACCGAACGCCTGGCCAATTTCGAGACCGGCGACGGTCTTTTGCGGCTGGTCCTCTCCGCCTACTGCGACATCTTCGGCGTGCGGGGGGGGGCGCTGTTCCTGCACCAGGCAGGGTGCGGCTGGTTCTGCGCCACGGGGATCCAGGAGCTGGAAGAGGTCAGGGTAACCATCGCAGCCGACAACCCGCTCATCGCCTATCTGCGCGACCGCCGCTGGGTCTTTTGCAGCCGGGACGACAACCCGGAGATCCTGGAGGCCAACTGCCGCTGGCTTAGGGAACTGAAGGTGAGCTTCGCCATCCCTCTTTTCGAAGGGGAGGCGCTCACCGGTTTCATCGTTTTGGGCGAGCAGGTGGTTCCGGACGAAGAGTACCGCTACGAGGATTACGACCTGATGAAGGCTATCGCGCGCCAGGCTTCGGTGGCGATACAGCACCAGCGCCTCTCCGAGCAGCTCACCCAGGCGAAAGCGATGGAGGCGGTGGGGAATCTGGCCACCTTCGTGGTGCACGACCTGAAAAACCTGGCGGCCACCGTATCGCTCGTGGTGGAAAACGCCCGCGAGCACCTGGACAACCCCGAGTTCCAAAAGGACATGCTTTCAAGCCTCGGCAACACCACGAGGAAGATGCACACGCTCATAGGCCGCCTGCGAAACCTGGGCGAGAGCGAGCTCTTGCACATGCGCCCCGTAGATCTGCTGGCGTTGGCCCAGCACTCGGCGCGCCAGGTGCAGGGGAGGGCGGTCACGGTGCAGGGGACGCCGGAGAAGGTCATAGGCGACGAGGAAGAATTGGAGAAGGTGCTTTTGAACCTCTTCCTGAACGCGGTGGAGGCTTCCGAGCCGGGGACCCCGATCGTGGCGGAGGTGGGATGCGCGGATTCCCCCTTCCTCAAGTTGTCGGACAGCGGCTGCGGCATGTCGCCGCTTTTCATACGCAACGAGCTTTTTGCGCCGTTCAAGACCACGAAGCAGACGGGGCTCGGCATCGGGCTCTACCAGTGCCGGCAGATCGTGGCGGCGCACGGCGGCAGGATCGAGGTATGCAGCGTAGAGGGGGAGGGGACCGTGTTCACGGTATGGTTCCCGTCCCCTATGCTGGGCGGGGAACGGGTCATCACACAGCCGGCATGAGGGGGTGGCAGTGAAGAAACTGTTGATTGTCGACGACAACGACGATATCAGGCAGCAGTTGAAGTGGGGCCTGAACCAGGAATTCCAGGTCCTTTTGGCGGCCGACGGCCGCGAGGCGCTGCAGCAGTTCAAAAGCGAGAAGCCCGACGTGGTGGTGCTCGACTTGGGCCTTCCCCCCTACGCCGACAGTTCGGTGGAGGGGTTCCGCTGCCTGGACGAGATGCTCGGGCTGAACCCGGCGGCGAAGGTGATCATGCTGACCGGGAACAACGAGCGGGAGAACGCCCTGAAGGCGATGCGCATGGGGGCCTTCGACTTTTACGCCAAGCCCCCGGTTTTGAGCGAGCTGAAGGTGATCATCACCCGCGCCTTTCACCTGGCCAACATCGACGAGCAGAACCTGAGGCAGGTATCGTCCCAGAGCGAGGACGGCGAGCAGTGGGGGATGGTCGGCTCCTGCCCCGAGATGCAGGCCGTCTTTCACACCATCCGCAAGGTGGCCGGCTCCAACGCCCCTATCCTCATCACCGGCGAAAGCGGCACCGGAAAGGAACTGGTGGCGGGCGCCATCCACGAGGCGAGCTCGCGCAACAAGGGGCCGCTGGTGGCCATCAACTGCGGCGCCATTCCGGAGAACCTCCTGGAGAGCGAGCTCTTCGGACACGAGAAGGGTGCCTTCACCGGCGCCCACGCAGCGGTCAGGGGGAAGCTCCAGTACGCCCACAAGGGGACGCTCTTTCTCGACGAAATAGGCGAACTCCCGGTGAACCTCCAGGTGAAGCTTTTGCGCTTCCTGCAGGAGGGGACCATCCAGCGGGTCGGGGGGCGGGAGGAAATCGCCATCGACGCCCGCACCACCTGCGCCACCAACGTGGACATCGCCAAGGCGATCGAGGAAGGGCGCTTTAGGGAGGACCTCTACTACCGCATCGGGGTGATCAACATCAAGCTGCCTCCCTTGCGCGAACGGGGCGACGACATCCTCCTGATAGCCGAGAACTTCCTGAGGCTCTACTGCAAAGAGAACAAGAAGAAGACGGTCCGTTTCTCCGCCGCCGCTATCGCTTTCCTCAAGCGCCACAACTGGCCCGGCAACGTGCGCGAGCTGAAGAACCGGGTACAGCGCGCGGTGATCATGTGCGACGGCGCGAGCATAGGACCGCTCGACCTTGGCTGCGACGTGGAGCCTGCGGCGATGCCGGTTCCCGTGAGCGACGGGGTCTCGCTGAAGGCCGCCCGCGAGCGGATGGAGCGCGAGATGATACAGCAGGCGATCGAGCGCCAGCAGGGGAATATCATGAAGGCGGCCGAGGAACTCGGGGTGAGCCGCCCGACGCTGTACGACCTGATGAAGAAGCTCTCCATCCACCCGTAGGCAGACGAAGAAAGGTAACGCATGAGCGTCAATGGGAACCTGGCCGAGCGCGTGCAGCAGGAATCCGCTTTCCTGGCAGGCGTCGTCTCCGCGTTGGAAAAGGTGGTCGTGGGGCAGCGCCCGCTCATCGAACGGATCCTGGTCGCGCTTTTGTCCAACGGCCACCTCCTGATCGAGGGGGTTCCGGGGCTCGCCAAGACCACTCTGGTCAAGACCCTCGCCTCACTGATCGACGCGCGGTTCCAGCGCATCCAGTTCACCCCCGACCTCCTTCCCGCCGACCTTTTGGGGACCCTGGTGTACAACCCGCGCGAGGGCGATTTCACTACCCGCAAAGGGCCGATCTTCACCAACATCCTCCTTGCCGACGAGATCAACCGCGCCCCCGCCAAGGTGCACAGCGCGCTCCTGGAAGCGATGGAGGAGCGCCAGGTTACCATCAGCGACAGCTCCTACCCGCTCTCCGAGCCGTTCCTGGTCATGGCGACCCAGAACCCCATCGAACAGGAGGGGACCTACCCGCTCCCCGAGGCGCAGATGGACCGCTTCATGCTCAAGGCGAAGGTGGGATACCCAAGCCGCGCCGACGAACTGGAGATCATGCGCCGCACCGCCCGCACCTCCCGCAGCTTTTCCGCCGCACCTCTCATCCACCCCGACGACATCCTGCGCGCCCGGGCACTGGTGGACGACATCTACCTGGACCCGAAGATCGAGAAGTACATCCTCGACCTGGTGCTCGCCACCCGCGACCCGGAAAGCTACGGCTTCGCCGATCTTGCCGGCCTCATCGCCTACGGCGCTTCGCCCAGAGCGAGCATCTACCTCTGCATCGCCTCCCGCGCCCTGGCCCTTTTGCGCGGCCGAGGCTACGTGGTGCCGCAGGACGTGAAGGAGATAGGGCCGGACCTCTTGCGTCACCGCATCATCGTGAGCTACGAGGCGGACGCCCAGGGGGTGGGGGTGGAGGGGATCGTGGAAGAGCTCTTTTCCCGGACCGAGGTGCCATGACCGCCCAGGCTCCCTCCCCAGACCAGCTGCGCCGCCTGCGGGTACTTTCCTCCCGCCTGGTCACCGGGCTCTTCGCCGGGGAGTACCGGAGCGTCTTCAAGGGGAGGGGGATGGAGTTCGAAAGCGTGCGGGAGTACCAGCCCGGGGACGACGTCCGCAACATCGACTGGAACGTGACGGCGCGCGCCGGGCGTCCCTTCCTGAAGCAGTTCGTCGAGGAGCGCGAGCTGAACCTGATGCTCCTGGTGGATCGTTCCGCCTCGCTTGCCTGTCCCACCCCCCGCGGCGCGAAGAGCCGCCTGGCCGCCGAGGCAGCTGCACTTTTGGCCCTGGCCGCCGCGAAGAGCAACGACCGGGTCGGCCTTATCACCTGCAGCGACCGGGTGGAGAGCTTCATCCCCCCAGCCAAAGGGGCGCGCCAGGCGCAGCGCATCGTCGCCTCCCTTAGTTGCGGCGCTTCTTCCGGCGGCGGCACCGACCTGGCAGCCGCGCTCGATTACCTGGCGCGGGTCGACCGCCGCGCCGGGACCCTCTGCATCGTCTCCGACTTTCTCTCCCCCGATTTCAGCCGCGAACTTGCCGCCGTCGCCCGCCGCCACGAGGTGGTGGCGCTGGTCGTCACCGACCCCTCTGACTTCGAGCTACCGGACAGTGGGCTTCTTGACCTCTGCGACGAGGAGAACGGGAAGCGCAGCCTGATCGACAGCGCGAGCCCCAGGGTGCGGCGCTTCTTCCGGGAAGCCGCGCTGGAGAGGCGCGCGAGGCTCCTGGAGGCGTTCGCCTCTCTCGGCGTGAAGCACCTGGAGCTTTCCACCACTGAGCCGCCGCTGCACGCCCTGGTCCGTTTCTTCCAAGGAAACCGCCGCCAGGGGAGGCGTTGACGTGAGCGCCGGCCTCCATGCAGCGCTTGCAGCAGCGCCCCTTTCGGCGACGCTTGCCTCGCTGAGGGGGCCGCTCCCGGCGCCTGCGGCGCCCCCTTTCACGCTTACCCTGCTTTACCTCGCCCTCAGTTCCTTGATTGTCGTCGCCTGGCGCCGCCGCAAATGCCTTCCACCCGCCGGCGCGGCTCCCCCTTTTGACCCTCCGCAGACGCTGCCGCTTCTGGAGGAGATGGCGGCGCGTTTCGAGGCGGGGCAATTCTCCCCGGAGGAACTCTGTCTCATCCTTGCCTCCTTCGCCCGGGTGCGCCTTGCGCAGGCTACCGGCCTTCCCGCCAGCCGCCTGACCAGCGCGGAACTGCTGCAGCAGGCGGAAGCCTCAGGGCTCCTGTCCGCTTCCGAGCTGGAGCAGGCGGCCGAGCTCTTTGAGCTCTGCGACCGGGTGAAGTTCGCCGCCGAGCTGCCCGATTCTGAGCGGGCGCGACGCTCGCTGGAACTCGCGCGCGCTCTCTTTCCCCACTCCGGGGGCAAGCCATGAGGTTCCACGACCCGCAGCTGCTGTTTCTCTTGGCCCTCCTGGTCCCCTTGTTCGTCTGGATCCGCCGCAGCGAAAGCCGCCGACCCGCTCTTCCCCTGAGCGCCGCCTTCGCCGGGGAACCGCTTCCCGACACGCTCCGGTCGCGGCTGGCACGGCTCCTCCCTTATCTCCGCCTGGCGGTCCTGGCGCTGGGGATCGCGGCACTCGCCCGCCCGCAGGCGGTCGAGCGGGAGAGCCAGGTGCAAAGCCGGGGGATGGACCTGGTGCTGGCGCTCGATCTCTCCACCAGCATGCTCGCCGAGGAACAGGGGCGCGAGGGGAGGGGGGAGAATCGCCTGGCTGCGGCCAAACGGGTGCTGTCGGAGTTTATCGGCGCACGCAAGCAGGACCGGATCGGCCTCGTTGCCTTCGCCGGGCGCCCCTTTCCGGCGGCCCCGCTCACCTCGGACCACCAGTGGCTGCAGGGGATAGTGGAGCGGCTCGATACCACCTCCGTCGAGGACGGGACCGCTCTGGGCGACGCCATCCTCGCCGGGGTCAACCGGCTGCGCCAGCGCCCCGCCGAAAGCCGCGCCCTCATCCTCATCACCGACGGCCGCAATAACGCAGGAGCTTCGCCCCAACTGGCGGCGCAGGCGGCGAAGGCCCTGGGGATAAGGGTCCACGCCATCGGCATCGGTTCGCGCGGGAGCGCCGTGATCCCCGTCCCGTCCCCCTTGGGCGGAACCATCTACCGGCGGCTCGACGCGGACCTCGACGCCGCGACCCTAAAGGGGGTGGCGCAGATCACCGGCGGGCGCTACTTCGAGGCCGGCGACGCGACTGTCCTCTCCAGGGTCTTCGCCGAAATCGACCAACTGGAGCGGACCCCCGTCAAGGAGAAGGTTTTCTTCAGCTACGCCGAGCTGTTCCGGCCGCTTCTCGCCGCAGCGCTCCTCCTGTTTCTGGCCGAGATGCTCCTTCGCGGCGGGTGGCTCAGGAGGAGCTGCTGATGGAATGGGGCGCACCGGGATACCTCTGGCTGCTGCTTGCCGGAGCGCCGCTTTCCTTGCTCGCGCTTCGCTCCGCGCGGCGGGCGCGCCTATTGCGGCAGGAGCTGACCGGCGGCCGTCAGAAGAAGGTGGCGGATCTTCTCACCTGGGGCGTCGCTGCCGCCGCCATGATGCTCCTGGTCGCGGCCCTGGCCGGTCCCCGTTTCGGCGAGGAGTCGCACGAGCGGCTGGCGCAGGGAGGAGACATCCTGTTTCTCCTGGACACCTCCAGGAGCATGCTCACCCGGGACCTCGGCCAAAGCCGGCTTGACGCCGCCAAGGAAGCGGTGCGGAAGGCTATGGTCGGCCTGAAGGGGGAGCGGGTAGGACTTGTCGCCTTCGCCGGGAGCGCCTTCCTGGTCTGCCCGCTCACCACCGACTACGCGCTCTTCGATCAAGTGCTCAAGGAGGCGGGGGAGGAGACCCTGCCTCTTCCCGGGACCTCGCTTGCCGCAGCGCTCAAGGAGGCGCGCCGTGCATTGCAAGGTGAGGGTGACGGGCCGAGGGTCGTGGTGCTTTTAAGCGACGGCGAAGACCATGAGGGTGAATACGTTGCCGCCGCTCGCGCCCTGAACGCAGCGGGGGTGAAGCTTTACGCCGTCGCCGCCGGAACCTTGCCGGGGGGACCGATCCCGCTTCCGGGGGGCGGGGTCCAGAAGGATCGGGACGGCAGCTTCGTGCTGAGCCGGCTGCGCCCCGAAACGCTGCGGGAGGCGGCTCAATCGGGGGGAGGGGAGATGGTCGACATCGTAGCGCTCCCCGCCCGGCTCGCCACCCTGCCGCTGCAAAAGAGCGCAGCCAAACCGGCGTCGAGCCGGCAGGCCCAGCGGGAACGCTTCCAGGTCCCGCTCTCCCTCGCGCTAGCGCTCTTGTGCGCAGAGCCGCTTCTTCTCTTCCGGGGGAGGCCATGAGACGCAAACTTTCAGCCATTCTCCTTGTTCTTATCTTCCTGACCGGGCTCTATCCCGTGTTGCGCCATGACCTCTTCCACTTTGCCTGGCGGCAAGGGAGAGAGGCGCTGTCCCGCGGCGACAACGAGCGGGGCCTGCGCGCCTTTGCCTGGGCCGAAAGGATGCGCGGGGGCGTGCCTCTTCTTGCCTACGACGCCGGCGTCGCCCTCTACCGGGCGGGGGAGTACGTCCAGGCCTTAGAGCGTTTTTCCGCGGCCAGCGCCGCAGAAGATTCCGGCTTGAAGGAAGCCGCGCTCTACAACAGAGGGAACGCCGCGGTGAAGGAAGCGGACAGAAAGGGGGGCGATGCCTCTGGCGCCGCGGCGCTGCTGCGGCAGGCGGAGACGAGTTACCGTCAGGCGCTGGAGCTGAACCCGCGCGCCGCGGACGCAAAGCGCAACCTGGAGCTGGTTCGCCTGCGGCTTCAAGCACTCGACGCCGCGAAAGTCGGCGCCCCCGGGAGGGAATCGCGCGACGCCCGTTCCATCCCGCCTCAGGCTGCAAGCAAAGAGCGGCAGGGGGGGGAGCAGGGCAAAGAACAGGGAGCAAAGAGCCGCGGCAACAGGGCCGGGGAGGAGTCGGACCAGGGGGCGCGGCACGGGCGGCGCGCGGCGGAGATGTCCCGGGAGGATGCCGAGCGCCTCTTGGCCGAGGAGCGCGGTCGCGAGACGCTGGCGCCGCAGCTTTTGGGTGCCGGCGGCAAGGGGCGTCATGCCCCCGCCGGGAAGGAGTGGTGAAGATGAGATTCCCGCTTCTTTCGCTCTGTCTCTTGGGGCTCATGATTCCGGCGGCGGCAGGCGCCGAGGAGGCCGGCCCCGCCGCAGAACCCCTTCGCCTCGAACTGAAGCTGGCAAGGGCGCGGGTTTACCCGCGCATGCCGGTCCCGGTGACGGTCACGCTCATGGTGCGGGACGCGCAGTTGCGCGGGATAGGCTATCCCCGGCTTTCGCACCGCTCTTTGCAGGTGGGGGAGTTCTCGCTTCCCGCGAAGCGCGAGCTGGTTTTGGAGGGGGCCACTTACACCGCCTACGACTTCACCACCGTAGTCAGCGCCAGGCAAAGCGGGAGCTACCGTCTGGGCCCGGCCGAGTTGGAAGCCGACCTCGTCTCCCCGGCGTCCGGTGCGGCGGCCTTTTTCGGCGCCACCGAATCGAAGCCGGTAGCGCTCAAGTCGCAGCCGCTTGCCCTCACCGTGCTCCCCGTCCCGATGCAGGGGCGCCCGGACGGCTTTTCCGGTGCAGTCGGGCGCTTCACGGTGAGCGTATCAGCCCGCCCCCGCGAAGTGAGCGCCGGCGACCCGGTCACCGTGCGCACCGTGATAAGGGGGGAGGGGGCCGAGCGCGAATTCTCCTGCCGCCCCATCGAGGCCCGCGGCTTCAGGGGGTATCCCCCTGTTCAGGAAAAAGGGGCGGGGGAGCTTGTTTGCGAACAGCTCCTGGTGCCGGAGACCGGGGGCGCGGCGGAAATTCCCCCTGTCCGGATCAGCTTCTTCGACCCCTCCGCCGGACGTTTCGGCACGGCCCAAAGCGAGGCGCTAGCGCTTAGGGTGCGGGCCACAGCCGCAGCAGCAGTGCAGTCGGACCAGTCAGACAGGTCAGACAGTTCAGACAGGTCAGACAGGTCAGACAGGTCAGACAGGTCAGACAAGTCCGACAAGTCCGACAAGTCCGACAAGTCCGACAAGTCCGACCAAGCAAGCGCCTTCTGGCTGGCGCTTTCCGCTCTCGCGGCGCTCGTAGCTGCCGTCTTACTCTGCAGGAGGCTGCGCCGACAGACGCCGCCGTCCGAGGACGGCAGGCAGGGCTGGCTTGCCGCGGCCCGCTCGGCACACGCCTCCGGCGACGCGAGCGCCTTTTATGGCGCCGCCTTCAGGCTACTGCAGCGGGTGGGGGGGGAGCGCCAGGGGCTCCCTGCGGCGGGCTGGACCGGGCCGCTGCCGGAGGGGGCGTTCGGCCGGGAGCAGCAGGAGAGTCTTGCCGAGCTCCTTGCGCGCTGCGACCGGGTCCGTTACGGCGGCGAAACGCCGCAGCCCGAGCAGATGGCCGCGGATATGCTTCTCCTGGAGCAAGCGGGGAGTCCTTCAGCGGCACGGGAAAATATTTGACATTGAATAATGCTTACCGTTTAATGTGTAACGCAGCCTCCCGTTTCTAACTGGCCGTCCGGCAATTCCGGCGTCCATTCCCTCGCCGTCCGGAAGAGGGCAGGGTGGAGGGGGACAGCCCTCTTTTTTCGGCGCTATCGCCATTTCCTCAGGAGGCTCCTTATGAAGAAACTCTCCTTGCTTTTGACGACCGTCGCTGTCCTCCTCGGGACGCTCATTCCCCTCGCTTTCGCCGCCGAAAAACAAAAGAGTGTAGCCGTCTCCAAGCAGGACCTCTCGCTGAAGCTGGAGGTTGAGAACGCCATCGGCAAGGGGCTCTCCTGGCTCGCCTTGCGCCAGAATCCGGCGGGGCATTGGTCCCAGCCGGAATACCCGGCGCTCTCGGCCCTGGTGCTCACTTCCTTCCAGGGGGACCCGTCTGGGTTTTACAAACGGAAGTACGAGCCGCAGATCGGCAAGGGGTACCGCTACCTCCTCTCCAACGTCAGGCCCGACGGCGGCATCTACGGCAAGGATCTCGCCAACTACAACACCTCCATCTCCATGATGGCGCTCCTTATGTCCAACAACCCCGAGTACGAGCCGGTTCTCAAAAGGGCCCGCGGCTTCCTGATAGGGCTCCAGGACAAGAGGGGTGACCAGTTCGACGGCGGCATCGGCTACGGCGGCAGCTACAAGAACTCGGACATCGTCAACACCTCTTTCGCCCTGGAGGCGCTGCACTACACCCGCTACCTGAAGAGCGACGTGGCGGGGGAGGCCGAGGACCTGGACTGGAAGGCGGTGGTGAAGTTCATCTCCCGCACCCAGAACCTCCCCGGCTATAACGACCAGAAGTGGGCCACCGGCGACGCCGAAAGCCGCGGCGGGTTCGTCTATTTCCCCGGCGACTCGAAGGCAGGCGACAAACTCCTCCCCGACGGCCGGGTGGCGCTCCGCTCCTACGGCAGCGGCTCCTATGCCGGGCTTTTGAGTTACATCTACGCGCAGATGGACAAGAACGACCCCCGCGTGAAAGAGGTCTACAACTGGCTCAACGCGAACTACACGCTTGAGGAAAATCCCGGGATGGGGCAGGAAGGGCTTTACTACTACTACCACACCATGGCCAAGGCCCTGAGCACCTACGGCGTGGACAGCATCAAGCTCAAAAACGGCAAAACCGTCAGCTGGCGCACCGACCTGGCCAAGCGCTTCCTCGATCTGCAGAAGGAGGACGGCTCCTGGGTGAACCCTACCGGCCGCTGGTGGGAGAGGGATCCCGTCCTGGTCACCTCCTACGCCGTGCTCACCCTGGAGATCCTGTACCGGGGGCTGTGATTGAGGGAGGGGGCATGAAGACCATCCAGCAGCATTTCACCGTCGCCTATTCCTTTCCGGTGATCTTCACCAGCGACGCCTTCGGGGCCGGCAGCGCCGCGCTTTTGCGGGTTCTGGCAGGCGAAGGGGAAAGACCTCGGGTGCTGACCGTGATCGACTCGGAGGTGCTCCGGATCAACCCGTTTCTGCTGGAGAAGCTGAACCGTTTTGCGGCGGACCACGCAGCCGAAGTGGAAATCCTCGTTCCCCCGCTGGTGATGCGGGGAGGCGAGGCGTGCAAGAACGAGCCTGGGGAGGTGGAGAAGATCCACGCCCTGGTGGAGCGCCACGGCCTTTGCCGGCACTCCTTCATCCTCGCCATCGGCGGCGGCGCCGTCTTGGACGCGGCGGGGTTCGCCGCCGCCACCGCGCACCGCGGCGTCCGCCTGGTGCGGATGCCCACCACCACCCTTTCCATGAACGACGCCGGGGTGGGGGTGAAAAACGGCGTCAACGCCTTCGGGCGCAAGAACTTCACCGGCTGCTTCGCTCCCCCCTTTGCCGTGGTGAACGACTTCGACTTTCTCAGGCTTCTGCCGGCCAGGGAGCTTCGGGCGGGCATCGCCGAGGCGGTGAAGGTGGCGCTCATCAGGGACCGCGCCTTTTTCGATTTCCTCTACGCCTCGCGCGCGCTGCTCGCCGCCTTCGAGCCCGAGGTCATGCAGCGCATGATCGTTCGTTGCGCCGAACTGCACCTGGAGCACATCGCCACTAGCGGCGACCCCTTCGAGTTCGGCTCCTCGCGCCCTTTGGACTTCGGGCACTGGTCCGCGCACAAACTGGAGGAACTGACCCAGGGCGAGATCAGGCACGGCGAGGCGGTCGCCATCGGCATCGCGCTCGATTCCCTCTACTCCTTCGAGCTCGGTATGATAGGGGAGCTCGACCTGCGCCGCATCTTCGCCACCCTCGAAGAGATCGGCTTCCAGCTTTACCACCTGGCCCTGGAATGGGTCGACGTGGAAAAGTCGCTGCGGCAGTTCCAGGAGCACCTGGGAGGGGAACTTTCCATCCCGCTTCTGGACGGCATCGGCGCCAAATCGGACCGGCACGACATAGATGCGGCGCTCTACCGCAAATGCATCAAGACACTCGCCTCGCGCAGGAATCAGACGGAGAAAAGCGATGACCGGAAAAAGCTGCAGCTTGACCTCCCAGGAGATCCTGGACACCTACTTTCTTGAAAACCGGGCCCGCCTGCTGGAGATAGCGTCGTTTCTGGACCGCCTGGACCGCGCCGCCGATGCCGGAGAGGTGAGGGGTGAGTATCGCCGGCGCGCCTTCGAGAAAGCGTTGGCGCTTCTCCTGGAACCGGGGGGGGAGCGCACCAAGGCGATCCAGCTCCTGTTCAGCGACCCGAGCAGCGAGCCCATTGAGAGCGCGTTGGGGCTCAAGGCGACCGGCGCCTGGGGAGGCGAAAATGCGGGTAATTGATCCCCACATGCATCTGGTCTCCCGGACGACCGACGACTACCTGGCCCTTGCCTACGGCGGGATCCACACCGTCGCCGAACCAGCCTTCTGGCCCGGTTTCGACCGCGCCTCCGCGGCGAGTTTCCACGATTACTTCCACCAGTTGACCGTGACCGAACCCGCCCGCGCCGCCCGCTTCAAGATCAGGCACTACTGCTGGATCGGGATGAATGCGAAGGAAGCGGAGCACCTGGAGCTTGCCCGCGAGGTGATCGCCATGCTCCCGCAGTACCTGGACCGCCCGAACGCGCTCGGCATCGGCGAGGTGGGGCTCAACAAGAACAGCCGCAACGAGATCGCCATCTTCGAAGAGCAGGTGGAACTCGCCGCACGCCGCAACGAACTCCTGCTGATCCATACCCCGCACCTGGAGGACAAGCTCAAGGGGACCCGCATCATCATGGACATCCTCAAGAACGAGCCGCGCGTCACACCGGAGCGGGTGCTGATCGACCACGCCGAGGAGCACACCATCGGCGAGATCAAGGACAACGGCTTCTGGTACGGCCTCACCCTCTACCCCGACTCCAAGGGGAGCCCCGCCCGCGCCATCGATGCCGTGGAGATCTTCGGGCCGGACCGGATTTGCATCAATTCGTCGGCGGACTGGAGCGTCTCGGACCCCATCGCCACCTTGAAATGCGCCAACGAGATGCGGCGGCGCGGCCATCCTGAAGCGCTGGCCGAGCGGGTCTTCTTCGAGAATCCCCGGGATTTCCTGGGACAGTCCCCGAAGTTCGTCCTCCCCTGATTCCGCAGCTGGAGCGCATTGCCGGGCCTCGCCGCTATGCGGCGAGGCTGTCGTTTTTCTTTACACACCGCTACTGGCTCCCCCTTTGGTAAAACCCCCTTTAGTCGCAGTACTTTCGCTCATGAAGCTGCACCCCGCAACTCACCAATTCTCCGTCGGAATCCCTTACAGTACACCCGCTTAGTCCCCTTTGCGCCTCTGCGATATCAACTAGTTACCAGTTGGCGTGTTTCTTGCCGCTAATTAGCGTATTTCTTCGTCCGGGATAATGATAATCGACCACCACTGCAGCAGGCGCCAAAGCGGTTTACACAAAAGGCGCAATACTCGCTGCCTTATCTGAAAATGATGTAATTACGGCAGGTTCAGCTGATCCTGGCGTGAATTTCGCTTTGAATACATCCTCGCCCGGACGAAAACTTTAATTAACATTTATATCGCTGCAGCGGGAGGCATCTCATGAGACAATCCTTGAGCAAACACGGGACCCTGGGGACCTTGCTGTTCTTTTTGTTCTTACTATGCTCAGCCCTCCCGGCCCGGGGCGAGGTTTGGACCTACGCCTGCGGCGGAGATCCGTTCGCGAACCAAAAGAGCGTCTTCGATAAAAGCGAGTTCGTCTGCGCGGCAGGGACCGGGCTCAGCGGCAGTATGTTAAACGGCTGCGGCTTTTATCCCTGTGCCGACCTTTACGTGATGACCAACCGCACCTGGAGCGGCGGCGAGGCGCTGGCCGACGTGATGGGCTCGGAGAACAGGGTCGAGACGGAGATGATGGGCGGCGTCTTCGGGGTGGCCAATCAGGTGGTGATCGCGACGCCTGCCAAGATGTTCGTCGGCGAGTTCGACATCGTCCTCGACAACAACCTGGACCACAAGTTCAATGGCGCCGACCTGGTGAATGCGGCCGGCAGCGGCTTCGCCTTCAGGATCATCGACCAGGGGCACCCCCCGGTCGACCCCGGCCCGATGAAGGCGGGCGCCTTGGCCATTTCCCAGGGAGCCTCCGACGCCATCGCCAAGTGGAAGGCCGGCTGCGACCTGCTCGACGCGATGGGCGCCGCCTTGAGCCTCATGTCGGGCGACGTCGTCGGCGCCGCTATCGGGGTCCTTGGGAACATCACCGGGATCGCGACCGACTATAACGGCGCGGTCATCGCCAAGGCGACCGACCTGATCGGCGGCTTCGATCCCACGACCAATCCGCAGAAGGCCTCGGGGATCTACGGGAACATCGCCAAACACTGGTACGACCTGTACGAGGACCCGGCCGATCCGCTCTTTACCGAGATGGTCGGGTTGAACTACGCCGCTATCAATGCCGAACTCGCCGCGACTTCGGTGCCCGAGTCCTATCCCTTCTACGTGAAGGGGACCGATCCCAGGGAATACGCCCTCATCAAGATCGCCAACCGCGCCGTGGAGCAGGCGGCGCTGGTCAAGGCGCTGCGCCAGTCCTACGAGAAGTACCAGGGGGCGGTCGCCGTCTCCAACTACGAATACGCCTATCGTCAACTGGAGCAGACCAGGACCTACTCCCTGCTGCTCCTTGCCAACCTCGCCGGGTTCAGTTCGGACCTGCAATACCTGAAGGACGTGCTGACCGCGCAGGGGGTAGCGAACACGGTCATCAAGGTGAGCGACATGCAGGGGCTGAAAGACCGGGTCGCGGCCCTGGGTCTCACCGCCGAAGAGGCGGCCTCGCTTAAGGCTGCCGGCTTCAGCGACCAGCGGATAACGCTCCTCACCCAGTACATCGTCTCCATCTCGGTCCCGGCGGCCGACTTCACCATGGCTTCCTCCATCGCCGACCTCGCTGCCAAGGCGGATGCCGCCTACTCAGGCATCCAGAGCTTCGACCTCGGCATCCAGACGACCATGAACAACCTCTCCACGGAATTTACCCCGCACCACCCGAAAGCGGTCGCCGGCGGCCCCTACAACGGCACTACCGGCAGCCAGGTCACCTTTGACGGCGGGGGATCCAGCGACCCCGATACAGGCGACACCCTGGTCTACGGCTGGGACTTCAACGGAGACGGCGTTTTCGACGATGCCGCCGGCAAGACCGTGGTCCATACCTGGAGCAAGCCCTTCAGCGGGCTGATCGGGCTCAAGGTCACCGACCCGGCCGGCAACAGTTCGATCGCCTACGCCAAGGTCGTCATCACCGCCTCGAACCTCCCGCCGGTCATCACCTCGTTCACGCCCGCGGACAAGGCGCCGAGGGCGAGCGTGAAGGTCCCGCTTTCCTTCACCGTGGCCGCGGACGACCCCGAACAGAGGGCGCTTAGTTACCAGTGGAGCGTCGACGGCGCCCCGGTCGGCACCGGGACCGGCTATCTCTATGCGCCGCCGGCCGGTTTCAAGGGGACCGTCAAGGTCATGGTAGCGGTGCGCGACGACCAGGTCGACAACCCGCCCGCCGTCGAGGCGCGCGCGGTCACAGTATTCCTCGACTGCGATCCGCTTGACCCTGCGACGACGATCAGCTATTACCGCGATCTGGACGGCGACGGTTTCGGGGATCCCTCGGTGGTGACCCAGGCCTGCGCGGCGCCGGCAGGTTTCGTCACCAACAAGCTCGACTGCGACGACAGCAACGCTGCCATCGGCCAGGCGACCCTCAGGTTCTACCGCGACAGCGACGCTGACGGGCTCGGCAACGCCAACAGCTCCGTGATCGCCTGCTCGGCCCCGGCCGGTTTCGTCTCCAACAGCCTCGACTGCAACGACGCCGACGCTACGGTGGGCGCCCCCAGCATCACCTTTTACCGGGACTTCGACCATGACGGCTTCGGCGACCCGATGAACGCGCAGGTCGCCTGTTCGGCGCCTGCCGGCTACGTCGCCAACAGCCTCGACTGCAACGACGCCGACCCCGCCGTCGGGAACACCCTGACCACCTACTACCGCGACGCCGACGGCGACGGCTACGGTACTGTGGCCCAGTCCCAGCAGGCCTGTCTGCAACCGGCGGGATACGTCCCCAACTCGCTTGACTGCGACGACACGAACCCGTACATGAACCCGGCGCAGAAGGAGATCGTGCATAACGGAAAAGACGACGACTGCTCCGCCGCCACCCCGGACAACTATTCCAAAAGCTTCGTCCTCGCCATAGACGACTCCTCCTGGGTCTACTACGCGAAGAGCAACGGCGACGGCACTTTCAGCAACTACCAGAGGACCGGCTTCTACCTGGGAGGGGGGACCTCGCGCGGCATCGCCATAGGCGATTTCGACGGCGACGGCACCCTCGACTTCATAGGGGGGCGCGGTAACGGCTCCTACTACCTCTACAGCAACGACGGCAGCGACAACTTCACTTACAAAGGCATCGTCGGCACCCACAGCAACCCTGGCGGCTACGCCATGGACATGACTGTCGGCGATTTCAATAACGACGGCCTCCTGGACTTCGCCGGCAACGGCAACACCAACACCTGCTCGGTCTTCCTGAACGACGGCGCCGGCGGGTTCACCCGCTCGAGCTTCAACTACAACTGGACCGGGCGCGGCATGGATGCAGCCGACTTCAACCACGACGGCAACCTCGACCTGGCCGTCTCCTTCTACGGTACCAACGACGTCTGGGTGTACCTTGGCGACGGCACCGGGAAGTTCACCGGCTCGAAGGTAGGGACCGCCACCACCTCGGCCGGCGACAACTACGCCCTTGCCGCCGCCGACTTCCACAACGACGGCAACACCGACATCATCGTCTCGGGGAGCTCCAACGGCGACGCCTACCTCCTCAAGGGGAAGGGGGACGGCACCTTCCTCGCGGCAGTCGCGGTCCCGTCGCTCGACATGGGGTACCACAACTCCATGGACGCCTACGACTATAACGGCGACGGCAAGGCCGATATCGTCCTCTCCGAGTACACCGGGTACAGGATGTACTTCTATCCCGGCAACGGCGACGGCACCTTCGGCCCCCGCACCGCCATCAGTACCGCCAACTCAAGCGCCGCGCTCCTGGCCATCGCGGCGCCCCCGTCACCGCAACCGGCGTCGTTCCCGATAGCGGACGCGCAGCCAAAGGGGCAGACGATCCAGGTGGGGCAAAGCGCCAACTTCAACGGCTCCTTCTCCAAGGACCCAGCGACGATAGCCTCCTACAGCTGGAACTTCGGCGACGCGGGGACCGGTACCGGCGCGGTCGTCGACCATGCCTACCTGAGCGAGGGTCGCTTTACCTCGATGCTCACCGTCGCCGACCTGCAGTCGAGAACGGACCGCGACTTCGCCCAGGTCACCGTCATGGGGGCTCCCCCTGTGGCGAACGCCGGCGGCCCGTACTCAATAGGGGAGGCCGACGCCACCTTCGGACGCTACACGGCGAAGCTCGACGGCTCGGCTTCCAGCGACGACTTCGGGATAGCGAGCTATCAGTGGTTCCTCGGCAGCACGCTTTTGGACGACTTCGAGGACGGCAACGCGAACGGCTGGATTCCCGCCGCCGGTACCTGGACCGTCAACGGCGGCGCCTACGAACAGACCAACGCCTCGCTGAGCCGGGCCGACACCCTGACCGGCGACAAGAAAACGGCCGACTACACGGTGGAGACAGACTTCCGGTTCGTCTCCGGCAGCGGGCAGGAAGCGCTCCTCATCTTCCGCGCCCAGGACACCGACAACCACTACGAGTTCATCTTCCGCGGGCGGGGGCTGAACGACCTGTTGCTGTACCGGTATGTGAACGGGGGCTCGACGCAGCTGGCCCAGGCCTATCTCCCCTTCACGCCGCAGCTGAACACGACCTACCGGCTCAAGGTGGAGGCGTACAAGAACAGCATCAAGTGCTACGTGGACGGCGTCCTCTATATCGACGCCACCGACAGCACCTACTTGAACGGCAAGGTCGGCCTCACCACCTACCTTACCGACGTGAAATTCGACAACTTCACCCAGTATTCGATGAGGACGGGTGTGGCGCCCGAATTCACCGTGCTGGAGGGTAGCTACCCGGTGACCCTCAAGGTCACCGACAAGGTGGGGCAAAGCGCCAGCGCCGCCACCCAGATCACCGCGGCCAAGGGCAGCGCGCCGGTTGCCGCAGCGGGCGGCCCCTACACCTTCAGCGAGAGCTTCGCCAACGCCAACAAGTGGACCGTCACCCTCGACGGCTCCGGCTCCAGCGACGACACCGGCATCGAGACCTACGCCTGGAGCTTCGGCGACGGCGGCACCGGTACCGGCGTGAAACCGACCCACGTCTACACCGGCGCCGGCACCTACACCGTCACCCTCACGGTGACCGACCGCGCCGGCCTCTCCAACAGCACCACGACCACGGTCACCACCAAGGGGGACGCGGCTCCCATCGCGAACCCGGGGCTCCCCTACGCTGTGGACGAGCGTGCCGCCTCGGCCGGCAAGTGGACCGTCAACTTCGACGGCCGCGCCTCCACCGATGACCGTGGCATCTACGATTACCAGTGGCGGTTCGGCGACGGCGGCACCGGCAGCGGCCCCACGCCGACCTACCAGTACTCGGCCGCAGGGGTCTACACCGTGACCCTCACGGTCCGCGACCACGCCTTCTTAAGCCACAGCGCCTCGACCAGCGCCACCGTGAGCACGAACGCCTTCCCCGTGCCGCGTCCGGGCGGCCCCTACAGCGTGGACGAGAGTGCCGCCAGCGGCGGGAACTGGACCGTAGCGCTCGACGGCAGCGCCTCCAGCGACGACTACGGCATCTGGAAATACGATTGGAACTTCGGGGACGGAAGCACCGGCACAGGCGCCAAGCCGACCCACATCTACGCCGCGGCCGGGACCTACAAGGCGACCCTCACCGTGACCGACAACGGCAAGCAGGCCCAGTCGGCGACGGTCGACGTCGTGGTGGCCGGGAACCAGCCCCCGGTACCTTCGGCAGGCGCAGACAAGATCACCGAGGTCGGCTTCCCGGTGACGCTGGACGCGAGCGCCTCGACCGACGACTTCGGCATCTACAGCTACAAGTGGGATCCCGGCAGCCCCTCGTGGTCCTTCACCCCCTTCGAGCGGACCCCCGACGGGGTGCTCATCACCGGCGACTACAACAACTGGAACCGGTACCTGATCAGCAACGGCAGCGCCCCCAGAAACGCCGGCGACAGCTACACCGGCCGCGTCTCGCTGCAGGCGACCAGCAACGGCAGCAGATACCTGATGTGGGGGTTGAAGAGCGTCGGCGCGGGCTTCGGGATGGACCAGTACTACCACGCCCTCTACTTCAACAACGGCGCGATCCATGTCTATGAGAGCAACATCAACCGCGGCAGCTTTGGCTCCTTCGCCAACAACGTAAGCTACGACGTCCGCATCGACCTGAAAGCCAGCGGCGCCGTCTACTACTACCGCGTCACCGGCGCCGCCGATTGGACCAAGCTCTACGAATCCACTTTCTCCAACGCCACCCCTCTGCGCCTGGGGGCGTCGCTGCACAGCGGGCTCTTCCTCCTCTCGGACTTCACCACCCCGGCAGGCGCTCTGCAGCTTCCCGCATCGCCGCAGCTCACCAAGCCGCTGCTGCAGGCAACCTACGGCGCTCCCGGAAGCTACACCGCGGCCGTGACGGTCACGGACCACGCGCAGCAGTCGGTTACGGACGCGGCGACGGTGACGGTCGTGCCGGGCGAGGCCCCGGTGGCGCATACCGGCGGGCCGTATCTCACCAACGAGGACATACCGACCCGCTTCAACGCCCGCGCCTCCACCGACGACTTCGGCATCAAGAGCTACCGGTGGGATTTCGGCGACGGTGAAGGACTCAGCACCCGCAACCCCTGGGTCGACCACCGCTATACCCAGGCCGGGGTCTACAGCGTCACCCTCACTGTTACCGACTACGCTGGGCACACCTCCGTCGACAGCACGACTGCCACGGTGAGCGCGAACCCGGTCGTCTCCTGCGTGCCGTGGCAATTTTCCGGCGTGAACGAGATGCCGCACGACACCTGGAGCGGCAAGGAGATCACCCTGAAAGGCGTAGCCTGGTCGCTGCACCCGCCGCTCACCTACCGGTGGGAATTCGGCGACACGACCCCCGACGCAACCGGCACGGCGACCGATCCGCGCGCCATCCAGGCGAAGCACACCTACAACGGCGTCGACGGCCAGCCCTTCGTCGCGACCCTCACCGTGACCGATGCGCTCGGCAACAGCGCCTCGGACCAGTACCAGGTCAGGATCCGTCCCAAATCGCTCGACATCGAGATCAACCTTGCCATCGACGATGGGCTTTGGTGGCTGCACACAAACCAGACCCGCTCCTACTTCACCAAGGGGACCTACGGCGACGCAGTCATAGACGCCGGCTACTGGGATAACGCCGGGGGGTGGAACGGCGACGCCGGCGGCGGCATCAGCGGCCTCTACACATCGTCCCCGACCGCGTCGGCCGTACAGGCCTTCGAGGTGAACGGACACCTGGAGCTGGGCGACGTCCGCAAAGACCCCTACGTGGAGACGGTGGCGCGGGGGCTGCGTTTCACCGCCTCGCGCCTGCGCCAGATGGCGATCGGATCGCAGACCTATGGCGATCCGGACAGCAACGGCAACGGCCTCGCTATCGAGACCGTAGAGGCACGCCCCATCTACGAGGTGGGGCAGGTCATGGACAGCATCCTGGCCAGCGGCAGCCGCAACACCTACGCCATTACCGGCCCGAGCGGGGTCATGGGGAGAAGCTACTTCGACCTCTTGACTGACATGGTGGACGTCTACTCCTGGGGGCAGACCGACGGCACTGGCGGCGGCGGCTGGCAGTACTCCTGGAACGGCGGCATCGACAACTCCGCGGCGCAGTGGGGGGCGGTCGGACTCCTGGCCGCGGAGGAAGTCTGGAAGATCCAGGTGCCCAAGTGGGTGAAGGAGAGAAACAGCATCTGGCTCGACTACTCCTACGACGGGACCGGCTTCGGTTACAGCGGCAGGGGGAACGGCGTGAACACGACCCCCTCCGGGATGGTGCAACTCGCCTTCGACGACATGGTTGGCTACGACGACCCGGACACGACAGTTGACGAGCGCGACCCCAGGTGGAAGACAGCCGAGGCCTACATCGCCAACAACTGGACCAAGCCCTGGTGGTTCCCCAACAGCAGCCTCAACAACCGTTTCAGCTACTACGGCCATTACGCCTTCGCCAAGGCGATGCGCTCGGCCAAACCCAAGCCGGTGGTGAACCTGGCCGCGACCGGGCTTGACTGGTACAAGGACAACGTCAACGGCATGGCGCGCCGGCTGGTGAACCGCCAGCAGTCCAACGGCGGTTGGCCGCAGGACCAGGAACCGGGATGGTACGTGGGTTACGACCTGACCAACGCGTGGTCGGTGCTCATCCTCACCCCGACCCTGTTCGTGCAGCCGCCGGTCGCCGATGCGGGCGAAGACCGGGTCTGGGGGGTGGACGTCGAGCTCACCCTGGACGGTTCGCGCTCCTACCACCTCGATCCGTTCCGCAAGATCGTGCTCTACGAGTGGGACTTCGACGGCGACGGGGTGTTCGACGTGGCGAGCCCCGATCCCAAGGCGGCCCATACCTACACGCGGCAGCTCTACCCAGAAAACACGCTGCCGCGCGTGATCACCGTGACGCTCCGGGTGACCGACGACAACGATCCTCCCAAGTCGTCCACCGACACGGCGAAGATCACCATCGCGGTGCCGCCGCATCCGCCGGTGGCTGTCCCCGGAGGGCCGTACACCTGTTTCGTCAACGTCCCGTGCGCCCTCGACGGGAGCAAGTCGTTCGACATCGATCCCACCGACCTCATCACCCTCTACGAGTGGGACGTTAACGGCGACCGGGTCTACGGCGACGTGACCGGTGCCACGCCGATGGTGACCTTCACCACGACCGGCATCAAGAACATAGGGCTCAGGGTAACCGACAACGGCGTGATGAGCCCAACCGGGAGACTTGAGGCCTTCGGCTTCACCACGGCCACCGTGCTTCAGAACAGCACCCCCAGCGCCAACCCCGGCGGCCCCTACACGGTCGACGAGGGGAGCACGCTGCAACTTGACGGCAGCGGTTCCACCGATACAGATGGCAACGCCCTGAGCTACTCCTGGGATCTTGATCACGACGGAAGCTTCGAGACGGCAGGGGTGCGGCCGCTCTTCAGCCGCCCCGACAATGGGCTCTTCACGGTCACCCTCAAGGTTTCCGACGGCAGCCTCGAAGCTCTCCGCGACACCGTCGTTACCGTGCTCAACGTGGCTCCGGCGGTGAACCCGCTTCCGGCCGCCGCCATCAAGGAAGGGGCACTCTACGCCGCTGCCGGTTCCTTCACCGACCCGGGCACCGACAGCTGGAGCGCCACGGTCGACTACGGTGACGGCGGCGGAGTGCAGCCGCTCCCGCTCAGCGGCAAGGCGTTCTCCTTGAGCCACGTCTATCCGCGGGACGGGGTCTACGACCTCAAGGTCACCGTCTCCGACGACGACGGCGGAGTGGGATCGGCCACCGCCAAGGTGACCGTCGGCAACGTCGCCCCGGTCGTCAACGCCGGGCCTGACGGCTCCATTGCCGATGGGGCCACCTTCACCAGTTCGGGCTACTTCACCGACCCGGGTGCCGACTCCTGGAGCGCCACCGTCAACTACGGCGACGGAGGCGGCGACCAGCCGCTCCCCCTAAACCCGGACAAAACCTTCAACTTGAGCCACATCTATGCGGTGGCCGGATCCTACACGGTGGTCGTCACCGTAAACGACGGGATAGCGAGCGGCTCCGACCGCGCCTGGGTCGCCGTCAGCACGACGAGATGCCTCACTTCGCTCATCGCCAAGGCGAAGTCCGGCGCGGTCCAGCTCAACTGGTCGGCAGCGGAGCACACGCCGACCACGAAATACGACATCTACCGCAGCACCGAGGGGGCGAGCTCAGGCTTCGTCAAGGTGAGAAGCGGCTACAGCAACCTGTACCCCGTCTTCACCGATACCGGCCTCGTTAACGGCAGGACCTACTACTACCGCATCGAAAAGCTGCAGCCGACGGGTGGCTTCTGCAGTTCGCCGGTGGTATTCGCTAAACCGGTTTCACTGTTCTAGTCGACCAACCGGCGCCGCTTTCAGCCGGCACAGGAAAAGGAGATATGCCATGAAGAAGATGATTACTTTGATGATCTGCACCTTGCTGCTCTTAGCGGCAACCAGCGCCCAGGCGCTCGTCGTCAGCAACAGCTCCACCTATCTGAACGAAATCACCCCTTCGGGTGACGCGTTCGGTCCCGAAGTTTTCGCCGGGTTAGGTACCTTCAGCCGCAGCTATTCCGCTGCCGGGAGCTACAACATCCTGGCCTTCATCGACAACGACCTCGACGTAGAGCTGACCGGCTTCTACCCCGAAACGGCCGGGACGCAGGGAAGCTTCGACGACAGGTTCTCCTACCAGGTGGGCGACCCGTTCGACATCGCCGGTAACTTCCTGGCCGGCTCGCTGGACAACTCCGTAACCAGCGGGGGGGACGTGGCGGTCGCCATGGGATGGAGGTTCGATCTGCTGGCGGGGCAGACGGCGCAGGTGAGCTTCAGCGCGAGCGATGTCCTTCCCCTGGGCCCCGGCTACATCTGGCACCACGACGCCGTGCTGCTTGAGCCCGACTTTCAGCAGTTCGAATTGTTACCCGACAGCGTCATCTACTACGTGAGCTCATTGCGGATAGAAGATGCAGGCACAAATCCTGTTCCCGAACCGTCGACATTCATCCTTTTCGGATCGGCATTTTCTATTTTCGCAATCTATGCCAGGAAACGCAAAAACACATAGTACCGGCAGTTGTTGATTACTCATAACCTGTTATCATCGTGTACCTGGAAAAGGCGGGATTCATCTTCCCGCCTTTTTTTTAACTGTATTGACAGATAGCTAGCTTTTATGAAAGATTGATTTAACACAAGACTTTAACCAGATAGGGACGAAATCATGCGCTCTGCAAGAAGACTGTTAGCCGCAGCCACCCTCGCTTTTGCCATGTCGACTTTATTGCCCGCTGCCGCGCCCGGGGCGCAGGCGCCTCAGCCCATCCCGGCGCCCCCCGTTCCTGAAAACCAGGCGCCGCTGCTGGCTCCCCCGGGCGAAATCTCCCGCGATTACGCCGTTCCTGCCGTGCAAAAGGTGGCGCCGGGGAAGTACCGGCTGGGGGTGATCATGATCGACAAGGCCGCCAGGAGCATCTCCTTTCCTGCCGAGGTGAACATGAAGCAGGGGCTTTTGGAGTACCTGCTGGTGAAGGCCGGCGGCAAGACACACGAGAGCCTATTGCGCACCAGGGTCCAGCCCTACCACCTGCAGCTCGCCTGTCTGCTGTTAGGCCTCGAAGGGGGGCGCAAAGCGCTTTCGGCCCAGGGGGCGGCCGAGACCCCGGAGGGCGAGACGGTGGAGCTGTCGCTTGAGCTTTCCGACGGGAAGAGGGTGCAGACCGAACAGTGGCTGATGCTCCAGGTGGCCGGGGAGCGCAGGGATGTCCCGAAGCTGAAGTGGATCTTCACCGGCTCGCTGGTGAGGGAGGGTGTCTTTGCCGCCCAAAGCGACGGTTCCATTGCCGCTTTGTACCACGACCCGGTGGCCATGATAGACAACAGCTCCCAGGAAGGTGCGAACGACGAGATATGGTACGCGAGGGAGAGCGCCGTCCCCCCCGTTGGGACGCCGGTGACCGTGCTGATCCACCTCTCCCCGTAACCAGGAGGGCTCGACATGAACTCCCGCATCATCACCTACTGCAGCAACATCCACCCGGGCGAATCCTGGGAGGAGACCTTCAAGGCCTTGCAGGAGCATGTTCCCAAGGTGAAACAGGCCGTTTCACCCGATGCGCGCTTTCCCATCGGGCTGCGCCTGTCGGCCCGCGCCGCCAGGGAACTCCTCGCCGCGGGGCGCGCCTCCTTCGCGAGCTGGCTGCGCGAGGAGGGGTGTTATGTCCCCACCATCAACGGCTTCGTTTACGGCGCCTTCCACGGGGAGGCGGTGAAACAGAAGGTCTATCTCCCCGACTGGCACAGCCGGGAGCGGGCCGAATACACGAACCTCCTCGCTGACCTTCTTGCCGAGTGGCTCCCTGCGGGGATGACCGGCTCCATCTCCACCGTCCCCATCGGATTCAAAGCGATCCTCTCCCCAGCCGAGTACCGGACCCGGGTGCTGCAGGTCCTCACGCACCTGGACTCCCTGAAGGAGGAGACGGGGGTCGACATCGTCCTCGCCCTGGAGCCGGAGCCCGCCTGCGTTCTGGAGACGACGGCCGATCTGGTGCGTTTCGTGGAGGAGATGGATCTTCCCGCACCGCTTAGGGAGCGGGTCGGAATCTGCCTTGACTGCTGTCATCTGGCGCAGCAGTTCGAGGAACCGGAATCGGCCCTGTCGCTCCTGGCGGACAGCGGCATCCGGCTGGGGAAGGTGCAGGTCTCCTCGGCGCTCTCCGCCGGGCATGGCGACCGCGCTGCGCTCTCTTCCTTCGCCGAGCCGTGCTATCTGCACCAGGTGGTGATCCGCTGCAGGGACGGCACGCTTATCCGCTACAACGACCTCCCCGCCGCCCTGGAGCAGCACCGGGGAGAGGGGGGGGACGAGTGGCGCTGTCATTTCCATGTGCCGGTATTCCTGCAGGAAGCAGGATCCCTCGGCACCACCCGCGGTTTTGCGGAGAAGCTTTTGCCGCTTCTGGACCGGGACGTGCTGCTGGAAGTCGAGACCTATAGCTGGGGGGTGCTGCCGCCGCAGCTGCGGTCGGAGGATCTCTCCTCGTCCATCATCCGCGAGATCCAGTGGCTGCAGGGGAGCGTCAATGCAACGGACTGTCGTCCTTAACGTAGTGGGCCTTACCCGGACGCTCATCGGCGACGGCACCCCGCGCCTGCGTGAGCTTCTCGCCGCAAGCGCCGACATAAAAAGCATAACGCCTGCCGTCACCTGCTCGGTCCAATCCACCTACCTGACCGGAAAGCTCCCTGCCGGGCACGGCATCGTCGGCAACGGTTGGTACTTCCGTGAGCTGGGGGAGGTCTTCTTCTGGCGCCAGTCGAACCGGCTGGTCCAGGGGGAGAAGATCTGGCACGAGGCGAAAAGGCGCGACCCCTCCTTTAGCTGCGCCAACACCTTCTGGTGGTACAACATGGTGACCGACGTCGATTACGCGATCACCCCGCGCCCTCTTTATCTCGCCGACGGCAGGAAACTCCCCGATTGCTACAGCATCCCCGCGGACCTTCGCGACCGCTTCAACTCCGAGCTAGGCCAGTTCCCACTGTTCCAGTTCTGGGGGCCTGCCACCTCCATCGTCTCCAGCGACTGGATCGGCAAGGCCGCCATGTCCATCGAGGAAACCTATCGCCCGACCCTGCAGCTCGTCTACCTGCCGCACCTCGACTATTGCCTGCAGAAGCTGGGGGCCGGGGGGGATATCTCCGCCGACCTGGGGGAGATCGACCTTCTCTGCGGGCGATTGCTCGACTTCTTCAGCGGGCGCGGCTGCCGGGTGGTGGTGCTCTCCGAGTACGGCATCACCGAAGTGGAGCGCCCGGTGCACCCGAACCGGGTGCTGCGCGAAGCGGGGCTTTTGTCGCTCAAGGTCGACCGGGGGCGGGAATACCTGGATCCGGGTACCAGCCGCGCCTTCGCCGTTGCCGACCACCAGGTGGCTCACGTCTACGTCCGCGACCCGCGCGACGTTCCGGCGGTGCGCGCCCTCTTTCAGGGAGCTCCGGGGGTGGAAGAGGTACTGGACGGGGAGGGGAAGAAGGGGGCGGGCCTTGATCACGAGCGCTCGGGCGAACTGGTGCTCGTCTCCGGCGCGAAGAGCTGGTTCACCTACTACTGGTGGCTCGACGACGCGAGGGCTCCCGACTACGCCCGCACCGTCAACATCCACGCGAAACCCGGCTATGACCCCTGCGAGCTCTTCCTCGATCCCGCCATCAGGCTCCCGAAGGTGAAGATCGCCGCGACGTTGGCAAAGAAGCTTCTAGGTTTGCGCTACCTGATGGACGTGATACCGCTTGATCCGACACTGGTGCGGGGCTCCCACGGCCGGGTCACCGACGACCCCGCCGCCGGCCCCATCTTCATGACCACGGAGCCGAAGCTCCTCGATGCGGGGAGCGTGGATGCGACCGAAGTCTACAGTCTGCTGCTGCGCCATCTGGAGGCGGACTAACATGGCCGAAGACCCTTCTGCAGCCGGCGCCGTCGTGCTGCCGCGTCACTCCAGGTTCAGGGCGTACCTTACCCTTTGCCGGGTGAGCAACCTCCCCACCGTATGGACCAATGTCCTCGCCGCAAGCCTTTTAAGCGGCGCGCCGCTCTCCTGCCGCCTGTTTCTCCTGCTGGCCTTTTCCTTATCCTGTTTCTACCTGGCGGGAATGGTGCTGAACGATCTGTGCGACTGCGAGCACGACCGGATGTTCCGCCCCAGCCGCCCCATTCCCCGGGGCGACGTTTCCGAGCGCGCGGCGCTCACACTGACGGTGGCCTTGTCCTGCGCCGGTTTAGGCGCCCTCGTCTTCGCCCCCGACCTGCGCGGAGGCCTTGCCGCTCTCTGCCTGCTCGCGGTGATTATCGCCTACGACCACCATCACAAAGAGAACCCCTTCAGCGTGCTGCTCATGGCCGGCTGCCGTTTCCTGGTCTTCGTCGTTGCTGGTTTTGCCCTCGCCGGGAAGGTGGCCGAGGCGGTGCTGCTTGCCGGGGGCGCGCAGTTCTTCTACGTCGTCGCCCTGAGCGTTTTCGCGCGCTACGACAACAGCAGGGAGACGCCGTTGCCTTTCCCCGCCATGCCCCTGCTTTTGGCAGGGATCTCGCTTCTAGACGGAGTGATGCTCATGCTTTTAGTCGAACCGGTCTGGCTTTTGGCCGGATTGAGCGGCTTCTTCCTCACCCTCGCCGGCCAGCGTTTCGTGCGGGGGGATTGAACTAGCGTGATATCAAAAAATGATTGCAACACTCTTCAGCTGCTGTTACCATCTACCAAATGAACAAGGCCCACAGGGAAACTCTGGACGCCATCTTCACGGTGCCTGTACCTGCCGCGCTCGAATGGAGACGCATCGAGAGCCTTTTCATCGCCTTAGGCGCAGAAACGATCGAGGGATGCGGTTCCCGCGTCCGCTTCGTTTTGAACGGAATTATCGGCACCTTTCATCGTCCGCATCCCGCCAAGGAAGCAAAAGCGTACCAAGTTCGTGATGCGAGAACTTTCCTGGAGAATGCTGGAGTAAAGCCATGAGCACTATGATGCATAGAGGTTACGCCGCGAAGATCGAATACAGCGATGAAGATGGCTGCTTTGCCGGCCGCATTGCCGGTATCAACGATGTGATAGGGTTTCACGCCGAGGCGGTAAAGGAGCTCAAAGCTGCTTTTGAAGAGGCTGTGGATGACTATATCGCCACATGTGAAAAGATCGGCAGAGCACCTCAAAAAGCATATTCCGGTAAACTGATGCTCAGGTTACCTCCTGAAGTACATGCCCGAGCTGCAATGATGGCTGAAGCACATGGCATGAGCCTGAATCAATGGGCCGCAGACGTCCTCTCCAAAGCGGACTGATTCATTACGTCCCTTTCCTAAGTCATTATTTCTGTCTTTTTCACTCCGTCTTTTTATTTGCTGTTTGAAAAACCACACGGTCCCGCGTATTATGCCTTGCCAAAAATGGTACCGTGAGAATGCTAATGACTATCTGGCTTTCGTATGTCGCCCTGGGGGCTTTTGCCGGGGTTTTGGCCGGCCTCCTCGGAGTGGGCGGCGGCCTCGTGATCGTACCGGTCCTTACCTTCATCTTCACCGCGCAGCACCTGCCTGAGGCGCACATCCTGCACCTGGCCCTGGGCACCTCGCTTGCCAGCATCATGTTCACCTCGGTCTCCAGCCTTAGGGCCCACCACCGCCGGGGCGCCGTCGAGTGGACGGTGGTGCGGCGCATCAGCGCCGGCATCCTGGTCGGCACCTTCGCCGGTTCCTGGGTCGCCTCCCAACTTTCCACCCGTTTCCTCAAGGGCTTCTTCGTCGTCTTCCTGTACTACGTCGCCGCGCAGATGCTGCTCAACATCAAGCCCAAAGCGCAGCGCCAGCTCCCTGGACTTACCGCCATGTCCGGCGTCGGCGGCATCATCGGTGGCGTTTCCAGCCTGGTCGGCATCGGCGGCGGTACCATGACCGTTCCTTTCCTGGTCTGGTGCAACGTAGCCATCCCCCGTGCCATCGGCACCTCGTCGGCGGTCGGCTTTCCCATTGCCCTGGCCGGGGCGGCCGGGTACCTGGTCAACGGCTGGTCCGCGGACCTCCCTCAATACAGCCTCGGCTTCGTGTATCTCCCCGCCTTGGCAGGGATTTCCGTGGCCAGCATCATGACTGCGCCCCTGGGCGCCAAACTTGCGCATTCCCTTCCCATCGACCTGCTGAAGAGGTTCTTCGCGCTGCTCCTGCTCGTGATGGGGACCAAGATGCTGCTGAGCCTGTTCTGACGCTGTCGATGCAGTTGCATGGCGAGCTGGACCAGGCTTTCGCGACGTACGTGAAACTCGCGGAGGAGACTCCGGCGCCAGGCTTAATTCAAAGGATGGACCTTGGAGGCGGGAGCTGACGAGATGGGGAAACGAAGAAGGCCGCCTCCACCCATTACGGGAGAGGCGGCCCTTTTTTGTTGAGGATTAGAACCGCTCGAAGGCGTCGTGGTCGAGCTTGATCGCTATGCCGGTCTCTATCGCCGCCGCTCGTTTCTGCCCCCTGCTGGCGACCGCCTTGGCCGCGGATCCGGAGTAGGTCAAAGACGAGTGGGCGGCGCTCCGTTTGCCGCTGTACTCCCCTTCGTGAGCCGCGCCGTTAACCCGGAAAAAGGAGATGGTTCCCTGCAACTGCCCAGCCTGCGAGGAGAGTTGTTCCGCGGTAGAGGCCATCTCCTCGGCCACCGCCGCGTTTTTCTGGATCACCTGGTCCAGCTGCTGGATCGCCTGGTTGATCTGCTGCGCGCCGCCGTCCTGCTCCCTGCTGGCGGCGCTGATCTCCTGGACCAGTTCCGCCGTCCGCTGGATGTTGGGAAGGATCTCACCCAAAAGGTGACCGGCTTTTTCCGCTATCTCCACGCTCGAGGTGGACAGGGTCGAGATCTCGCCCGCCGCCTTCTGGCTCCGCTCGGCAAGCTTTCTCACCTCGGCCGCGACCACCGCGAACCCTTTGCCGTGCTCGCCGGCCCGCGCCGCCTCTATGGCCGCGTTGAGAGCCAGCATGTTGGTCTGCCGCGCGATCTCCTCGACGATGGAGATCTTCCCTGCGATTTCCTTCATCGCGGCAAGCGTCTCGGCCACAGCTTTGCCACCTTCCTGGGCGTCCGCCGCAGATTTCACGGCGATCTTCTCCGTCTGCGAGGCGTTGTCGGAGGTCTGCCTGATGTTGGCGCTCATCTGCTCCATGGAGCTTGAGGCCTCTTCGGCCGAAGCCGCCTGCTCGGTGGCGCCCTGCGAGGTATTCTCCGCGTTTTGCGCCAGCTCCTTGCTCCCCAGGGTTACGTTGTCCGCCGCCACCTTTACGTCCAGCACCACCTCGGAAAGTTTTCCCACCATACCCGCCAGATCCTTCAGCAGTTCGTCCTTCTCGGAGCGCGGCGTCACCTCGACGGTGAGGTTCCCGTCCGCGATCTCCTTGGTTATGGAGATGATGCGGTCCATCGCCTGCTTCACGCTCTTCAGGCTGTCGTCGATGCGCAGGAAGTCGGCGTGCGACTCTTTGGTGTGCTGGTCCGGCTGCCCGATGGCGAAGTTCAGGTCCAGATCCCCCTGGGCCAGGAGCTGCAGGTTGACCGCCATGCGCTCGATCTCGCTCTTCGTGTAGTCGCGGTTCCTGATGATGGCGGTCAGGTCCTGGACCACCTCGACGTAGCCGAGCTTTTCCCCCTTGCGGTTCAAGAGGTAGGAGGTGTCCTGCTTGCATCCGGAGCCGCACCAGTCGAAATAGCTCTCGCTTACCCCCCTGTGCAGCTGCTTGATGCCGCACCCTTCCGAGTTGCAGATGTTGGCGGCGGCGTTGCTGCAGGGAAGCCCCAGCGCGGTCACCCTGTCCCTGATGCGCCCTTCTTTAACCAGCAGCGCCTCGAAAGGCTTGTTGAGGAAGGTCCAGTTCATGTCGTTGTCGGTCACGTGGATGGGGAAGGGGACCGCATCGATGATCGCCTCGTACCAGTCGTTTTTGTCCACCACCATGTCGAGTGTCTTGTTCACGCCATCGACGATGGCGCGGTACTCGCCGCGGTGCCTGGAGGCGTCGGCACGGGTCTGGAACTCCCCGGCGAGGGCCGCGCTCACCAGCTTCTCCGTGTCCTCGATCATGGCGCCCACCGCGTCCTTCACGCTGGTCAGGCTGTCGTTGATCTTCTGGAAGTCCTCACGCGCCTGCACCGTGTGCTCGTCGGCCTCCGCCACCTTGAGGTCGAAGTCGAGGTTCCCCAGGGCCAGCTTGGTGAGGTTCGCCGCCATCCGTTCCACCTCGGCCTTGCTGTAGTCGCGGTTCCTTATCATGGCGGTCAGGTCGGTGACCACCTCGACGTAGCCGATCTTCTCCCCCTTGCGGTTCATGAGGTAGGAAGTGTCCTGCTTGCACCCCGAGCCGCACCAGTCGAAGTAGCTTTCCGCTACCCCCTTGTGCAGCTGCTTGATCCCGCACCCTTCCGAGTTGCAGATGTTGGCTGCTGCGTTGCTGCAGGCAAGTCCCACTGCGGAATCGCGGTCCCTGATGCGCCCCTCGCGGACCAAAAGCTGCTCGAACGGCTTGTTCATGAAGGTCCAGTTCATGTCGTTGTCGGTCACGTGGACCGGGAAGGGGACCGCATCGATGATGGCGCGGAACCAGTCGTTTCTTTCCGTGAGCCGTTCCACTTCCGCCCGCGTCTCCGAGGCCTGCCGCTCCATCTCCGCCTGCGTCTCTGCGCCCTGCCGCTGCAACGACGCCATCTCACCTGCGACGCTGCGTGCCAGGTATGTCCCCAGCGCGACGATGGCCAAAAGCACCGCCGCGCAGGCGCTCGCCGCTACGGCTGCCGAACCTTGCAGTGCCGCATAGCATCCCAAGCAGCACAGCAGCCCTGCGGCAGCGAAGCCGAACATGATTCTCTTAGCTACGTTTAGATTTTTCATGCACTCCCTATCCTTTGATTGTTAATTGAAGATCGGATGACCCGAGGAAATCGAATTTATTATGCTTCTGTCTTGAGCACCGGCTGATCCAGTTTTGTATTACATTTTATGATATTTCGAAGTGTGTGTTTCGTTGTTGTAGACGCTTCTTCGGTTTTCAACTGATAAAGTGAAGGAAAAAAATGCTTATAAATTTGCAATTCATAAATATTCATGCTTGTAGACTGCAAAATGTATTAGATGTGAGACTACAAAATGTAATACAAAAGCTGAAATACAGTAAGAATACTGTTTGGTCCACATCGTAAGATATACAAATCGCTGAAAATATTTGTAATACATTTTACAGCGCTTGTTTTCATTCTCTTGTTACCAAGCTGAAGCTTGGGAGCCAGGCAAATATAATTCGTCCGCTGGTGGGCGGAGGGGGGTGAGTGGGGATATCGTAGATTTCGATGAGAAGGGTAGTCAGTCTTTAGCTGGAAGGGTGGAAAGCAGTACGAGGTGTTGCAAAGTAGCGGTGTGGAAGTAGTCGATTGGCAGCGTTGTTGGCTCTTTTTGGAGCGATGCGTCTGATCAGATTGTTACGTTACAGCCATAGAGAAAGCTAAAGAATACCCTAAGCTGTCTTGCCTGTTCGCAGAGTTGACTTGCCGACCTGCTGACATATAGTTCTAACCAAACTTCAGTATCTTACGTGGGAGGTTGAGCAAAGGAGAGTTCAAACGCGAAAGGAGGATGTATGGGAATACACGTCAGCATCCACTATGACAATTCGACAGGCTTCTCTGATCCTTACCTGTGGGTCTGGTATGCAGGGGCGGCTGCCGCGGATGACTTCAAGGCCACCGGAACGGACGGCTTTGGCACTGTGTTCGACGTCGACGTCAAGCGATCAGACTTTTCCTTCAAATTCAAGAACGGCCCCGGCACCTCCAGCGCATGGGAAGGCCCTGGCCTGGACCGGCGCTTCAGGCCGCTGAAGGGTTTGCCCGAGACCCAGGTGATGACGGAGATCTGGTGCCGGGGAGGCAAAGCGTTTATCTATCCCACCTTGCCGGCGGCTCCGGAAGCCGGCTCGGCTGCGAATTTCCTCAAAAGCCTGACCCCCGCCAAGGGAATCTATCTGCCCGACTCGGGCGCCCTGTCCGGGCTGGGCGCCACCCCCCTTGCCGGCGGCGGCGTGCTCTTCGGTCTCTACCACCCGAACGCCGGCCGCGTCTTCGTGTTCGGCAGCTTCAACGACTGGCAAAGACCCGGTCACAACACGCCTCTTCCCGCCAAGTTCTGCGAGCTAAAACTGTACCGGGGGTACTTCGGCATCCTCAACACCTGGCTCTTGGTACTGCCGCAGGCAAAACCCGGCGACGAGTACAAGTTCTGCGTCCAGGGGGGCGTGCCCAGCGACGACAAGGGGCGCTTCCAGCGGTACTTCACCGACCCCTATGCCAGAGAGCTTGGCCCCGACTACGGCATGAACAACAGCAAGGTAGTAGACGCCGGGACCTTTGCCTGGACCGATCAGAACTGGCACACGCCCAACCGCTCCAAGCTCATCCTGTACGAAATGAGCGTGTACGGCTTCACCGAGGGGGACAACGGGATAGTCAATCCCGGGAAGTTCGCGGGGATCACCGAGCGCATTGACCAAGGCTACTTCAACGATCTCGGCGTGACCGCGTTGGCGCTGATGCCGCTTGCCGAGTACCCCGGTCCGCAGGGCTCCCGGGTTCTCGGCTACAGCACGTCCCTTTTCTGCGCTGTTGAGCGCGATTTCGGCAGCTGCGACGACCTGCGGCAGCTGGTAGATAGCGCCCACGGCAAGGGGCTTGCCGTCATCCTCGACGAGGTGTTCAACCACACCAGCAACGACTTCAACCCCCTGTACAAAATGATCCTGGAGCACCCGGACGAGGAGTTCAACCCGGAGGAGGGGGGGCTTTACTACAGCGGCAAGACGCGGTGGGGAAACAGGGTCGCGACCGAAAAAAAGGACGTGCAGAACCTCCTGATCGACGCCTGCAAGCTGATGCTGGTGGAATATCACGTGGACGGGTTCCGCTTCGATGCGACCCATACCGACTGGATGGACCATGGCTTCGTGCTGCGCCTGGCGCGGGAGCTTACCTCCTTTTGCCCATCCGTCGTACTCATCGCCGAAAACCTCCCGAACCAGCAGGACCTGAACCGCTCGGGGTACGACGGCTTCTCCCAGTGGTCCGACCCGTTCCACGACAAGATGAAGGCGCTCTTGCGCGAAGGGGTGTTCGACAACAGCAACTTCTACAACGCCGACAAACTCGCCGACATCTTTTACTTCAGCAAGTCCCTCTACGCCGCGCACACCGACAACGCGGTCAACTACGTCGAAAGCCATGACGAAAGCAGCGTGAGCTACGAGGTCAAAACCAACCCCGCCCTGGATCAGCCCGCAACCAAAGAGCGCAAGGCGAGGCTGGGATTGTTTTGCACCATGACGGCGCTGGGGATTCCGATGCTCTACATGGGGGGCGAATTCAACGTCGAGCGGGACAGGAACATCGTGAGCTTCGACTGGCCCAAGGATGGACCCGGCAGCAACGGGTTCTTCCGGTGGGCAAGCAGGCTGATCCGGCTGCGCCGTCGCTATCCCGCGCTGCAGATCGAGGGGTACAGCCCTGCTGAGACGGGGCAGTTCGCCTGGATACTGGGACCTTGGATGGATGGGCGCCACGGCGGTGGGAGCTTGGTCCTCGGGTGGCGCCTATGGCCGACCAAGTTTGCACACGACGCCATGGTGGTGCTGCTCAACTTCGAGAACCGCACGGTGAGCGTGGATCTGGAGTTGGGAGCACGGGGCACCTGGCTTAAACTAGCCGATGCCGACAACGCCAACGACATCGCGCCCGAAGGAAGCAATTCCGTGAGCGACGCAGCCGCCATAAAGAGTTATGACGGCCGTTTCGGCAACTTCGATCTCCCCAGTTCGAGCTGCTTTCTTTACAAATGGGAGAGCGATCAGGCGTAGCAGCGCCCGTCAGAAGGAGGTATTTGGTAATGAGCTATAAACCAATTTCGTATCATCCCAAGAACAAACTGGAGCAAGAGCTTCAAGATCCCAGCTTCAAGCAGGAAGGGGAAGCCTTGGAAGATGAATTTGCCGCGTTAGATGTCCTGCTTAAAGCACGTAAAGCAGCGGGGCTTACCCAGGAACAGGTTGCCGCCAAGATGGGTGTATCACAGCCATCGTTGGCAAGGGTTGAAGCGTCGCTTTGTTCTCACCGGCATTCTCCATCTCTGGAAATGCTTCGCAAATACGCTGCGGCTGTTAATTGTAAACTTGAGATAAAGCTGGTGCCGCAGCACTGATGATATAGATCGTTTGTTGCACGGCACACGATTACTCCCCCCTCATTGCATGCCCCGCCCCCGCGATCTCCAGCGCCGGAAGCGGGTTCCACGCGTACAGTACCGCCCGCCATGGTGAGCGCCACCGGTGTCTGCGTATATTTCAGTATTCTTTCCAAACCAACCCCGTTTCTGAATTGAACTTTGTGATCCCATCTGAATCCTTAATAGTGCCGCTGAAACTGGTGTCCTCATCCCAGAGCACTCCTTCCGGCATCATTACTTTGAGAATATAATTGTCTTTGCCCACTTTTCTGGTCCCTATTTCTTTGTTAATCGGCCTGCTGCTCGTGCCGTGAATTGTCAGGGTGCATTTGGCTTCCTGTGGACCGGTATCCTCTGAGCCGCGAAATTCATATATACCGTCAGACGCAACTTCTATGACTGCCTGGATTGTGTCCTTTCCTGTAAATGATATTTTGGGGAGGATGGACTTAATGTCCCTGCTTTGCCTCATGCTCATAGGGATATGGTGGCGACGCTTCGGATATGGACGGAAGAGCACCATGATCTTGGTACTGCTGGGAGCCATGCCACTGCCGGTTACGTACAGCTCCAGATCTCCCTTTAACCCAGCCTCGAAGATGCGAGGCACTTTTCGTTGCATCTCCGCGGTTGGATTCTCTGCTTTGTCGACCGTCGGTTTTACCGGTTCGGATGCAGTCGAGGGGGGACCGGCAACAGTCTGCCGAGTAGTAAAGGGCTGCGTCACTGCGGCTGCTTTAATTTGAGTCGGCTTCTGCCGATCTGGCAGCGGCTTGGTGAGAAAACCTGCTGAAGACGAGGGCGGAATACCAGGTCCACGGATCGTATCTTTCTTGATGACTGCAGCATCGCTGGTAGCGGCTCCGGTCGCCGATCGTAAAAAGGGCGCGGGATGGGGAGGGCCCGCATCAGCAGAGTCCTGCCTCGCCAACGCACTATGTGCGGTCTCTGTCTCGCGCGATTTTGTCACCGTTCGCACCGATGCAAGGTGAGTTAGATCCCCCCTCATCGAAGACGGTCGACCATCTCGGCGGAGCTGCTGCAATGGCAGGGTAGGCGGCACTGGCGCGGCGGATACCGTACTCAGCAGCCGACGCTGCTCCGGCACCCGCGCCGAGGAAAACCTCGTCATCGGGAGGGGGAGGAACTTGGCATTAGCAGCAGGTTCCTGTAGACCAGCGGGAGCGGACGAATGGTTTGCGGGCTGGGCTGCTTCCTGAATTATTTTGGTTGCGGAAGTTGACTCCTCCATTCGCACTGGTTCCGGTTGGCCGGGTGGGGCGGGTGGGTCTGTCTTCTGCTCCATCTTTTCCGTTACCTCGTCCCTGTCAAAATGGTCGGAATGCTTCAGGTCGGGAAGCTCTGGCGGCGTGGAGTCGGCCGGCGCAGGCTCCGGCGTGAGCGTGCAAACCCACACTACCTCGGTCCTGTTTTGCCATTCCGCCGCCAGTGTTGCGATTATCAAAAGATGGAGGCAGAGCGAAAAAGCGAAAGCCCCAAGTTTCTGCCATGGGCAATGACGGTCATTTAACGCTGAGGCGCGACGACGCTTCTTACCTGCAGCACGTGACGGGGGAATTCCCACCGCTTTACCGAGATCGGTCTTCATCAGCCTATTTAATGTTTAAACATCTTGAATATGCTGAAGAAAGCCGGTACCAGCAGGACCACCATGAAGGCGGGGAACACGCAAAAAGTAAGCGGGAACAGCATCTTCACTGCCGTCTTTGCTGCTCGCTCCTCTGCCAATTGCTTCCTCTTCATGCGCAGGGAATCCGAGTAGATGCGCAGGGTCTTACCGAGACTCGTGCCGAGTTTTTCCGTCTGGATCAGCATGGAAATCAGCGCCTTGATGTCGTCCAGGGTCGTCCTCTCCGCGAGCCCCTTGAGAGCTTCCGACCTGGGCCTTCCGGCACGTATTTCAAGGATGACTGCGTTGAGCTCTGCGATCAGAGGACAGTTCTTGTGCTGGAAATTTTCCGCCGTCTTGATAATAGCGGCGTCGAGACCGAGCCCTGCTTCGACGCACACGGTGAGCAGATCTAGTACGTCCGGAAGGGCATGGAAAATTGCGATTTTGCGGGCGGCAGCGCGATGGTCCAGCCAAATGGTAGGCAGAAGATACCCTGCTATGGCACAAGCGGTTGCCACGAGCAGGGAGATACTGCTGGCCATGGTCCCTCGTGGCAGCGCGAAAAGCACCAGATAGCCGGCTGGCAGGAGAAAAGCCAAGAACAGCTTTGCTCCAAGGAAGACGTAGACGGCCTCTTTTTTGAAGCCTGCGGCTGTGACCGCTTCGCGGTAGGTACGGAGATCGGCAGGTCTTGTCTGCAGTTTTATACCCAGCTCCGACAGGATCGTCTGCCATTTTGCTGGCGTGGGCACCAGGGTGGACGCTTCTTCCTCTTGCTGCGGCATGAGTTTTGTCAGCCGTTGCCTCACCGACTCCTGTCTGCTCAGCAAAGGGTATAGCAGCACACCGGTCAGTACCGTCACGCTGGCGAAGATGAACGCGGTGATCAAGGCTAGCATGAGGTACCCCCTAGATGGCTATGTTAACTATCTTCCTGATGATAAAAAAGCCGACAACCTGGCCCAGGACTGCCGCACCTAGAATAAGCTGGCAGAGCCGTTGGGTGAAGAACACGTCCAGATATCCCGGACGAAGCAGATATAACCCTGCAAACATAACCACCGGCAGGGCGACCAGCACGTATCCGGATATGCGCCCTTCGGCCGTGATGACGTCGACCTGCCTGCGGATTTGTAACCGGGATCTGATCGTCTCGGCCAGCTTATCCAGAATTTCCGAAAGGTTCCCTCCCGATTCGCTGTTTATCCTGACCACGGTTAAAAAAAAGTTGAAGTCCTGGCTGTCGACTCTCTCGCGGAGCGAGATCAGAGAATCTGCTATCCGCACGCCGAGTTTCTGCTGTTCGTAGGCCAATTTGAAATACCCCCCCGACGGTTCCGGCAATTCAAGACTGATCAGTTCCACTGCCGCGGCCAGGGAGTGCCCCGCCCTCAGTGAGCGCGCCACCATAACCAGTGCATCCGGCAGTTGTTCGGCGAAGAGTTTGAGGCGCTTCTTCCTGCGGTAATCGAGATAAGCAAAGGGGGATGCCGCTAGTGCCAGAGCAGCCAGCAGTGAAAGGAAGACGTTTTCTTTCCAGGCAAAGAGAACGATAAAGCCCAAGGCCGAGATGGAGCCTGTCACAAGCAAAAAACCGAGGGTGGAGATATTCACCCCCGAGAGCGACACTTGTCTTTTGAGGAACGCCGCTAGAGGAAGCCGCGCGAGAAACCGCTCGGCAGCTGTCGTTTCAGGCAACAGTACATGCTTGGAGTCTGCAGTGCCGCTGGAGGCACCGTCCCCCATCTTTCTCAGTCGGTGCCTGAGCCGGTTGGAGTGTCTCGCTCTCGTTAGAACTGAAAAGAGCGAGAAAGTGCCCAGAAAAACCGCAACGAAGATCAGCAGCAAGGTCGCAGTCATTTTTATTCCCCTTCAAAAGTTTCCGCAGCCAGTGACAAGCCCTGGATCTTCATGCATTCCGCAAGCCTTGGCCGCACACCGGTTCCCCTGAACTTGCCTTGCACCCGCCCGTCTCGGTCTACCCCAGTCTGCTCGAAACAGACTATGTCCTGCATGACTATTGTTTCGCCCTCCATGCCGGTTATCTCTGAGAACTTGACGATCCTGCGGGTTCCGTCGGGGAACCGTACGAGGTGTATGATGATGTCGATCGCGGAGGCTATCTGCTCTCGGATGGCACGGTCAGGCAGCTCCATTCCTGCCATCATGACCATAGTGGAAAGCCGGGACAAGGCATCGCGCACAGTGTTGGAGTGGATAGTGGATATCGAGCCGTCGTGGCCTGTATTCATCGCCTGCAGCATGTCCAGCGCTTCTGCGCCGCGCACCTCACCCAGTATGATCCTGTTGGGGCGCATGCGCAGGGCGTTTCGCACCAGGTCCCGCTGGGTGACTTGGCCGGATCCCTCAATGTTTGGCGGGCGGGTTTCCAGCCGCACCACATGGTCCTGTTTCAATTGCAACTCGGCCGAGTCCTCGATGGTCAGAATTCGCTCGTTTTCCGGTATGAACTCGGAGATCACGTTGAGCAAAGTCGTTTTGCCCGTGCCGGTCCCCCCGCAGACCAGGATGTTCATCCGCGTCTTGACCGCTCCCTCGATCAGCGTGGCCAAGCGCTCGTCCAAGGTGCCCAACGCCAGGAGGTCGTTCATTTTGAGCGGCACCAGCCCGAAGCGGCGGATGGAGAGGGCCGGGCCGTCCAGGGCCAGCGGGGGGATGATGGCGTTGACACGGGAGCCGTCGGGTAGCCGGGCGTCGACGAAGGGGGATGACTCGTCGATTCTTCTCCCGACCCTGGTTACGATGCGCTCGATGATCTGCCGCAGGTGGTTGTTATCGCGAAACACTATATTCGTCTTTTCCAGTTTGCCCTTTCGCTCGACGTATGTACTAGCATAGCTGTTGACCAGAATGTCCGAGATGTCGGGAGAACTCAGCAAAGGTTCGATGGGACCCAAACCGAACGTCTCATGCTGCACCTCCAACACCAGGCTCTCCTTCTCTTGGCGACTAAGTGGAACTCCTTCCTCAGCGATGAGCCTCTCGATTACCGCGCCGATTTCCCGCTCCAATTCGCCGGCACGGAGCAGTTCGAGTTTGGATAGATCTATGCGGTCTATAAGCAGGCGATGGATGCGGCTCTTCAATTCCTGGAAGGAAGGCTGGACACGGTCTGTAGCAGCTTCCTGCCCCGAACGGTAATCTGAAAAATTCATGTCATCACCCCTATAGTGCCGGTTCTTAACCGTGCGCTGTCCTGGCATAACTGCCGGGCCATTTGGTCCATCGATTTGCTAAAAGACGATTTGGGGAGGTAAAGCGCCAGCGGCACTCCTTTGTTTACGGAGGTCTTGAGGTCCGCGTAGTTATTTGGAAGCATGTGATATGCCTTGGTGCGGAGCACCTTCTCGGCATCGGAAATCTTGATGTCGTCTCTGGGCAGGTAGCGGTTGACCACCAGCTTTACCCGATCCGGGCCAAAACCTACGTCAGCCATGGCAGTTAGGTACCGTTTTGCGGTTCTTAAACAGGGAACGGTGAGTATCGTTGCGAAGAGGATCCGGTCAGAGAGTTTGAAGGTGGCCAGGTTGCAACCGAATAGTTCTCCGCCTGTGTCGATCACAGTGTATTCGAAGGTGGTGCGCAGCACGCCGATGACTTCCTGAAGAAGTTCAGTAGTGATCTGGTTCGCTTCCTCCATGTGGGTCGGACCCTCCAGGACGTGCATTCCGCTTGGGTGAGGAGCGATGACGCTCTTGAGAAAACTGGCATCGATCTGGCCGGCCTTGGGCATGACGTCGGTCAGAGTGTAGCGGGGGCTCAGATCGAGAAATGCGCTGACGTCACCGCTGTAAAGGTTGAGGTCGACCAGCACAGTGCTGTGTCCTTGGGCGGCGAGCATCGCCGCCAGGTTCACTGCTATGGTGGTGGTGCCGACCCCGCCCGACGGATGGTAGACGGAGAAGACCGTCCCGCAATTTGACGCATGTAAGTTTTTGGCCGTCCGCTGCCTCGCCACTTTATTGATCGCGTCGACCAGTTCTGCGGCCGGGACTGGACGAGTCAGGTACTCACTGGCTCCGGCACGGATCAGCTTGAGTATCCACTCGGGGCTCATCGCCGCGCTGCTGATGAATGCCGTGCTCTGTGGACAGCGCGAGAGCAGGAGCTCTGTTTCCCTCGTTCCCCTCTCCAGGTCGTTGACCTCCAAAATCACTATGTGCGGGCTTGAAGTCTGAATCGCCTGCATTCCCTCCTGCAGATTCCTGGCTGCACCGACCAGGCGTACATTGCCCTCCATGTTCATCAGCGTGCTGTTGATCTGGCTGACTGAGGCGGCATCACTGTCTATGAGAAAAGCGGTTGTCTGTTGTTTCATATGAAGGAGTCCCTTCTTTTCTTCCCCTCTGGGATGGTATGCAGTTCATTGAACCAGCCGCGGCGGAGTCAAAGTGTTTGTGGGTGGCCCACCCGGCATGGTTCCTGGGGGAGAGGTAAAGTACTCGATGAAATGGCCGTACACGTACTTGCCGCTGCCGCCGACCGCTCCGTCGATATGGAAGGTGGCAAAACCGGTAATGGGGAGGTCCCCCTTCACTGAAAGATCGCTGGAGCCGGTATCTACAATCGCCATGATCACATCCTTGCCTCCCTCCGGGAGCCAGTCTGTAAGGATCGGGCTGTAGAGCGCCGCTTTAGCACCGGGCTCGATCCAGATTTCATCTCCGGTGGCAAGCGAGGTCGGGTTACCGTTGTTCATCAAGTCGGTGATGGTCGGGACATCGTTGTTATCTGTCTTAAATGAGGTCCACTGGCCTGAATAACATGTCTCTCCTCCGGGCAAGTAGGGAGAGCTGACCTTTATTTGCGGAGGAGGGTCAGGCATGGGAATCTGCGAAAAGTAATGGTCCGTCATGCACTTGGAAAGGGCTAACGGGAAAAGCCCGCCAGGGGGGACGATTCCCGGGAAGCCCAACATTGCAACTGCCGGCCTGGAGCCTACCGGCGAATAAGGCTTTTTGAAGATTTGCATGAAAAAGTTATTCACCGGGCCGCCGTTACTCCCGTCAGAACGGGAGGCTACTACTCGCACCGCCGGGATGTCCGCGGGGCCGGGACTCGCCAGCGTAGTCGGCTGCAAAACATTGCTGCTCATATTCCAGTAACCAACCTCGATCATGGCGTCTTTCAAAGCCGTATTGTCCGAGCTGTTCTCGGTGATCATCTGCTGCGCCTGGAAACGAGCCACCTCCCACTGCAGCGTCGGGAGCTGGGTAGGGTCGGTCGGCCTTGTGAAGAGGTGCCAGGCGCCCTTCAGCGCCGCGGCGTCCGCGGCGTTCTGCAGCTCGCCGCGCACCTTGAAAAGATGACCTCCGTCCACGGCCAGCCCCAGGAACCCGAACAGCATCATCAACAGGATCGCCACGTAGACGATCACCATTCCTTTTTCATCGCTGATCAATTCGGAATTGGTACCCATTGGAGTTCCTTTTCTTGCTCGGGAGTCAGAGGCTTGTCCGTGGGAAGCAAAATCCGGCTTCCCGGAGCGCTGGCAGTAACGAGCTTGGGCGTGATGAAAAAGACCAATTCTTTTTCCTTTACGTCGTCCTGGGTGGACCGGAAGAGGGCGCCAAGAATGGGGATGTCCCCCAGAATTGGTATCTTTGACATCGCCTTTATCGCCTCCTCCTGCAGCAGCCCGGCCAGGATCAGGCTTTCGCCATCCTTCAACTTGACGCGGGTACGAACCTCCCGCGTGTCGATGATCGGGTAGCCGTTTACAGCAAGGACACCCGTTATGCTGCTAACCTCGGCCGGGTCTATCTTCAGCGAGATAAGGCCGTTCTCGAGCACCTCCGGCTTGAAATTCAGCTTTATCCCTACGTCGATGAACTGGATTGATGTGGCGGATAAAGCGCCGACACCGGATACGATGGAATAGGGGATCTTGCTGCCGGCCAAGAATTTCCCCACCTGTCCGCTTTGCACCATCAGGTTCGGCTCGGCCAGCACTTTGGCCAGGTTTTTCGTAACCAGTGCCCTCAATACTGCACCTATGCCGGCTTTGAACGACGAGACGCCGAGTTGGTAAGAATCGATGGGGGTGAAATTGGCCAAGCCGGGGACAGGCCCGGCTATGCCGGTGGCCTGCGATCTGACAGACCCGTCAGGGTTTCTAATCGTGAGTTCGCCGACGGGCGCTCCCACCAAATTTGAAAACCCCTCGGCGCTGGCTCCCCTTATGAAAGCACTTATCCCCAGCGACTTCAGTGCGGTCTTATCCACCTGGGCCACCTTTACTTCCAGGAGAACCTGCTGGGGCTCGACTATCTCAACGTGATTCAGGACGGTGACCACTGTGTCAGCGCCTCCTCCCTGCCGGCCTGTTTCGGTGTCGGACAACTGATAGGAGGACCTGGATGTGTCGAGTGGCGGATCGGCTGCGGGAGCTCCCGCTTTCGAGCCGTTGCCGGCGGTATAGGCCTGCGCCAGTTGGAGCGCCTTTGCCACCGTCTGCTCGTTTGCGGCCTTCCCTGAGAGCACGATCGTATCGTTCACGTAATCGACCTTGATGCTGTCCTTCGGGGCCATATGCTGTATCTGGTCTTGCAATGCCTCGATCTGGCTCTCCAAAACGCTCTCATTACGCTTGACGCGAACGTCGAAGAAGCTGGTTTTCCCCGCTGTGTCCCAGACAATCAAGGTCGTGGAGCCCACCTTTTTCCCGTTGATCTGCAATTGAGTAGGGGAAATAACCACAAGCTCGGCAACGTCGGGAGAAGCGATAGAGACTCGCTCCGATTTCGTATGCAGATCGACCAGCACGCTCCTGTTCACCACGACCTCAGTGGTCACTGCCGCGTGCGCGGCTGCGGGAGTGCAGAGAGCTATCAAAAGTGCCAAGAGCAGGCAGACTTTCCTTCCGGTTACGAGCGGTTCCATCCAGTCACCTCGTCATAAGAAATGGAAAATAACATCTCAGCTGTTGATGGAGTTTCATATCCCAAGTGACCTCTAGTCCTGTGCAAACTCGCGCACAGACTTGCTTCCCCCTTTGATGACCTCCATCGTAAACTTAGCGGGTTCATGTGGGGGCGCCGGCTTGGCGACCGCCACCTTGGTGCGGGTTGTAGCACGTCGGACCATCTCGGGGCGCGTCGGCGTCTCGATTCCCCCCAGCGCCTTGGACACCGTGGCGCCCTTCGTGTCGATGGAAGCAACATCGATGACGTTCCTGAGGAGTAATTGGAGGGATCCCTTCTTAGTGCCGACGATGAGCTTTTCAGCCTCTTCGGGAGTCACATCCAGCGTTACCGTCGGCACAATCCCCGGCTTGCCACCTTCCTTTTGTTCGGTGACCTGCCCGGTTGCCAGCACTGGAACGTTCTGCAGGATTATCTTGCTGATGTTGTCCCGTTCGTTGGTGCTTCCTGGTCGCGGTATGGTGAGAAGGACATCGACCCTGCTGTTGGGGGTGATGAAACCCGCAACCCCTGCCACCTCGTTGACGGAGACCGTCACCGCACGGTGTCCGTCAGGCACGATGTAGGTCATAATGCCGCCGGAAGACTTGAGCGGCATGAGCTTGTTCTCCGTTATGACTTCTCCCGCGCTCAAGGGACGCACCACGACCCGCCCTACCAAGGGCTTGTAGTCCTGGTATCCACCTGCTGGCAAAGCATCCTTAGGCCACGTCGCCAGCTTGACCTGGGCGGCATCCAGCTTTGAGCCTAGGGGAAGATCCACGGCAGCGGATGCTATCGGCACACCCTCGTATGGCTTGTTTGCCTGCTTCTTGAGATAGTTGTTCGCCAGAAGGGTTGCGAGTCCGCCAAGCAAGAGCGCAACTATGGTTACCGTGGTCATGGCACTCGGTCTGGTCATGGTCCCTCCGAATTTTTTTACTGTTATCCCCTACTCATAGAACATTGATGCCTGGCCCGTTAAAGTGATGTTCAAGGTAGAGGTAACGGGATACATAAATACGAAATCGTAAGGCACTGTTACCGTTATGGTGCTCACTCCATGTTGTGGCGGCGTAGATGTAGACTCTATGGCGATAGCTTCCGGCGTGACAGGAAAGGTGCACGCATCCTTAACATGCCCTCTCAAGGTTGTCAGCGCAGGATCGACAGTAGGGTCAGTAGATGTGACGGATGCTCTGCGGGCACCCTCGCGTGCAGCGTTGGTAAGGGCATTCTTTATGTAAAAGGCCCTACCGAATTCTGTTATGCCGAACACTATAAGAAGCAAGAGTGGGAGTAGGAGTGCCAGTTCCACCATCGCCTGTCCTTTTTGGTCGCTCTGCTTCATAGCTCGCCTCTAGAATCTGTGGATTAGGGAGGAAAGAACGGTAGCCGTCTTTCCTCCCTTTGACGCAGGCTCTTACCCTAAGGAATAGCCACCGCGATTTTGCTGAAAGTAGCGCTGACATCGGTACCGACAGTTGTTACAACTCCAATGCACACCGCCGCGATAAGCGCCAACATCAGCCCATACTCAACCATCGTGGCGCCTTTTTGGTCCTGCAACTTCGAACGCATCTGGACGTACATCTTGGTAAGCTTTTCCATGTGTCATTCTCCTTTTTCAGTTAGTTGCGTTGACGTTTTGTCTCTAAAAGCGGCCCCATGCCGTTCCAGGAGATGTAATGCCCCCCCTAACACCATCACAATTCACTAACTCAAGAACAAACCACAACTCAGTTCAGAAAAAACCTCACACCGACCAGCCCCACAAAAGATATCGGATCGTATTCTGCTACGGTCGTCCCCCCCGATTTCAGATCAACATCTGGAAATATCAGGCCTCGCAAGTCCAAGTTCAAAGCTATATGTCTGGATACAAAGTAATCGCCGCCCACATTCACATGTCCTCCGACCACGGTGTCCGCCTTCCCCTTGTTACCGCTAAAATCCTTCACCGAGGAGAGAAGGACATCCACCCCGCCCCCCAAATACGCGGCGATATCTTCCGATACGTTGTTACGCAGTTGCAGCCCCAGCGAGACGTCTACGTTTTCAATCTCCAACGCCTTGACTCCAGCATTCTTGTAGTCCCGTGGTGCGAGGTAGAGCGCACCGGCTTCGATGGCCACGTTCCTGGTCAGGCCCAGGATCAACCCGCCGCCGCCGGCGAATGTCGAGCCCGAGCTGAGCTTTTCATCAGAGAGCGAGTTGGACGCGACGAAGTCCCGTGAGTAGTTGCTAGTTGCGACAGTGGCGAATCCTAGCTGCCCAGTGATGCCAATCCGCCCCGCGATGCTTTCAGCATCGGCTTTGGCGGAAGTAACAGCTAAAAGCGTGATCGCAAACAGTACGCTCCACTTTTTCATAGGTGGCCCCTTTGAATTCTCAAGACATTCGAATATGGGATGGGTTATGAATCCGCGGCTTATCTGGTTACAGATGCCGATGCAGTATTGCCTGCAGCATCCGTAACTGAAATTGATACAGGTGCCGTCCAGGCAGAGCTATCTACCAGATGAGCGGTCACGCTGGAGCCGTCGGGCAATAGAAGGGCATTTACCAATGGAGGGTTACTACTGGAAACCGAGTATGGCTTGATACCGCCGGTGATGGTGAAGTTTAGATCGGTAGACGATCCAAAGCTGGACGTGCCGGGGGCGATGGTGAGCGGAACGTATTTGGTGGTCATGGAAACGACAAACCCGGTGTAGGTCAGCAGTGCAGGCACACCCGAAGCTTCGCTGGTGACTGCTTTGTAGATGATCGAGTCAGTGTGGGTGACGCCTTGTGGAGGTGCGGTTATGGTCACGCCCACGTTGAAAATACCCTTACCGGCCGAATCGGTTATCACTGTCGGGTTTTTAAAGATGGTGGAGGCCTTCCCGGTTAACTGGTTGTCAACCGAGATTGTTACCGGAACCCCCACACGCGGATTACCGTTAGCGTCCGTCAGCTTGATGGGAAGCTGCTGCATGAACTCGAAGGTGTCTCCTGCGAAGTTGGCATCTACGATTTTGTCCAGGGTAACGAGTGTACCGTCCGGATCGGTTGGACCTTTGGAAGTGACAAACTCAATAATGCCTTTGCCTCGCACTATTTGGAAAGTCGTATAGGCACGGATGTGTTTCCCGTTAACTGTGGTTTCCGCCATCAGGATGACGTTGGTCGTGCTGAGCACGTTGCCTGGCGATACGATGCTCACCGCTTTTCCGTTGGAATCGGTAGTGACCGTAGTAAGAGCGGGATCTACAGTGGCCGGCCCTGCGGCAACGCTGAAGGCGACCGGAAGGTTCTCAACAGTTGCACCGTCTGAACCTTGAATGTTTGCTGTAGCGAGCAGTTGCCCGACATTCGCATCCAACGATGGCCGGTCGACCGCGAGCGCGATGGCAAACTTGCCTGTAGCACTGGATGTATTATTGAAGGAGGGAGGAGCCGAGGCTGAAACTTGACTGGGTGCCGGAGCAGGATTGAAGCTGCCATTGCTGGAACTGCCACAACCGCCTAAAACTAAACAGATAGCAGCCCACACTGTTATAAAAACAGGCTTTAGATATTCCATTTCTCAACCCCCCCTCAAAAAATAGGCATTCAATAACAACAGGTATTACGGTGGAGCTTTGCTAAGAGCTTGTTCACGTCAGTGAAAGATTGTTAATTTTTCTGACTGAGTGTGAATTTATCCGACATTATTTTTTTCGCAACCTTGACTGTGTTCCCGATGCGGATGTCCTTTGAGTGCAGCAGTATCGGTAACTGTGCAAATTTGTGGGGAAAACAAGCAGAAAATTTATATTCTGGCGACGAGTTACAAGGGGATTCTATTATCGATATAAGATAAATGATGGCTCCTGAATGCACCGAATGCCTAACTGGCATCTCAGGCTTATAGTGAGAGAGGGTAGCTTTAGAAGGGGGGAAAAGTGCGATGGAAGGGGAGGGATTTATCATTATGTTTGGATCTCACCCGGTCTAGGGATGGTCCGAAAGCTATCAAATCCGATAGCACGAAAAGGACTGTCCTGGAAAAGTTCTGCGTGGGGAGGAGGGGGGGACACAAGCCAGGCTGTCTAGGACTTGAATATGACGCAAGCGAGCTTGCGGTGCAGATGATGGAGGTGGGTTATTTTTTAGGTGTATGAAATGGTTGATTCAGATTTTGAACCCAGCCTTTTTCAGGAACTCTGCTTTTTCCGGCGGCGACATCTTATCCACGAAATAGCGGATCGTGTAACCCCCGACAAGCTTGCACCTGTTTAAGGCGTCACCCACACTCTCCGCACTGGGGGTACACCCTGTTCCCATAAGCATGGCCATTCCGGCGAATACCAGCAGCACTCTTTTCATGATTCCATCCTTTGCTCCAACCGCGGCCGCTCTCTTTTCCGGTGCATAGGCGCGTTGAAACTATTCTAGTATGCCTGAGGGATACGCCCCTGAGAGTAGTCTAATGTGTCATCGCCTACCACTTTGCTCTTATGAACTCAATTCCTTTAATGTTTTCGAGAACAAAGCGAAACCGTTGCGGTATTAATTTCGTCAGCCGATGTCATAACATGGCGGCGCGGCGCGCCTGGGAAGCTCTCATGTTGACCCGGTACCAATAAATGTTATAGGGTATCAGCGGAAGCAGGACAGCGGAGGCGAGATCATGCAAAAAAACACCAGCGTCACTCTTGGCGCACACTATTGAGGGTGAGGAAAGCGGCACTGCTGATTATTCCCTGGAGAGCTTACTTTCGGATCTTGACGATGAAGGGACGCAGTCATAAAGATAAGAGGAGCTTGTTGCGGTATGAATAACGCGGAAAGAAAAAAAGGCTTACAGTCATTGACTGTAAGCCTTTTTCTATTATGGAGGCGGCAATCGGATTTGAACCGATGAGTGAAGGATTTGCAGTCCTTTGCCTTACCACTTGGCCATGCCGCCTTGTGCATCGAAGGAGCCCGTTTATAACCTGAAACATTCTCTGTGTCAACGGGAAATTTCTACTTGGCTATGACCCTGACGAACTTATTGAGATAGTCGACACCGGACCAGATAGTTATCACAGTTGCGATCCAGAGATAGAACATTCCGACGTTATGCATGTTCACTACCAGCAGGGGGTGGTCGATGGAAAAGAACCAGCGGTAGTCGTAGTGCAGCAACAGGCCGATGATGGCGACCAGCTGGAAGATGGTCTTGAACTTCCCCAAATTGCTCGCGGGTATCACGATCCCCTCGGTAGAGGCGATGCCGCGCAGCCCGGTGATGATCATCTCCCGCCCGAGGATCACCAGCACCATCCAGGCCGGAACCCGGTCGAAGGGAAGGATCATGATCAGGGCGGCCATGACGATCAGCTTGTCGGCGATCGGGTCCAGGAACTTCCCGAATACGGTGACGATTCCCATGCGGCGGGCCAGGTAGCCGTCCAGCCAGTCGGTCACCGACGCCGCGGCAAAGAGCGCCGCGGCCCAGAAGCAGGGCTCGCGCTCAGGCGACAGGAGCAGGACGCACAGAATCGGTATCGCCGCGATCCGCACCATGGTGAGGATGTTGGGGATGTTCATTATCTTCGCTGGGGGGGGGGAGGACATGCTGTCTGCCTTTATCGCTATCTGTAGTTGTTCCGGTAACTCAACACTTTGGCCACGTAACTCTGCGTTTCCTTGAAGGGGGGGATGCCGCCGTACTTGGCGACGGACCCCATACCCGAGTTGTAGGCGGCCAAGGCCAGCGACTCGTCTCCCTTGAAGGTGTCCAGGAGGAACCTCAGGTAGCGTACCCCGCCGCGGATGTTGTCGGAGGGGTTGAAGCAATCCGAGACCTTGAGCCCCTGGGCGGTCTTGGGCATCAGCTGCATGAGCCCCTGGGCCCCCTTGGAGGAGACGGCGGAGGGGTTGTACCCGCTTTCGGCATGGATCACGGCTTTCACGAGCGAGCTGTCGACGCCGAACTCGCGGGAGCAGGAGTTGATTATGGGCTCGAATTCTGCGGGGTTCCTGGCGTAGCCGGGGAGCTTGAAGGCGGTCCTTAGTTTCTTGTCCTTCTTTATGTCCCTCATGAACACCTTGAACCGCTTGTCGGTAGGTGCGTCGGTGAAGTGCAGGGTCCCGTCGGGATCCTCATAACGGTATATGTCGGCACGGGCCGGGGCGAGGGGGGCGCTGGAGAGCGCCAGCAGCGTCGCCAACCCCGCAAAAAGCAGTCGTTGAGACCTACAGGGCATGAGCTTCCTTTTTTAATGGGTGAGAGAAATCAGCCACCGGAAATATAGACCAATAAGCATGATAATTCAAGGTCTAATGTGAACCCAAGGGGCGATAACCTGTCAAAAGTCTTGACAAAAATGCCGCGGAGATCAATAATTTGCCGGTTTTTCAATCAAACGGCCGATTCAAGGCTAGCGGGGGAGTTATGAAGGTGCAGAGTGATTTTCTGGTCATTGGCAGCGGCATCGCGGGGCTTTCCTTCGCGCTGCAAGCGGCGGCTCACGGTACGGTCGCCCTGCTTGCCAAACGTGATATAGCGGAGACCGCTACGAACTACGCCCAAGGGGGGATCGCGTCGGTTTCCTCGAACGAGGACTCCTTCGACGCCCACGTGCAGGACACCCTGGTTGCGGGCGCCGGCATCTGCCACGAAGACGTGGTGCGCCTGGTGGTCGAGGAAGGACCGCAGGTGATCGCCAACCTCATCGAGTGGGGGGTGAAATTCACCAGGAACACCAGCGGCGAGGCCTACGACCTCACCCGGGAGGGGGGGCACAGCCAGCGGCGCATCCTGCACGCAGCCGACATCACCGGCCGGGAGATCCAGCGCGCGCTGGTCGAGGCGGCCCACGCCCACGACAACATCACCATCTACGAAAACCATGCGGCCATCGACCTGATCACCGAGTCGAAGGTGCTCAAGAAGAAAACGGAGCAAAACCGCTGCCTGGGCGCCCACGTACTCGACGTGAAGGCGGGGGTTGTGAAGACCTTCAGCTCCCGCATCACCCTTTTGGCCTCCGGAGGGGCTGGGAAGGTCTATCTGTATACCTGCAACCCGGACATAGCCTCCGGCGACGGGGTTGCCATGGCCTACCGCGCCGGCGCCACCATCGCCAACATGGAGTTCATGCAGTTCCACCCGACCACTCTGTTCCACCCCAACGCTCGCTCCTTCCTGATCTCGGAGGCGGTACGCGGCGAGGGGGCGATCCTCAAGCGCCGCGACGGCACCGCCTTCATGGAGCGCTACCACCACCTCAAAGACCTGGCCCCCCGCGACATCGTGGCCCGCGCCATCGACAACGAGATGAAGACCCACGGCGACGACTGCGTCTACCTGGACATCAGGCACCGAGGCGCTGAATACATCACCTCCCGCTTCCCCAACATCTACCAGACCTGCCTCGACTACGGCATCGACATGACCAAGGAGATGATCCCGGTCGTGCCTGCGGCGCATTATCTGTGCGGCGGGGTGGCGGTGGACAAGAACGCCGAGACCGACGTGAAGCACCTCTATGCCATCGGCGAGGTCGCCTTCACCGGCCTGCACGGCGCCAACCGGCTCGCCAGCAACTCCCTTCTGGAAGCGGCCGTCTACGCCGGGCGCGCCTTCCACCACGCCGTCGAAGTCTTGAAGGGGGGAGGCTTTCCCTCCTACGCCATCCCGGAGTGGGACAGCGGCACCGCCACGAACTCCGACGAAATGGTCGTCGTCTCGCAGAACTGGGACGAGATCAGGCGCTTCATGTCCAACTACGTGGGGATCGTGAGAAGCGACAAGAGGCTTGCGCGCGCCATGCACCGCATCGAGCTGATCCAGGACGAGATCGAGGAGTACTACTGGAACTTCATCGTCACCTCGGACCTGATCGAGCTCAGGAACATCGCCACCGTCGCCCAGCTCATCGTCACCTGCGCCCAGATGAGGAAGGAGTCGCGCGGGCTCAACTACAACATCGATTACCCGAACGTGGACGACGCCAACTGGAAGTGCGACACCTTCGTCAAGAAGCAGTTCTGAGGAAGACATGACCATAGACGAGATCAGGCAGGAGATAGACCGGCTGGACAGTGAACTGCTGCGTATTTTCAACGAGCGGGCCTCTCTTGCCCTGAAAATCGGTGAAATCAAGAAGGGTCTCGATCTGCCGGTCTACGACCCCGCGCGGGAAAAGCGGATCTTCACCAGGATGAGCGCTGAAAACAGCGGTCCCCTGGACGACCAGGCCATCGTGCGGCTCTTCGAGAGGGTGGTCGACGAGTCCCGCCGCCTGGAGCGGATCAAGACCGCAGGGGATCACTGAGGCAACAGGAGGTTCAAGTGCTGATAGTAATGCGCAAGACGGCCGACGAAGGGGCGCAGGACACCATAAAGGCGTACCTCATCGACCGCGGTTTCGACATACATCAATCCACCGGCGCCAACCGCGTCATCATCGGCGTGATCGGCGACACGGAGAGCATACCGGAGGCGGAGATAGCGGCGTTCCCGGGGGTGCTGCAGGTGGTCCGGATCGCCAAGGAAGAGTGATGCGCCTGAACATCAACGCATACCTCTCCGAGTCGCACAAAGGCGACGGCAAGAGCTTCGAGGAGAAGCGCGGCGCCTACTTCGCCGCTGCGCGCGAGTTCCTGGAACACTTCAGGGAGGAGTCCAAGCGCGGCCACCGCGAGGGGGAGGACGGCATCTCGGTGGTGCAGTCGATCACGGCGATGACGGACGCACTGGTGGTCCGGCTCTTCACGGCGCTCTCCGACGACCTGCAGATGCATAAGACCGGGCAGCTTGCGCTGGTGGCGGTCGGGGGGTACGGCCGGCGCGAGCTGAACCCTTACTCCGACCTGGACCTGATGTTTCTCTACAGCGGCAAGGAGTCCAAGGTGGTGGAGGAGGCGGCCAACCGTCTGCTCTATTTCCTGTGGGACCTGCGCCTGGACGTCGGCTACTCGGTGCGCACCCTTTCTGACTGCGTCGAGATGGCGGGGGGGGACCTGACCGTCAAGACGGCGCTTCTGGATGCGCGCCTTCTGACCGGGAGCGAGCAGCTCTATAACGACCTGAAGAAGCTGATGGTGACCCAGGTGCTCTCCAAGAGAAGCGACTCCTTCATCTCGGCGAAGCTCGACGAGCTCAAGAAGCGGCGCGAGAAGTACGGCTCCAGCGTCTATATCCTGGAACCCAACATCAAGGAAGGGGAGGGGTGCCTGCGCGACCTGCATACTGCGATGTGGGTGGCGAAGATCAAATACAAGGTGGACGAGCCGCGCGAGCTGGTGATCAAGGGGGTGCTTTCCGAGGAGGAGCTGGGGCTCTACTACAGCTCGCTCAACTACCTCTGGCGCATCAGAAACGAGCTCCACTACTTGGCCGGCAGGAAGAACGACCAGCTTACCTTCGACGCGCAGACCTCCATCGCCCGCTTCTTCGGCTACGAAGACAGCGGCAAGACCCTGGCGGTCGAGCAGTTCATGCAGGACTTCTACCTGCACGCCAACCGCGTCGAGCATTTCTCGTCTTTATTGATCACCAAGTGCATCCAGCGCGACGACGGCAAGCGCAAGATCCTGGGATACTTCACCCGCAGGCCGGTAGGCGACGGCTGCTACGTGGTGAAGGGCGAGCTGGTGGTCCCCGACGAGTCGGTGATCGCCAAGGAGCCGGTCCGCCTGATGCGGATCTTCGAGCATGCCCAGAAGCAGGGGGTGACGCTGGCCCTTGGTACCAAGCGGCTTGTGCGTGACAGTCTGGACCTGGTGAACGACAAGTTCCGCCGTTCCAAGGAGGCCGGCACCTCCTTCGTCAATATCCTGCAGTCCGAGAAGGGGCTTGCCGAGACCCTGCAGCAGATGCACCACCTGGGGTTTTTGAACCGTTTCATCCCGGAGTTCGAGCGGATCTACTGCAAGGTGCAGCACGACGCCTACCACATCTATACGGTCGATACCCACACGCTCTTCGCCGTCGAGGAGATCGTCAAGCTGTGTCGCGGCGACCATGCGGATACCCTGCCGCTTTTGACCCAGCTCGCCCGGGAAGTGGACAAGCGCTGGCTGCTGATACTGGCGGTGATGCTCCACGACGTCGGGAAAGGTGGCGGGGGCGGGCACGCCGAGATCGGCGCCGAGCTCTCCAAGACCATCGCCAGGCGGCTGGGGCTTACCCGCGAGGACACCGAGAGGCTGCAGTTCCTGGTACGGCACCATCTGCTCTTGGCCCACATAGCCCAGCGGCGCGACCTGCACGACGAGAGGATGATCATCCAGTTTGCCCGCCAGATGGAGAAGAGCGAGAACCTGAAGATGCTTTATCTGCTCACCTACGCGGACATCAAGGCGGTGGGGCCCGAGGTTTGGACCGAGTGGAAGGCGCTTCTCCTGCAGGAGCTCTACGAGAAGGCGTTCCGGGTGCTGGAGCGCGGCGACTTCAAGCTCGAGGCCTCCGGAGACCGGGTGCGCCGGGTGAAAAAGACCGTCTTCGAGCTTTTGGCCGACGACTACCCGGGCCAATTGGTCAAGGACGAACTGCAGGCGCTCTCCACCAGGCATCTCCTTTCCTATTCCCCCGAGGTCATCGCGGCGCATGTCCGGACGCTCTTGAGGCTCCCGAAGGATCAGCTGGTGGTCCAGCTCGCCCACGAGGTGGACAAGGGGTACACCAACTGCACCGTCTGCACCTATGACGTTCCCGGTCTTTTCTCCATGATCACCGGTGTCGTTGCGGCCAACGGCATGAACATCCTCGGCGCCCAGATCCACACCAACACCAACGAGAAGGTACTGGACATCCTCCAGGTCGGCTCCCCCCAGGGGTTCGTCATCACCGAAGAGAGCCGCTGGACCCGTTTCCAGAACGATCTCAGGCAGGTGCTGGAAGGGAAGGTGAAGGTGAGCGCCCTGGTGGCGAAAAGGCACCGCCCGAGCATCCTGTCCGAGAAGGCCAAGCCGACCGTTCCGGCACGGGTGGAGATCGACAACGAGGTCTCCTCCGACTACACGGTCATCGACATCTACGCCCACGACAAGATCGGGCTTTTGTACGGCATCACCAGCACCCTGACCCGGCTCGGGCTCTACATCGGCGTCTCCAAGATCTCCACCAAGGTGGACCAGGTGGCCGACGTCTTCTACGTGAAGGACATCTTCGGGCAGAAGATCATGAACCCCGGCAAGCTTGAGGAGATCCGCAAGGAGCTCCTCGACGCAGTCGACGGCTAGTGGACCGCTACCTCGATCTTTTTCTGAACTACCTCCTGGTGGAGAAGGGGGCGGCGGCGAACACGGTCTCCGCGTACAGCCGCGACCTGAGCCGTTATCTCCTTTTTCTGGGCGAGCGGGAGCCGGACGGCATCCGCCCGAGCGACGTCACCGGATTTCTGGCCAAGCTGAAGGGGGAGGGGATAGCCCCCAGGAGCCGTGCCCGGGCACTTTCGGCCCTGAGGATGCTGCACCGTTTCCTGCTCCGGGAGGGGTATAGCGAGCTGAACCCGACCGCCATCGTAGAGGCCCCCAAAGGGGTGCGGAAGCTGCCGGCGGTCCTTTCCGGGCGCGAGGTCGAGGCGCTTTTGAGCTCACCGCTCGACACCGGCGCCCAGGAGCTGCGGGACAAGGCGATGCTGGAGCTTTTATACGCCACCGGGCTGCGCGTCTCCGAACTGGTGGGGTTGAAGCTTAGCGAGGTGAACCTTTCCGCCGGCTACCTGATGACCATCGGCAAGGGGGACAAAGAGAGGCTGGTGCCGATGGGCGAGAGCGCCTGCCATGCCACCGGGGTCTATCTGCAGCAGGCGCGCGGCGAGCTGTTGAAGGAGAAGGCGAGTACGCTTCTTTTCCTGAGCCGGCTGGGCGGTGGAATGAGCCGCCAGGCCTTTTGGAACATCATCAAGAAAAGGGCGTTGCAGGCCGGGGTGAGGACGAGCATATCGCCGCACACCCTGCGTCACTCCTTTGCCACGCATCTTTTGGAGAACGGCGCCGATTTAAGGAGCGTGCAGATCATGTTGGGTCACGCCGACCTTTCCTCCACCCAGATCTACACCCACGTGACCCGCGAGAGGATGAAAAAGCTGCATGCCGAGTATCACCCGCGGGGGTAGGCGGAAAGTCGGCAGAGGTCCATAGGGTCCATAAAGTCCATCAGGTCCACAGAATAACCACCAACCAAAGCAGCAAAAAAGGAAAGCCAATATGAAGTACGTAGTTCTTCTGGGCGACGGGATGTCGGACCAGGCTGTCGCCGCTCTCGACGGCAAGACGCCGCTGCAGGCGGCGAAGACCCCCAACATGGACTTCATGGCCAGACGCGGGAAGCTGGGGCTCGCCCACACGGTTCCCGAGGGGTACCCACCCGGAAGCGACGTCGCCAACCTCTCCATGTTCGGCTACGACCCGGTTCAGTGCTACACCGGCCGCTCGCCGCTGGAAGCCGCCAGCATGGGGGTCGAGCTCGGCCCCGACGACGTCGCCTTCCGCGTCAACCTGGTGCACCTTGAGGCCCGCGGCGGCAAGCTCATCATGGAGGACTACTCAGCCGGCCACATCACCACCGAAGATGGCCGTGAGCTGATCGAGGAGCTGCAGCGCCAGTTGGGGGACGAGGAATTCTCCTTCCACCCGGGGGTCAGCTACCGGCACCTGATGGTCTGGCACAACGGCAAGAGCCAGATCAAGGCGACCCCGCCGCACGACATCACCGGTCAGGACATCATCTCCCACATGCCGTCCGGGGAGGGGAGCGACCGCCTCATCTACATCATGAACTCCGCGCAGATGATCTTTCACAACCACCCGCAGATGAAGCGGCGCTCCGCCAAGGGCGAGATCGCAGCCAACTCGATCTGGCTCTGGGGGCAGGGGAAGGCGCCGGCGATGGAGGAGTTCGGCCCCAAGTTCGGCCTCACCGGCGCCGTCATCTCCGCCGTAGACCTGATCAAGGGGATCGGCGTCTATGCCGGGCTCGACATCATCAACGTCCCCGGGGCCACCGGCTACCTCGATACCAACTTCGACGGCAAGGCCCAGGCCGCCATAGAGGCGCTGAAAGAGCGCGACTTCGTCTTTGTGCACGTGGAGGCGCCCGACGAGGCTTCCCACTCGGGGAAACTGGCCGACAAGATCAAGGCGATCGAACTCTTCGACGAGAAGGTGGTCGGCCCCGTGCTGGAGGGGGTCAAAAAGTACGGCGAGTACCGCATCCTCTGCGCGCCGGACCACCCCACGCCGATCGCGCTCATGACCCATACCTCCGACCCGGTCCCCTTCGTCATCTATGCCGGCGAAAAGGACGAGAAGCGGGAAGTGGCAGGGTACGACGAATCCTCCGCCGCCGCCACCAAGCTCAAGGTCGACCCCGGCTACAAGTTGATGGAACTCCTCCTGGGGCGCTAATACCCGCCTGGCAGCGCTGCCTTCCGGGCGCTCCCCCTCCATCCGGAGAGGGGAGCGCCTAAAGTCGTACCTGTATACCACAAATATTAGTCGCACCCCTTCAACCCTCACATTAACCGTTGACAAGAAGGCGCTATAGAGATTTAATGGCGTGTCTTTGACCGCACCAGAGAGCGGAACTGCCCCCGGGCACTACCATATTAAGCTTCAGGAGGAATTAATGAATCCATTGGCCGCGGAACTTAACGAGTCTCTAGCCCAGCACAGCCCCCATGTCCTGGAGATGCTGTCGGATCTCGGCAAGAATCTCTTCTTCCCCAAAGGTATCCTTACCCAGTCGGCTGAAGCCAAAGAGAAAGCCAACAAATTCAACGCCACCATCGGCATCGCCACCGAGAACGGCGGCCCGATGTTCCTCTCCTGCATCCAGGACAAGCTCACCGCATTCGATCCCAAGGACATCTACCCGTACGCCCCGCCGGCGGGCAAGCCCGAGCTGCGCTCCCTGTGGCGCGAGAAGATGCTGCGCGAGAACCCGAGCCAGGTAGGCAAGCATTTCAGCAACCCTATCGTCACCAACGCGCTCACCCACGGCCTCTCCATCGTCGCCGACATGTTCGTGGACAAAGGCGACCACCTGATCCTCCCCGACATGCTCTGGGGCAACTACAACCTGACCTTCGGCACCTGCTCCGGCGCCATCGTGAAGAAGCATCCGACCTTCACCGCTAGCGGCGGCTATGACATCGACGCCTTCAAGGCCGTGCTGCAGAACTCCGCCGAGGAGAAGGGGAAGGTCGTCGTGCTCCTCAACTTCCCGAACAACCCGAGCGGTTACACCCCGACCCCTGCCGAGGGTGACGCCCTCGTGGCCGCCATCAAGGAAGTCGCCGACGGGGGCTGCAACGTGGTCGCCATCACCGACGACGCCTACTTCGGCCTCTTCTACGAAGACAGCATGAAGGAGTCCCTGTTCGGCAAGCTCGCCAACCTCCATCCGCGCATCCTCGCCGTCAAGCTCGACGGCGCCACCAAGGAGGAGTTCGTCTGGGGCTTCCGCACCGGCTTCATCACCTTCGCCGACGGTAACGACTACGAGAACGCACCGGTCATGAACGCGCTGGAGAAGAAGGCGATGGGCATCATCCGCGCCCGCATCTCCAACTGCCCGCACCCCTCCCAGACCTTCGTCGTCGAGGCGCTGCGCTCCCCGGACTTCCTCAAGCAGAAGGAGGAGAAGTTCCAGGTCATGAAGGGGCGCGCGCTGAAGACCAAGGAAGTGCTCAACAGCGGCAAGTACGAGAAGGCGTGGGACTACTATCCTTTCAACTCCGGCTACTTCATGTGCCTGAAGCTGAAGCACGTGGACGCCGAGAAACTCCGCGTGCACCTGCTGGATAAATACGGCGTCGGCGCCATCTCCACCACCAAGACCGACCTCCGTATCGCCTTCTCCTGCATCGCCGAGAAGGATATCCCCGAGCTCTTCGACATCATCTACAAGGCGGCGCTCGACCTGGCCTAAAGCCGGTTCGGGTTCCGCAGGCGATTATCCCCAAGCGGGAGAAATCGCTATAAAAATAAAAGCCCCTGTCGCGTATGCGGCAGGGGCTTTCTTTATGCGAAGTACATCTTCATCATCGATGGATGTTGCACTCTCCCCACTTTGGCAAAGAAGAGGCTATTGCGTCCCCCCCTTTTGCGAAGGGGGGACAGGGGGGATTTGCCTCAAAGTGACTCACCTTTTACTCCTAAATCCCCCACGCCTTGGTGCCGTGGCAGGAGTTGGAGCAGGTTCGGTTGGTCGAATTCCAGCCGATGCTGGTTGCCAGGTTCTTCACGCCGTTGGCATGGGTGGCGGCATTGACTGTGGTCGTGCTGTAGCCGGTGCCGTGGCAGTTGGCGCACGTGGCGCGGGTGCTATGGTAGGCGTGCTTGCCGTTAGCCGGAGGTATGGCATGGCAGCTGCCGCAGGCAGGGGGAGTCGGAGGCGTCACCACGGGTGCTGTGGTGGTCGCTATCGCCGCGACCTGGGCCGTGGTAAGGGTGCTCAGGCTTCCCATCCCCCCGGTATTGGCATTGATGGCCCCCTGAATTGCCAGCGCTGTTTTCCCCTGTTTGGCGCTGCCGTGGCAGCCGTTGCAGTACTGGGTATAAAGCGCCTGCCCGTCCAGCGGCGTGGTCGCCGGCGGTGGCGTCACCACAGGTGCTGTGGTAGTCGCTATCGCCGCGACCTGGGCCGCGGTAAGGGTGCTCAGGCTTCCCATCCCACCGGTGTTGGCATTGATTGCCCCCTGGATCGCCAGTGCGGTTTTACCCAGTTTGGCGCTGCCGTGGCAGCCGTTGCAGTACTGGGTGTAGAGCGCCTGCCCATCCAGCGGCGTCGACGCCGGCGGAGGAGGCGTCATCACGGGCGCTGCCGCGGCCGCTATTGCGGTGATCTGCGCGTCGGTGAGGGTGCGCAGGCTTCCCATTCCGCCGGTGTTGGTGATGATAGCACTATGTATCGCCAGCGCCGATCTCCCCAGCTTTGCCGTGCCGTGGCAGCCGTCGCAGTACTGGTTGTAAAGTGCCATCCCGTCGAGAGCGCCGGTTGCGGGAACCGGGATAGCTGCCGCATTGAAGGTGGCTGCGGCAAGATCCATCACGCTTCCGTTACAGATGACGCTCCCGCTCTGCTTGTTGACGATGCTGACCGCGCCCGCCGACAAGGTCACTGTTACCTGATCGAACATCAGGTCCATGTTCTGATGGTTCGCAACGAAAGGGGCGGTGATCGGGTCGGTCCCCGCGATGCCGAACTGCGCCAATAGCGGCTGCAGCTTGGCCAGTACCGTCGTGCTGGCCGCGGCGAGGTTATCCCCGGTAAGCCTCGTGTGGGCGGGATCGGGGTCCGCGTAGGCCGTCGCCGGATCGGCGACGCCAGCGGCGCTCGCCACGATCAGGTCGCTGAGGGGGTTGATGTTGGCCCTTCCGCTTCCTTTGGCGAAGGAGTGCAGCGTGTGGCTGGTCCCGCCGGCGCTCCCTTTGGCCTGCATGATGAAGGGTGCTGTCATGCCGGTGACGTCGAAGGCGAAGTTGCCGTTCTGGTCGATGGCGGCGCTTTTCTCGCGCGGCTGAGCCGAGGAGTCCTTCAGGGTTACCTGGCCTGCGAGGGGTGCTCCGACGGCGGCGACGCCGCTGACTACGTTGGCGGAGGAGGAGCCCCCTCCGCCGCCGCAGCCTGCGATGACTGCCATGAGAAACAGGTACAAAACTGCAAGTTTGGTCCTTATCAGTTGCTTCATTCGATCTCCTTTTGGGGGTTGTGCTGCTTGGCGCCGTGGACTTCGGGGACAAAAAAACCGCGCTGCGTCATATCTAACTCACGTGATATTTCGGCAACCCGGCTGTCTCGGTGAGACCCTTGGGCTTTCCGCCCCATCCTCGCGGATGGTTTAGCATTTGTCGTCTACCAGTCGATGTGGCCGCGCGCTTTTGCGGCAGTTGTTTCTGCCTGTTTCCTTCCCCTTTGCCTGCCCCTGGACGCAAAAAAGCCGGGGCAGGAATATCGTGGTTGATATTTCGGCGACCCGGCTGTCTCGTGGAGACCCTGTAGGCTTTCCGTCCCACCCTCGCGGATGGTTTAGTATTGTCGTCTACCAATATATTGCTTTCTAGATGTGCCGAGGCTATCAGACTCTTACAAATCTAGTCAACAAAAAATATTTTCACTGTCAGCCGAACCTGATCCAATGCGCGCACTCCTCATTAAAGGTAAAGTCTCTGTCATAGCGAAATCACTATGACTTTTGCCGTACCAGCTAAGAGCTTGAATGCGTGAAAATTTTTTGCGGTGACAGTAAGAAAGTTGCCGGAGAAGTGGAACGCAGGTGCAAAAAAGCCCCCTGGACGGCGCGGCCGTGCAGGGGGCTTTTTTATGACAATGACAGAAACGGGGAGGGAGCTAGTCGATGAGCTTGCCGATGCTCCCGAAGCGGACCCTGAGCTTGTCCTTGTCCCAGGACCAGTACTTGATGAAGGCGAGCCCCTTGATCTTGTCGCGGGTCACGAAGCCCCAGAAGCGGCTGTCGTAGGAGCGGTCCCTGTTGTCGCCCATGACGAAGTAGGAGTTGGCCGGGACGGTGACGGGATCCTTGTTGTCCCTGGGGTTCATCTCCTTCGGGATGTTGTCGGACTCCTTGTGCACCTCGTGCGGGTTCGCGTAGAGTTTTCCGTTCACGTACACCCGCTTGTTCTTCACCTCGACCACGTCTCCCGGAACGCCTACCACGCGCTTGATGAAGTCCTTGGACGGGTCTTCCGGGTACTCGAAGACGACCACGTCGCCCTGGCGCGGGTCCCTGATGGTGAGGACGCGGTTGCCGGTGAAGGGGATCTTCGAACCATAGATGAACTTGTTGACCAGCAGGTGGTCGCCGATGGCAAGCGTATCCTCCATGGACCCGGACGGGATCTTGAAGGCCTGCACTATGAAGGTACGGATCACGAGCGCCAGAAGGACCGCGATGATGATCGACTCTGCGTATTCGCGAACCACATGCTTCGCCCTGACCGGCTGGTCCGGCTTGACCGGAGACTGCGCAGGCTTGTTGTCTTCGCAGACGTTTTTGTAATCTTCCATTCCCTTTGATCCCCTTGTCTTGATGGAAAGGCGTAAGCCGTCCGGGTTGGGGCTACCCCTCTACCTTGAGGATAGCCAGGAACGCCTCCTGCGGGAGCTCCACATTGCCGACGTTCTTCATGCGCTTTTTGCCTTCTTTCTGTTTCTCCAGGAGCTTCCGCTTCCTGGTGATGTCGCCGCCGTAGCACTTGGCGAGGACGTCCTTTCTCATCGCCTTGACCGTTTCGCGCGCGATGACCTTGGTCCCCACCGCGGCCTGGATGGCGATCTCGAACATCTGGCGCGGTATCAGCTCCTTCATCTTGGAGACCAGTTCCCTCCCGCGGTAGTACGCCTTGTCCTTGTGGATGATGAGCGACAGCGCGTCCACCACCTCGCCGTTGATCATGATGTTGAGGCGCACCAGTTCGCTCTGGCGGTAGTCCAGAAGCTCGTAGTCCAGCGAGGCGTACCCCTTGGTGATCGATTTCAGCCGGTCGTAGAAGTCGAGCACCACCTCGTTCAAGGGGAGCTCGTAGACTACCATGACGCGGGTAGGGGTCAGGTACTTGATTTCCCTCTGCACGCCGCGCTTCTCCTCGCAAAGGGCGAGGATCCCGCCCACGAAGTCGTTGGGGACGTGGATCGAGGCGAGGATGAACGGCTCTTCGACATAGGCGATCTCCTGGGTCGGCGGGAGCTGGTTCGCGCTCTGGATCGAGGTGAGACTGCCGTCGGTGCCGTGTACGCGGTAGACGACGGTGGGCGCCGTGGTGATCAGTTCGAGGTTGAACTCGCGCTCCAGGCGTTCCTGGATGATCTCCATGTGCAAAAGCCCGAGAAAGCCGCAGCGGAAGCCGAAGCCCAGCGCAAGCGAGGTCTCGGGGTCGTAGGAGAACGAGGAGTCGTTAAGTTTCAGCTTGGCCAGCGCGTCGCGCAACTGCTCGTACTGCGAGGTGTCGATGGGGTAGAGGCCGGAGAAGACCATCGGCTTCACCTCTTTGTAACCCGGCAGGGCGGCGTCGCAGGGGTTGTGCAACAGCGTCACCGTGTCGCCTACCTTTGCGTCGGCCACCTCGCGGATCCCGGCGATGATAAACCCGACCTCGCCGGCGGAAAGCATCGGGGTCTCCCGCATTTCCGGGGAGAAGACGCCGGCCTTAAGCACCTCGTAGCTCTTGCGGTTCGACATGAGCTGGATCTTGTCACCCTTCTTCACCGTCCCGTCCACCAGGCGGACCAGGATGATGACCCCCTGGTACTGGTCGTACCACGAGTCGAAAAGGAGCGCCTTCAGGGGCTTGGTCGCGTCTCCCTGCGGAGGGGGGATCTTCTTGACGATCTCTTCCAGGATGTCCTTGGTCCCGATCCCTTCCTTGGCGCTGGCCAGCACCGCGTCGTGGGTGTCGAGGCCGATGATCTCCTCGATCTCGGCCTTGACCCGTTCCGGCTCGGCCGCGGGGAGGTCGATCTTGTTCAGCACCACGAACACCTCGAGGTTGGCGTCGAGGGCCAGGTAGACGTTGGCTAAAGTCTGGGCTTCCACCCCCTGCGAGGCGTCGACCACCAGCAGGCCCCCTTCGCAGGCGGTGAGCGAGCGGGAGACCTCGTAAGTGAAGTCGACGTGGCCTGGGGTGTCGATCAGGTTTAGGATGTAGTCTTTGCCGTCGTCGGCGCGGTAGTTGAGCCGCACGGTCTGTGCTTTGATGGTGATGCCGCGTTCGCGTTCCAGGTCCATTTTGTCCAGGAACTGGTCCTGCTTTTCCCGGGCCGAAACGGTTCCGGTGAATTCGAGTAGGCGGTCTGCCAGAGTGGATTTGCCATGGTCGATGTGGGCGATGATGGAAAAGTTGCGGATATGCTCGATTACCATATTGTCCTTTAGCTCGCGGAGGTTAACTCATGAAATATATAGAAGGGGTTGTTAATTGTAAAGTGATTTCTGGGGCTTTAACCTAAGGGAAAAGGAGCTGAAGAGGGAAGCTCTCCCCCTCCCTTGACGGGAGGGGGAACTTTTGGGGAAAAATAAAAACCCCTCCTCCCGGGTGTTCGTGGGAGGAGGGGGCGGATTTACGATGCGTTTTACTTTCCTACCTGAGCGTGAACTGCCCTACCAGGCGCTGCAGGTCGTCGGCCAGGCCGGCAAGATGGCTTGCCGCGGTGGCGCAGGTGTGGGCGCCCCTGGAGGTATCCTGCACCACGTCGGTTATCTGCATGATGTTGTTGGTGATCTCTCCGGTGGTGGCAGTCTGCTCCTCGGCTGCGGTCGCGATCTGGTTTACCTGCATGGTCACCTCGCTGATCTGTTCCAGGATTTCCTGGAGCGAATCCCCCGACTTCGCCGCTTCCCTGGTGCCGTTCTCCACCTCGCGGACACCTTCCTCCATGGCGCCGACCGCTTCCCTGGTCTCGCTCTGGATCGACTTGATCATCTCGCCGATCTCCCTGGTGGCGCGGGTGGTGCGCTCGGCCAGGGCCCGCACTTCGTCGGCCACTACCGCGAAGCCGCGCCCCTGCTCGCCGGCGCGGGCGGCCTCGATGGCGGCGTTCAAGGCCAAAAGGTTAGTCTGGTCGGCGATGTCCTCGATGGTGCCGATGATGGCGCCGATCTGGTCGCTCCGCTCGCCAAGGCCGGCTACGGTCGCAGCCGACGACTTCACCTGTTGTGCGATACGGTTCATCACCAAAACCGTCTGCTCGACCACCGCGGTTCCGGTTTTGGCCCGGGCCGTCGCCTGCTTGCCCCCTTCTGCTGCCATGTGGCAGCTCTGGGCAATTTCCGACGAGGTGGCGGCCATCTCTTCGCTGGCTGTTGCGACGGTGCCGGTCTGGGCCGCGACCTCTTCGGCCCCGGTAGCTATCTGGTCGGAGGTGCTGTGCAACTGGTTGGCGGCAGCGGCCACTTCCACACTGTTCTGGGAGACCCGGTTCATGGTCTCGTTCAGCTTGTCCGCCATCACGTTGACCTCGGCGGCCAGCATCCCCATTTCGTCCTTGGTCTCGATTCCCGAGCGCGCGGTCAGGTCGCCCCCGGCGACTTCGGCCAGGGTGTTGAACACCATCTGTAGCGGCTTGCTGATGGAGTTGGCGATCAAAAGGCCGATCAGCGCCATGAACAGGGTGGCAACCCCTGCCAGGACCAGCATCACCACCACGGCGGAACGGTAGCCGGCGACATCATGCCGGTAGGTCTGATCTGCCGACTTTTCGTTGAAGGAGACCAGCTCGGTGACGGCTTCGGCCGGTTTTTTGTAAAGCGGGGCGACCGAACCGGTGGCAAAGGCGGTCGTCTCGCTGCGCGCCTGCGGGTTCCCCACTGCAGCCAGGGCGAGTTCCTGCAGTTTCGCCCCCTGCACCAGGTAGGCCTGGTATCCCTCCTTGAACCGCCCGATCTGCTCTCTCTCTTTAGGGTCCAACTCGTAGGTCAGGAATTTGGCCAGTCCCGCATCTATCGCCTTTTTGCGCAGGTTCAGGTCATCGACCTTTTCCTGCAGCTTGGCCGCGTCCTCGAGGGACAGCATGTAGACCAGATCCAGCCTGATGGCCAGAAATTCGTTCTTCATGTCGTTTAAAAGGCCCACGTGCGTGACCGCTTCGCTCAGGTCCTTTTCGTCGTTAGCCATGACGCTCATTTTCTGCAAGCTGGTCGCCGCGAATACTGTCAAAGTGATCACTGCTATAGCTACCAGGAAAAGGCACTTCGTCTTAACCTTCAAGTTCATCCACAAGTTCATCGCGGGCTCCTTTTTATATGTCGATCAACATGAGGCCGGCCCGGAGGGTATCCCGGGACCTGATAGAGAGACGTATCGGATGGCTGCTGTGAAACTTTAGATGAGTATTGTCTGACCTTGTGCCGGAGGCTTTCCTGTAACAGTTGTAAGCTTTCTCCCTCATGTTAAAGTTTCTCCTGCCGCCCCTTTTGTCATGGGGCTAGGAGGTTTCAATGGCGGCTCTTTCAGATGTGATACCGAACTTCACCGCGCCGGATTTCCGCCGGCCCAAGCTGGCCGACGCCCCGGCGGCGCGCACGATCCCGGCACCCGGGGATGGCGTGCTGCCGCAAAACTACCACGCCACCTCGAACCATCCCGAATACGTGCATCTGGGGGGAGGGGAGTGGCTCCTCGCGCCTCAAAGCCGCATGGACTGCGTGATCGTACTCAAGGGAAGGGGGCTGGAGGTGGTCGAGCCGCGTCGCGTGCGGCGCGGCGACCCGGTCGTGGTGGGTAGGACGGAAAACGGCGAAGAGGGGATCTACCTGCACATAGGGGGCTTCCTGAACCTGGCCGAACCGTTCGCCGACAAGTTCTCCTTTCGCAGCCGCGGCACCCGCGAGACTCCCTTTTCCCGCTCCTACGACGAGTTGTACCAGGTGCTGCGCCACGACCGGGATCACGGCTACATCGTCTGGGTCCTGGGGCCCGCGGTAGCCTTCGACATGGACTGCCGCAACGCGATGCAGGGGCTGGTGGAGGCGGGTTACTGCCACGCACTTTTGGCGGGGAACGCGCTTGCAACCCACGACCTGGAGGCGGCGCGCTTTCGCACCGGCCTCGGGCAGAACATCTACACCCAGACGGTGATGCCGATGGGGCATTACAACCATCTGGACATCATCAACGAGGTGCGCCTGCGAGGGGGGATCCCCCAGACCATCGAAGGGCTGGGGCTTTCGGACGGCATCATGTACGCCTGCGCCAGGAAGGGGGTTCCCCTGGTTCTCGCCGGCTCCATCCGTGACGACGGTCCGCTCCCCGAGGTGATCGCCGATGCCTATCAGGCGCAGGACGCCATGAGAGTGCACGCGCGGCGCGCTACCACGGTGCTGGCCGTGGCCACGCAACTGCACTCCATCGCCTTCGGCAACATGGTTCCCAGCTACAAGGTAATGGAGGACGGAAGGGTGCGGCCGGTCTACTTTTACGTGGTGGACATGACGGAGTTCTGCGTGGACAAACTGGCCAACCGCGGTTCGGCGCAGGCGGTGGGGCTCTTGACCAACGCGCAGGATTTCGTAGTGAACCTCTGGAACCATCTGAAGCACAAGGGATGATCTGAATGGGAAAGGCAGGGGGGAAGATGGAAAGCCGTATCAGGATGATAGGTGTGCCGCTGGACCTGGGGCAGGAGCAGCGCGGCGTCGACCTGGGCCCGGGGGCGCTGCGCTATGCGGGGCTGTCGGCACGCCTCACCGGCCTGGGGTATCAAGTGGAGGACATAGGTAACCTGGAGGTGCCGGTACGTGACGTGGTGACCGTTGAGCGGCAGCAGCATTACCTCCCCTCGATAGGGAAGGTCTGCGAGACGGTTTATCAGGCAGGCCGCACGGCGGTGGCGCAAGGTTGCATCCCCGTCTTCATGGGGGGGGACCATTCGCTGGCGCTTGGCTCCATAGGCGGCGTGACCCATGAACAGCCGACGGCGGTGATCTGGGTCGACGCCCACGGCGACTTCAATACGCCTGAGACCTCCCCCAGCGGGAACATTCACGGGATGGTATTGGCGGCGCTTTTGGGGGAAGGGCATTCGGAACTGGTGCACCTGGGGAGGCCGGGGCCGAAGCTTAGCGGCAGCGACGTGGTCCTGATCGGGCTGCGGGAGCTGGATCCGCAGGAGAAGGTCAGGCTGCGGGAGAGTTCAGTCAACGTCTACACCATGAGGGACATAGACGAGCGGGGCATCGGCGCCATCGCGCGGGAGGCGCTGGGAAAGCTCGCCCACAGGACCCGCCTGCACCTGAGCCTCGATCTCGACGGCCTGGACCCGCTGGAGGTTCCCGGCGTCGGCACCACCTCGCCGGGAGGGATCACCTACCGCGAGGCCCAGCTCCTGATGGAGATCATCGCCGATACGAAGCTTCTTTGCTCCATGGACATCGTGGAGATAAACCCGATCCTGGACCACGGCAACCGCACCGCAAAGATCGCCGTGGAACTGGCCGCCTCCGCTTTCGGGGAGGCGATCATGTAAAGTTGAAGCGTCCGCTGGCTACTTCTTCAGGTTGTGCTTTTTGACCACCTTGATCTTTTTCGCCTCGAAGAGAAAGCCTTGAGGGTACTTGTGAAACGCGCCGGTCGCCCTGATCTCGTCACCCAACGACGGGGCCTCTCCCGCGACCTTGACCGGGATGAAGAGCTTCTCGCAGTTGCCGGTTTTGCACTGCAGTTCTTTCAGGTCCATGACGCCGATGATGGTCTTGTCTGTCTGCGAAACCCCGCCCATGACCCCGGCAAGGGTGAACTCCCCGGTGAAGGCTTCGGGCTTGCTGCCGACCTCGTTTACGTTGACTACCTTGGCTTCCCCTTGACACCCCGCCATCCCCATGGCAATAGCCGCGCCCAAGGCAAGCGCCATTGTCAACCGCCGGTACGTTTTCATATGCATCTCCTTTTGAGTCTGTTGTCGTGGACGGATTCGTCCGGTTTATCTGTCTTAGCGGCAGCGGTCGAATATCCGTTTGCCAGCGCCGACAATCTATTTAGCTGCGGGTTCAATGTCAAGCTGGAAAGCAACAGGCATACGAGGTGTCGAGACAACTGGTGGATCAATGGAGTGATTGGACAGAGCAACGACGGGATGTGCTTCCTGCTGAAAAAAAGCGGCCCGCGCTCTCGTTCACCGTACGAGAACACGGGCCATAACAGGAAAAGAAGGCTGCTTTTACTGCGGGTTTCTACTGTCCACGGTGACACCTCGTCTTGGGTAGGGACAAGGCCGGAACCGCGGAATTTAAACGCCCCTGGGTATGAGCGTGCGCCGCGTGGCCTATCGGAGCGCCGGGCACCGTCAATCTTTATGCTTTGCAACTAGCTTAGTCAACGTATCTAATAGCATTGTTGCCAAAACGAAGCAAAGCGTAGCGTGTTCTTTACGCGCGCATTGCGGGCCCTTCGCGTCCCGCGTTCAAAAAAATCACTTTTATAAAAAAGGGCCCGTGTCTGAATCAAGACACGGGCCCTTCAATTTTGCTTTGCGGGGGGCACTCAGTACCCCCTGACGATCACCTCCAGGTGCCCGTCGTTGGGGCAGAAGATGAGGCCGTGGACCGGCACGTCCCTGGGGATGAGCGGGCTGTTGCGAATGATCTGGGTGACCCGCTCCACGTTCTCCTCGGGGCAGGCGAAGGCTCCCATCCATTGGCCCAGGTCGGGAACGAGGCTGTCGATGGCCGACGGGTCGACGCCGCGGGCTATCATCTTCGCCTTCAGTTTTTCCGCGTCGACCGATGACATGCCGCAGTCCTTGTGGCCTATGACGAAGATCTCCTCGACTCCCAGAAGGAATATCGCCGCCACGAGGCTCCTGATCACCCCACCGTTCGGGTCGACCAGCGTATTGCCTGCATTCTTGATCACTTTGGCGTCGCCGCGCTTGATCCCCATCGCGGGTTCCAGGAAGTCGACCAGACGGGTGTCCATGCAGGTGAAGATGGCAAGTTGCCGCTTAGGGTCCTTGGGCAGGGGGGGGAAGGCCCCCGGCTTCACGAATTTCTCGTTGTTGGTTAGTACTTTGTCAAGCAGGGTCATTTAGCACCGTTTGTTGGCGAAAGTTAATTTGACTCACTGTAGGATGCAGTCTTTTAAGCTGAAGCCGGACATTAGTCAAGCAAAACTGCACTCCCTTGTGTTTACGTGAGAAAATACGGGAAACGTCTCTCTTGGTCCCCCCTCCCGTCAAGGGAGGGGGGGGGATTATCCCCGCAACTCTCGGAAGAGCCTTTTCGGGGGAGGGGGGCTCCGTCTACAGGTTCTGTACGTCCACCACGGCGATGGCGGCCATGTTGACGATGTCGTTGACGTCGTCGCCGCGCTGCAGTACGTGCACCGGTTTGTTCATCCCCATGAGGATCGGGCCTATCGCCTCGGCGCCGCCCAGGTGGTGCAAGAGCTTATAGCAGATGTTCCCGGAGTTGAGGTCGGGGAAGATCAGGATGTTGGCCGGGGTCTTCAGTTTCGAGAAGGTGAAGCCGTCCAGAAGATCGGGGACCACGGCAGTGTCGGCCTGCATTTCACCCTCTACTATCAGGTTGGGGGCGCGCTCCTTGACGATCTCGACGGCGCGCTTGACCTTGCGCGTCTGCGGGTGGTCCACCGAGCCGAAGTTGGAGAAGGAGAGCATGGCGACGCGTGGCTCGATGTCGAGCTTGTGGACCATCTCGGCGGCGAGAATGGCCGTCTCGGCCAGCTCCTCCGCGGTCGGATCGATGGTCACCGTGGTGTCGGCCAGGAAGTAGACGTTCTGTTTGGACACCATCATGTAGAGGCCGTGCACGCTGGAGAGCCCCCCCTGCTTGCCTAAGACCTGCAGCGCGGGGCGGATGGTTTCCGGGTAGTGGGTGTCGATCCCCCCCAGGAGAGCATCGGCGTGCCCCATGTGCACCATCATGTTGCCGAAATGTGCCCGCGACTTGCGGCGCATGATGCGGCGGCACTCGGAAATGGTGAGGCCTTTCCTCTGCCTTAAGCGGTAGAGCTCCGCGGCGTACTCCTCGGTGAGCTCGGAGTCGGACGGGTCCATGATCGGCACGTCGAGGTCCAGGTTGAGATCGTCCATCTTCTGCTTGATCTTCTTCTGGTCTCCGATCAGGATCGGCTTGGCGATCCCCTCCTCGACCAGCACCTGGGCCGCGCGCAGGATCTTGTCGTCCTCACCCTCGGAAAAGACCACCTTCTTCGGGTCGCTCTTCGCCTTGTTGATGATCATGCGCATGATCTCTTTGGACTTGCCCTGCGAGGACTCGAGCTGCTCGATGTACTTGCCCATGTCGGCGATCGGCATGCGCGCGACCCCCGTGTCCATGGCAGCCTGGGCGATCGCCGGGGCCACGTGCAAAAGCACGCGCGGGTCGAAGGGTTTGGGGATGATGTAGGTCGGGCCGAAGCTGAACTTCTCGTTGCCGTAGGCCTTGCTGACGGAGTCGGGCACCTCCTCGCGCGCGAGTTTCGCCAGGGCGTGCACCGCGGCGAGCTTCATCTCCTCGTTGATGGCGGTGGCGCGCACGTCGAGCGCGCCGCGGAAGATGAAGGGGAAGCCGAGGACGTTGTTGACCTGGTTGGCATAGTCGCTCCTGCCGGTCGCGATGATCACGTCGCCGCGCACCGCGTGCGCCTCTTCCGGGGTGATTTCCGGGTCGGGGTTCGCCATGGCGAAGATGATCGGGTTCGGCGCCATGGAGCGGACCATCTCCGGGGTGAAGGCACCCTTGGCCGAGAGGCCGAAAAGGACGTCGGCCCCTACCGCCGCTTCTTCCAGGGTGCGGAAGTGGGTTTCGGCTGCGAAGAGTTCCTTGTAGGGGTTCATCCCCTCGACGCGCCCCTTGTAGATGACCCCCTTGGTGTCGCACATGATCATGTTGTTGGGTTTCACACCGAGCGCGATGGCGAGCTTGGCGCAGGAGTTGGCTGAGGCGCCGGCGCCGTTGACGACGATCCTTATGTCCTCGATCTTCTTTTGCACCAGCATCAGGGCATTCAGAAGGGCCGCCGAGCAGATGATGGCGGTGCCGTGCTGGTCGTCGTGGAAGACCGGGATGTTCATGGTCTTCTTCAGCTGCTCCTCGATATAGAAGCACTCGGGCGCCTTTATGTCCTCCAGGTTGATGCCGCCGAAGGTCGGCTCCAGGAGCTGGCAGGCCTTGATGATCTCGTCGGGGTTCTCGGTGTTCAGCTCGATGTCGAAGACGTCGATATCGGCGAACCGCTTGAAGAGGACACCTTTCCCCTCCATGACCGGCTTGCCGGCGAGCGCGCCCAGGTTTCCAAGGCCCAGGACCGCGGTGCCGTTGGAGACGACCGCCACGAGGTTCCCCTTCGCCGTGTACTTGTAAGCGTCGTCCGGGTTCTCCTGGATGGCCAGGCAGGGTTCCGCGACTCCCGGAGAGTAAGCGAGGGACAGGTCAGCTGCGGTCTGGCACGGCTTGGTGGCGATGACTTCGATCTTACCTTTTCTGCCGCTTGAGTGGTAATCAAGGGCACCCAATTTTTTGCTCATGCATTTCTCCTTTGACTCATCAGATTCGCGGCTATGCGCCATTAAAGTATCTGCTGCCGGTGCAACTACTTGGTCACGACTACCAGCACCCGGACCTCCTTGCCGTCGTGGCTTAGGAGCCGGTGACCCAGGGTCGATTCGAAATAGAGGGAATCCCCCTCGTTAAGGGTGATCTTCTGGTCTTCCAGGATGAAGTCGGCGGTGCCGTTCATAACGTAGATGAACTCTTCGCCGTCATGGCTGTAGGTGTTGGCCTCCGGAGCCTTCTCGGTGAGGGTGACCATGAAGGCGTCCATCTTCTTGTTCTGCTTGAAGAAGGAGAGGGATTCGTAGAAGTACCCCTGGCGCGTGCCTTCCTTCGAGATGACCCGCGGCACGATGGTACGCTGATCGGCGCGCACCACTTCGAACCTGCGGTTGTCCTCGTCCTCGCTGAAAAACTGCGCCAGCTTCACGTCGAAGAACTTGGCGATCTTCGACAGTGTCGCGATGGGGGGGGAGACGTTGTCGTTTTCGATCTGAGAAATAAGCGCCGGGGAGAAACCGGTCTCGTTGGCGACAGCCTGAAGCGTCAGCTTCCTTGCCAAACGAAGCTTCTTGATCCTCGGCCCGATATTGTACTCTGACGACATTCTGTTCACTCCTGTTTAGGTGTAATCCACCGTTTTACTGATCCTAAAATTATTCAGTTTTGATAAAAAGTCAATTTAATTGTTGTTTGGTAGCAAGAATTAATTGCCCACGGCAGGGTCGTGAAAGTGCCGGTAAAGAGCGGATCCGCGCATTGCGCCGGGCGCGTCGCCGGGCGGGGCGCCGTTTTGTGACCGTGGTTTATTTCGAGGTTTACATTACCTGGCGCCGGCAAAGCGGACCGCGTTCTGTCTCGCCGAAAAGAAGTTCGGCGAGCGGCGGCTAAGTGAAACTGCCTCGGTCCGGAGATTGGGGGGCGCAGGGAAACGGCGGCCGTCCGTGCGCGGGGCGGCCTTGCCCGTCACGAGCGGACGGGATCAAAGGGAAGTGGGGGTGCTATTTCTTGATGTTGTTGTTGAGCTCGCACAAGAGGGATTCGACGTCGATCTTGTGCACCGTCGCCCCGTGCTCCAGTTGCTCGAAATCCGCCAGCTGACAGTCGTAGCAATCAAGGCGGTGGCGTTCGAAGACCGGGAGGGTTTCGGGGTAACGCCTGAGGATTTCGCTGATGGTCATTTCTTTCCTGATCACTTGGGCCTCCGAGAAGGTGCAGCGTCTGGTCGATGCCGGTCAGCCCCTGAATTTCGCGTCCAGCGCGCTTTTCACCAGCGGCGGGACCAGCTTGTCCACCGGGCCGTTCAGGCAGCTTACCTCCTTGACGATGGAAGAGGAGAGGTAGCTGTAAGGGACGGAAGTCATCATGAACAACGTTTCCACGTCGCGGGTGATGTTGCGGTTCATCTGGGCCAGCTGGAACTCGAACTCGAAGTCGGAGACGGCGCGCAGGCCGCGTATGACGACGGAGGCGCCGACGCGCCGCACGTAGTCCACCAAAAGGCCGTCGAAGGTCTCCACCCTGGCCTCCGGGCGGTCCTTCAGGATCTCGGCCAAAAGCTCGATTCTCTCCTGCACGGTGAAGAGCGCGTTCTTCTCGGAGTTGCGGGCCACCGCCACGATGACGCCGTCGAAGATCTTGAGGCCGCGGTCGATGATGTCGAGATGCCCGTAGGTTACGGGGTCGAAGGAGCCTGGATATACAGCCAGCTTCAGGGGCACGTTTCACCTCTGTCCGAAATAGTTAAAAAGGAGAGGGAGGTGTCGCCGTAGACGCGGCGCTCGATCTCCGTTAGCCTGCCGAAACTGCGGGGAATGTCCTCTTTGGCCGCGAACTCGGCGACCACGGTCGAGCCTGCATCGATGAGGGGGGAGGAGGAGAGAAGCTCCAGCACCCGCTCCGTGTGCCCCTCGCCGTAGGGTGGATCGAGAAAGACCAAGTGGAAAGGCTTCTCGCCGCGCGCGAGCCACTTGAGCGCCGCCGCCGCTTCCTGCGTCACGACCTTTCCCTTCTCCGTGAACCTGGTGGTCTCCAGGTTTTTCCGGATCGCCTCTGCCGATTCCCGGTGCGCGTCGATGAAAACGGCGCAATCGGCGCCGCGGCTCAAGGCTTCGATGCCGAGGTTCCCGGTCCCTGCGAAGACGTCCAAAACCCTCATGCCGCCCAGGTCGCCCAGCCGGCTTAATAGTATGCTGAAGAGCGCCTCCTTGACCCGGTCCGAGGTAGGGCGTACCCGCATGGTCTTGGGGGCGAAGAGCTGGCGCCCTCGGGCCTCACCCGCGATCACACGCATGCAAAGAACTTCCGGTTACTGTATTTCATATGAATGAACATGCTCCTTCCTCATCGATGCAGCTTATGTCTCTGTTTTCGGATGGGGCAGTCATATAGATTAAAAGTAATACAAAACGCAGAAGCTCTATTAGCACGATGCTTCCATCACGTCAATCAACTTTGCTGTTGACACTGTTGCCAGCGTGTATATAAATTACAGACTTTTAGCTCACTTGAGCAGGGGGTGCGAATGAGAGAGGGGCATGCCATGGAGCGGGCCGACCTGGCGGGGTACGCTGCGACCAGCGCCGGTTCCAAGGGGCGCAGGTACCAGGAGGAATTCCGGGACAACAGGCCCGCCTTCGAGCGGGACCGTGACCGCATCATCCATTGTGCCGCCTTCAGGCGCCTGGAGTACAAGACCCAGGTCTTCGTCAACCACGAAGGGGATTACTACCGCACCCGGCTCACCCATTCCCTCGAAGTGGCGCAAATAGGGAAGGGGATAGCCAGGAGACTCGGGCTAAACGAGGAACTGACCGAGACCCTGGCGCTTGCCCACGACCTCGGGCACACCCCCTTCGGCCATACCGGCGAAGAAGTGTTGAACCGGCTCATGGAAGGGGCGGGCGGCTTCGAGCACAACCTGCAGTCGCTTCGGGTGGTCGACGAACTCGAGGAGCGCCACCCGCACTTCAACGGGCTGAACCTTTCCTGGGAGGTGCGCGAAGGGATAGTAAAGCACTCCTCGCAGTACGACACCCCTGCCGCCTCCATCTACCAGGAGTTTCTCCCCGGCACCGTTTCCAGCATCGAGGCGCAACTCATCAACTCCGCCGACGAAATAGCCTACAACAACCACGACATCGACGACGGGCTCAAGTCCGGCTACATCAATCTGAACCAGCTGAAGAATGTCGAGCTCTGGAGCGAGGTACACGAGAAGATACTCGCCAAGTATCCCGGTATCGACATCGACCGCGGCGTCTGCCAGACCGTGAGCGCCCTGATCGGCGTATTGATCACGGATTTGGTCAACACCACGGCCGAGAATCTGCGGACGCTCAAGATAGAGACCCAGGAGGACCTGAAGCGGGTGAACCTTCCGGTCGTCGCCTTCAGTCCAGCCATGGCAGAAAAAAACGCCCAGTTGAAGCGCTTTTTGTTCCAGAACCTGTACCGGCATTACAAGGTAGAGCGGATGCGGGTCAAGGCCGAGCGTTATCTGGCCGAGCTTTTCGAGATGTACATCAAGCACCCGACGCTATTGCCCATGAAGCACCAGGCGAAGATGGAACGTGACGGAAGGGAGAGGGTGATTTGCGACTACATAGCCGGGATGACCGACAGGTTTGCGCTGGACGAGTTCAAGAGGCTGTTCGAGCCGTACGAGAGGGTTTAAACCCTAAAGGCCTAAGACCTTAAGATCTTCGCCACAGAGGACACGGAGGTATAGTGGACCCCATTTTCAGGACAATAGTTTAAGATGGCGCCTGCGATAAAAGGAGCAGGCAATGAGCGAACGGAAGCGCAAAAGTTTCACCAGCCAGTACAAGACGAAAGTGGCTCTCGAAGCGATCCGCGGCGTCAAGACGCTGAACGAAATCGCCCAGGAATTCGGTGTCCATCCGACTCAGGTGGGCGAGTGGAAACGAGAGCTCATCGCGCAGGCGCCAGGCATCTTCGAGACTAAGCGCGGCCCGAAGCCCGATGATCCGGCGGCCAGTCCGGAGCGGCTTTACTCCGAGATCGGGCGGTTGAAGATGGAACTGGACTGGCTTAAAAAAAAGTCCGGGATCGACCAATAGC
>NZ_AUGE01000007.1 GCF_000426865.1 Citrifermentans bremense R1
CTACAACAGTTGTCTCAGACGGATTATGGGGCTTTACAGCTGTAACAGAAGCCGGTTGCACTCACGAGAAGCACATAATCAGAAAAGGCTCCACGAAGAGCCAGAAGATGGAATGTTTCACCTGGGTTAACACCATCCTCGGCAACCTCAAGAATGCCATCGTGGGGACCTACCATGCCTTCGACTTCTCGAAGTACCCACACAGGTATCTCGGCGAATATCAGTATCGTTTCAACCGGCGCTTTGATCTGGCTGCGATGTTGCCCCGTCTTGTAACAGCTGCTGCCCGTACCGGCAGGCGATCAGAGACATGGTTACGTCTAGCGGAAGATTGGCGCTAATCAGGTAAATTAAAACCTCGAGCGCGGCGAGGCCGGAGATCGCCGAAGAGCCGGACCTTCAAGGAACCCAGCCATGACTCTCCCATTAAACCTACTGCGGCTGATTTTCGCCTCGCTGCTGGTGCTGCTGCCGCTCCAGCTTTTCGCTGCGCCCCTTCCCAAGCTGACCGAACTGCCGCTCGGGGAGCGCTGGTTCAGCATCAAGCTCGGTGACGAGAGGGTCGGCTTCAGCCGGCTCACCATCACCCGGACCGATACGGGCTACCGCATCGATTCTGAGGGAAGCGTGAAGATGCGGGTGATGGGGTTCTCCAGGGAGGCCACTTCGAAGGAGTCCTACCTGGTCGCCCGGGACCTCGCGCTGCAATCGTTCTCGGCGGAAAACCGCATCGACGGCAGCCCCGTCACCATAACCGGCGAGGTCACGCCTAAGGGAGTGGCGATCGTTTCCCGGTCGGGCAGCGGAAAGAAGGAGCGGACCCTCAAGTTGAAGGGGGCGCTCTACCCCCCCCACGCGCTGAACCTTTACCCGCTCATGCAGGGGGCGCAGAAAGGAAAAAGCTACAAGCTCCCCATCTTGGACGTGGAAGCGCTGAAGGTTAAGCAGCTCAAGGTGGAGGTCGTCGGGGAGGAGACGCTTCCGCCGGGGCGGCCGGTGGTCCATCTGAAGAACGACGTCTACCCCATGGTCGACAACGATATCTGGGTCGACCCCAAAGGGAACGTGCTCAAGGAGTCGGTCCGCGACGACCTGGTGGTCACCGAGGCCGAGGACGAGGCGACTGCCCGTGCGGAACTTGCGCGCGACGCGCTCTGCAAGACGGACCTGGTGCTGGATTTCAGCATGATCCGGGTCACCCCTTCCATCGAGCGCCCCGCCCAACTGCAGAAGCTGGTACTGGAGATGACGGGCATCCCTTCGCAGCAGCCGCTTTTGCAGGGTAAAAGACAGCAGTTGGTGCGCCAGCCCGACGGCAGTGTCCTCGTCACCTTGCCAAACCCCGCCCCTGCCGCCGAAGCGCCGCCGACCGCAGCCGACCGGGAACCGGCGGATCGGATACCGAGCGATGCCCCCGAGATCAAGGCGAAAGCAGCTGAAATAAGGGGAACAGAGCAGGTCCCGGCGCGGGTGGCGAAGCTTCTTTCCGACTGGGTGGCCCGCGAGATCAAGGGGGCGGTGACCGACAGTCAGTCTCCGCTGGAAACACTCAAAAGCCGCAACGGCAACTGCCAGAGCCACGCAAGGCTCTACGCTTCCCTGGCCCGCGCCGCCGGCATCCCGACCCGGTTCGTATCCGGGATCGTCTACCAAGGGGAGGGCTTTCTCTACCATAGCTGGGCGGAAAGCTACCTCAGCGGAGCGTGGGTCCCCATCGATCCCACCTTCGGCGAGCTGCCGGCCAACCTGAGCCACATCAAGTTCGTGGATGGGGAAACGCTCGACGAAATGGGGGCACTGGCGGGGATGATAGGCAGGGTACGGGCGAAAGTGATGGAAAAGAAGTACTGAGATGGTGCAACAGGTTGGAAAGTCAGAAGCTTTGCACGCGGATCAAGTCTGATGGAAGCGCGGATCAGCGCGGATGAACCTGTAAGAACCGGAGACAAAAGAGGCATGGTAACGACGAAGCGGGGCGGCCAGTAAAGACCGCCCCGCCTTTTTGTTTTTCTATCCAAGCGTTAGGCCTGGCAGCATTCGTGTGTAGCCACCTCGCCCAGGGTTTTCAGCGCCTTCACTTCCGCCTGCTTTTTCACGCTCCCCATGTAGCACAGCGCCTGAACCGCAAGTGCAAGCGCGTAGAATGCTCCCAGCACCATGAACAAAGTCCCCATTCGTCACTCCTCTTGAGCCCGACAACCAGCCACCGGCTGCGCCTGCTCTTCATTGTAATATCCCCTCACCAGCATAGCAGCATCCGTGCCGCCGACGCATGGGGCCGTAACCGCTTAATCTTCTTGAAAGCGATGAGGAAAGGGCTCTCCTGAAGGAGCAGCAATGTTCCAAAGTGGAACTATTCAGGTGTTCCGTAGACGAACGCAAGGCCATCGGGACCGAAATAGCAAAGGGGGACAGGCACCTGGCGGAGCCGGTCCCCTATATTTGCTGCCGATATCTGCCTCGCGGCTATTTCCCCATGGCCTCCACAATTTCCCTGCGGGCTTCGCCGATGGTGAGCGGGATGCGCGCGAAGGGGAGACCCTCGTCGTGCTTCAGCTTGTAGATCAGCTCGGCTATGTGCGGCAGGCGCAGCTTGACGTTGGCGAGCTCATCGGGCGCGGTGAAGACTTCTTCAGGGGTGCCGCCGCGCACCAGCTTTCCGCGGCTCAGGATGTGGAGCTGGTGCAGGAAGATGGGGACCAGGTCGACACTGTGGGTCGCCATGACGATGGTCACCCCCTGCTCCTTGTTGAGCTTGGTCAGGAGCTCCATCATGCGGTACTCCCCCATCGGGTCGAGCCCCGCGGTCGGCTCGTCCATGAGCAGTATCTCGTGCCCCATGGCGAGAAGGCCCGCGATGCAGACCCTCTTCTTCTGGCCGTAGCTCAGGTTGTGGATCCCCTTGGCGCCGAACTCGGCCATGTCCACGTTTGAGAGCGCCTGCTCCACTCGCCTGCGCACCTCGGCCTCGGCGCATCCCATGTTGCGGGGACCGAAGGCGGTGTCCTCGAAGACGTTGCTGGCGAACAGCTGGTCATCGGGGTTCTGGAACACGAGCCCCACCTTCCGGTAGATGTCACGAGGATGCAGGCGCAAAACGTTGTCGCCGTCCAAGAGCACCTCACCCTGGTACCCCTTGATCAGCCCGTCCATCACCTTCAAGAGGGTGGTCTTGCCGGAGCCGTTGGAGCCAAGGATGCCTGTGAATTCCCCCTTCTTTACTGCCAGACGGATGTCGGAGAGGGCAACGGTGCCATCGGGGTACTTGTAGCTATGGAGGTCGACGGAGATTCTTATATCCACGCTTGATCCTTTACACGCTGCTTCTGAGGGCGATCATCGCCAGGAGAAAGAGAAGGGCGGAGGCAACCTCGGCGAGCCGCAGCGGCCGGTGCAGCGTCACCGGCATGTCGCCGTCGTAGCCGCGCTGCACCATGGCGGTGGTGATGCTCTGGCTGTTGTCGAAGGCCTTGATCACCAGCACCCCGGCCAGGGTCCCGAACGAGGAGAGGGAGCGGCGGTAGCCGACGTAACCGAGACGGTTCTTCTGCGCGTTGTAGACCACCTGCGCCTCCTCCAGAAGCAGGAACAGGTAGCGCCAGGCGAAGAGGGCCACGTCGACCAGGACCTGGGGCACCCTGAGCCAGGAGAGCGCGGCCATGAGCTCGGTGAAGGGGGTCGAAAACCCCACCACGGCAAGGAGCGAGACGCCGCCTAAGATGCGGCTGGCGATGAGCACCCCTTCCCTCAGCCCCTCCCGGTAGGCGGACAGCTCGTACCCGGCGACGCCGAACGAGAAAAGAGGGTCGCTACCGGAAAAGAACATCTTCAGCAGGATCACGGTGGCTGCGATGAAGAGCGGCTCGGAAAAGCGCAGGGCGAGGAGGCGCCACGGGCTGCCGAGGGAACGGCAGAGGGCGAGGCTAAGCACCGAAACCAACAGGGGGAAGGCGAAGCCCCGGCAGCTGATCACCATGACCAGGAGCGCGAGGGCGCAGAGGAGCTTCACCCTCGGGTCGATGCGGGTGACCGGGTGCGCGGCGTCGCAGCTATGCGCCTTCAGGTGGTGCATCGCCATCTTACTTATCCTTCTCCGTCAACTGGCGCCAATAGTAGCCGGCGACGAAGCCGCCAGCCGCTCCCGCCACCAGGAACCCGAAAAGGAGCAGGTCCCCTGAGCCGGGATCGATCAGCGGAGCAGAGGCCTCGCGTCCGTGCTCCTTGGCGATCTTCTCCACCACCGCTTCGTCCACCCCTTCCCAGGACTTGGGCGCCAGGGTGAAGAAGTAGAAAGCGAACAACAGCGTCGGGAGCAGCACCAGGTGCATCAGCAGTGTCTTCCATTTTCGTTTGCGCTCAGGCATGGACCGGGAGCTCCTTCTCGGTTATTACCCGCATCTTCACCAGGAGATCGGGGCGTTTGCGGTACAAAAGCGTCACCATACCGGCGGTGATCACCCCTTCCAATATCCCCAGCGGCAACTGGGTCGGGAGGAAGGCGAGCACCACCTTGACGAAGAGCGGCGCAAACGGCGCCTCGCCCCGGATGCCGAGGGACAGGATGAGCGCGGTCGTGGCGTAGGTCGCCCAGTCGGCCAGGATGCCGGCGACGAACCCGGAGACGGCGAGGCTACCCCCCAGGCGCCGGGTCCCCCGGAAAGCAAGCCACCCCGCCAGCGATCCCACCACCCCCATGGAGAAGGTGTTGGCCCCCAGCGTCGACAGCCCGCCGTGAGCGAGGAAGAGCGCCTGGATCAGCAGCGAGACCGCCGCGATGAGCACGCTCACCAAGGGCCCCACCAGGATGGCCGCGACCCCGGTGCCGCAGGGATGCGAGCAGGTCCCGGCGGTCGGGACAGGGATCGGCATGCAGGAGATGATGAACACCACCGCCGCCAAAAGCCCCACCAGCGGCTTGATGGAGAGGTCCTCGCGCGAGACCGAGTTCAGGCGCCTCGCCCCGAGGGCGACGAAGGGCGCGAGCGCCAGGTACCAGAAGGCGGCCCAGGGAAAGGGGAGTATCCCTTCCGAGATATGCATGGCGAAGGCCGGGGTGGCGGAGAGAAGCGGCAGCGACAACGCTAGGAGGGTCATCACGCCGCATCCCCCCGGCCCACCCTTTTTCAAAGCTCCTCTAAACATCAGATCTTGTCACCCCGGAGATCGCCGGCGAAGATCTTGCCGGCGCCGCGGGAGGCGCAAAAGTCGCCGCACATGGTGCAGGTCTGCTCGTCTTCGGGAACGCGGCTCTTCCTGATGGCGGCGGCGTCCTCGGGGAACAGGGCGAGCTCGAACTGGCGCTGCCAGTCCAGGTCCCTCCTGGCCTTGCTCATCTCCTTGTCCCGCTCCCTCCCCTTCTCGGGGTACTTGTTCATGTCGCCGATGTAGGCCGCGATCTTGGCGGCCTTCACCCCCATGCGGACGTCCTCTTCGTTGGGAAGCGCCAGGTGCTCGGCCGGGGTGATGTAGCAGATCAGGTCGGCGCCATAGCGCGAGGACTGCGCCGCGCCGATGGCCGCGGTGATGTGGTCGAAGCCCGGGGCGACGTCGGTGGCGATGGGCCCCAGCATGTAGTAGGGGGCGCCGCCGCTCATCCGCTTCTGCAGCTTGATGTTCCCCTCGATCTCGTCCAGAGGCACGTGTCCCGGCCCCTCAACCAGCATCTGGCACCCCATGTCGCGCCCGAGTTCCGCCAGCTCGCAGTTGATCAACAGTTCCTGGATCTGCGCCCGATCGCTCGAATCGTGGATGGCGCCGGCCCTGAGGCCGTTCCCCAGCGACAGCACGGTGTCGTAGCGCTTCAGGATCTCCACCACGCGGTCAAACTTCTCGTAGAGCGGATTTTCGCGGTTGTTGGCGATCATCCATGCCGCCATGCTCACCCCACCCTTGGAAACCAGGCCGCCGTAGCGGTACCCCTGCTTCCTCAGCCGCTCCAGGGTGTAGAGGTTGATGCCGCAATGCACCGCCATGAAGGCCATGCCGTCGGCGCACTGCCTTTCGATGATGTCGAAGAGCATCTCCTCGTCCAGCTTGTTGGGGTCGCCGTACTTCCTGGAGGCTTCGCAGAAGGCCTGGTAGAGGGGGACGTTGCCGACAGGGAGATCCACCGCCGCAATCACCTCGCGCCGCACCCGGTCCAGGTCCCCTCCGACAGAGAGTTCCATCAGGGTGTCTGCCCCGGATTCCTGCGCCGCGAGCCCCTTCTTCACCTCCGCCGCATAGTCGATGATGTCTGACGAGGTCCCGATGGAGGCATTCACCTTGGTCCTGAGACCCGCGCCGATACCCGCCACCTTGGGTTTTCTGGCATGGTTCCAGGGAATCACTATCTGTCCCTGCGCCACCTTCTCCCGGACGTACTCCGGCGTCAGATTTTCGTCGAAAGCCACCTGTGCCATCTGCGGGGTGGTAATGCCGGCACGCGCCGATTCTATCTGTGTCATCATGTGAGGCTCCTTTTCCGGTATGCCCTTCCCTGTTCCACGAAGTGAGGAGCCAAGTCTGGCGAGCTGCCGAAGTGTAGATGTATGTACGAGGCGAGGCAGTTTTTGCAGCGGTAACCTTCGGGCGCGAGCTCCACTCCCTTGCGAGTGACCCGGTACAGGCGCTCCACGTGGGGGGGCATCTCCTGCATCTCTGAATAGTGGAACTCGTGGCCGCGGGCGATGCTCCCTTTGCGGCCAAGCGCGCAATCCTCCAGCAGCTCCACCTCGCGGTAACCCAGCGCCTTGCGGCGCGGCAGCATCCGGGTCTGCACCGGGAAGATGCCGGCAAAACCGTGGCTTTCCCCTTCCCCGGCCACGCCCTGGGTCAGGTAGATGAAACCGCCGCACTCGGCATAGACGGGCATCCCCCCCTCCACCGCCGCGCGGATCTGCTCCTTCATCGACTCGTTGGCGGCAAGCTCCGCCGCGAAGAGCTCTGGGTAGCCGCCTGGGAGGTAAATGCCGCCGACAGCTTCCGGCAACGAGCTGTCGGCAAGGGGGGAGAAGTAGCAGAGCTCGGCCCCGCTTTGCTCCAGGAGCCGCAGGTTGTCCTCATAGGCGAAGCAGAAGGCGGCGTCCCGCGCCACCGCGATCCTCACCCGTTCCAGGCTGGCTGCAGCGTTGGCGGCGGCCGGCGCGGGATCATCCGGCAGCTCGCCATGCTCCAGGTCGAGGAGCGCGTCGAGGTAAAGGTGCTCTTCCACGACCTCGACCAGGTGGTCCAGGAAGGAGTCAGACAGCGGGTTGTCCTCCGCCGTCACCAGTCCCAGGTGGCGCGACGGGATGGCGAGGGCGGGGTCCCTGGGAAGGCAGCCGATCACCTGCACGCCCGGCAGCGCAGCGCCGAGCGCCTCCCGCAGGATGCGCTCATGGTTCGCGCTGGCGACGTTGTTGAAGATGACCCCTGCCACGTGCAGCGCCGGATCGAAGCAGGCAAAACCGTGCACCAGCGCGGCGGCGCTTCTCGCCTGGCTGCGGGCATCAACCACGAGGACCACCGGTGCGGCCAACTCCTTGGCGACCTGCGCGCTGCTCCCCGCTTCGGAGAGCCCGTCGATACCGTCGAAGAGTCCCATCGCCCCCTCGACGACCGCGATATCCGCACAGGCCGCATGGTAGAGGAAGCTCTCCCTCAGGAAGCGGGGAGCGCAGATCCAGCCGTCAAGGTTCACGGAGGGGACTCCGGTCGCCAGCCGGTGATAGCCGGGGTCGATGAAGTCCGGACCCACCTTGAAGGGGGCCACCTTCAGGCCGCGCCTTTTAAGGGCCGCCATGACGCCCAAGGTCACGGTGGTCTTGCCGCAGCCGCTGGAAGGAGCCGCTATGACGATCCGCTTCAATCGCACGCCGCTCCCTTTAACCGTTCACCATCTGCACCACGGTGTTGCCGTCGGCGTAGTAGTCGATCAGGTTCATGCAGCAGTAGTGCTGGTCGATGCCGAAAAAAGATGAAAGGGGCGCGCCGATGGCGTCCATGAGGATGACCCGGTTCACCCCCCCATGGGCCACGACCAAGACCTCCTCCCCCCTGTGTCTCGCCACGATTTCCTTCAGGGCGGGAAGCACCCGGCCGGCCAGATCCCCAAGGCTCTCCCCTCCCGGCGCGCGGAAGTGCTCCAGGTCCGCAAGCCGCGCCGCCCATTCGTCGGGGCGGTCCCGCTGGATATCGGTCACGGAAAGCCCCTGCCACTCCCCGCAGTTGAGCTCCCTGAACTGGGGCACCTTCACCGGTTCCACGCCGAGATAGGGGCCGAGAATCTCGCCGCCGCGGACGGTCCTGACCAGGTCGCTGGTATAAAGGGCGCTGATCCGGTCCGGATCGAAGCGCGGCTTCAAGAGCTGGTACTGCTCCTCTCCCCGCGCGGTCAGGCGCACGTCGTACTGGCCGTTGTAGCAATGCGAGCGTTCCACCTCGCCGTGGCGGATCAGGTGCAGGCGGGTTCTCTCCATCATCTGCGACTCCTATGCTCCCGCTAACCCCTGGCGCAAAAGGGCCAGGAGGACCAGCAGGAAAAAGATCTCGTTCAATTCGCTGGCGCAGCCGATCACGTCTCCGGTCACCCCGCCGAGCCTTTGGTGCGACCAGAGCTTCACGCACCAGGTGAGGAGAAAGAGAAAGAGCAGGCAGATTACGCCGGTCAAGCCCAGGAGAAGATACCCCGCGGCAACGGTCAAGAGGCAGGCGACGACGAGCTGGGTGAGCCCGGCCCCTCCGACGAAGGCGGAGCCCAGGCCGTCCTTTCTCGCCCGCTTGGCCCCCACCGTCATCTGCACCTGGGCGCAGCGCGCCGCCATCGGGAAGAGAAGGAGCGCCTCCCGCTTGTACTGAAGCGGCACCGCCAGAAGCGCCTGGTACTTGAGCCCCAGCCCCAGCACGAGCGCCACAGCACCGACGGCCCCGACCCGGGAATCCTTCATGATCTCCAGGAAGCGCTCCCGGGAGCCGCGCGCGGCGAGCCCGTCGGCTACGTCGGACAGCCCGTCCAGATGCAGCGCCCCCGTCGCCACGCTCATGAGCGCGATCAAGACCAGGTCCCCGACGCTTCTGGGGAGGAGCGGGGCAAGAAGGTAATCCGCCCCCGCCAGGAGCGCCCCCAAGGCGAGCCCCACCAAGGGGAAAAAGGCCATGGAACGCCCCAGGTCCTCCTCCTCGCAGCGCACCGCGAACGGCAGGGGGAGGATGGTGAGGAACTGGAACGCGATCAGGAAGAGTCTCATCGTAATCCTTCCTAGGAGGAGGCCACTCCGGCCTCTTCGAAGGTCGCCATTTCGTTGAGGACCTTGACGCCCGCCTCGATGAGCCCCATGGCCAAAGCGGCGCCGGTCCCCTCGCCGAGGCGCAGCTGCAGGTCGAGTATCGGCTTGGCACCGATCCGCTGCAGCATCATCTGGTGGCCGATTTCGACGGAGTTGTGGGCGGCGAAGACGTACTCCCTGACGTTAGGGTGCATCTCGCAGGCGATAACCGCCCCCGCGGTGGAGATGAAGCCGTCCACGACGACCGGGATCCGGTTGGCGGCAGCACCCAGGACCAGCCCGGCGATGCCGGCGATCTCCAGCCCCCCCACCTTGGAGAGCACGTCCAGGGGGTCTTCCGGGTTGGGGCGGTTCAGGTCGAGGCCGGCCTGGATCACCTTGATCTTATGCTCCAGCGCCTGATCGCCGATGCCGGTACCGCGATGCGTCACCTCGCGCACGCTGCAGCCGGCGAGGGCCGCGATGATGGCGGAGGAGGGGCTGGTGTTGCCGATCCCCATCTCGCCGGTACCGACCATGGAGATACCCTCTGCCTTGGCCCGGTCCGCCAGCGCGATCCCCACCTCGATCGCGGCCACCGCCTCCTCGCGCGTCATGGCGCTTCCCTTGGCAAAGTTGCGGGTCCCCTTGGCGATCTTCCTGATGATGAGTCCCTCGGTCGGCTCGAAATCGTAATCGACCCCGACATCGACCACCCGCACCTCGGCGCCTGTGTGGCGGGCGAGCACGTTGACCCCCGCGCCGCCGCGCAGGAAGTTGAGCACCATCTGCGGGGTCACTTCCTTCGGGTAGAGGGAGACCCCCTCCTCCACGATGCCGTGGTCGCCGGCAAAGGTGAAGATGACCTTCTTACCCATTTTGGGGGAGAGGTCGCCGGTGATGGCGGCGAAGCGGCGCGCCATCTCCTCCAGGAGCCCGAGGGACCCCGGCGGCTTGGTCTTGTTGTCCAGCTTTGCCTGCGCCTTGGTCAAAAGCGCCTCGTCTACCGGCTGGATTTTTGCCAGCGTCGATTCCAGAAGTTCCATGGTTTCCTCCATTGCAGTGAAAGTTTTGTTCTAAAACCGTTGGCAAGGAGAAATTCTGAAGACATCTGAGAAACCAACGGAGCGGAGAGAAACAAGCTGTGAGACTTTGATTCTCTCAGGCTGTTGCTTATGCTCAGATTTTCTCAGATGTTCTCCTTGCTAAATGGTTTCGTGTGCTCTACCCCTTCAGTTTCAGCGGCAGTCCCGCAAAGCAGACATGCACCTCGTCCGCCCGCGCCGCGATCAGTTCGTTCGCCTCGCCGGAGAGGTCGCGAAAGGTCCGCGAGAGCGGATGCTCCGGCACGATCCCCATCCCCACTTCGTTGGTGACGATGATGAGCGGGGTCTGCAAGCCCTTGAAGCTCTCGGTGAAACGCTCCACCCGCGACAGCGCCTCTGCGGCCCCGCCGTCGCAACTAAACAGGAGATTCGAGAGCCAGAGTGTCACGCAGTCGAGGAGGATGACGCCGTAGCGGCCGTCGTTGGCGCGGATGGTCTCCTCCACCTGCAGCGGCTCCTCCAGGGTCTCCCACTCCTCGCCGCGGCGCCCCTGGTGCCGCGCGATGCGGTCGGCCATCTCCGCGTCCCCCGCCTCGGCGGTCGCCAGATAGCCTCGCAAAGCCGGGTACGAAAGGGCGAGCCCCTCGGCGAACCTGCTCTTGCCGCTGCGGCTCCCGCCGGTCACCAGAATCACTTTGGACATAAAAAAACCCCCCTTCCGATGACGGAAGGCGGGTCAAAAATCGTCCTTTTGGATGCGATTCCGGCTTAGCCCCTCTGCCACGGAGGTTGCGACAAGCTTTCATCCTGGCAGGTTTCCTGACTCACGGGTCATCTTACTCGCCGCGCCTTCCCGATCTTGTCAGTGGCGTAGTTGCGGCTTTCATAACCGTTCACAGTTGCGGGACAGCGAGGGATTTGCACCCTCTTCCCTTTTAACCCCTCCCGGGGCACCCGGATAGTTCTTTATTCGATTGCGGTCTGTTTACTATCAGAGCCGGCGGGGAAAGTCAATCATTAACCGGGGCGGACGGCGCCGGATCGCCCGAAATTTCCGTAGTTTCCGCCGCCGCGGGGGAGAGCAGCGCGTCGATGCGGGCCCATACGGCGTCCTTTCCTTCCTTGGAAAGGGCGGAGAAGTAGTTCAGCTCCTCCTTCTTGAGCTGCATCTTCTCCATGATGACTGCGCTTTGCCGAGCGCGCTCGTTCTTGGACACCTTGTCGCACTTGGTGATCACGACGATCGGGGGGACCGAGAAGGCGCGCAGCCAGGCGAGCATCTGCAGGTCCTCTTCCGTCGGGGTCCTGCGGATGTCGAGGATCAGCACCACCCCGCGCAGGTTGCGGCGTTTGGAGAGGTAGGTCTCCATCATGGGGCGCCACTCTTTCTTGACCGCCAGCGGAACCTTGGCGTAGCCGTAACCGGGCAGGTCCACCAGCATGAAATCGTCGTTCACCTGGAAGAAGTTGATCAGCTGCGTGCGGCCGGGGGTGGAACTGGTGCGGACGAGGTTCTTCCGGTTCACCAGCACGTTGACCAGGGACGACTTCCCCACGTTGGAGCGCCCGGCAAAGGCGATCTCGGGGAGGTTACCCTCCGGGTAGTGGGCCGGTTTAGTGGCGCTTTTAATAAACTCAGTTTGCTTTACGATCAATGAGAAGACCTATCCTTATTTTTCAGCGCAGTATAGCCCCCCGCGCCCCCCCTTTCAATCATTAAATCCCCGCTTGCCTTACGCTAACGTTTTGGTATATTTTGAAACCTGACCTGCAACCGGCCAAGCGAGGACAACTCAGGCATGAACAAAGAACTCGAAACAGCGATCATGAACGCGGCGGACCTGCCGACCATTCCCATCGTCGCCATAAAGGTAATGCAACTGATCGAGAGCGAAAACGCGACGGCGGAAGAGCTGGCGAAGATCGTCTCGACCGACCCCGCCGTGGCCGCGCGGGTGCTCAAGATCTCCAACTCCTCCTTTTACGGCTGCCGCCGACAGATTCAGACCCTTTCCAGCGCCATCGTCATCCTCGGGTTCAGCACGCTCAGAAGCCTCGTGGTCGCAGCCTCGGTAAAGCAGGTCTACAAGCCTTACGGGCTCACCGAAAAGATGCTCTGGGAGCACTCCTTCGCCGCAGGCCTCGCCGCCAGAATCATCGCCAACCGCACCCGCATCGCCAACGAAGAGGAGGCGTTCCTGGCCGGGCTCTTCCACGATATCGGCAAGATCATCATGAATACGCTGGACCGCAACAAATTCCAGGAAGTGATGCAGCACTGCTATAACGAGGGGATCTCCTTCGGACAGGCGGAACGGACCATCTATCCCTTCAGCCATGACGAGGTGGGAGCGTACGTGATAAAGAAATGGAACTTCCCGGAGGTTCTCACCAGCGCCATCCTATACCACCACACGCTGGAGTTCGACGAGTTCGAGGATCCGACCGTAGTGAACCTTACCGCCATCACAGCTTTGGCCGACCTTTTCTGCCTGAAGCTCGGTATCGGGATCAGGGAACCCGAGGAGGATATAGATCTGGCGAGTTCGAAACCGGCGCAGCTGCTGAACATCGCCCCGGAGACTGTGCAGCAGCTACTGGAGACCTTCGACAAGGCGTTCCAGGATGACAAGGCCCTGTTCGTCAGCTAGCTTCAGGAGTCGGGCCCGCCGTCCCCGCGGTCCGCTCCATCTTCCAGTGAACTGCGCCGCCTCGCTTCTTCTGAGATGCTGACGCTGTCCATCCGGTCCGGTTGGCGCGCCGGCCGTTCCCGCTTGCGCTGACGTTCCTGCCCACCCGCGTCCGGGTCGATCTTGATGGTGCCCGGAATCCTGTCGACCGTGTAACTCATGAGCGCACCTCCCCCCGCCGCTGCCGGCCCTGACAAAGCCTTGCCGAACGGCATCTTAACAGCAACCAAACCCTAATGGAAGAGAATTAACCAAGTTTTTCATCCAGGCGTGCCGGTGTAGGACATTCCTCTTGCCCAGCTAGCGTGAGCGCAGTATACTTCCGAGCTTAGTGAAAACTCATACGGAAAGGATCTCATGAAACTCAATACCAAGCTGGTGATGATCATGCTCACCATGCTTATCGTGGCGACGGCGATGCTCTTCGTCCTGAATCAGGTCAGCCAGAACGACCTGGTGGGGGAGATCCAGGAGAGTTCCACCGTGGTGTCGAAGGCCATTCAGCTCAGCGTGGAAGACCTGACCTCCGAGGTCGAATCATCGCGCCTGACCGAGTACCTCCAGCAGGCGAAGAGCAAAGGGGTCAACGAGATCAACATCATCAACAACGAGGGGGAGATCATCAACTCCTCGGATCCCGCCCAAGTCGGTAAAAAACGCGAAATCAAAAAGCTGGAGAAGGGGCTGCGGGCCTCGCGCCGCGGCGGCGGCGGGGGATCGCTCAAGCCGTACGACCTGGTGGTGCCGGTCATCGTGGGCGACGAGCAGCTGGGTTACGTGCAGGTGAACCTCCTTCTCGACAACATACGCGACATCCAGCACGCCAACTTCGTCAGGCGCCTGGCTGCAACCACCATGGTGTTCCTGATGGGGATGATACTGATCATCTTCCTGGCGCGCCGCTACACCTCGCCGATACACCGGCTGGCTACAGGGGTGAAGCACGTCTCCGGGGGGGACCTGAGCGTCACCTTCCAGGGGGGGAGCGGCGACGAGATCGGGGAGCTTGCCGAGAACCTGAACGAGATGGTGGAGAAGCTAAAAGAAAAGGAACTGCTCGAAAAGAGGCTCTACGAGGCGGAGCACCTCTCCAAGGTGGGGCAGCTGGCCGCGGGGATCGCGCACGAGATCAGGAACCCGCTCAATTACATAAGCCTCGCCATCGACCACCTGAAGAGCGAATTCCTCCCCTCCTGCCCCGAAAAGGCCCAGGATCTGGAGTCGATCGCCAACAACATCAAGGAAGAGGTGCGCAAGGCGAACTACATGGTGCTCAACTTCATGAATTACGGCCGACCCTTGAAGCTGCGCCTGCAGCGGGTAAGCTACCCTGAACTTGTGGACAAGGCGATGCAACTCATGAAAGACCGGCTCGACGAAAGGGGAATCGAAGTGGTGCGGGAGATACCCGAGGACCTGCCGCCGATGCTGGCGGACCCGGAGCTGATGCGCAACTGCCTGTGCAACTTCATCAGCAACAGCACCCAGGCGATGCCGGAAGGGGGAAAGTTCACCATCGGCGCGAGCATCGCCCCCGAAACCGGCGAGTTCCGCCTCACCTTCAGCGACGAGGGGACGGGGATCGAGGCGCAGGACCTGGAGAAGGTGTTTCAGCCCTACTTCACCACCAAGGAGGCCGGGATCGGCCTCGGGCTCGCCATCACCGAACGGATCGTGAGGGAGCACGGCGGCAGCATCGCGGTTCAAAGCACGAAAGGGGAAGGGACCACCTTCTCGGTCACCCTCCCGGCGGCAACGGCGTAAAGCACCGCCCCGCTCCCAGGGCACGGGAGCAAAAGGAGCAAGGAGTCGCAATGATCGGCAGCATCCTGATAGTAGACGACGAGAAGGGGCAGCGGGACATACTCACTGCCATACTCACCAAGATGGGGTACAAGATCCAGACCGCCTCGGGCGGTGAAGAGGCGCTGCAGCAACTGCAGCACGAAGAGTTCGACCTCCTCCTCACCGACCTCAAGATGCAGGGAATTTCAGGGATGGAGCTCATGGAGCGGGTGCTGGCCGACAACCCCTCCCAGTGCGTGGTGATGATGACCGCCCACGGCACCATCGACTCGGCCGTGGAGGCGATGAAGAAGGGGGCTTTCGACTACCTCGAAAAGCCCCTGGAGCGCGAGGACCTGATCCTCACCGTGCAGCGGGCCTTCGAGCGGATCGGGCTTTTGAAGGAAAACAAGGCGCTGCACAAGAAGCTCGCCGAGACGAAAAGGCTTCCCAACATGATCGGGGAGCACCCGAAGATGCACGAGGTGGTCCGGATCATCAACAAGATAGCCCCCACCTCCACGACGGTCCTCATCTACGGCGAGTCGGGGACGGGGAAGGAACTGGTGGCGCGCGCCATCCACGACGGGAGCCCCCGCAGGGACAAGGCCTTTTTCGCCATCAACTGCGCGGCGATTCCCGACTCGCTGATGGAAAGCGAGCTCTTCGGGCACGAGAAGGGGGCCTTCACCGGCGCGGGGACGCGGGAGATCGGCCTTTTCGAGGCAGCCGAGGGGGGGACCGTCTTCCTCGACGAGATCGGCGAGATGAACATCGCCATGCAGGCGAAGCTCTTGCGCGCCATACAGGAGAAGGAGATCCGCAGGGTCGGGGGGAAGGTGAACATCCCCGTCGACGTCAGGATCATCTCCGCCACCAACAAGGACCTGGAGCAGGAGACCCGGCGCGGCAACTTCCGCGAGGACCTCTTCTACCGGCTCAACGTGATCAGGATCCCCCTCCCTCCCCTGAGGGAGCGCGGCAACGACATCGTGACGCTGGCCGACTTCTTCCTGAAGAAGTACAGCGCCTCCTGCGGCATTCCCCTGAAAGGGATCGCCAAACCGGCGCTGAAGATCCTGCTCGACTACAACTGGCCCGGCAACGTGCGGCAACTGGAATCGGTCATCGAGCGCGGCGTGCTCATGGCCGAGAGTGAGTACATCCAGCCCGAGGACCTGCCGGCCGAGGTGCACCACGAGGCCTCCCCCGCGGGGAGCCTCCCCTTCGACTTCCCGGCCGAGGGGATATCCATCGACAACCTGGAACGGGACCTGATCGTCAAGGCGATGCAGAGAACCGACTGGGTCATCGCCAAAGCGGCACCACTACTCGGTATGAGCTACAAGACGCTGCAATACCGGTTGGAAAAATTCGGCATCGGCAAACCGGAGTAGCCTCAAGTAGCCAGGAGCGCGGTATGAACCTGAGCTCAACGCTGCACAGATTTACCGTCGTCCCCTCGCTTCCCAAGGAGCTTGCTGGGCTGCAGCGCATCGCCTACAACCTCTGGTGGAGCTGGGAACCCGAAGCCATCGGCCTTTTCAAACGACTGGACCCCGAACTCTGGCGCCTTACGCGCCACAACCCCCTCGAGGTGCTGGGAAGCCTGCAGCAGGCGACCTTCGAGAGCCTGATGGCCGACGAGGGGTTCATGTCCCACCTCTCGCAGGTAGCAGAACGGCTTACCGAATACCTCTCCTCCCACACCTGGTACGAGCGGCACGGCAACTCCGGCGCCCGCATCGCCTACTTCTCCATGGAATTCGGCCTGCACGAGTCGCTCCCCATCTACTCCGGGGGGCTCGGCATCCTCGCGGGCGACCACCTCAAATCCGCCAGCGATTTGGGGCTTCCCCTGGTCGGGGTCGGGCTTTTGTACCGCCAGGGGTACTTCCGCCAGTACCTGAACCTGGAAGGGTGGCAGCAGGAAATCTACCCGGAAAACGACTTCTACAACCTCCCGCTGCACCAGGAGAAGGACAGGGACGGAAAGCCCCTGGCGTTCTCGCTGGAGTACCCGGGGAGAAACGTGCGGGTGCAGGTCTGGCGAGTGCAGGTAGGCCGCGTCAACCTCTACCTTCTGGACACGAACCTGGAGGAGAATGCCCCCGCCGACCGTGAGATCACCACCAGGCTCTACGGCGGCGATCAGGAGATGCGGATCAGGCAGGAGATCCTGCTCGGCATCGGCGGCATCCGGGCGCTGAGGCTTTTGGGGGCCGAGCCCAACGTCTGCCACATGAACGAGGGACACGCCGCCTTCCTGGCGCTGGAGCGGATCCGCTCCCTGATGGAGCAGCGCCAGCTCACCTTCAGGGAGGCGATGGAGGCGGTGAGAGGCGGCAACGTCTTCACCACCCACACGCCGGTCGAGGCCGGGATCGACCATTTCCCCCCCGACCTCCTCGACCAGTACATGGGCCATTACTACCGAAACCTCGGGCTCTCCCGCGATCAGTTCATGGCCCTGGGGATGCAGAACCACGGCAGGAGCAACGAAAGTTTCTGCATGGCGGTGCTCGCCATGAAGCTCTCGCTCCACTCAAACGGGGTGAGCGAACTGCACGGGGAGGTGTCGCGCAGGATGTGGGCGGACGTCTGGCCTGACCTCCCCGAGGAACAGCTGCCGCTTACCTACGTCACCAACGGGGTGCACCAGAAGAGCTGGCTCTCGGAGGAGATGACCGGCCTGTTGATCCGGTTCCTCGGCACCAGGTGGCTGGAACAAAGCGCCGACCAGCTCTGGCGCAGGGTCTCTCGCATCCCGGACACGGAGCTTTGGCGCACGCACCGGCGCGGCACCGAGCAGCTGGTCGACTACGCCCGCCGCAGCTTGAGGGCGCAGCTGGAGAAGCTCGACGCCTCCGCCAAGGAGATCGACGCGGCAGGCGACGTCCTGGACCCGGAGATACTCACCATCGGCTTCGCGCGCCGCTTCGCCACCTACAAGCGGGGGACGCTCCTGTTGCACGACAAGGAGCGGCTCTTCAGGATACTGAACCACCCCGAGCGGCCGGTGCAGATCGTATTCGCCGGGAAGGCGCACCCCGCCGACCACCAGGGAAAGGAGCTGATCCGCCAGATCGTGCAGCTGTCGCAGCAGCCCGAGTTCCGGCGCCGCATCGTCTTTTTGGAGGATTACGACATCTCGGTGGCCCGGCGCCTGGTGCAGGGGGTGGACATCTGGCTCAACACGCCGCTCAGGCCCCTGGAGGCCAGCGGCACCAGCGGGATGAAGGTCGCCTTCAACGGCGGCCTCAACCTGAGCATCCTGGACGGCTGGTGGTGCGAGGGGTACCGCGGGAACAACGGCTGGGCCATAGGGCGCGGCGAGGTGTACGACGACCTGGCCTACCAGAACCAGGTGGAGAGCCGCGCCATCTACGACCTTCTGGAGAAGGAGATCGTCCCCCTTTTCTACAACCGGGGGAACGACGGCATCCCGCGCGGCTGGACCGCCTTCATGAAGAGCTCGATGCAGACGCTCTGCCCGGTGTTCAGCACGGACCGGATGGTGCAGGAGTACGCAAGGCGCTGCTACCTTCCCGCCTTCGAACACTGGGAGCGGCTGAACCGCGACGACCTGAGGCTTGCGGTGGAGCTGGCGCGCTGGAAGGAGCGGCTGCACGGCATGTGGGGGGAGCTTTCCATCGTGGCGGTCCACGCCGAGATCCAGAAAGAGGTGATGGTGGGGGAGATGCTACCCATCTCGGTGCAGATCACGCCGGGGCGGATCCCGCTTTCCGAGATCGCGGTGGAGGTCTATTTCGGGGTGCTCGATTCCCGAGGCGCCATCATCGGGGGGGAGATCGTGCCGCTTACGCCGGCGGCAGACCCGGAAAAGGCAGGGCACTTCGGCGGGGAACTGGAGTGCCGCTTCTGCGGGCGGCACGGCTTCATGCTGCGGGTAATGCCCAGGCACCCGGAGCTTGGGACCGTGTACGATCCGGGGCTGATACTCTGGGGGTAGCGGGAAGGTTCAAGGAGAGGCGAAACGGAAAAGGTGGGGCGCGAGCCTCACTTTTTTTTGAGGCTGTAGACGTAGGCTAGGATCTCGGCGACGGCGGCGAAGAGCGCCTCGGGTATCTGGTCCCCCTCCTCCACCTGGGCGTAGAGCTCGCGGGCCAGGAAGCGGTTCTCCACCAGGGTGACGTTGTTCTCCCGCGCCGTGATCTTGATCTGCAGCGCCATCTGGTCCACCCCCTTGAAGAGCACCACCGGCGCCGCCATCTTGAGCCGGTCGTACTTGAGCGCCACCGCGTAGTGGGTCGGGTTGGTGACCACCACGTCGGCGGTGGGGATGATCTGCCTCATGCGGCGGCGGGCCATCTGGAACTGCTTCTGCTTCATCTTCCCCTTTATGGCCGGGTCCCCCTCCATGTTCTTGTGCTCGTCCTTGACCTCCTGCTTGGTCATCTTCAGGTTCTCCATGAAACGCCACTTCACGAAGGCGAGATCCAGCACCGCCAGCACGATCAGCACGCCGCAGGTGTGCAGCACGAGCTTGAAGGAGATGTGGCCGATGAACTGCATGATCCCCATCAGGTCCTGGTCGACGAGGTAGACGATCCCGTCCATCTCCTCGGTGAGGATCTTGTAGGCCATGTAGCCGACGATCGCCATCTTCAGGAACGACTTCGCCACCTCGAAAACTGAGTCCTTGTTGAAAAGCCTCCCCACCCCCTGTATCGGGTTCAGCCGTCCCAGGTCCCACTTCATCTTCTCCGAGCTTACCGTCACCCCCCCCTGGGTCACTTCCACCGCTATCCCCACAACGATCCCCACCAGGATAAAGGGGGCCAGCATGATGGCCAAGTAGCCGAACTCCTTGATCATCAGGGTGTGCACCGCGGCATAGGTGAGCTCGGGGCGCGCCAGGCCGCCGAAGATCTCCTGCATGCTGGTCTTCATGGTCCTCAGGAAGAGGCCGGAGCTGGCGTAGAGGGTAACCATGGCGGTGATCAGGCTCACGGCGGAGGTCATCTCGCGGCTGCGCGGGACCCCGCTCTTGTTCCTCGCCTCCTCTATCTTCTTACTGGTAGGTTTCTCTGTTTTTGAATGTTTATCTTCGTCTGCCATGGGCTTTTCCTAGGCCAAAAGCCTGAAGAGGGTCCTCATCTGATCCACCACCTGCCCGAAACTCCCCTGCAGCACCCGCACGAAGACGGGAAGGGAGATGCCGAGGATGACGAAGCCGATCCCGATGTTGAGGGGCATGCTCACCATGAAGACGTTCATGGCGGGGAAGCTGCGGGCGACGATGCCGAGGGCGACGCTGGTGGCCAGGAGCGCCACCGACACCGGGGCGGCGAGCTTGATGGCGATGATGAAGATACCGGTGCTGGTCTCGACCAGGAACTTCAGGAGCCCGCCGCTTACGTGCCAGGCCCCGAGCGGGACCACCCGGTAGCTGTCCACGATGCCGCGGATGAAGTACTCGTGCACGTTGAAGGCGAGGAAAAGCAGGGTGGCGAGCGCCCCCTGGAAGATCGCCATGGTGGGGACGTTGTTCTGGGTGGCGGGGTCGAACTGGGCGGCCATGCTGATCCCCATCTGGGTCCCGACCAGCTGCCCGCAGAACTCGACCGCGGCGAAGATGAACTGCGAAACGGCCCCCAGGGTGAGCCCGATCAGGGTTTCCTGCAGCACGAGGAGCATGAGCCCCAGCGCGTCCGAGACGTTGGGCACGGCATGGGGTTTGATGACGGGGAAGATGAGGAGGGTCATGGCGAAGATGAGCCCCATTTTGACCCGGGCGGGGACGAGCCTCGCCCCGAACATGGGGATCGCCGAGAAGAGCCCCGCCACCCGCGCCAGGACCAGGGCCAGCGGGATCAGGTCGGCGAGCGATGTCAGGGGCAGGTTCTGGAACACGCGCTAATGCCTCATGTTGGCGATCATGCCGTAGATTTCGCGGGTGAAGTCGCTCATGTACATCATCATCCAGGGGAAGAAGACCACCATCGCCACCATGACGGCGACGATCTTCGGGGCGAAGGCGAGGGTCGCCTCGTTGATCGAGGTGACCGCCTGGAAGATGCTGATGAGAAGGCCCACCACCAGGGCGCAGATGAGCAGCGGGGCCGAAAGGAGGATCACCGCCTCGAAGCTTCTTCTGCCGAGTTGGACTACCATTTCCGGGGTCATACTAAGCTCCAGTAAAGCAGATAAAGATTGAGATTAAGATTGAGAAAAAGACAAAGACCAAGACAAAGTCGACGGCCGCCTGGATAGAGCCGGCAGGAGGCGCGCACCGGGTAGGGTCACCCGAAGCTCTTCACCAGGGAACCGATGACGAGACCCCAGCCGTCCACCAGGACGAAGAGTAGGATCTTGAAGGGGAGGGAGATCATCACCGGCGGCAGCATCATCATACCCATGGACATCAAGACCGACGCGACCACCATGTCGAGCACCAGGAAGGGGATGAAGATCAAAAAGCCGATCTGGAAGGCGGTCTTCAGCTCGCTCACCATGTAGGCCGGGATCAGGGTCAGGGTCGGGATGTCGTCGGCGTTTTTGGGCCTGGGAAGCTTGGAGAGGTTGATGAAGAGCGCCAGGTCCTTCTCGCGCACCTGGGAAAGCATGAACTTCCTCAAGGGGGCCACCCCCCTTTTCACCGCCTCCTCCTGGGTTATCTGCGAGGCCCGGTAAGGCTGCAGCGCGTTGGCGTTCACCTGCTGCCAGACCGGCGCCATGATGAAGAAGGTAAGGAACAGGGAAAGGCCGATCACGATCTGGTTGGAGGGGGCCTGCTGGGTCCCCAGCGCCGAACGGAGGAACGAGAGCACCACGACGATCCTGGTGAAGGAGGTGGTCATCATCAGAAGGCTCGGGGCCAGCGAGATGACCGTCATCAGGAAGAAGATCTGCAGCACCACGGAGACGTCGGCAGGCTTCGTGACCTTGCCGACCCCGACGCTCACCGTGGGTAAGGAGAGGGGTTCAGCCAGTGCGGTACCGGCCATTACCAGGGTTGCCAGCACGAGGAGCAGCGCTCCCGCCATAAATTTCTTTCTCACGCAAAGTCACCACTTTTTTTTAACTGCCCCAGAGGCATCTTCCCGCGCGCTCCCGCGCCTGGAATGTTTTTCAGCTTGTTTCTCAAAGGGAACGGGATCAGCGTGCCGTAGCCCCGCTCTTCCACCACCTCTATCTCCTCCAGCATCTCCACCTGCTTGATCAGGCTGACCCCCTCGCCGCTGTTGCTCAGAAGGAGGTACTCACCCCCCACCTCGACCAGCATCAGCGACTTCTTAGGCGCGAGGTGCCTGGTCTCGACCACCCGGATGTAGCGCGCCCCTCCCCCCTGCGGCACCTTCATCAGGCGTCCGGCCAGGTAGTAGAGGACGAGGATGATCCCGATCACCAGGATCAGGGACCCGACCATCTGCGCGAGGCTCCCCATGAGCTCCGGGCCCGCCTCCCCCTGCTGCGCCAGCGCCGCGGCCGGCGACAGGGAAACCGCCGCTGTAATCGACAACGGGAGCTTTCTCATAGCACCTTGTCCACCCTCTCGTTGGGGCTCACGATGTCGAGGAGCCGGATGCCGAACTTGTCGTTCACCACCACCGCCTCGCCCCGGGCCACCAGCTTCGAATTCACGAAGACGTCCAGCGGTTCGCCGGCGAGCTTGGTGAGCTCCACCACCGACCCCTGGTTCAACTGCAGCACGTCGCGCACCAGGAGCTTGCTTCTACCAAGCTCCACGGTCAGCTGCAGCGGTATATCCATGATGAAATCCAGATTCTTCGGCTGGGGTACTTCCTTCTCGTCTTCCAAAGCGAGTTTTTCGCTCAATCTTCACCTCCTGCAGTCAGGGCCCGGGTTATCTGTACTGCCTTGTTGCCGCCGCTTACCCCGGCGATCCCCATGAACTTCTTGGTGCCGCCCACCTTCACCGTCAGTTCGTCCTTGCCGCTTGCCTCCAGCATGATGGTGTCTCCCGGCGTCAAGTGCAGCAGGTCCGAAAGCGAGATGGTCGCCCCCCCCATCTCGACCGAGAGGTCCATGGGCGCACCCATGAGCTCCTCGGAGAGCCGGTAGGACCAGAGCGGATCCACAGCCATCATGTCCATCTGGACGCCACGCTTCAGCTTGTCGCGGATCGGCTCGATAGTCAGGAAGGGGATGGCGAGGATCATGCTCCCCACCGTCTCTTCGATCTGGATCTTCATCGACATGGTCACCACCTGGTACTCGGGGGGGACGATGTTGACCAGGCGCGGGTTCATCTCCAGGCGGAGCAGGTTCATGGTGGCGGGGCAAAGCGGCGCCCACGCCTTCTCCAGGTCCGCCAGCGCATCCTTGACGATCTTCTCCACGAGCCTCAGCTCGATCGAGGTGAAGAGCCGGTTCATCCCCTGGGGCTGGACCCCGCTCCCCCCGAGGATGCTGTCCACGATGGTGAAGACCAAGGTGGCGTCGAAGGCGATGAGGGCGGCCCCCTTCAGGGGGTCCATCTTGTAGATCGCCATGCAGACGGGGTTCGGGAGCACGCTCAGGAAGTCCCCGAACTTGTAGGGGACCGCCTCCTCCTTCTTGATGTCCACCATCCGCCCCAGCCGGTTGGACATGGTGACCCTGTTGTACCGGATGAAGCCGTCGTAGACGATGTCAAGGTTCGGAATGGCGCGGTGCGCCTCGATGTCCAGCAGGTCGAACTGCTCGGCCTGCGGCCCCTCCTTGGCCAGCTCGTTTTCCGGGACCAGGGTCCCGTCGAAGACGGCCGCGACCAGGGCATCTATTTCTTCCTTGGTGAGAAGTTTTTCCATCGCGGATACCTTTTACTGCACCACGAAATCCGTGAAGTAAACCTTGGTTATCTTGCTGGGAGGCACCACCTTCGAGACCGCCGCCAGGATCTGTTCCCGCAGCTGGTTTTTCCCCTGCAGGTCCTGGATCTCCTGCATGGTCTTGGTGGTGAGCAAAATGAGGATGGCATCCCGAAGCGGGGCCATTTTCGCCTCCAGCTCGGGCTTCACCTGCGGGTTGGCCATCTCGAACTCGACCTTTACCTTCAGGTAGCGCAGCTCAGCGCCGTCGTAGATGTTGACTATGAACGGTTCCAGCGGATAGATAGTCGCGCCGGCTGCGGCGCCCTCTCCTTCCTTGGCGGGCGCGCCGTGCCCTCCCCCTTCCGCCTTGGCCTCGACCTTGGCGCCTTCCGGAGCCTTCTCACCCTTCTTGCCGCCGAGGAAAAGAGCCGCTCCCCCCCCGATGGCGAGTACCGCCACCACGGCGCCGATGATGATGAAGAGCTTCTTGTTGTCCTTCGGTGGGGCGTCCTGCGCCTTCGCCTGTTCGGCCATACCCGGTTCTCCTTTTAAAGCAGCTCAAGCTGGTGTATTCGGAATGAACACCTTTGCAACGGCGGTGCCAGATCGCGGCGGGAAGGGGATAAATCCGGGGGACTATGGTTTTCGCCAGGGGGCGCAGGCGAAAACTCCCCTTATTTTACGGAAGGTTGCAACGGGGATTAGCAGCGTGGAATTAACAGCGGGAAAGCGGGGGAAGTCCCGGGGAGTCAACATTTTGACCGGGCAAAAGAGTTGCCAATAACCTGACCGGGAACTGCGCAGCCAAGGCCCGGGGCCGCGGCAGGCAGGGTTTGGGCGCGCAGCAGACGCGACAAGGCGCAGAGCGGCCGGAAGCCACGGGACGCCTGCAGGTGGTGACAAGGGTAAAGATACAGGGGGTGCGGGAAGGCGAGGAGCGCGTCAGGGCTCCGACAACGCCGGCGGCGCAGCTCCAGGTGGGGGGGCGCGGCTTGCGCCGCGCCCCTTCGGTTCCTGCTGGATCCGCCGCTAACGGATCAGGTTCAGCACTTCCTGGGTCATCTGGTCGGAGGTGGTGATGGTCTTGGAGTTGGCCGAGTAGGCCCTCTGGGTGGTGATCATCTTGACGAACTCGTTGGCGAGGTCGACGGTACTCTGCTCCAGGGTGTTGGAGAGGATGGTCTCGCTGACCCCGTTGGGCTTGTTGGCTGCCTGCGAGAAAGCCGCAGTCGAGACGCCGGCATCGGTCGTCGCCTGGTACAGCGAGCCGCCGACCTTCTTCAGCCCTGAGGTGTCGGCAGCGGTTACCACGGCGATCTTCTGCGCGGCGAGTGCGGCGGCGGGGGTGGTGGCGACCCCTGCCGCGCCGGAGGTGCTGTAGTAGTTCTGGGTGATCCCGTCGGTGGCGAGGTAGGTGATCAGGCCGGTGTTGTCGATGCTCAGGACCTTGCCGAAGTCGGTGGTGGGGGCGGCCTTGGTGTTGAGGAACTGGATCGGGTTGCCGGCGGTATCGAGCACCTGGTACCCGTCCGGGTTCACCAGGTAGAGGTTGCTGTCGGTTTTGAAGGCGCCGGCGCGGGAGAGGAAGGCGTCGCTTTGCCTTGCCACCGGGGCGGCCGCGGTCGGCGGCTTCAGGGCGAAGAAGCTGTTCCCCTGGATGGCCAGGTCGGTGACGTTCTCGGAGGTCTGGGTGGAACCCTGGGAGAAGACGTTCTGCACCACCTGCATCTGCACCCCCTTGCCGATCTGGGAGTCGTTGCCGATGTTCTGGGAAAGCATGTCGGAGAAGAGGGTGCGCGCACCCTTGTAGCCGACGGTGTTGACGTTGGAGATGTTGTTGCCGATCACGTTCATGGCCTCGCCGTTTTGAAGCAGGCCGCTGACGCCGGTATAAAGTGCGGAAGTTACGCTCATTTTTTGCCTCCTCAGGCTGTTCTTGGTTTTCGGGACGCGTCAATCGGTCGGCGTCCCTTGGGCTTTCCTTCTGGAGGGCCAGCCCGTTGCAGTTTGGATCCCGGTCTCTAGAAAAAAACCGCCGAATCGATGTTGGTGAAAACGTTCCCTTTCATGCTCTGCCGGTCCATTGCGGTGACCACTGTCCGGTTTTTGACGCTGACCACCAGCGCCGCGTCCCCCATCATGATCAGGGATTCCTTCCCCCCCTTTTGCGCCACGCTGTCCACCGCCCCCTTAAGCTGCTCCATGTCGCTGTCGGAGAGGGTGATGCCGCGGGACTTGAGCCTTTCCTGCGCGTGCTGGGAGAGGCGGACCGGCTGCCCGGTCAGTTTCTGGTCCAGTACCTGGGCGAAAGGGGTGCTGCTCCCGACGCTTTTACCGGCCGGCTGGTTGACGTTTGGCCTGGGCTTGACCGGAGCCTGGATCGGTTGTGGAAACAGGATGCTGTTGTCGATCATGGCTAGGCTCCCCCGCTAACGGAAGTCACCTCGGTAAGCTTCAGCTTGAGCGCCCCGATGGAGAGCACCGGGCTCGCGCCGGACATGTCCACGCCGTCCACCTTGCCCGAAACCAACCCCGCGGCGGTGACGTTACTGCCGGAGGCGGTCTTTGCGGATACGCTGAAGCTGTAGGCGCCCGCCGCCAGCTGATTCCCCGCATCGTCGGTGCCGTCCCAGGCGACGCTCCCAACCCCGGCGCCCTTGCTGCCGCCGGAAAGTGTCCTCACCACCTTGCCGCTTTGATCGGCGACCGTTACGGTGACCTGGTCCGCCGCGCTGTCCAGCTTGTACTGGATGGTGGACGGGCTCCCCGATTTCAGTTCCAGCTGGTTTCCCTGTGCCTCCACCTGCTTGCCGATCAGGGTGACGGCGGCTAAAGTGGCCGAGTTGCTCCCCTGGTTCAGCATGTTCTGCAGGTTGCTGTTGGTGTTGTAGGCCTGCTCGACCTGGGTCAGTTGGGCCAGTTGCGAAATGAACTGGGTTCCGTCCTGCGGGTTGAGCGGGTCCTGGTTCTGCAGCTGGGTCACGAAGAGCTTGAGAAAGTCGTCCTTGTTCATGCCGGTCGACTTTTTCATCTCCGCCTGCGCCGCTGCCGTGGTCGCGGTAGATGTTACGTCTGTAACCATTTTCTTGCCTCCTGTGATCAGAATCTCACGTCCAGCAGGTTGTTGACCTCCGCCGTCAGATAATTGACTTGGGTCTCCTGCGGGGCGCCGTAACCTCCCCCCCGAGCGAACCTGGAGGCGGATTGCTGCCGCTGGTTCGCCCTCTCCTCGTAAAGCGGCTGCTGGAAGCCGCCGCTGCCGGTGGAGACGTTGAACCCGTCCATGGCGAGATCCTTGCCGGAAAGGGCCTCCTTCAGGGAGTCCAGGTTGCTCATCAAGAGGTCCTTGACCATGCGGTTGTCCGCCTGGACTTCGACCTTGAGCCGGTTGTCCTCCATGCGCACCTGGATCTTCAGCTCGCCCAGTTCCCCCGGGTTGAGCCTGATGCTCATCTGGCCGTTTCCTTTGCCGTCATGGGTCACCACACCTTCCTTCACCTGGGAAAGGATATGCTCATGCAGCGCGCTGCGGGTGGCGGTCTGGTGGGATTCGGGTGCCGCCGTTTCCGCCGTGCTCCCCTGCGCCCCTACCGCGGCGCCTTGAAGCTGGGCGTTCTGGCTCTCCTGCCCTTGCTGCTGGTGTCCCTGCTGCTTGAACTGGGACCCTTCGGCCCCGCGCAGTTGCTCGGGTGTTATTGCCGCGGTTACGACCGGGGCTCCCTTGGCGCCGGAGAGATCCTGTACGGCTGCACCGGCCGCCGCCGGTTGGCCGGCGTTCTCGGCTCCCTGAACCGGGACGCGCTTCTCGTCCCCGTGCTGCAAATCCCTTCTAACCGCCGTCCTTTCGGCGGTCTGGGCCGCCTCCGGGCGGGATGCCTCGGGGTTTGCCCCCTGCTGCGGATGGATTACCTCGCCCTGGACCTTCGCCTTGGGGGCGGCCTGCGCCGTCACCTCGGCAGTCCCGGGGTTGCTGCCGGTCGTTGCCTGTTGCTCCTGCGTTGCATCCGGCGCCGGTTCACCTACCGGGGCCGAGGCGGCACCCTTGAACTGCGTTGCCACGAACCCCGCTGCCGCTGTCGTCCCGGCTTCGGGAGCCCGGGTTGCCATCGCCTGTGCCGAAAGTTCAGGATGCGCAGCGCCATCAGGCTGAGGCGCTTTCGCCTGCTGCGCCGCTTCTGTGGCGCCGGTCAAGGCTCTCCCTTTCCCCTGCGGGAGTTCCGCCTGCTCTGCCTTCTGGCCGAGCTTCATTGAGGCGGGCTGCTGCAGCTGACCCGCTTCCGGGAGCACCGCCTTTTCCTCCTGTGCAGCGGCTATCTGCGCCTCAGGCCGCTCCACCGCCTGCCGCTCGAGAGCCTTTTGCTGCAATCCATCCAGCTGAGTGAGCGCGTTGGCGCCCGCTGAGACCTGAGCCTCGGTACCTCTACGCTCCCGGGCGGCCTCCACCTTTCCTGCGGCTACTTCCAGCCCGCGCGGTACTGCGCCCGGTTCCACTGCTGCCGCCTTGGGGGCGGGTTGTGCCACCACTGCTGCTGCCGCCATTTCCTGCCCGGCCGGCGTGGGCGAAGCCGCCTGCACCGGCGCCTCTTCATCCCCTTCGCCGTCCGTAGTGACGGTTTCCAACTCCGGCAGCGTCTTCCCTGCCGTCGCCACTTCTGACGCAGCCGTTTCCGCGCCGGCAGGGGTCGCCCCCTGTTCCGGTTTCGCCGCCAGGCCGCTCTTCAGCGCCTGCCAGGTCATCACCAGCTGCAGCCTGGCACCGCCGGTCGCGGACCTTTGCCCTGCCAGGTTCGCGGCGGATCCTTCCTGCGCCGTTTCGGGCAGGACGAGGTTTGCCGCGTACATCTGCTCCGCAACCTCCTTTTTAGCGGCGCCGTCTTCCGGCTGCGCGGCAGGAACTGCCGTGGCCGCAGCTCCCTTTTCCCCGGAGCCGGCCGGTTGCATCCCCTGCAGCAGCTGCTGAAAGAGGCCGCCCCCTTCCCCCGCCGTCGCGGCGGTTCCCGATCCCGGCGCCGATGCGGCGGCCGGTACTGCTTCTGTTGCCAATGTTGCGTTTGCTATCATCATGGTTCTTTCACCTCCTCTTTTTCCGACATAAGCGGGGCGCTTTCCATCGCCCACGCTGAAAACCGATACTTGCAAGCCGTCGGCCAGCGAAGAGCCCGATTCCGAATCACCCATACCAGGTTTACCGGTTGTTCCCGGACTCCTCTTCCCTGACTGACGGCTTTAGATCTATTGCAGGTTCAGGCGGGTCCACTCCAGCACCCTGGGCTGGGTGAGTAGCGGGATCAGCTTGACCGCCGTCTTCTGGTCCATGAGGTTCAGCATCTCGATCACGATCTTGTCGTCCAGCTTGTTCAGGAGGTCCGCCGCGTCCTGGGGCTTCAGCCCCTTGTAGATCTTGATCATCTTCTTGTAGCGTTCGTCGTCCTGCTTCTTCTTGGCGACCAGCGACTCCTCGATCCCCTTCTTGGCCAGGTTCAGTTCCTTGACCCGGGAGTCCAGCTGCGCCGAAAGCTGTTTCAGCGCCGCCTCCTTCGCCTGCAGTTGCGCCTCCTTCTGGGCCAGTTGCTGACGCTTCGCCTCCAGGGCGGCGGCGTCGTTGGCGGGCGGCTTCGCCGGCACCGTTCTCACCTCGGCCGCATCGGCCCCCGGGCCCATATGGAACCCTCCGAAAAGGTTCAGCGCCAGGAAAACCAGCGCCAGCGTGAGCAGCACCTTCGTCACTTCTGCCCCCTCTGCACCGCTATCTCGTCCAGGAAAGCCCGCTCCTTGTAGAGCTGCTCCATCCTCAGGTCGCGCATCTTCTTCTCCTTGAACACCTCGAGCGCCTTCTTCTCCTTGGAGGCGACCAAAAGCGCCTCCCGCTTCTCGTGCACCGCCTTCTCCAGCGTGGTCAGGGATTCCCTCAGCTGCTGGATCTCGTGCGCCTTGCGCCTGGTGAAGTCGCCGTAGAGCTGGAGGTCCTTCGCCTCGATCCCCCCCGCCTGCCGCTGGGCGCATTCCTGCGCGAGCCGCTCCATGAGCGCCTTCTCGCTCCTGAGCCTTTCACGCGCCGTCTCGTGCTGCTGCTTTGCCGTCGCAAGTTCCAGCTGGTGCATCTTTTCGACTTCCTTGCGGAACTTGAGCACCTGTTCCAGCCTGAATTCCGGTCCAGCCATGGCCAACCCTCCCCTTACACCAAGCCCACCTTCTTGCCAAACATCTTGCTAAATCCACCTTGTTCCTGCAGGGTTCGAGCCGAGCCGGTCTCGATTCATTCGAAAATCCGCTCCAGGGCGGCTATCGATTCCTCGAAGTTCACCTCGTCCCCCACGTCCTGCTTCAGATAGCCGATCATCTGCTCCATCTTGGCAACGGCATAGTCTATCTTCGGGTTGCTCCCGCTCTTGTAGGCGCCGATGTTGATCATGTCCTCGGCCTGCCGGTAGGTGGCCAGGAGCTCCTTGAACCTCCCGGCGAGCGCCTTGTGCTCCTTGGTGGCTACGTCGGACATGACGCGGCTGGCGCTGTTCATCAGGTCGATCGGGGGGTAGATGTTGCGCGCCGCAAGCTCGCGGGTCAGGATGATGTGCCCGTCCAGGATGCTCCTCATGGCGTCGGAGATCGGCTCGTTGAAGTCGTCCCCCTCGACGAGAACCGTGTACAGGCCGGTGATGCTCCCTCCCTGGAAGTTGCCGGTCCGCTCCAAAAGCCTCGGCAGCGCGGCAAAGACTGAAGGGGTGTACCCCTTGGTGGTGGGAGGCTCGCCGATGGCAAGCCCCACCTCGCGCATCGCCATGGCGAACCGGGTAGCCGAGTCCATCATCAGGAGCACCTTCTTCCCCTGGGCCTGGAAGTACTCGGCTATGGTGGTCGCTATGTACGCCCCGCGCATGCGGACCAGGGGGGGCTGGTCGCTGGTTGCCACCACCACGACCGATTTCCTCAACCCCTCCTTTTGCAGGTCCTTCTCGATGAATTCCCTGAGCTCCCTGCCGCGCTCGCCGATCAGGGCGATCACGTTGACGTCGGCCTCGGTGTAGCGGGCGATCATACCCAAAAGGGTCGACTTGCCGACGCCCGAGCCCGCCATGATCCCGACCCTCTGCCCCTCGCCGCAGGTCAAAAGCCCGTTGATGGCGCGAATGCCCAGGTTCAGCGGCTTCCTTATGGGACGCCTTTTCATCGGGTTCACCGGGAGCGCGTAGATGGGGTATTCGTCGGCGACCTCTATGGGACCCTTGTCGTCGATCGGCTGCCCCAGCCCGTCGATCACCCGCCCCAAAAGGGCCGGTCCCACACCCAGCGCCGCCTTCTCGCGCCGGACCGAGATCACCGAACCGAGCCCTACCCCGCGCAGCTCGCCCAAAGGCATCAGGAGCGTCTTGTTCTCACGGAAGCCGACCACCTCGGCGGGGATCGGGGCGTGCCCCTCGGAATGGACCTCGCAGACGCTCCCGACGGCGGTCTCGGGGCAATACCCCTCGATGACGAGCCCCACCACCTGGGTCACCTTGCCGTGGAAGCGCACCGGCTTCGCCCCTTCGACCACCGGCATGTAGCGCGAGAGATTAATCACCAGGTTCCACCTCGCGCTGGGCGTTGCGCTCCTCGCAGAGCCTGCGGAAGATCTCCTCCAGTTGCGCCTCGATCCCGGCCTCGATGTTGCCGCGCACCGTCTCCACGATGCAGCCGGCGGGGGGGAGGATGGGATCTTCCCTCAGGGTGATGCGCTTTCTTTCCCGGGAAAGCGCCTCGAACTGCGGCGAGTAGGCCACCACCTGGTACTCCTCGGGGTTCAGCCGCACCAGGATCTCCCCCTCTTCCGAGGCGAGTTCCAGGGCCCCCTGCACCAGCCCAATCACCATCCCCGGGTCGAGCGTCAGCTCGCGCATCATCACCTTGCGGGCGATCAGCACCGAGAGCTTCAGGAGGTCTTCCTCGGCCTCGCGCAATAACTGCCCCCTGAGCGTTCCGATGGAGAGAAGCCCCTGGGCCAGCGCCTCGCCGACCTTGGCCAGATCCTCCTCGGCCTGCTGCCTCCCCTTCTTGAAACCTTCGGCGTGCGCCTGCTGGATGCGCCTCACCGCCTCCTCCTCCGGGATGCAGGGGGGAGGGGGCTCCGGCTCCTCTTCCAGCTCGGGCTCGGGCTCGGGCTCCGGGGCTCCCAGCCGGACCGCGCGGAACTCCTCCTTCTCCGGGGCCGGCGCCAGGGGGGCGCCCAGCGGTCCCAAGAGAAACGGGGACGATTCGCAACCCCTTCTGATGATCTTAGACGAGGACATCTTCCGCCCCGCGTCCCGCGATGACCACCTTCCCTTCCTCCTCCATCTTCCGGACGATCTTGATGATCTCGCTCTGCGCCTTCTCCACGTCGGAGAGGCGCACCGGCCCCATGACCTCCAGGTCCTCCTTGATCATCTCGGCGGCGCGGCTGGAGATGTTGCGGAAGATCTTGTCCTTCACCTCGTCCACCGAGGTCTTCATGGCGAGCGTCAGCGTGTCGTTGGATATCTCCCTCATGATGGACTGGATGGCGCGGTCGTCCAGCTTGAAGATGTCCTCGAAGGTGAACAGGTGCTTCCTGATCACCTCCGCCAGCGGCGGGTTCATGGTGTCGAGCTTGTCCAGGATCTTCTTTTCGCGGCTTCTGTCCAGGTGCGCAAACATGTCGACCACCTTCTCTACGCCGCCGACCTTGAACCGCTGCACCCCGCCCAAAGCGGTGAGCTCGACCCGGATCACCTCGTCGATCTCGGCCAGGATCTCCGGGGAGACCTGGTCCACCTCGGCGATCCTGATCACCACCTCGGCCTGCAGCTCCTGCGGCAGGAGGGCTATGATCTCGCTGGTCTGCTTGGGTTTCAACTTGGCAAGAACCACGGCGATGGTCTGGGGATGCTCCTGGGAAAAGAAGTTGGCGATGGTGCGCGCGTCCATGGTGGAAAGGATGTCCGCCATGTCGCCGATGCCGGAGGTGCGGATCTCCTGCAAAAGCGTCTCGGCGCGCAAGGGCCCCAGCGCCTTCTCGAGGATCTTCTTGACGAACTCCTCCCCCTGCGAGAAGAACCCGGTTTCCGGGTTGGTGATATCGGTGAATTCGGCCACCACCTGCGCGATCTCCTCGCGCGGCACGTGCCCGAGCTTGGACATGCTCTGGCTGATCCTCTTGATGTCCCCGTCGTCCATGTGGGAGAACACCTTCGCGGTCGCCTCGGGGCCCAGGTACAAAAGGAGTATGGCGGACTTCTCCGCTCCGGTCATGCGGGCACCTCTCTTATGGCTTTCATCTAGTCCTTGCGCGTTAGCCAGTTCTGAAGGATCTGGGCTGCCTGGTAGGGGTCCTGCTTCACCTTCTCGACCAGCTCGAGCTGGGTGACTCTCATCTTCTCGTGCTCGACCTTCTGCATCTCGAGCATCTGCTGCTGCTCCGCGTCGTCCTGGATGGGGAGGAAGTGGTGGGCCGCTTTCTCGATCTTGAGCATCTTCATGAGCGGACGGATCACGTAGAAGAGCAGCGCCAGGAAAGCGAGCCCGATCAGCCCGTTTTTGATCAGCGTCTGCACGATCGGTGCGTCGTACCAGGCCGTCTGCTCCCCACCCTGGTCCCCGGTCTCCTGGAAGGGGATGTTGGCCACGGTGACCTGGTCGCCGCGTTCGGCGTTGAAGCCGACCGCGCTTTTCACCAGCGACTCGATCTTCTGCATCTCGTCGGGGCTCCTCGGCTGGTACTTCGGGGTGGCGCCCGGCTTGGCCCCCGGCGAGAGCTCGTACTTACCGTCCACGAGGATGGCCACCGACACCTTGGAGAGCGACCCCACCGGCTCGATGATCCTCGCGGTGGAGCGGCTCACCTCGTAGTTCAGCGTCTCGTCGGTCTTGGAACCGCCGCCGGTGGTGGCCCCCGCGGCACCCTGGGCGCGCCCCATGTTGGACTGGACGCCGGGGACGCCGCTGGCGGTGCTGCTGGTCCCCCCCTTCTCCTCGCTTCTTTGCTCGCTTCTCACCGCAGCGCTTTCCGGGTCGTAGCGCTCCTCGTACTTCTCGACCTGCTTGAAGTCGAAGCTCGCCGAGACGCGCGCAACGGATTTCCCCGAGCCTACCACGCGGTCCAGAAGCGACTGCAGCTTCTCCTCCTCCGTCTTCTCGAAGGCGCGCTGGGTGTCCTGGCGGGCGCCGGCCACCTTGCTGGTCGGGTCGTTGGGGGAATGGGAGGAGAGGACCTTGCCCCGGGTATCCAGGACGGTCACCTGCTCCGGGTCCATCCCCTCGATGGAGGAGGCGACCAGGTGCACGATCCCCTGCACCTCCCCCTCCCTAAGCTGCCGGTTCGACTTCATCTTGAGCACCACGGAGGCGGTGGCGGGCTTTTCCTGATCCTTGAACAGCGCCTTCTCCGGCAGGGCCAGGTGCACCCGGGCCGACTCCACGCCGGCGATCTGGGCGATGGTGCGCCCCAGCTCGCCCTGCAGCGCGCGCTGGTAGTTGAGCTTCTGCACGAACTCGGTCATGCCGAAGTTCTTCCGGTCGAAGATCTCGAAGCCGACGCCCCCCCCCTGGGGGAGCCCGTCGCTGGCCAGAGAGAGCCGCAGGTCGTAGACGTTGTCCGAGGGGACGAGGATCGCCTTGCCGTCCGGGGATATCTGGTACGGGACCTTTTGTTCCTTCAATTTTTTGACGATCTCGCCGGCGTCCTCCTGGGTCAGGTTGGCGAACAGCGGACGGTAGTCGGTCTTGTTGGCCACGGCGATCAGCGCGGCGAAGCCGAGCAGGGAGGCGAGCGCCACCCCGCCTACCACGAGCCGCTTGGCGGTCGAGAGGGCGAGAAAAGGTTCCAGCAGTTTTTTAAGGCCTTCCGGCATGGTGTCTCCAAAAACTACAGATCAAGATTGAGATTGAGATTAAGAGAAAACCTTTCAGGCACCAGCCCAACCAAGGTTTTCCTCAATCTTAATCTTAATCTCAATCTCAATCTGCCTCTAGACAGGCATCCTCATGATCTCCTGGTAGGCCTCTACCGCCTTGTTCCTTACCTGGGTGAGCATCTGGAAGGAGATGCTCGCCTTCTCCACCGCCAGCATCACCTCGTGCAGCCCCTTGGACTCGCCGGTGGCAAGCCCCTGGATCGACTGGTCCGCTGTTTTTTGCAGCTCGCCCACCTTTCCGACCATCTCGTCCAGGAAATTGCCGAAGCTGACGGTGGGGCTTTGCTGTACCCCCGCAGCGCCGGTTGCCCCGGCGGCGAGAAAGGCCTCGGAGAGGCCGCTGACCTTGGTAAGTGCGGAAATTTCCATCTAATGCCTCCTGAATGTCTAGCGCATCAACTCGAGCGTCTTCAAGGCCATGCTCTTGGACGCCTGGGTCGCGGTGATGTTGGCTTCGTAACTGCGGCTGGCCGTGATCATGTCCGCCATCTCCTCCACCACGTTGATGTTGGGGTAGGCGACGTAGCCGTTCGGGTCGGCGTCGGGGTGTCCCGGCTCGTACTGCAGCCTCGGGGGACGCTGGTCCTCTTTGATCTGGGTCACCTGCACGCTCCTGGCGCTGGCGGCCTTGGAGAGGGCGGCACCGAAGGAGGCTCCTTCCTTGAGCGGCGTGGCGGTGAATACGGCGTCCTTGCGGCGGTACGGCCCACCCTCCGCGGTCCGGGTCGAATTGACGTTGGCCAGGTTGCTGGAGATGAGGTTCATCCTGGTGCGCTCGGCGGCGAGCGCCGTGGCGGAGATGTCCATCGAGGTGAAAAAGTCCATTATAAGGTACCCCTGATAGCCTGTTTCAGCCCCTCGAACTTCTTGGCGAGGAGCTGAACGGTGGCGTTGTACATGATCTGGTTCTCGGCCATGCGCCCCATCTCGCTTTCCATCTCCACGCCGTTGCCGTCCGGGCCCATGTTGCTCCCGGTGACCTGGACCAGGTCACCCTGCACCCGGTCGAGGGAGACCGACGCCCCCTTGAGCAGGATGTGCCTCGGGTGCGGCGTTGCTGTCGGGGTCGCCCCCTGCTTCAGCGCGTCCTTGAGCCTCCCCTCGAAGGAGAGGTCGCTCGGGGCGTAACCGGGGGTCTCGACGTTGGCGAGGTTGGAAGCGATCACCGACTGCCTCTTGGCCCTGAGATCCAGGGTCTTGCCCAAAAGTTCCACCGTATTTCCGAAAATTCCTTGTACCGGCATGGCTACCTCCTTGTGGCAAGGCTCTGACAGCAAAAGCCGTACCATTGTCACAGCCGTGTGTTATCGGGCGTTTAAGCGCGCAGCGGGGCGCAAAGTCATCTTTTTGACAGTCAGGGAAGCTCCTTGGAGATCTTCATGCGCCACTTGAGGTCACTGAGCGCCTCGCCGGCGAGTTTCCCCCAGGTCCCCCCGGAAGCTGCCGCCTTCTCCCAGCTCGCTTGAGCCTTGGCCACCTCCCCCTGCTGCAGGTAGAGTTCGCCGGCCTTGTACTTGAACTGCGCGGCACCCTCTCCGGCTGCGACCCTACCCCCGACCTCGCAGGCCGCCAGCGCCCCGTCGTAATCCTTGCAGACGGCAAGCGCACCGGCCAGGGTGAAGTAGCCGTCGGGAAGAAGCGGCGAGTCCTCCCTCACGTTCTGGGTGAACCGGGCGAGGCTCCTCACCGCGCCCCTGTGGTCGCCGGCGGCCAGCTGCGCCTTGCCGAGATAATAGTCGCTGTCGGGAAACTGCGCCTCCCTTCCCTTGGCGGCGAGGAAGCGAAGCTCAGCACCCGCCGCCGGCAGGTCCCCCTTCTCGAAGGCGATCCGCCCCAGCTGCTCCTTGACCCTCGCGGCGCGCGCGTCGGCCGGGAAGCGCTGCAGGAACCTGCGCCCCACCTCCTCAGCCTGCGCTTGGTTCCCTAAGGTGGCGGCGTCGTCCACCACGCGGGAGAGCATGAAGGGGGCGCCCGCCGCGGCCCAGTTCTTCTCGTCCAGGTAACCGAAAAGCTCCATCTCCTGGGTCAGCTTCCCGGTCCGTTCGAAGGCCTGGGAGAGCCTCTCGGGGAAGGCGGGGTCGCTGAAGCACCGGGCGAGATGCTCCCGGTTCTCCCGCGCGAGCTGCACCAGGGCCTCGTCCTTTCCTGCCGCGGCGAGCTCACGGTAGGAGGGGAGCAGCAGCTCCTCGCGCATCTGTTTGACGATGGTGCTGAAGATGCCGCGCGGGTAGCGCCGGTCGTAGCTGATGGCGGCCTCCAGCGCCTCCCGGGGGGGGGCGTAAAGGGCCAGTAGAAGCGCCGTCTTGAAGAGCGCCTCGTCCCTCGTGTCGAAGTCGCCCGGCGCCTGGTAGATCCCCTGGTACTTTGCCAGAAGTTCCCGGTAGCGGTCACGGGAAAGGGTGAAGAGTTCCCGGTCGGCAAGCTTCAGGCGCGCCCTCGCCGCAGCGGCGCTCCCCGGCGCGTGCACGACGACGCTTCGGTACAAAGCCGCCGCCGCAAGCTTTCTCCCCTGCCGCTGCGACAGGTCCGCCAGGCGGCTCATCAGCTCGCTCTGATAGGGGGTGCCGACGTAGCGGTCCATGAGCTGCAAGAGCTTTCGACGCCCGGCGGCGAAGTCGCCGCTTCGGGCGAGGGCATCGGCATAGGATTGCTGGATGTCGGCTGCCTGCTCCAGGTATTGCGGCCAGGCCGCCTCCCCCTGCTTGAAGGCGCCCAGCGCCTCCTTGACGCGCCCAAGCCCTAACTGCGCCTCCCCGAGCCGGTAAAAGGCGAGCGCCCGCGCCCCCCGCGGCTTCCCCAGGAAGGTGGTGAAGACCCCTGCAGCAGCCTCGGCCTGCTCCTCGTAAAGGAGGCTCTCCCCCTGCTGGAAGAGCGCCAGCTCCTCGGGGGCGAAGAGCTCCTTCAAAAGCTTCGCGTCGGTGGGGGCGAAGGGGACCCCTCCCGGGTCCGACTCGAAGGCGCGCACGAACTGCTCGGTCCCGGCGAGGATCGGCTCGCGCCCCGGCGCAATGTCGACCCTTCCTGCCCGCTTCACCCCAGGCCCGATGTCGAGCGAGAGGACCGAAGGGTTGCCGTAGGAAACCGCCTGTACCCCCGGCTCCGACTCGCGCACCGGAATGGAGAGGCTCAGGACGCCGGCTCGCAGCTCGGTGAAGATGCCGGAGAGCCTGGCGTCCGCGTAGCCGCGCAGCTTCCTGAAGCTCGGGGCGTCGGCCCCCCTCACCTCGAGGCGGACCCGTCCCGGAGAGAGCCTGAGCGTGTAATCGGGGGGGGACTGGAAATAGAGGTTGATCCTGGTGAATTCCTGGTGGGGACGGACAGCGATACGGCGCAGGCGGTTCTCCTGCTGCGCCTCCGCGCGGCCGGGGAGCGCGCAGGCGACAACGAGCAGGAACAGCAGGGCGAGCCCTGGGCGGGGTGTGCGCAACGTGTAGGTCATAGCGGGGAGCAAGGCAAAAGGCATGCCGTTATCTCACTCCTGCGAGCCGGAACTTAAGTGTTTGGAATAAAAGTGGTTTTAACTGCGATACGGATCCGGTCGGGGGAAGAGGGGGTCCTGCGCGGTCCGGCAGTCAAAAAAACTGCCGGCCGGGATGTTTTTTTGACTCGGCTACGGGGTGTGCAGGATCTCCCCCACCTTGGAGTTCAGCTCCTGCGGATCGAAGGGGGGCATGAGGACACCTTTCACCCCCGCCTTGAGCGCCTTGAGGACCGAGCTGCGGGTCCACTCCGGCGCGCAGAGCACCACGGCGCCCCCTTTGCGGTCCACCATCGGGACCACCCTCTTGCAGATGGCGAGGTCGCGGTCCGTGGTGTGCTTTAAGGTGATGAAGGCGATCTTGACCTCTCCCTGGGAGAAGAGCCCCGGGAGGTCTGCGCCAAGCGGCGCGTCGATGAGGTTGAGGCCGGTCCCGGCGAGCCCCAGCACCAGTTCGTGGCGCGACTCGTCGTCACCCAGCACCAGGATGGAGTCGGCTACGGCCTCATCCTCCGGCGCCTCTTCGGCCGCCTCCTCCGCCACCTCCTCGGCCGGCTGTTCGGGCTGCGGGTCGAAGAGATTCGCCAGCGGGTGCGGGACCATGATGTCCAGCATGCTCATCTCGTGCCCCTCGATCTCCAGGGGGGCGCGGTACATCATGTACTCGCCGTCGGGAAAGGGGGCTTCGTCGCTCAGTTCGTCCGTTCCGGGAACGTACTTCTGCGGCGGGAGGAGCTTCAGGTGCACCTTCTCGGGGAGGTTCGGCTGGAACACGGAATTGAAAGAGCCGATGATCTGGTTGGCGATTTCCCCGAAGGCATCCACGTCGTCCGGCTCCTGGATGCTTAGCCTGCGCTTCTCCTGGATCCTGGGCCCGGGGATGCCGAGCAGGATGGAGCTCATCACGATGGTGTCGCCCAGCGAGAAGAGGAGGTAGAAGCGCCCGGGATAGGCCTCGCGCGACTCGACCCCGACCACGTAGATGGGGTTGTCCTCGTCCCCCAGGTAGCTCTTACGGTCCGTGTTCAAGACGTCGGAAGCTGCCACCGTCATGCTCTGGCCGAGGAGCATGCTGCTCTCCTCGCCGGCCTGCTTCATGGCGGCGTCCAACATGGATTGTAGCTTTTCGTATGCAGCCATCGCCTACCGCCTAGATTTCCTTTCTCAGCTTCAGCCCGACCAGGAAGCGGTCACCCTCGTTGGTGAACGGGATGATGACGCAGTCGCTGTCGGCCATCGAGTTGACCGTATAATCCTCGCCCGAGATGACGGTCGGGATGGAGAGGTTGATGTCCAGCCCCCCCTTGGAGAGTATCTGCTTCACGTAGCCCCCCAGCATGTTGGCGATCTCGCCCAGGGCGTCGTTCACGTCCTCCCCCACCTCCTCCACGTCCATGCCGAGCATGTTGGAGGTTATGCGCAGGGCGAAGTTCCGCGGGCAGTGGATGGAGAGGATGCCGGTGTAGGTGCCGGCCAAGCCGACCATCCCGGTGACCGAGCAGTGGAACGCGGTGACAGGCTCCTTGATGGGGTAGCTGTCCTCAAGCGCCATCATCACCATGGTGTCGAAGACCTCCTTGGTGGCGTTGATCACGTAGCCCGCCAGGTCCGCCTCCTCCAGATGTGTCGCGTGCGCGATTTCCTGGTTCAGCGACATCATAACAAGCCTCCCAGCTTCTCGTTGAGCTGATCGGGCGTGAAGGGCTTCTTGATGGAGTCGCTCGCGCCGTTGGTGATGGCTTCCTTGAGTATGTCCTCCCCCCCTTCGGTGGTGATCATCACGATGGGGGTCTTGACCCCTTTGGCCCTGACGCTCTTGATGAACTCGAGGCCGTCCATGTTCGGCATGTTGATGTCGGAGAGGATGAGGTCGATGCTCTTTCCTTCCATGGCGGCGAGCCCCTCGATGCCGTCGCCCGCCTCGTAGATGTCGTCCACGGCAAGACCGGCCTGGCGCAGGCTGCGGGAGATGATCTTTCTCATGGTCGAGGAATCGTCCACTATTAATACGTTGCCCATGTTTTGCTCCTCCTTGGCTGATAGGTGGTATCGGTCGCAACAGCGTCTTTTCGCTGCTGTTTTAGGCTCGATGCTAGGCTAATCGGTTTCTTGGCCCTGAACTTTAACGCTTAAATGACTTCCTTTTCCTCCCGCAGCGGCAAAAGGACGGAGAAGCGGCTCCCCTTGCCGGCCGTGCTCTCCACGCCGATGCTGCCGCCATGGGCTTCCACAATCGCCTTGCTGATGGTGAGGCCGAGGCCCGTCCCCTTGAAACCGTGCGCGCCCTGAGCCCGGAAATACTTGTTGAAGATCCGCGGCAACTCCTCGGGCGGAATCCCTATGCCGGTATCGGCGACCTGTACCCGGAGAAACCCGTCCCGGACCTCGCTGCTGAAGGTAATGGTGCCGCGCCTGGGGGTGAATTTCACAGCGTTGCCGATCAGGTTGGCGAAGACCCGGCTGATCTGCTTCGAGTCGAGTTCCAGCGGTGGTATGTCGTCGCAGAGCTCGCTTTGGAAGCAGGAGCCGTGCACCGCCGCCTCGCGCTCGCCGTCGCGGCTGCAACCCTCCAGCAAGGGGCGGATGTCGCAACGGCAGCGGTCGATCGGCAAAAGGCCCGCCTCCAGCCGGTAGGCGTCCAGCACGTCGTCGATCATGGAGAGCATCTTCACCGAACTCTTGTCCATCTCCCCGAGGAACAGGTGCAGAGAGGCGTCGATCTTCGCCTTTTCCCCCACAAGCGCCTGGATGTACCCCATGATCACGGTAAGCGGCGACTTGAGGTCGTGGGTCATCATGGCCACGAACTCCTCACGCTGCCGCCTCTCTTTTCTTTCAGCAGTTATGTCGCGCAGTTGGTACAGCTCCCCCCCGCCGCATTCGGCCGGCAGGACAAAGGAGCGGACCTGGACCACAGTCCCTTCTAAGCTCATCTCCACCGGGGCGTCCAGCGAGTCCTCGCTCAATACACGGTAAAGCGGGGTACGCAAGGGGAGCATGTCGACCCTGCGCCCTTGCACCTTGCCGCGCTGGACGTGGAGCAGCTCTTCTGCCTTGCTATTGACGAGGCGCACCTTGCCGGTGTCGTCCAGATGCACGACGCCGCAGTCGATCCGCTCCAGCAGCATGGCTGCGTTTTTTTCAGGTTCCACCTGCATGGCACCTCCGCCTGGACCTTAAAACCGTCCTTGGCTTATCGGAAATAGGTGTGCATATCTTGAGCCAAAAAGGCCTGCAAAATTCTACCAGATTGTGGAGAGGTTCCAGGGGAATGGGAAGAAGTAGCGGGGAAGAAAAAAGAGGACCGCCGGGTCGCCCCGGCGGCTTGTCAGCGGGAAGAGCCGGTCTGCAGCGGGAGCCCGTTTTTGTACCATCCCACCAGGCCGTCGGCCATGTTGTAAACGTCGCGGTACCCCTTCGAGGCAAGGAAGCTGGCTGCGCTCTGCGAGCGGGCACCGACGGCGCAGTACACCAGCACCGGCCGGTCCCGCGGGATCTCCTGCACCCTCCTGCCGAGGTCCCCCAGCGGTATCAGGAGCGATCCTTTCAGGTGTGCCTGCCGGTACTCCTCTGGGGTGCGGACGTCCAGGACCACCATCTTGGCGTTCTTCGCCAGGAGCGCACGGGCCTGGGCGGAGCTGACGTTGACCGCACCGGTGGCAAAGGAGGGGGCAACGGCAAAAAGCAGCAGGGAAAAAAGTACGGCAAAGACTCTCATAATCGATGAACCCCTTCGTTGTTAATTTATTCGACTTCGAGCAGGTATCCTACCTGCAGAGGCTTGAATCCGCCAGGGAATTCGCGGGCGAGCCGCGCCGCCGCGTGGAAACCGGTGCAGTGGCCGGGGGAGACCTTCTTCACCTTGTACTTCTTGAGGGCCTTGATGGTGGCATCGATCTGGGACTGGGAGGAGAAGGCGAGATGGCATCCTCCCACCACTCCGTAGACCTCCCCCACCCCAGTCTTCTCCCGGGCGAACTCGATAGTGTTGACCACCCCGGCATGGCAGCACCCCAGAAGGAGCAAAAGCCCCTTCTCCGTCACGATGACCAGGGACTGGTCGTCCGGGACGGTGTCGCGCCGGCAGCCGGCTAAGTCGCAGAAAAGGCCGGCGTCCCCCTCCTCGAAGCTCGAAAGTCTGGGCACCTCCCCGGTGAGGAACACCCCCGGAAGGATTTCCCTGAAGGCGTCCCCGTAGGAAAAGGTGGCCCCCAGGCCGGCAAGGAAATCCTCTGAATAGGGTATGCCGACCGAGCGGGTCGCCCCCTCGCGGAACACGTAGCGCCTGGAGAAGACGTCGGGATGCGCCAGCACCTTTTTGGGGCCGGCCGCCTGCAGGAGCGGCCAGAGCCCTCCCGCGTGGTCGTAATGCCCGTGGGAGAGGACTACCTGCTCGACGCTCTTAAGGTCGACGTTCATGCGCTGGGCGTTGTGCAACAGGGTTTCCCCGGCGCCCGTATCGAAGAGGAGCGACTCTTCCCCCTGCTGCACCAAGGCGGCGAAGCCGTGCTCGCCGAGGGTGCCGGAGAGCGGCCCGGCGCTGTTGTCGCAGAGAATCCTGATCCGGCAGCTCACCTGGACGAAGCCTGCGGCGGTAGCTTCGGCACCCCGAGCTTTTTCAGGATGGTCATCATCGGGCACCATTCGGTGAATCCGGACTGCAAGAGGTTCAGCCCGATGAAGGCGGTGAACCAGAGCCACCGGGGATCATGGTAATGGGCCAGGGCCAGCGAGATGAGGGTGAAGCTCCCGGCAATGAGCCTTAAAAGCCTGTCGATGTACATGGCGTTCCTCCTATCGTGCGCCTAGGCGCAGCTACCCTGCTGCAGCAGTTGCGCCACCTTTCCCGCCACCTCGGCGGTGAGGGTGGGGCACCCTTCCTTTCCTTTGGCCGAGAGTACCTTGCAGCAGGTGACGCGGTACTGGGCCTTGAACCAGCGGTGCAGCTCACGGGTCAGCTCGGAGGCCTTGCGCCGGTCCGCGTCCAGGACGAGCCCCAGCGCCATGGTGCCGCCCGCCACGGCCCCGCAGATGCAGCCGGAGCCGGAGCCCCCGCCGAACCCGGCGGCGAGCCGCACAACCAGGTCCCCCGCTTCCGGGGCGAACTCGTTCTTCACGGCCGCGAGCACCGCCTCGGCGCAATGCATCTTCCCCGAGCGGTAGAGCGCCTCGGCCTGTGTGGCGACCTTGCCGGCCACCGTTTGATCAAATTGTTCCGCAACGTTTTGTAACAAGAAGCCTCCTTTACGACAGGTGAAGGTCGGGAGGGTAAACCCCGGTCCGCCTCGCTGCACCAGCGTTACATCTTAATATACATATCTCCCACTTCTCAACCTAAACCTGAACCTCGACCTCTTTTTCCGCCTCGCTCCCCGCTTCGCCACCTTTTTTGTGTTTCTCCTTCCAGGACTCCACCATGAAGTACAGGATGGGAATGGTGATACGGGAAAGGGTGGTGGAGGCGATCTCGCCGCACATCATGGCGAGCGCCAGCCCCTGGAAGATCGGGTCGAAAAGTATCACGAAACTCCCCACCACGACCGCCGCCGCCGTCAGCAGCATGGGGCGGAAACGTATCGCCCCGGCGTCTATGATGGCCTCGTCGAGCGCCATTCCCTCACGGCGACGCAATTCGGCGAAATCGATGAGGATGATGGAATTCCTGACGATGATCCCGGCGAGCGCGATGAAACCGATCATGCTGGTGGCGGTGAAGAAGGCTCCCATCAGGGCGTGCCCCGGCAGGATGCCGATCAGGGTGAGCGGGATGGGTGCCATGATCACGAGCGGCGTGGTGAAGTCCCGGAACCAGGCCACGACGAGGACGTAGATGAGTACCATGACCGCCGCAAACGCCACTCCCAGATCGCGGAAGACCTCGTAGGTTATGTGCCACTCGCCGTCCCACTTGATCCCGGGGCGCTCCTCGCTCCAGGGCTGCGTTGCTGCGCGCTGCTCGATGCGGTAGCCGCCGGGAAGCGGTATGTTGTCGATATCCTTCTGCATCTTGAGGATGGCGTAGACCGGCGCCTCGATCACCCCGGCGACGTCCCCGGTGACGTAGACCACGCTCTTCAGGTTCTTTCGGTAGAGCGATTTTTCCTCCACCCCCTTCACCACGCGCACCAGCTCGGAGAGCGGGACGTTACCCTTCGTCCCTGCGAGGTAGATGGAGGAAAGCGAGGCTATGTCGCTTCTGGAAGCAAGCGGCAGCCTCAGGTTTATGTGCACCGGTTCCTTTTCCTGCGGGGCGTGCATGATCCCCACGTCCGTCCCCCCTACCGCCATCTTCAGGGTCTGCACCACCTGGGCCGCGTCGACCCCGGAGAGAGCGGCCTTCTCGCGGTCAACCTCGAAGCGCAGGTTCGGCTGGTCGTCCTCCTGGTACCAGTCCACGTCGACGACACCCGGGGTAGAGGCGAAGATCCCCTTGATCTTTTTGGCGATCTCCACCCGGCTCTGCTGGTCGGGGCCGTAGACCTCCGCCACCAGGGTGGAGATGACCGGCGGCCCGGGGGGGATCTCGGCCACCTTGATGCGCGCGCCGTAGCGGTCCGTGATCGCCTTGAGCGCGGGGCGGATCCTTCTGGCTATGTCGTGCGACTGCCCCTTTCGCTCGTCCTTTCCTACCAGGTTCACCTGGATCTCGGCGACGCTCGGCCCTTTGCGCAGGTAGTAGTGGCGCACGAGGCCGTTGAAGTTGAAGGGGGAGTTGGTCCCGACGTAGCTCTGGAAGTCGGTCACCTCGGGGACCTTTCTGAGCGTCTCACCCAGTTCCGCCACCATGCGGGCGTTCTCCTCCAGCGTGGTCCCCTCCGGCGCGTCCACGATCAGCTGCAGCTCGCTCTTGTTGTCGAAGGGGAGCATCTTGACCGTCACCGCCTTGAAGTAGATCAGCGAAAAGGAGAGGAGCAGCAGGAGCACCACCGTGGTCAGGAAACCATAGCGGACCTTCTTGTCGTGCAGAAGCCTCCCCATGAGGCGCCGGTAGAAGCGGGTCATCCAGCTTTCGTCGGGCGGCGCCTCGCTGCCGTAGTGGGACTCACCCTTCATGAAGCGGTAGGCGAAATAGGGGGTGACGATGAGCGCGATCAAAAGCGAGAAGACCATCGCCATGGAGGCCCCCACCGGGATGGGGCGCATGTACGGCCCCATGAGCCCACCCACGAACCCCATGGGGAGGATGGAAGCGATTACGGCCAGGGTAGCAAGCATGGTCGGGTTGCCGATCTCGTCCACCGCCCGCACCGCCGCCTCCAGCGGCTTGAGTCTCGTCGTCGTGAAGTAGCGGTGGATGTTTTCCACCACCACGATGGCGTCGTCCACCAGGATCCCGATGGAGAAGATGAGGGCGAAGAGGGTGATCCGGTTCAGCGTGTAGCCGATCCGGTTGAAGATGAACATGGTGAGGGCGAGGGTCACCGGAATGGCGATGGCCGCGACGGCGCCCGCACGCCAACCCATGAAGACGGCGATGAGGATGGTGACCGAGATGGCCGCGAGGAACATGTGGAAGAGAAGTTCGTTGTTCTTGTCCTTTGCCGTCTCGCCGTAGTTCCTGGTCACCGTGACCTGCATCTCGGAGGGGATGATCTTACCCTTTTGGAACTCGACCCGTTTCAAAAGGTCCTCGGCTACCCAGGTGGCGTTGGCCCCCTTCCTTTTGGCGATCGATATGGTCACCGCCGGGTAATCCGCCGCTCCCCCCTTGAGCCCCTTATGTGCAGCCGCCGGGCCCAGGCCGAAGAAGACGTAATCCTTCGGCTCCTGTACGTCGTCGGTCACCGTCGCCACGTCCGAGAGGTAGACCGGGCGGCCGTCCTTCACGCTCACCACCAGCCTGCGGGCGTCCTCCGGGGTCGAGATGAAGCTTCCCGCGTCGAGTTTGTAGTCGCGGTTTCCGGAGGAGACGGCGCCTGCGCGCTGGGCAACGTTCCCCCGCTCCAGGGCGCCCATGACCGCGACAGGCATGAGGGCGTAGGACGAGAGCCGGGCGGCGTCCAGGCTCACCTTCAATTCGCGCGAGACTCCCCCGCGGATTTCCGAGTTGGCGACGTTGTCCACCTTCTGCAGGTCGTCGCAGAGTTCCCTCGCCACCCTTCTCAAGGCATGGTGGTCGTAGCGGTCCGACCAGAGGGTAAGGGAGAGGATGGGGACGTCGTCGATCGATTTCGAGACCACGAGCGGCTCCGCGGCGCCGGGGGGGAGGAAGTTGCGGTTACTCATCACCTTGTTGTAGAGCTTGACGAGCGAGTTCTCCATATCCTCGCCCACCAGGAAGCGGACCGTGATCATCCCCATGCCCGGCTTGCTCACCGAGTAGAGGTACTCGACCCCCTTGATCTCCCAGATCTTCTTCTCGAAGGTGTTGATCAGGCGCTCCTCCACCTCCTTGGGCGAGGAGCCCGGCATGGGGAAGTAGATGTCCACCATGGGAACCACGATCTGCGGTTCCTCCTCGCGCGGCGTGGCGACGATCGAGTAGAGCCCCAGCAGCAGCGAGGCGGCCACGATGAGCGGCGTCAGCTTGGAGTCTATGAAGGCGCGGGCGATCTTCCCCGCGAAGCCCAAGTTATTCATCTGTTTCTCCAGTGGTTAACAACAAGCCTTCGTTGCGAGCAGGGGCGACAACTCCCGAATCACTGCACCCGCGCGCCGTCTACCATGCGCTCCATCCCCTGGGTGACCACCTTTTCGCCGGCGGCAAGCCCGGAGATCACCTCGACCCGGCCCTCCAGGTTCCTCCCCAGCCGGATCAGCCTGAGCCTCGCTATCCCTTCCGGGGATACCGCCCACACGGAGGTGAGCGAGCCCCGCTCCACCACGGCTTGGGCAGGGACGGCTACTCCCTGCCGGGAACCTGTCTTGAAAAACGCCTTGCCGTAACTGCCGGAGCGAAGCGCACCGGTGGAAAGGTCAAGCTTGACGGTGAAGGTGCGGCTGGCCGGATCTACGACAGGCACCACCTCGGAGACGGTCCCGAGCGCGTGGACCCCCTCGACCGACACCGGCACCCGATCTCCCTGCCTCACCTTGCCGAGCAGCCCTTCCGGCGCGGCAACTTCAAGGCGGAACCCGGTCTCCTTCTCCACGGTCAGAAGCGGCGTTCCCGGAAAGACGGTCTGGCCGGCCTCCGCCTGTTTCGATACCACCACGCCGGAGATAGGAGCGGCCACCCGGCCATAACCGGCAACGGCGCCTGCCGCTCTTGCGCTCTGGCGCGCCTGCGCGAGCCTTGCCTCGGCACGGGCGACGCCTTGCGCCGCCACCTCCTGCTCGGTCCTCCTGGTGTCCAGTTCCTGCCGGGTCAGCGCCTGTTGCTCGAAGAGCCTGCTGTAGCGCTCGAAGGTGACATCGGCGAGCTTCTTCCGCGCCTGGGCCTCGGAGAGTGCGCGGGACGCCTCGTCGACGCCGGAGGCCGCTCCCGCCGCCACCGCGCCGCTTTCCACCGCCTCGATGGCGACCAGAAGCTTCCCCTTGCCGACCCGGTCCCCTTCCCGGACATAGACAGCGGTCACGCTGCCCGAAAGCCTGGCGGAGATGGCCGCGCTGGAGCGCGCCCGGACCGTGCCGACCGCCTCCTGCACCTCGGGGAGCTCCTCGGCAGCCACGCCGGCGACCGTCACCCCGGTAACGACCGGCGGCGCACTCTGCTGAACGGCATGCTCCTCTTTCTTCCCGCAGCCTAGAGCCGACGCTATCATGAGGGCGAGAACTGCGGCCCGGTAGCTTCTCATTGGATGACCTCCTTCAGAAATACCCCCGCACGGAAATAGACCTCGCCGGTTGAGGCAAGGAGGTTGTTCTCCACCTCGACCAGGCCGGCGCGGGACCGGTTCAACGCCGCTTCGACATCCATCAACTCTACCAGCGGGGAGAGCCCGTTGCCAAAGCGCAGAGCCACCAGGCGCACACCTTCCTCGGCGTCCTGCACCGCCCGCCGTGCGCTCTCCAACCTGAGCAGAGCCTCCTGGCGCCTAAGCACGCTCTCGGTTACCTGGAGCGCCACTTCCCTGCGGTCGTTTTCCAGCACCGCCGCTGCAGCCTTGCGGGAAAGCTCGGCTTTCGCCTTCTCATGCGAGCGCCTGGCACCGTCGAAGAGCTCCCAACGCAGATTCACCCCCACGTTCCAGGAATCCTTGTCCATCCCCAGCGGGAGGTCGCGGTCGTTTACCTGATAGGCGCCCCGGGCATAAACGGTAGGGAGATAGGCATCCTTTGCCTGCCGTACCGCGAGTTCGCCCAACTGCACTGAGGTCTCGTCCGCTTTCAGGTCCGGGCGGCTTTGCTGGGCCAGTGCCACCAGGTCCCGCTGGGCCAGGACCGGTTCCTTGATTTCGGGGAGTTCGCCTATATCCAACGCTCCACCCTGCTCGCCGCCGGTCGCCAGGTTCAGCCTCATGCGTGACAGCAACAGGTCGTTTTGCGCCGACACCAGCCGCTGCTCCGCCTCGGACAAGGCCGTTGCGGTGCGCAGCCGGTCGGACTTGAGCCCCAGGCCGTCCTTTTCCCGCAGCCCGGCCAGGCGGTCGTGCTCCTTCGCGTTGGCCAGCGCCTGGTCGGCGATGCTGCGGTAGGCCTGGGCGCGCCGCACCCCGAGATAGGCGAGGTAGACGCGGAAGGCAACCTCCTCGCGCCTCCCCTGGAGGGAGAGATCCGCCGCCTGGGCGCTCATGTCCGCCATGCGCACGCCGTTTCCGATCCCCAGATCGAAAAGCGGTTGCTCCAGCGAGACCGAGGTGCGGAAATCCGCGCGCGGCGACGGGTTGTTGAGGGTGTCGGCGGCAAAGTCGCCGGAAGGGTTGATGCGCCCCTCGTCCAGCTTCATCATGAAGACGCTCGAAGGGGTATTGGAAAGAACCACGCCACTTTCGGCCTGAACGCGGGGAAGGTACCGGCTCTTCACCACGGCAACCTCCTGCTCCGCCGCGCCCCGCTGGAACGACGCCGCCTTCAGCAGGTTGTTGCTCTCGAGGGCCCGGTGCACCGCCTCGCGCAGGGTGACCGTCTCCCCCAAGGCAGGCGCCGCGAGGAGTGCGAAGTACATCACGATCAGCGGCATTATCTTTCGGCTCACCAGGCGTCCCTCCTTGGAACCATTTAGTTCTTGAATTAATATATATGTGAAGCTGAATATAAATACTCCACCGGGGTATGTCAAGGCAATTTCTGTTCAGCCGTCATCTCCCGGAGAGCTTCCCACCGCAACGGCTACTAACCCTGCTCCGCATCCGCTTCCGGATAGCAGCCCTATCTAGAGTGAGAGGCACCTAGAGCCGTCAAAGATGCGTCTGTCCCGGTCATTCAGAAAAATACCAAGTGTAGCAGGTCGGCCCTCTTTGTCTTTTCGCAGAAGGACTTGATCTCTCGTTAAACCTATGCAGAAACTTCCCTGTATCAAAAAAAACCGGCGCCCATCGATAACGATGGACGCCGGTCGCCTTCTTTCATAGTAAAGCTGCTAAGCCAGTGGCTTCGGCTCTTATCCTTGTTACGCACCCGCCTGTGTCAGCAGGTAGCGCCCCACCCAGTTCTTGGAGAACTGGAAAGCGGTGCGGCCGCAGCGTTTGGTCTTGTCGTGCGACCACTGGATAGCATCGAGTTCCAGCTCCTTGGTCCAGGGGATGGTGAGGTTGCGGGTCGCCGCCTCACGCTCGACGCACTGGCGCACCGCGTCGATGTAACGGTCCTGGGTGAAGACGTGGAAGGGAACCCAGAGACCGAAGCGGTCGGAAAGGGAGACCTTCTCCTCCATCGCCTCGCTCTGCTGCAATTCGCCGTTCACGTATTTGCCCCCCAAAAGGTCGGTCTCGTACTGGGGGAGCAGGTGGCGGCGGTTCGAGGTTACGTAGATCAGCACGTTTTCCGGCGCCGAATAAACGGAGCCGTCCAGCGCGCTTTTCAGCATCTTGTAGGAAAGCTCCCCCACCTCGAAGGTGAGGTCGTCGCACAAAAGGATGAAGCGGTACGGCTCGTTCTCGACCGCGCTGAAGATCTCAGAGAGATAGATCAGGTCTTCCTTCTCCACCTGGATTACGCGCAGCCCCTCGCGACCGTACTCGTTCAGGAGCGCCTTCACCATGGAGGACTTGCCGGTCCCGCGCGAACCCCACAAAAGGGCGTTGTTGGCCGGGAGCCCCTTCAGGAACTGGCGGGTGTTGTTGATCATCACCTCTTTCTGCTTCTCGCAGCCTAAGAGTTCTTCCAGCCTGGTGTTGTCAGTCACCTTTACCGCCTCGAGGTATCCCGAGAAGGAATGGCGACGCCAGTTCGCGGCGTGGCACTTGGTCCAGTCCACCGCTTTCACGGCCCTGGGGAGCAGCATTTCGACAGAGCTGAGCACTCGCTCAAGCTGGGCAACGACCTCCGGTTTCAGATTCAACATGTGCTGTTTCCATCCTGTGTGTGGTGGCGACGGGCCGCGAAAAAGCGTACCGGGCCGAAGTGATCTTTCCTGCAGCTGCCGCTAAGGCGCGGGACGCCGGGTAAAAAGTCCAACCTGTATACGTCATTACACGCCCCGCTGTCAATTAAAACAGCGTTCAATTTGGCCAACATGATATGGGAAACTGCGGGCAAGAAAGGGGTGCGGGGAATTGCGGCGGGAGGAAGCTCGGTCCGGTAGGCGATGCCGCCCCCCTCTTCCCGCAGCATGGCGAGTTGCTCCGGGCTCAGGTTCCTGAGATAGCCGTCGCCGCAAACCAGATCCAGCACCGACACCCCCTGGCGCAGGTACGGCTCCAGCAGTTTGGCAACGGCTGCGGCTCGCGCCGACTCCCACGGATGCCTGCAGGCCTGGGCGCCGCTCATTTCCCTGAGATCCATCGGGCCTCCCTGGAACAGCAGATTGCAGCAAAGGAAAACTAGGAAGCGGCGAGACCCAGCTCGCCGGTGTGGGCGAGCCAGGCGAAAGCGAGGGCAAGGAGGTCGGCGACCCCTCCCATGGTGAGATTGCGACTGATATACGCCTCGTTCCTTTCGGCGAGAAAGCCAAGGAAGTCGCCGCGCTGCAGCACCAGGAGTTCCAGCTTGCGCCCGTCCTCCCTGACCGTCGCGAGCCCTTCCCTGCCGCAGCGGTGCAGGGACGTGCTGTCCTCGACGGTGGCCATCAGGCGCCCAAGCATGGCGTAGACTGCGGTGCCGCGGTTCCCTCCCCTGGCGATCTCGTGCCTGAAGGCGGGGAGTGCGGCGCCGAAGAGCGAGGGGAACCCCGCCAGCGCCTCCCCCATCACCCCCTGCGCTTCGGAACTGTTGCGGATGCGGCTTCCGTTGGTCGGCTGGGGGTGCGGACGGTCGAAGAAGCACTTGGCCAGGCGCCCGACGGCGGCGCTGAGCTCCCCCTCGTCGCGGCGCGCCACCTGCGAGCCGGCGCAAAGGAGGAGCCCGGAGAGGAAGATGTACCCCTTGTGGCAGTTGGTCCCCGCCCTCTGAAGCATCGCCGCCTCCGCCGCCACCCCGAGCCGTACCTGGGCGGCCAGTTCCTCCCCCCGAGCGAGGCTGTCGGTAACTTCGGCGAGATAAGCGGAAACGATCATCAGGGAGGTTTCCATCCGGCGCAGCGTGAGGTCGCGATGGGAGCCGGAATCGTTCAGGTCGACCAGTCCCGGCTTGGGGGTGAGGTAGAGCTCCATGAAGGCGCCGCGCACCAGGTTCAGGGACAGCGTGGGCAGCTCAGAGCGCATCGATGATCCTCCGGGCGCGCAGCATCAGCTCCTCGCTTTGGTGGCGCCTGGCATGGATGCAGGCAAGGGCGGGTTCGGGGCAGATGAGGCAGGTGCGGGGCGCGATATTCAGCCCGGCCCTGGAAACGGGGCGGCCGGCATGGTCGTAGATGTCGAGGTCTAGAAGCCTTCCCGCCGGGTGCATCGACTCCAGGGAGATCCCCAGCCGCTTCACCTGTGTGGAGGGGAGGCGGGTGCGGTAGATGCCGAAGGGACCCAGGTCGTCGCATCCGCGCACGACGCCCGACGTCTTCAGCACGCCCAGAAGGGCCTTCTCGCCCCATTGGAACAGGCGCTCAGCCCGTTCCCCGGTCTTCTCCGTCCCCGGCAGGTTCAAGGAGAGCATCACCGTGGCCGGGAACGGGGTGGGGAACATCCCGTCCATAAGGGCCTGCCGGCAGTCTCTCGCCTCCAAGAGGCTATTCCTTAACGCGTCTAACGGCATCTATGATGCTCCCGTCCCGGTACTCGATCACCGCCACCACCTGGTCCTCGAACTGAAGCGGCCGCGGGGTGCCGGTCACCCGGCAGATCTCCCGCTGCAGCTCGCCGATCTCCTTGACCGGCAGCTTCCTCCTGATCAGCTCCTCCTTGAGCTCGGGGTGCCGGTCGTTCACCGCGATCCCCCGCTCGGTCACCACTACACCTATGGTTTCGCCGGGGGTGGTGACGGTGGTGACCCGGTCGCGCACGATGGGGAGGCGCCCGCGAATGGAGGGGGCCACGATGATGGAAAGCTTGGCACCTGCCGCCGTGTCGGAGTGGCCGCCGGTGTTGTGCAGCAGATAGCCGTTGGACTCGGTGTTCACGTTGACGTTGAAGGAGGTGTCCACCTCGGTCGCCCCGAGGATCACGCAGTCGAGCCGGTTCACCACGGCGCCTGCGTTGAAAGGGTTCGCGTACATGTCGGCGCCGATCTCCTGGTGGGCGCGGTTTCGGGCAATCGATTTCACCGCCTCCTGGTCGAAGCACTGCACGTCCATCAACGCGCCGAAGAGCCCCTCTTCCAGCATCTCCACGAAGTAGCCGGTGATGCCGCCGCAGCCGAAGCTCCCCTTGATGTTGCCGCGGTGCATGGCGCCTCTCACCTTGTCCGAGACGGCGAGGGAGATGCCGCCGCTGCCGGTCTGGAAGGAGAAGCCGTCCTTCAAAAGGCCGGAGGCCTCGATGACCTGGGAGGCGAAGCTGGCGATCTGGAGCCCTACGGGATCCGTGGTGATCCTGGTGGTGGTGGAGACGATCTTCGCCGGATCCCCCAGCCGGTCCACGGTCACCACGTAGTCCACGAGGGTCTGGGGGATGCTGACCGGCACCACCGGGAAGGGGACCAGGTTGTCGGTGACCGCGACGACGCAGGCGGCGTGCAGGGCGTCGGTCTGGGCGTATCCCAGGCTGCCGCAGGCGGAGGGGCCGCTGTAGCCGTTCATGTTGCCGTACTCGTCGCAGCAGGGGGCGGCGATGAAGGCCACGTCCACCTGCACCGACCCTTCCATGATGGCGCGGGCCCGGCCGCCGTGGGTCCTGACCACGATGGGGCAGGAGAGCTCCCCCCGGCTCGCCATCTCGCCGATCAGACCATTCACGCCGCAGTGGAAGCCGGCGATGACGCCGCTTTTGATGTGGGGGATGATCTCGGCGTGCACCGGGTGCACCGAGGAGGAGGCGATCCAGATGCCGCGGATCCCCATGCCGGCGATCTCGGCCACCAGCCGGTTCAAAAGGAAATCGCCGTTACGGAGACTGTGGTGGGTGGCGATGGTCATGCCGTCTTTCAGGCCGCTCGCCTCGATCGCCTCCCTGAGGCTGGAGAGGAGCTTCGAGGCGCCGGGGTTGACGCGCCTCAAGCGCCGGGCGGCGACCTTCCCACTCGGGGTGATCGAGTAGGGGTCGCCGTAGGGGACGAGCTTTCTCCCCGCGTAACTTTCCGGAATCTCGCGTCCCAGGCTATTGAGCGCCATGTATCGCCTCCTCGTCTATCAGGGTGTCGACCATGCCGTGGGCGTACGCGGTCCTGAGCACACGCGCCGCCCGCTTCACCACCGGGGCGTCCACCATCTTTCCGCCAAGCGAGATGACGCCGGTACCTAGCTGCCGCGCCCGCTTTATCGCCTCGATCACCTGCAGGGCGTAATCCACCTCGTGCTGTTTGGGGGCGAACACCTCGTGCACCACCTCGATCTGGCGCGGGTTCACCAGGCACTTGCCGGTATAGCCGAGCCTCTTGGCCAGCTCGGTCTCGGCCCTAAGCCCCTCCATGTCCCCCACGTCGGCGAAGATGGTATCGAGCGCCTGGATCCCGTTCGCTTTCGCGGCCCAAAGGACCCGGGTCCTCGCGTTGAAGAGCTCCTCACCGCCGCGGCTTCTCTCGATTTCCATGCTGGCCGTGTAGTCCTCGGCGCCGAAGGCGAGCGCGAAGATGCGCTGCGAGCTCCGGGCGATCCCCACCGCGTTGATGACGCCGAGCGCGCTCTCCAGCGAGGGGAGGATGCCGAAGCGCCCGATCTCCACCTCGAGCTCTTCCTCGAACTCGGTCAAAAGCGTGTCCAGCCGCTCCACGATCTCCGGGGTGTCGGCCTTGGGGAGGCGGATACCGTCCGGCATGGCCGGGAGCACCACCTTCAGGTCCTCGTACCCCCAGCGGGTGTCGAGCGGGTTGATCCGGACCAGGAGTTCCTTGTTGCGGTCGGTGTACTGCATGAGGAAGCGCTTCACCAGGTGGCGCGCCGCGTCCTTTTCGGAGAGCGGGACCGCGTCCTCCAGGTCGATGATCACGGAATCGCAGTTGAAGATGGGGATGTTTTGCAGCATGGAGGGCATGTTGCCAGGGACGTACAGAAGCGAGCGCCTGAGCTTGTAATCCGCCATCAAGGTGCCTCCTCGTCGATGTAGATGGTGGGGATCCCCCCCACCTTGGAGACGTGGCGTTCGACCCCCGAGACGTCCAGTTCGGTGAGGACTATTTCGCAGGTGGCGAAGACCTCGGCGTCGTAGAGATGCCCCCCGACGACCTCGCCGGAGGACTTGGACATCATGATATGGAAGTGGCAGTCGAGAAGGTCGCTCTCGCCGGGGACGATGTTCCCCTGCAGCCCCAGGAGCTCGCACGGCCCCTCGATGTCGTGGATGGTGATGCGGGGCTCGGTGATGGGAAGCCTGGCCCCGGTCTTGATGCCGCGCAGCCTCACGTTCTTCACGCTCCCCAAGGCCGAGACGATCATGGCGTAGCGCACGTCGGTGAGGTGCGCGAACTGCAAAAGCCTCGTGGTGAGGCTTTCGCCCGGGGTGATCTTGATGATGAAGCGCCTGCCGTTGGAGCACTCCTTGTACCAGAGACCTTCCATGTCAACCCTCCGCCCGCATCAGGGCCGTTTCCAGGCGCGCCTCGATGGCGTAGTCGAGTGCGCCGCGGTCGGTGATGCGGACCTCCCCCGCCTCCACCCCATGCTTGGCCAGCACCTCGTCGACCTTGGCGCGGATGAGATCCCCGAACTGCTTCAGCACCGTCGACTCGATGGTCACGGTGAGGGTCTCGGCCGGCTCCAGAAACACCATCAGGTCGCTCGATTGCAGCGTTCCCGCCTGCACCTTCTTCATGATCTTCATTTGTCCCCCCCTTTGTCCCAGATCTTGATCCCCTCGCTGGAGAGGAGAAAGTCGAGCGTGCTCACCGGCACCAGCTCGGCGATCCCCTCCAGCTCGCCGCGCGCCAGCATCTCCCGCACCCTTGAGGCGCTCACTGCCGCGCCGACCGCGCTCTTTCTTTCCAGCTCCCGCACCCCGATCCCCATGGGGGGGAGGATCCTGTGCATGGCGCGGTTATATTCCGCCGTGGTGCGGCTGAACGGCTCGGAGCCGATGAAGCGGGTGGCGATATGGAAATAGGGTGCGATGCGGGTGGCGAAGAGGAGCAGGTCGAGCTCCATCTGGATGGCGCCCGCCGGGTCGTCGCATTTCAGGAAATAGGTGGGGAAGGTGACGCTGGAGACGGCGTACCAGGAGGTATCGAGGACGGTGACGTTTTCGAGATCGGCGGTCCCTTCCTGCACCATCCGAAAGCGCGCCGGGAAGGGGAACAGCGAGCGCTCCTCGCGCACCACGAAGAGGTAGAGATGGTCGACGCTGGAAGCTGCCTCTTCCACCAGGTAGCGGTGCCCCACCGTGAAGGGGTTGCAGTTGGCCACCACGGCGCCGTTGCTGCCGGGGAAGACCTGCCGGCTGTACCGGGCCAGGTAGCGTCTCAGCCCGTCGCCGTACTCCAAAAGCGCGGTCTTTCCCGAGGCGACCAGGAGGTTGAAGTTGAGCGACTCGAAGCTTGGGACGAGTGCCGGCGAGGTGAAGACGAAGAAGGAATCGATCCCCTCCTGGTAGCCGCGTCCCACCAGCTCGGTCACCACCTCGTCGAGGAGGGTCCCACCCTGGTGCGAAGCCGCCACGACCAGCATCTTGAGCACGCGCCCCTGCCTGGCGCCGACCGCCACCAGCCGCCCGGCCTCGAACACCCCGACCAGGTCGCCGTAGGGAAGCTCGAAGCGCAAGCCGCTTTCGGCTACCAGCGCCTGCGCCTGTTTCAAATCGTCGGTGGATAGAAGTGAAGTGACCATGCCGGAAAGACTAGCACCATTCCGCGGTAAACCAAATGGTGTATACCGCAAAACTCCCCATCTTCCCGCGGACCTGGGAGTTTTGTCACGGTTATCGCCAGAGGTGAGAAAAATCTAGAATTGTCGGTGGAGGTTGTGCTATTTTGCCGAGTTGCCGATTTCCACGCAAGGCAGTAGTAAACGACCAAGAACCGAGGACTTAATGAGCACGATCTCCATCGTCATACCTGCACATAACGAGGCAGGCAACATAGGAACGCTGGTGCAGGAAATTCTGGCCACCCGGCTTGAATGCGAGATCGTCGTGGTCGACGACGCCAGTACCGACGAAACCCACCAAACGCTCCTCGCGCTGAAAAGGACGGTCCCCTCGCTGAAGATCGTCCAGCACGACCGCTCCTACGGCCAGAGCGCCGCCGTCGCTACCGGGATCAGGCATGCCAGCGGAGAGCTCATCGCCACCATGGACGGCGACGGGCAAAACGACCCCGCGGACATCCCGAAGATGGTGCAGGCGCTCGTCAAAAGCGGCGACAAGAACCTCAAGATGGTCGCCGGGTTCCGCAAAAAGCGCGACGACGCCGCCTGGCGCATCATCTGCTCCAAGATCGCCAACGCCTACCGCCGCTTTTTCTTGAGGGACGAGACCCCCGACACCGGCTGCGGCCTCAAGGTGTTCTACCGCTCGGCGTTTTTGAATCTCCCCTTCTTCGACCACATGCACCGCTTCCTCCCGGCCCTGATCAAGATGCAGGGGGGCAAGGTGATCTCGGTCGAGGTGGGGCACCGCGCCAGGACCCACGGCGTCTCGAAGTACGGGACGCTGAACCGGCTCGGGGTCGGCATCGTCGACATCTTCGGCGTCTGCTGGCTGCGCATGAGGGTCAAGAACGTGAAGATCACGAGGTGCGACTGATGGTAATGTCCGAAAAAGTTTGGGTAGGGATAGGGCTTGCCGGCCAGTTCTTCTTCACCATGCGCTTCGTGGTGCAGTGGATCGCCACCGAAAGGAACCGCCGGAGCGTCATCCCGGAATCATTCTGGTACTTCAGCATCTTCGGCTCCCTGATCCTGCTGGTGTACTCGCTCTACCGCAAGGACCCGGTCTTCATCCTGGGGCAGGCCTTCGGCACCACGGTGTATCTGCGCAACCTCTTCTTCATCCACAAGGAAAAGAAAGATGCCTCGAGCGCCGCAAGCTAAGGGGCTCTGGCTCCCCTTCCTGATCCTGGCCGGGACCTGCCTCCTTTTCTCGCTGGCACTCCCCTTCTTCCCCGTGGACGAGACCCGCTACCTCTCCGTGGCCTGGGAGATGAGGGTGCACGACTCCTTCATCGTCCCGATCCAGAACGCGCTCCCCTATTCGCACAAGCCCCCCCTGCTCTTCTGGCTGATCAACCTGGACTGGCTCCTCTTCGGGGTCAACGAGGGGACGCTGCGCTTCATCCCGCTCATCTTCAGCCTTTTCAACGTCTGCCTGGTCTACCGGATCGCCCTGCAGCTCTGGGAGGACCGCAAGCTCGCGCTGAACGCCGCTGTCATCCTCGGCTCCACCTTCTCTTACCTCCTCTGGTCCTCGGTGATCATGTTCGACGTGATCCTCTCCTTCTGGGTCCTCGTCGCCGTACTGGCCTTCATCCGCGCCGGCAGGGAAGGGAGATTCGCCGATTTCGCCTTGGCGGGCGTGGCCATAGGAGGGGGCATCCTCACCAAGGGGCCGGTGGTGCTGGTCTACATCCTGCCGGTGGCGCTCTTCGCCTTCTGGTGGCAGCCCAAGGGCGAGGTCACCCCCAAGTGGTACGGCTTCGTGCTCCTCTCCCTGCTGATCGGTATCGCGGTGGTCCTCGCCTGGCTCGTCCCGGCGGCGCTCACGGGGGGGGAGGTTTACCGCAAGGCGATCCTGTGGGGGCAGACGGTAAACCGTATGGCCAACTCGTTCGCCCACAAAAGGCCTCTTTGGTGGTATTTCCAGTGGGTCCCGGCCCTTTTGGCCCCCTGGATCTTCTTCGCCCCCCTCTGGCGCGGCTGCCGCCGCCTGACCCTGGATGCCGGAACCAGGCTGGTGCTCACCTGGATCGTTGCCGGCTTCGTAGTCTTCTCCTTTTTGAGCGGGAAGCAGGTGCACTACCTCATCCCCCTGATCCCCGCTTGCAGCCTGCTGGCGGCGAAGGCGATCGCCAGCTCTGAGGATTCCCCAAGGCGGTTCCAGCTGCCGATTGCCATCTTCTACCTGGTTCTCGGCGCAGCCATCGTCGGGCTCACTTTCCTGAAGCAAAGGGACGCGCTGCAATATTTCGATCCCGTCGAGCTGAGAATCGCCGCTGCCGGCCTCATGCTCCTCGGCGCCGCGCTCTCATTCCCCAAGCCGCGCGACGTCTCGGCGGCACTCAGGCTGGTAGCCGTCTCAGCGCTCCCCTTCTGCGCCCTGGTGGTGGTCGGCTGCCACACCTTCTCAGGGCGCTACGACCTCCACCCGGTATCCGCGGCGGTACTAAAGAAGCAGCAGGAAGGCTACCAAGTGCTGCACCAGGGGAAATACCACGGCCAGTACCATTTCATGGGGCGGCTGCAGTTGCCGCTGGTGGAGCTGGAGGATAGCGAAGAGATCCGGCGCTACGCAGAGACTCACGACAAGGTGGCGCTGGTAAGCTACACGCCCCCGGGCCAGGCGGTGCAGCCTGAAGAGGCCTTCTTCCGGCAGCCGTTCAGGAGCAAGCAGGTGGTCCTTTGGAACAGCCGGGGGATCATGCAGAACCTCGACGGCGCCAAAGCCGCCGCACCCCCGCACCAAGGGGAGCAATAAAAAAAGGCCCGCCAACTTCAGTTGGCGGGCCTTTTCCATTACATGGCGAGGGTGAATCACCGGTACCCTGCTTCCTTCCACGCGTTCAGCCCGCCCTTGAGGGCCGAAACGTTGCGGTATCCCTTCTCCTCGAACTCAGCTGCCCGACCGGCAGACGTGTGTTCCTGCGGTCACTGGCAATAGAAGATCAGCTCCTTCTCCTTCGGTATCTCGGAGAGCCGTGAGTTCAGCTCCCCCATGGTCATCGCCTTCTCCAGCCTGATCCCCCCGCACATCTCCTCGCTGTCGTAGGCGCAGACGAAGAGGGCCTCCCCTCCCTGCACCTTCCTGCGCGCTTCCTCAATCGAGATCCGTTTTGCCTCTGCCATGTCATCCTCCTTTGGGCACGCTGAAACCAGACCGTGAAAGAGTAGCAGAGAAAGCCACTGCGTATAGGGGAGCAATCATCGCGAAAGGTTCGCCCGCCTCTGGCGCGAGGACGACTTGGTGACCTCGAAGCTGAACTCCCCCTTGAGTTCCGCTTTCCCCAGCATGCGCGCGAGGGTCGCCTTGACCGTGGCCTGGTCGTCGTCGAAATCCCCATGGTGGCGTGCCGTGGAATAGTCGCAGGGGGAATCCTTCAGGTCGTTCGGGGCTCTCACCCAGTCCGCTTTCTTTGCGGAGAAGAGATCCCTGAGCCTTGAGTCGCGCTCGATGCAGCGCTCCATCCCCAATAGCGGCACGCCGTCCTTGAAGATCGGGATGTGCGGCTCGGCCTCGAAGGCGTTCGACACCAGGTACAAGAGCGACTTGTTGTAGATGCGCGCGCAGTTGTCGCACTGCTCCGCCTTGTCGTTCAAGGTGAAAAGGGTGAAGCGCCCGATGTGGCCGCAGTCGATGGAAGGGAGATAGCTCTGCTTGAAGAGCGCCGTGGTGCATGCCGGCGCCCAGAGGGTGCAGCTCCCGATCGGGCGCCCCATCTTGGCCAGCCCCTCGACCACCGGGGCGTGGAAGATCGATCCGGCGCTGTGGCCGACCAGGTGGATCTCCACATCGGCGGGGAGCCTATTGATCTGCTCGAGGACCACGCGGGCGCCTCCCTCATAGGCGGTACCGGCCGCGAGCGCGTTTTGCTTCATCTCGCTCCAAAGCGGCTTTCCGGCCAGCCGCGCCACCGGCTCCAGTGCGTCGTCCAGGCGGTCCAGCATGAAGTCCTTACTGTCGTCCAGGAACCCTTCCGATCTCCGCTTGTGCATGGCATCGGTGAGTATGTTGCAGATGGTGGTGAACATGTCGCTGTGCCAGACGAAGGCCAGGGGATATATCTCCGCCTTCAGGAGCTGGGTGCAGTATTCGGCCACCCGCTGCACCGCCGACGCCTCGTCCACAAGGCCCCCGTGCGCGTAAAGGAGCAGCCTTTTCTTGTTCCACCCCGCCGTGAGCGCAGGGAAGTCCCTGGCGAAGATGTCCTCCACGTCGTGGCTGGTGGTGCCGTAGCTTCCCCCCGGCCGCAGCACCCCGTTGTTGCCGATGCTGACGATATGGCGGCGCAGCTCCGTGCTGGAGTAGGCGCCGGAATGGCTGATCGCGGCGGAGCTCCCGATGGCCGCCGACTCCGGCGCATGGAGGTTCATCGGCACCCCCAGCCGCGCCACCCAGACGTCGTCTCCGTTGGCAAGCCAGTCGTCATAGCCGATGCGGGCGAAGCCACCCTTGCCCCAGTCCTTCCCCCAGGAGTTCTGCATCCAGAAGCCGTCCTCGTCATAGCCCACGATGGCGAAGGCGTGCCCCCCGATGATGGTGTCGGATCTCTTGATCACCCCGTCGGAGCCGACGCGTTCCCAGCCGCTGTGGACGCTCGACGTGGCGAAGAGGATCCCGACCTCCGCCAGGGCGCTGTGCATCGCCACCAGGTCCTTGTGGTTCACCCGGAAATAGGCCCCCAGCGAGCGCTTGGGAGCATCCTTCAGCGCCTCTTCGCTCAGGCGCCCCCCCTTCTCGCACAGGCCGGTGGCGCAGACCCCGTGCTTGTGCCACCCCTTCATAGCGCCCCGCGCGCTCGACCCCTCGTACTCCTCCCCGGGCCACTCGTCGTAGCGCTTGGCCAGCTGGTACAGCATCCAGGGGCTGACGCTGACCTTGTCCGGGATAACCCTGCGTCTGCGCAAAAGGTAGTTGACGCTCGTGGCCAGGCCGAACCCCGTACAAGCCCCTTCGGTCCCCTGGTCCAGGATGGGAACCTCGTATTTGAGGTAGCTTTCCAGCTCCATCCGCATCGGGACCTCCAACAGCGTCGGCACGAACATCCTGTCCCTGAAATCCAGCGTGTCCGGCCTGACGTACAACTTGCGTCCATCCTTCGTCACCAGTTTCGGCTTGCTCATGGCGCCCTCCTCCGTTGTTGGTACCCCCCCAGAGCCGGCAACCGCGATGGCGCCCTTTGGGCGCCTGACTCAACCCGACGCTCCGGCCACCGCCCAACCGGTCACTGCCCCGCGATGGAATTCTTCACCACCTTGATCTCGCCCGAACTCATGTCGTACACCCAGCCGTGGATTTTGAGCTTCTTGTCCGTCATTGCCTTCCGCACGAAAGGATATTCCTGCAGATGCTCCAGTTGCAGCCTTACGTTCTCCTCGACGATCAGGTTCATCCGCTGTTCGTGCGGCATGTCGATGTGCAGCGCGTTGATCTTCTCGTCCACCCGTGCCTTTGCCTTATAGGCGTTGTTCAGCCAGATGGGGATGTACTTGTCGTCGCCGTCCTCCTCCAGGAGCGCGTTGATCCCGCCGCAGCCGTAATGACCGCAGATGACGATGTCCGGAATCTTCAGATGGTTAATGGAGAATTCCAACACCGCGCTCAGGTTCCAGTCGTTGTTGGCCACGATGTTGCCAACGTTGCGATGCACGAACACCTCCCCCGCCCTGGTCTGGGTGATGGTGTTCACCGGCACCCGGGAATCGGAGCAGCCGATCCACAACACGGTCGGTTTCTGGTCCTTGGCGAGTACGGTGAAGAACTCCTTTTCCTTCTCGAAGGTCTCCGCGACGAAACGCTTGTTCCCCTCCAGCAAGGTAGCGATCATGACATTTCCCCCCCATACACCGGACGCCTCAGCAAAACGGCTGCAAACTCAGGCAAAGAACCCGGCGGGAAGAGAACTTCCCGGGGAAGGTTCCTCATGAGCTATGCAGTCTGGTGCTATTAAGGTACAAGCTGATCGGGAAATGTCCAGCGAAGCAGGAAGGCAAAGTAGCTGATTTCCTGACATATTCGTTTTCTCCCGAGGTAAGTAAGCCCCGGGTCCGGCGCCTTTTTGCGCGGGATTAAAAATAGCGTCGAATCGTTGAGGAAGGGGCCGACACTGCTAAGATAACCTTCGGCTTGTGCAACAAAGCATGTCGCGACTCGAACCAAAGGAGGGATACGATGAGGCTTTCCCGAAACAGCGACGAACCGCTCAACTACGCGGTAGACCAGCAGTCGAACCTCACCCCGCAGTTGCGGCGGATGAACCTGAAGCTTGGCCTGGAGACGGCGCTGGGGGTCGTTTCCGACCCTCCGGCCACGCTGCTTTTGGGCGGGGCAGTCGCCTTGCTCCTCAAACGCAGGTTCGCGCTCGCCTCTCTCTGCGCCGCCGGATTTCTGCTCCGGCAGACGATAACCAAGCGCCCGACCGTGCCGAGGTGGCGCCTGCTCACCGCCAGGCAAATAAGAGAGATCGAGTTCGAGCGGAGCGTCATTAAGGCACAGCGTGGCGACTACGGCAACCTGGAGGTCATCGCCTTCAAGTGACCCGGCGCAAAGGGGACAGGCTGCTTTTGGGTCTGGGAAAGTTGCCTGTCCCTCTTTGATTTCGCTACAGTCTCGCCGCGGCTGCGCCGATACGGTCGGTGAGGAAACCAGCCAAGGAAGGAGCGACGACATGTTAGTTGAATGGGACGGGACACTTGAACTCGGTGTTAAAGAGATCGACGAGCATCATCGCAAGCTGATCGAGATATTGAACCAGTGCTACCAGGCGCTGATGCTGAACAATCACACGCGTCAGCTTAAAGAGGTCGTACAGGAGTTGCAGGATTACACGCAGTACCACTTCGGGACCGAAGAAAGGATCATGAGCGAGCTCGGCTATCCCGCAGCGCCGGCGCACCTGGAGGCGCACCGGCAGTTCATCGCCTCCATCGCCGAATTCGACCAAAGGGCCAGTGCCGGGGAATCCTTCGTCGCCATCGAAGTGCTGTCCTTGCTGCAGGAATGGCTGGTGGCGCACATCCTGAGCACCGATCGGGCTCTGGCCGACTGCATCAAGCCCGGCTGACCAGACGAAGGGCGGCGCAAACACGAAAGGGGGACAGGCTACTTTTCCAATGGAAAGGCAGCCTGCCCCCCTTTTTTAGTTCGCGTTGCCGGCGGTTCAGGAAGCACCGTCGCTTTCGGAGCAAAGACCGGTCAGCGATGCCTCCGCCTTGATGTGCTGGTCCATCGCCACATCTAGCTGCCCTTTGCTGGCCGTACCGGCGAGATCGAGCACTACGTCGAGGGCGTAGAGCCTGAAGATGTAGCGATGGGTGCCGGAAGGCGGACAGGGGCCGCCATACTGGTTGTGCCCCCAGCTGTTTTTGCCTATCACCGACTCACGCGGCTCGGAATGCTCGACAAGTTTCCCGATGTTGGGCCGGATGTTCCAGACTATCCAGTGCACCCACAACCCGTTGGGGGCATCCGGATCCTCCATAACCAGCGCCAGCGACTTCGTCCCGCGCGGGACGTGCTCGATGACCAGTTCTGGGCTGATGTTTTCCCCGTCGCAGGTGAACCTAGGCGGGATCTTCTCGTTGTCCCGGAAGGCCGGGCTGATCAATCGCATCTTTTCCATGTCTCCCCCCCTTATTGTTTGTGCTGCACCTTTCATCCGCACCGCAACACCTGCGGCGCCAGCTCGTTAACGGTCGCCCCTCTGCGGCTGGGGCACCCCTGCTATCTTCATCTCTACGATCAGGTCGTCGACCTGGGCGAAAAGCTCGGTCGCCGAACCGGTCGGCCTTAAAAGCTCCAGGGACCATTGCCCCTCGGCCGTGTTCCCGCCGACCGGACTTGCGTTGGCATGGGAGACCATGCCGCAGAACTCGGAACGGCGCACCGAGCGCCGGTTTTCCACCCGCCCTAACAGGCAGGCGGGGAGCCGCGACTGGTCCACCTCCACCTTCTGCCCCCCGCGGACAAAAAGCGCCGCCTCGGGAAGCCTCAGGATCAGGGACCAGGGGACCGTCCCAGCCTCCCCTATCAGCGACGCGCTCACTCCCCGCAACCGGCAGTTGTCGAAACCCTGGAACAGTTCGGAAGGGACCTGCAGCTTCACCGAAAAGCTGTCCCTGGCGTGCCGGAGCTGCCCCCAGGCGTTGCGGTTCATAAGGGCGCGCACCGAGAAGGCCCTGGTGAACGACTGCTCCCAGCGCTGGTATTTACCCAGCCATTCGAGCGTGTTGCGGGTCCAGATGGAGAAGCTGGTGATCGAGGCGCTCAGAGTTTCCGCCCAGGCGGTGAGGGGGGAAGGGTCGCCGTCATAGCCGTAGATCAACCGGATACCGTCCTCCGCCACGCTGATCCGGTTCACCGCCTCCTCGTAATCCCGGCAGACCCGCTTCAACACCAGATCCCGCTGTTCGTCCAGCGCAAACGGGCGGCCCGGTCCCGCCAGGTCCCTTTTTCTGCGCACCGACTCGGCCCGCAGTTCCAAAAAGGTGGTGATCTCAGCGGCTGGGGGCTCTCGCAGCTCCTCGCCCTCTCCCTCCTCCGGCTGTTGCTCTGCCTCCAGCTGCGCCTCGCGCTGCTCTTCGCCGCGGCTAGCCTCCTCCCCGGGCTGAGGCTCGGCAGTCGCCTCGGCGGCCTGCGGCTCCTGCGTCGCCTCCTGCGCGGGTTCCTCCACTGTCTCCCGCTTCCGGTCCAGCTCGATCTCCTTCTCCAGGATGTCTAGGTCGTTGCTGTACCCCTGCCAGGCGCGGTCCAGGGATGCGTACTCTTTGAGATCGGCCAGGCACCGGTCCAAGAGGGTCGCCGCCTCGCAAAGCAGCGCTTCGGCCTGCCACGGGCTGAAGTTGGCGGCTAGCATAGCCGGGTCGGGACGGTAGGCTGCCACGTTGCACGCCAGCTTGGTCATAGGATCACCTCCTGTTCACCGGCGAAAGTTGAACCGCGAAGGGGGCGGCCTGCGCCGCCCCCCAATTCTTTACAACAGGCTGGTCCTGCTCCCTTCGGAGAGGCGGGAAAGCATCTCCTGGCAGATCTTTTCACAGTTGAGGCAGGATGCGCGGCAGATCCTGCAGTGCTGGTGCATTTCGGAGTGCACTTCGCATTCCTGGGCACAGGCCCGGCAGGCGATGGCGCAGCTGTCCAGTTGGGCCCGCAAAAGGAGCGGCGCCGGCTCGGTCTGGCGCGACAAAACCCGCGCCGTCGTCTGGCAGATGTCCGCGCAGTCGAGGTTCAACCTGATGCATCTGGCCAACGTCTGCACCTGCTCCTCCCCGAGGCAGGCATCCGCGCAGGAGGTGCAGACGTCGGCGCATTCGACCAAGGCATTGACGCATTCGGTGACGACGGTGAGATCCAGGCTGGTCCTTTTCGGGTGGGCGTTCAGCATATCCATTGTTTTCATTGAGCTTCTCCTGTTAATGGTTGGTTTGGCCGTGAAACAATTAGCCAATTCTAACCATCCAACGGAAGAATTCAACGAATAAACCTGTAAAAGCTCCCTTTTCCTGAGCGGGTCGGCTGTCGCTTTAGCCGCCGCGCCCGCCGCCAATCCGCAGATACGCTGGGTCCGCAGCGGGGCCACGCATTTTTTCCGCCCGGATTGTCATGGCGCGATTTGTTCCTATAATGAGAGCTGGAAAAAATCACGCCAACCTGCTCCGGAGGCTCTATGGAAAGAAGAAGTTTCATCAAGCTGCTCGGTCTTTGCTCGATCTTGCTGCCCGGTTCGCTGCGGGAACTTTTCGCCGCCCAGGGTCCGGTGGTAGCCGTTTCCCAAGGAAGCGACCATGCAGCCGCCGCGCGCAAGGCGATCGCCGCGCTGGGGGGGATGCCGCGCTTCGTCAAGGCGGGGCAGACCGTCGTGGTCAAGCCGAACATCGGCTGGGACCGGGCGCCGGAATTCGCCGCTACCACCAATCCGGCCGTAGTGAAAGCCCTCGTCGAGGAGTGCCTGAAGGCGGGGGCCAAGAAGGTGAAGGTCTTCGACCGTACCTGCAACGACGCCCGGCGCTGCTACGCCAGTAGCGGCATCGAGGCGGCACTGAAAGGAATGAAAAACGTCGAGGTGAAGCACCTGGAAGAGGAGCGCTTCAAGAAGCTGGCGTTGAACGGCAAGGCGCTCAAGGATTGCGAACTCTACGGCGAGGCGATTTCCGCCGACGTCTACATCAACGTCCCGGTGGCAAAGCACCACGGACTGAGCCGCCTCACCCTGGGGATGAAGAACGTGATGGGGATCATGGGGGGCAACCGCGGCTCGATCCACAAGAACCTCGACCAGGCGCTGGCCGACGTGAACAGCCATTTCAAGCCCCAGCTCACCGTAATAGACGCCACCAGGATTCTTACCGCCCACGGCCCCCAAGGGGGGAACCTGGCAGACGTGAAGGTCCTGAACCAGGTGATCGCCTCCACCGACATGGTCGCGGCCGACGCCTATGCCACCACGCTCTTCGGTCTGAAGCCCTCCGACATCGCCGTCACCAGGACCGCCTACCAGCGGGGGCTGGGGGAGATGAACCTGGACCGGATCAGGGTGGTCAAGGCATGAAGCTTCCGCGCACCCCCCGCATCTCGCAGCTTTTCTTCCTCCTCCTCTTCCTGATCCTTTTCCTGATGACCGAGTACCGCGGCAGCGACCGGATCGTCGCCGCGGTGAACGGCTTTTTCCGGGCCGACCCGCTCACCGCCGTGAGCAGCATGCTGGCGGTCAAGGGTTACCTTCCGCTGCTCTTCCCCGGGCTCCTGGTGCTGGCCCTCTCCTTGATCCTCGGGCGTTTCTTCTGCGGCTGGATCTGTCCACTGGGGACCCTCCTCGACCTTGCGACCGGCAGGATCGGGAAGCTCGGCCCGGTCAGGGCGCTTCAGGGGAGCGCCAAGTACTGGCTCCTTTTCCCGTTACTCTTCGCTTCCCTTTTCGGGCTCAACCTGGCCGGGCTTTTCGACCCCATCGCCATCCTGTTGCGCGCCCTCACCTTCTTCTTCCATCCGCTTTTGGGCGAGACGGCGCGCGGCGGCTGGAAATCCCTCTACGGCTTGATCGGGGACCGCCGGGACTTCCTCGACCCCGGCTACCACCTGCTGCGCGACTACCTCCTCCCTTTCCGGGAGACGCTCTACCCCCTGGCCTTCCTATCCGCGCTACTCTTCTTCCTGGTCCTCTTCCTGGAGCGCTACGAAAAGCGCTGCTGGTGCCGCCGGCTCTGCCCCTTGGGGACCCTGTTAGGCCTCGTCTCCCGCTTCGGCCCACTGCGGCGGGTCCCCGCGAAGCTCTGCCCCGACTGCCGCGCCTGCCGCGAGCATTGCCCGACCTCCTTCGACCGCGAGCTGCTGCAGATGGACGAGTGCATTCTCTGCCTTCAATGCGCGCTCAACTGCCCGTCGCAGCGGGTCTGCTTCGATTTTAGGGGGATGCGGCCTGAGGCGGGACCGGTAATGGAGCGGCGGGTTCTGCTGGGAGGGCTTCTAGGAGGCTTCGTCCTTGCCAGGACCTTTCGTTTCCGGGAGCCGGAAGCCAAGGCGAGGATGCTGCGACCTCCGGGGGTGCGGGCGGAGGGGGAATTCCTGGAGAAATGCGTGCGCTGCGGGGAGTGCATGAAGGTCTGCCTGAGAAGCGCCCTTTACCCTGCCCTCCTGCAGGCGGGGCCGGAAGCGCTCTACACCCCGGTCCTGGTGCCGCGGCTGGGATACTGCGAGTACAACTGCACCCTCTGCGGCCAGGTCTGCCCTACCGGCGCCATACCCGACCTTGCCGTCGGGGCGAAAAGGCGCGAGGTGATCGGCAAGGCCGTCTTCGACAAGAACCACTGCCTCCCCTTCGCCAAAAGGGTGGACTGCATCGTCTGCGAGGAGCACTGCCCTATCCCGCAAAAGGCGATCCGCTCCGAACTGGTGGAGCTGACCGGTTTCCAAGGGGAGAAGCTGCAAGTGAAGCAGCCGTACGTGGTGAGCGAGCTCTGCAACGGCTGCGGCATCTGCGAGAACGTCTGCCCGCTGGAAGCAAAGTCCGCCATCGAGGTATTCGCGGTGAAGGACCGCACCCCTCTGCCCCCTCCCGCCGACGCGCCGTCCGCACCCGCACCCCCCTCCCAGCCCGGCGGCGCCCCTCCCGATCCCTATGGGAGGTAACGGCTGATCCGCCTCCCCCCAATCCTTTCCTTGGCCCGGGCAACCCGCCCAGCGCCTGCGCCCCTAATTCCCGCACAACTCGCCGGTAATCGAGCTTTGGCTTTTGTCGTTAAGAAAGACATCCTCTTTATCCCTCCTGCCCCAAAACTTTCCCCCTAAGTAGTTGTTTTAGCTCAACCCCACGTGGCGGCACCACTTTGGCCTGCCAGTTGCTCATTTAGGTTATGAAAGGTCCTATGGACCCGTATTTTGAGCCTGTGGCTACCACAAGGAGGATCGACATGAAAACATCCATCAGCAGCCTGACCACATCGTTCGTAATAGCAGCGCTTGCGGTACTCTCCGCCTGCGGCGGAGGGGGCGGCGGCAGTAGCGCCCCCGCGGGGCCTGCCGTAAGCAAGGGGGTCATCACCGCCAAGGGGAGTGTCTTCGTCAACGGCATCAGGTTCAGCACCACCGGCGCAACCATAAGGGTGGACGACAACCCCGGGACGGAAAACGATCTGAAAGTCGGTATGGTGATCAAAGTGCGCGGAGTGAGCGACGACGCGACCAATACCGGGACCGCGACGCTCATCGAGGCGCGGGACGCATTGGAAGGGACCATCAGCTCCGTCGACGCTGCAGGCAACACCATAACCGTGATGGGGCAAGTGGTTAAGATCGAGGACAACGTGACCCGGTTGAATGACGATGACACCGTCAAGGTCTTTGCCGGGGCCAATTTCGTGGTGGGGGACCGGGTCGAGGTCGACGGTTTCCCGGACGACAACGGCGGGCTGAGGGCCACCAGGGTAGCCAAGAAAACCACCGGGGAATTCGAGGTGAAGGGTTACATCAATAGCCAGGGCGCCAATTCCTTCACCCTGAGCCTTACTCCCGGCGGCGCCGCAACCCTCACCGTCAACTTCGCCAACGGCGCGCTGCCGGCAGGCGCGGTAAACGGCTCGCTGGTAGCGGTCAAGTCGAGCGCAGCGCCCGTGGCGGGCGCCATAACCGCTTCCCTCATCAAGCTGGAGGAGAGGTTAGGTGCAGCCGGCGAGAAGGTGGAAGCCGAGGGGGTCGTCACCAGCGGCACCGTAGCTGACTTCATGATCAACGGGCAACGGGTGATCACCAACGCCTCTACCGTTTTCGTAGGAGGCGTAGCAGCCGATTTCGCCGTTGGCGGGAAACTTGAGGCCGAGGGACCGCTCGATGCGGACGGCACCATCATCGCCACCAAGATATCTTTCAGGAGCAACATCAGGCTGCAGGCAACCGCCACAGCACTCAATGCAACTTCGCTCACGCTCCTCGGAAAAAGCGTCGCCATCAACCAGCTCACCAGGGTGGATAACGGCCCCATCGTCAACGGGGATTACCTGGAGGTCCGCGCCGGCCTGGACCGGGACGGCAACCTTCTCGCCTCCCGCATCATCAAGAAATCGGCATCGACGCAGGCCTTTCTGCAAGGGCCCGTCACAGCGGTAGATGCAGGCGCCGGGTCCCTCACCATCCTGGGGACCGCGCTTACCACCAACGGTCAGACCGAGTTCCGGATCAGCACGAACTCGAGCGAGGCCGCGGTAGGCGCCGCAGCTTTCTTCGCGGCGATTACCCCCAACGTCACCGTCGTCAAGGTCAGATGGGACAACTTCACCGCGTTAACTAATGCAATAAAGCAGGCCGAGATCGAGCTCGGCAAGTAGTGCCGCAAAAAAGGGGGGGGGGCGTCAATGCCCCCCCATCCGTTGCCTCTCTTTTCCCACCGCCGCACGCCCATCATCCGTCGCGCTCGGGCAGCAGGACCGCTGCTCTTTTTTCCACTGCGCTCCCCTCGCTACAGTTTGAACTGCTGCACCAGCCTTTGCAGCTGTTCGGCAGTCCCGTTTAGTTGATGCGCCGCGGTCGCGGATTCGTGGGCTCCCGACGCGGTGTCCCGCACTACCTGGGATATCTGCTGCATGCTGCTGGAAATCTCGCTGGTGGTGGCGGTCTGCTCCTCCGCTGCGGTAGCGACCTGGTTCACCTGCATGGCGACGTCGTGCACCTGCTCCAGGATTTCGCGCAGGGCGTCGCCGGACTTGGCCGCCTCCCTGGTTCCCGCCTCCACCTGCCCGACCCCCTGCTCCATGGCTGCCACGGCCCCCTTGGTCTCCCTCTGGATCGCCTTGATCATCTCGTCTATCTCCCTGGTGGCCCGGGTGGTGCGCTCGGCGAGGGCGCGGACCTCGTCCGCCACCACCGCGAAGCCCCGCCCCTGTTCGCCGGCGCGGGCTGCTTCGATGGCGGCGTTCAGCGCCAGGAGATTGGTCTGGTCCGCGATGTCCTCGATGGTCACGATGATGGCGCCGATCTGATCGCTGCGTTCACCAAGGGTTTCCACCGTCCGGGCCGATTCCTGGACCTTGGCGGCGATCTCGCCCATGACCGAAACGGTTCTTTCCACCAGGCTTGCGCCGCCGCTGGCCGATTCGGCGGCAAGCTTCGCTCCCTCGGAGGCTTTCTGGCAGGTGAGAGCTATGTCCCCTGAAGTCGTCGACATCTCCTCACCCGCCGTGGCGACGGTCGAGGATTGCGCCGCGACCTCCTCCGCGCCGTTGGCGATACGTTCCGCAGTCGCGCTCAGCTGTGCGGAAGCGGCCACCACCTGGTTGGAGGTATCGGAAATATGATTGATCATCTCGTGCAGTCTCCCGATGATCCCGTTGAACTCCCGGCTCATGATGCCGAGTTCGTCCTTGCTGTCGATCTCCACCCGCCTGGTCAGATCCCCCTCGTGCACCGCGGTCATGACCACTCTCATGGCATCGATGGAGCGCATGATGCTCCTCAGCAACAAGAGCCCCACTACCATCAGCAGCAGCAGGCCCGCGACTCCGGCCACAACCGCCTCCACGATGGCCATCCTGCGGTCCGCGTCGAACTCCTCGTCAGCCGCGTCCATCTCCTTTTGCATGGAAGCGACAATTTTGTCGACTCCCACCTCGACCTTCGCGACCTTTTCATCGATTTGAGCGTCGAGCGCGCGCAGCTCCGGCGTGACGCCGTCGGTCGTCTTCAGGAGAGGAAGCATCTGCCCCTCGAACAGGTTCACCACATCGTTGAGAGCGGCCTTGACGTCGGCCGCTATCTGCTTCTCCTCCGCTGTATCGACGGACGTCTCTACGGCTGCGATGTTTTTCAAGACCTCCGTCTTTGTCTCATTCCAGCTCTTCGCGGTCTCGTCGAGGTTCCGGTTTATCTCCGCGTCGGCGATGATGCGGTACAACGCGAGCCCCCCCATGGAGGCCTCCTTGGCCAGGACTGCGTCTTTTGAGCGTTTCGCCCCCTCATCCTGAAGCCGGCCGAGCTTTGCTATGTTGCTGTACTCGAAAGCAACGATGCCAACTACGGTGAGCAACAAAACCACGAGATTGAGTATGATCTTGGACCTGATGGTGGACATATGGCCTCTCCTTTGTCACTTTCACTTAAAAAATCTTCAGTCACAACAAACGATATCGGTGCATGGCAGTACCACTGCATGGGATATAACGAAAACGGATTGCAACAATCTCCCGACTATCTTAAAATCACGGGGACTGTCAGATCTGAGCGTGGCCATGGGAAAAGATCAAGTCGCCAAAGCAAAATGCGATGGAGTCAGATGATTGGCTCATACCAATCTGACAGCCGTCTTGTTGGCAATGCCTGTGAAATATTGTTGTAGTGACCGGCGGTTCGAAGCAGACAGTGCGCCTTTGGTCGACAAACAATGAACAGCGGAGCAGGGGAGACGGGAGCATGGCGGAAGGTCTCGAACTGAGGAAATTTCTGGCCCCCGAGTTTATTTTCGGCGCCGGAGCGCGGCAACTGGCCGGCAGGTACGCCAAGAACCTCGGCGGGCGCAAGATACTGGTGGTATCGGACCCCGGGGTGGTCGAGGCGGGGTGGACCAAGGACGTCACCGACAGCCTGGAGGCCGCCGGTCTTTCCTATGTCCTCTTTACCGCCATCACCCCAAACCCCAAGGTCGAAGAGGTCATGGCCGGGGTGGCGCTCTACCAGGCGGAGCGCTGCGACCTGCTGGTCACGGTCGGCGGGGGAAGCCCCATCGACTGCGCCAAGGGGATCGGCATAGTCAGCACCAACAAGAAGCACATCCTGGACTTCGAAGGGGTGGACATGGTGACCTCCCCCATGCCGCCTCTGATCTGCATCCCCACCACCGGGGGAACCTCCGCCGACGTCTCCCAGTTCGCCATCATCAGCAACCCCATGGAGAGGGTCAAGATCGCCATCATCAGCAAGTCGGTCGTCCCCGACATCGCCCTCATCGACCCGGTCACCCTCACCACCATGGATCCCTACCTGACCGCCTGCACCGGGCTAGACGCCATGACCCACGCCATCGAGGCCTTCGTATCCACGGCCCGCTCCAGCATGACCGACCTGCATGCCCTTGAGGCGCTGCGCCTGCTCTCGGCGAGCCTCGTCCCCAGCATCCGCAACCCCGATGACCTGAACCTGCGCGGCGACGTCATGATGGGGAGCCTGCAGGCAGGGCTCGCCTTCTCCAACGCCATCCTCGGGGCGACCCACGCCATGGCGCACAGCCTGGGGGGCGCGCTCGACCTGGCGCATGGGGAGTGCAACGCCATCCTGCTGGACCACGTCATAGAGTTCAACTTCGCCGCGTCGCCGGAGCGGTTCGAGCGGATAGCGCAGGTCATGGGGCTCGACCTGCGGGGCCTCCCTCTCAAGGAGAGGAAAAAGGCTCTCTTGCGGCATGTCAGGGAGCTGAAGGCGCAAGCGGGTGTGGCCCGGACCCTGGCCGAGGTAGGGGTGGGGTTGAGCGACCTCTCCCTTTTCAGCGAGCATGCCCTCAATGACCCCTGCATGGCGACCAACCCGCGCCGCCCCTCCAAGAGGGACATCGAGGTCCTGTATGAAGAAAGCCTCTGACCCGCCCCAACCAGATCCCCAGGACGTCCTGGCGGCGCTGCAGCAAAAGCTCGCGGGGCTCGGGGAATCCTCGATGCGCAAGAGCTACTACCCCGAACTGCAGGAGCGCCTTGAGGAACTGGAGCGGTTCAAGGCCTTGCTGGATCACAGCAACGAAGCCATCTTCCTGATCGAGGTCTCCACCGGGCGCATCGTCGACCTGAACGACTCGGCCAGCCGCCAGACCGGTTGGAGCCGCGATGAGCTGCTGCAGCAATCTCTCTTCGATCTCTCCGAACTGCGGCAAAGCTCCGCCGCGGAAGCGCTGATCCGCTCCCCCGAGGAGACGGGGAGCGTCCGGATGCTCGCCGTCACCGAACTCCACCGCAAGGACGGCGGGCGTTTCCCCTCAGAAATCACCCTGAACCGGATGCAGTTCCGCGATAATTCCTACGTGCTGGCGGTCGCCCGCGACATCACCCAAAGGAAGGCGATGGAGGAGGCGCTCAGGGAGAGCGAGGAATTCCTGAAGAACATCGTGGACCACATCCCTGCGCTGGTCTTCGCCAAGGAGGTGCAGGGACTGCGCTTCGTCACCATCAACAAGGCGTGCCAGGAGGTGTTCGGCTTGAGCAGGGCGGAGGTGCTCGGCCGCACCAACTACGACCTCTTTCCCAAGGAGCAGGCCGACTTCTTCACCGAGATGGACCGGGAGACCCTCGCCAAGGGCGAGCTGGTGGAAGTCCCGGAGGAGACCATCAGCACCGGAAAAGGCGACCGCATCCTGCGGGTGAAGAAGATCCCGCTCTTCGACAACCAGGGGAATGAGCGTTTCCTGCTGGGGATCGCCGAGGACATCACGGAACGGAAGCAGCTGGAGGAAAAGCTGCTGCAATCGCAGAAGATGGAGGCGATCGGGCAGCTGGCCGGCGGGGTGGCGCACGACTTCAACAACATCCTGATGGTGATTCTCGGCTACGGGAGCATCCTGCTCAACGAGGGGGCGCTGCCGGCGCGGCAAAAGGGGCAGGTGGAGCAGATCATGAACGCTGCGGACAAGGCGGCGAAACTCACCTCCGACCTCCTCGCCTTCAGCCGAAAGCAGGTGATCAAGCCCGCCACCATGAACCTGAACGACATCATCCTGCACGTGGAAAAGTTCCTCTCCCGCATCATCGGCGAGGACGTCCAACTGAGGGCGCGGCTTACCCCGCGCGAGCTGCAGGTCGACGTCGACCGGGGGCAGATAGAGCAGGTGCTGATCAACCTCGCCACCAACGCCCGCGACGCCATGCCCAAGGGGGGGCTGCTCACCATCGAGACCTCGTCGCTGCAGATCGACGAAGCCTTCGTCCAGGCCAACGGCATCGGCGCCCCCGGCCCTTACGCCGTCATCTCCATCTCCGACACCGGCGTCGGCATGGACGAACAGACCCGCAGGAGGATCTTCGAGCCTTTCTTCACCACCAAGGAGGTGGGGAAGGGCACCGGCCTCGGCCTGTCCATCGTCTACGGCATCATCCAGCAGCACAGCGGCTTCGTGAACGTCTACAGCGAACCGCAGCTAGGGACCACCTTCCGCATCTACCTCCCCTTCAGCGCAAAAAGCGCCGAGAGGGCGCTGGAGCCCCAAGCCCCCGACACCACTCCGGGCGGGACGGAGACCATACTCGTGGTGGAGGACGAGCCGGACCTGCGCCTGCTTTTGCAGAACATCCTTTCCGGCGCCGGGTACCGCGTGCTCCTGGCCGAAAACGGGCAGGTGGCAGTCGAGCAGTACGCGGCCGGGGCAAGGGGGGAGATAGCGCTGGTGCTGATGGACATGATCATGCCGGGAATGAGCGGCAAGGAAGCCTGCCACGCCATCCGCGCCATCGAACCCGCAGCCAAGGTGCTTTACACCAGCGGCTACACCATGGACATCATCAAGAGCCGCGATCTGTTGGAGGAAGGGACCGAACTCCTCATGAAACCCGTCCGCCCCCTGGAGCTTTTGAAGAAGGTGCGGGAGATGCTGGACAGGTGGTGAACCAATTGACAATTGACGATTGACAACGGGTTTGCTTTTGACTGGTCGCAGCGTCAAAATTAGCCGCCGGCGGGACAGGGGTAGTTGAAATACCATGCGGCACTGCTGCGGTAAAGCTGGGGGTCAGCTGCGGCAGCGCAAAAGGAAGAGCTTGTCGGCGTAGTGTTTCGCCTTGGTTAGTTCCTCGCTTGAGAGCGCGGCGGCGTGGACGGGCTTTTTGAAGCGGCGCAAAAAGCCGCGCTCGTCGCGGGTGAGCGGCGGGTTTTCCTGTCCCAGGCGCCCCGGTATCGGCAAGGGCGCCAGACGCGGCCGCGACAGCGCCCCCGCGAGGCACGGGTTGAGCCGGAAAGATCCCCCCTCCCCGCACCCACCCTTTACATCCTTCCCCAGGTAGAGCACGAAGTTTCCCGGCGACTCGCGCCGTGCCTCCAGCTCCCGGATCCTGGCCGCCTCCTGTTCCGGATCGGACAGGGCGCCGCTATGGGCGAACAGAAGCGGCTTCAGCCCGCTCTTTCCCACCAGCTCCAGGAAGCGGTCGATCTTGAAGCTGGTGGCTAAGGGGTGGAGCAGCGCGTCGGCGAGCCCCGAGCGCGACGACACCTCCTGCGACTGCTCGAAGAACTCTCGCAGGCGCGATCCTTTCCTCGCCCGGGCCACCATCTGCCGCACCTGTTCCGGTGTGCGCACCTTTAATAGACGCAGCGCCCGCCGGATCGAGTCCTCCTCGAAGCGGGTATAGGTGCTGTAGACCATCACCCGCAGTATCCCCCCCTCTCCCAGCCTCTGTTCCAGGGCCCTTAGCCCCGCCAGCGGATCTTCCAGGTGGTGCAGCACGCCGTAGCTGTCGATGAAGCCGAACGGCCCCGGCGCGGTCAGAGGGTCGAGCAGGTCCCCCGCCACGAACTCGGGGTGCGTGATGCCGTGCAGCAGGCAGTGCAGCCGGGCCCGGCGCAGGCTTTTTTGGGAGAGATCCAAGGCGGTGATGGCGCTGTCGGGGTTGGCAAGGGCGAAGGGATAGGGGGCGAAGCTGCCGCAGCCGGCGATGAGGATGCGGCGCAGGCGGTCGGGGGGAAGTTCCCCGTTGAACCTGGCCCAGAGGGTGTCCAGGTTGTTGGCGTAGGTGTCGCAGCGGCGCACCGAGGCCAAAAGGGGGTAGTCCGGGTAGGGGTAAAGCTCGTAATGGCGGCGCACGCTTGCTGGCATGGCGGGCACTCTAGCAAGTTACAGGGTTCAGGGCAAGGGCCGTGTGGCCTGTCTGGTCTGTCTGGCCTGGCCGACCTGGCCGAGGGGGACAGGCACCTTGCGGAGCCAGTCCCCTTCAGAAGCTGAACCGGTTCACCATGGTGGAGAGCTTGGCGACCTGCGCCTCCAGCTCCTTCGCCGCCATGAGCGAGTCGGCCGCGCCGGAGGCGTTCTTCTCGGTGACGCCGGTGATGTGGGCCGCCCTCGCGTTGATCTCCTCGATCCCCGCTGTCTGCCCTTCTATGCTGGTCAGTATCTCGTTTCCCGTGAGATCGACCTGGAAACTACGGGGACGATGCTCCCCCTGAGACTTTGAAATACACAAAGCCAATCGCAGTGAAGTCTTGGTTGCAAGCTCACAATTAAAAAGGCCCACAGGCGTTTTGCCTGTGGGCCTTTATCTTTAACAGTATGGTCGGTACGACGAATGGGATCAGCTTGCTACAGCACCCATTTCACCATGACCTGCGGCGCGTACTCGTTGATGCCGCTGAAGCCGTACTTGTTGCGCCAGTAGATGAACTCGGTCCCGACGTAGAGGTTGCCGGGTGAACCCCAGAGCTTGCCGGCGTCGAGCAAAAGGCGCGGCTGGGCGTCGATGTTGAAGGCGGAGTTCCCTTCGCCACCCGCGATATCGACGAACCCTTCGCAGACGAAGCTGGCCTTGCCGATGTTGAACGGCACCTGCCACACCGGGGTCACCTGGTAGGTCACACCTTCTTTATCCATGCTGTTGCGTACGTAAAGGTTCAGGTCCGCGAAATTGAACTTGGGGAGGTTGAGGCTGAGACCTAGGCCGTAGAGGTAGTTGTGGAATCCCCCTCCGGAGGGGTAGGTTCCGACCTCGAGGGTGCCGGCCAGGAGCACGTCCTTAATAAACGGAGCGGAAAGGTCCAGCCCGGTGATCTTGCCGATGCTGAGCCTCGGGGAGATCTCGCCGTACATTGCGATCTCTTTCTCGGTGGGGTTGGTAATGTCCAGGAAGAGGAAGTTGTCGCCGTACTTCCAGGCATCGGCGTGCTCGATGGTGATGGTCGCCTGGTTGTTGTCCTTCTCTTTGGTCGAGGCGATCCTGAAGTTGTCGCCCCACAGGTACTGGAGGTTCGTCTCCTGCCACAGTGCGGCGCCGGCGCACGCCTTCTGGGGCGCGGCAAACGGCAGCAGCAGGGCGCCTGCAAGGGTAAGGGTTTTAATGCTGCGGGACAGGGAATTGCGGCTGGATCTTTTCATTCAGGTGCTCTCTCCTTTGGATTCCATGCTTACGCCTGCGGCAAAAGGCGGCTGAAATTAGCATATTTTCCGTTTGAGTTCACCTTTTTTTGGTCACATTAAACAAAGCCTCGAGTTAGGCCGGCTCCCCGGGGGCGGAGGCTGAAAAAAAAAGGCGCTGGGATGCTACCGCTTCTTGGAACGGCGCCGGTTGATCCTCCTCGCGATGAAGAGCCCGACGAATCCAAGGGAGAGAAGCGCGATGGTGGCAGGTTCCGGCGCCAGGATCCCCGTCGGCTGGAGCTTGGTGGCGCCAATGGGAACCGAGGGGGCGTAAGAGTCGGGAGTTTTCCCCGGCTCGGTGAAGTCTGTCTTCGTGTCGAGCGCTTGGGCTATCTCAGGAGCAGAGGCAAGTTCTTGGAGATCCATTTCCTGATTGACGGTGAAGGGTGCTGCTGACGCGGAGGCCGCCGTAAGAAGAAGGACGGCAACGACGAAACTTTTCATTTCAAAAAACCCTCCTGGTGCGTTGGAATTAGAACCGGAGGGTATGAGCAACTGTTGCGCATAAAATAACAATATTTAATTATCAAGCACTTGCCAGTTCCCACGGCGGTTGGCCCTCGTCGTGATTCTGTGATTCCGACAGGTTATGACGGAGCTGCGGCGGCAAGAGCGCCGGAGAATCAAAAGGTTGAGGGCCGCGGCCGACGGCGAGGCTGTATGTCGGGAATCTTTACAGGCTGTTTTGGCCACCAAGAGGAGACCAGCCTTGCCGGCACCAGAACCAACGCGCCAAGACCAAAGCGGCAGCGACTTTAGATGCCTTGTTCATTCGTCACCAGTATACACAGGTGGTAAAAGCCATGAGCCATGCTAGTATTTACGCCTGCAAGTACTGGTTGAAATAAGGGAGTCAAAGCAACAGGAGCGTCAAATGCTGACAATGCAGGAAATAAAAAGCCACTATTACTTCACCGATACAGATGCGAAGCTTTTAGAAGAGTTACTTCCCCTGGCCGAGAAGAACTGCGAGGCTATGGTTGAAGAGTTCTATGGCTACCTTCTCAAGATACCGGAGACGGCAGCTTTCCTGCGCGATCCCAAAGAACTGCAGAAACTGCGCAAGACCCACGCGCAGTGGTTCCTCTCGCTGTTTTGCGGCCGTTATGACAACGGCTATATGATCACGCTGCAGAGCATCGGGCAGGCGCATGTCCGCATCAAGGTGAGCGCGCACTACGTGAGCGCCGCCATGAACGTGGTGCGCAGGTTCCTCATCGAACTGCTCCAGGCCAACTTCCCGGAGATCGAGAGAAGGCGCAAATACCGCATCGCGGTGGAAAAGATCCTCGACATAAACCTCGACATCATGAGCACCTCCTATCAGGAGGAGGAGCTGCGCAAGGTGTTCGTTTCGCACCGGCTGGAGTCAAAGCTCATCCACGCCGCCGAGCGTTTCACCTATGGCCTGAACCTCGTACTGGTCGTCGCGCTGATCATCGTTTCCCTGTCGGTGGTGGGGTTGTTCTTCTGGGACTTGGTGCACGTCTTCAGCGGGAGCATGGAGAAGGGGATCCTGTCGGCACTCGGTTCTTTGCTCATCCTATGGATGATGATCGAGCTGATGGACAACGAGATCAAGACGCTGAAGGGGGGGAAGTTCAACATCCTCATCTTCATCGGCGTGATCATAGTGGCGCTGATACGCGAAATCCTGATCTCGACGCTGCGCCACGACGCGCTGGAAACGCAGGCCTTTTTGGCGGGGACCCTGCTCATCCTGGGCATCGTCTACTTCCTGGTCGCCAAAAGCCAGAACGTCAACGCCCACTAGGGCCGCGCCCTTGGCCCGGTTGTCAACGATCTGCGCCTAAAAAAGGAAAGGGCACCTTATCCGGGTGCCCTTTCCTTTTAGCGTCTTTTCAGCTGCGGCTGGTTTTCGTCTCAACCCACATACTTCAGTTTCCGCGGTTCCTTGCCGCTTCCAGGTTCCGCCTTTTCCCCCGTCACCGCCTGCACCAGCTTCTTGCAAGTGGAGACCAGCTTGGACAGCTGCCCATCCTCGCCGTAGATCTTGCCGTAGAAGATGTTCTCCATGGCGTGCATCCTCGCCACCGGCGTCTTCGCCTTGCGGAGCTGCATATCGATGGTCCATTGCAACTGCTGCAGCTTCAGGCTCTGCTCGGGCGTTCTCGCCGTGCAGGCATTCTTGATGGCCTCTTGGGCAAGCTGATCGAACAGTGCAGGATTTTCCTGGTACAGCTTGCGCAGTTCTGCCGGAGTGTAAAGGCTCAAAACAGATTTAGTACTCATGGCATCCTCCCTCGTACCCCTGACTCAGTATCGGGTGTCGGGATAACACGTGCAGAAGCATTTATTTTTTCTAACTGTGCCTGAATACCAAAATTAAATCCAGCAATTTTCGAGGGACGCCGGTCATTAATTCATTACCGGCGGCTTTGCCGCGCGGCGCGCTCTTACGCGGCGCTGGTACATACGACCTCCGGGGCGCTCCCCGCACCCAGCACCGCCGTCAAACCGAGGACGCCGCACACCGCCATGACCGCGGTCATAGGGAGGGCGCTCCCGTCGTGGAAACCCCCCACCAGCGCCCCGGCGGACGCGCCCAGCGTGTACTGGATGGTCCCCAAAAGCGCCGAGGCGCTTCCCGCCGCCTTGTCGAATGGCGCCATGGCCAGCGCAGTCAGGTTCGGGTACAAGAGCCCGGTCATGCATAGGCAGATGAAGATGAGGACGGCTTGGGCAGGGAACCCGCCGACCCCGGTGGCGCCTGCCGCGGTGAGCAAAAGCGCAGCGGCCGCGCTGACCAGGAATGCCGCGGACGCTATCTGCTGCGGAGAGAAGCGGCGCAAGAGCCTGCGGTTGACTTGCGAGGCCCCGATGAGGCCGCAGGCGTTCACCCCGAACAGGAGCCCGAACTGCTGCGGGGAGATGCCGTGCAGCTCGATGAAGATGAAGGGGGCGCCGGAGATGTAGGAGAAGTTCATGCCGGCGACGCACCCGATTGCGACCGCGTACCGGAGATAATGCCGGTTTTTCAGCAGGTGACCGTATACCTTCACCATGCCTGCAAGGCTGCGGCGCTGGCGCCTCTCCGCCGGCAAGGACTCAGGCAGCCCCACGGCGGCACCCGCCAGCGAAACGACGCCGAAGAAAGCCAGGAACCAGAAAATACCCCTCCACCCCGTAAGCAAGAGCAGCTGGCCGCCGGCGATCGGCGCCAGGATCGGGGCAACCCCCATGATCAGCATGAGCAGGGAGAACATCCTGGCCGCCTCGGCGGTGTCATAGAGGTCGCGCACCACCGCCCGGGAAATGACCATCCCGGCGCCCCCTCCCAGCGCCATCAGCACCCGCCAGAACAGCAGCTCCGCGCCGCTGTGCACCGCGGCGCACCCAAGACAGGAGACGACATAGAGGGCGAGCCCAGCCAGGAGCGGAACCCGCCTTCCATAGCGGTCGGCGAGCGGCCCGTAAAAGAGCTGCCCCGCGGCGGACCCGAAAAGGAAAGCAGATACCGAGAGCTGCACCGTGCTGAGTGGTTCCCCGAGATCCTTCGCCATCTGCGGGAAGGCGGGGAGATACATGTCGATGGACATGGCGCTGAAAGCGGTCAGCGCAGCCAGGATCAGTACGAACCCGGCCAGTTGGCGTTTGCTCATGTCCCTAGGGTGAAGGGAAGCGGTACGCTTCATACTTTCAAGCTCCTTTAGTTGCTGTAGGCAACTAATGTCAGAAAAAAATGATTACCTGTTCAGGTTAGCGCAGGCACGACGCAGGACGTCGCGGCATAGGTCGAGGTCGCTCTCGCTGATGCCCCGCTGTGCCTCTTCAAGGATCCCGCGAGCCAGGTCCGTGGCCTGATCCATCAGGAGCTTACCCTGCTCGGTCAGGTAGAGCAGCCGCTCCCTGCCATCGCCCGGGCTCGGCAAACGCACGATCAGTCCCCGCGCTTCCAGCCCCGCTGCCAGGCGTGCCATCGTGGTCTTGTCCTTGGCAGTCTTCTCGGCGATAGCTCCCTGCGGGAGCCCGTTATGTTCCCACAACTGCACCAGGAGCGAATACTGCTCCGCGGTAATGGGCAGGTCGTGCTGCGCCAGGACCAGGTTGAAGCGTCGCAACACCACCCGCGACAGGCGGGAGGCAAGGTGTCCCAGTGATTTGTCCAGCCGGTATTGTGACCTTGAATTCTTCATATAGTTGCAACCTACAACTTGTTGAACCGCCGGTCAATGAAAATCCGGCGCGGGGCCACGGCCTTTGCGCATAGTCACCATTAAATAAACCTATTGCGCAAAAGGCCTCCTCGGTTTATATTCCCGCACCGCTTACGTGGAAAAACCCCCACCGTACGCGTTGCGAGATTTGCACTGACGACGGTCAATTCAACACAGGAGTGAAAGTAAATGCCCGACTGCGAGCTTCTTTCCGGTTGCATCTTCTTCAACGACCGGATGGCAAACATGCCTTCTACCAGCAACGTTTTCAAAATGATGTACTGCTACGACAACTTCGAAGGGTGCGCGCGCTATACGGTCCGCAAGGAAGCTGGCAAGGAAAGCGTGCCGGAAGACCTCTTCCCGAACCAGATCGATAAGGCGAGGGAGATCCTCGACAAGCGTTGACATTTATTTACGGCAGATGTATTGAAAATCAGGCAAAGGCCACGGCAGTCCCGGGGCCTTTTTTTCATGCCGAAGCGGCCGGGTCCACGCGACCCCGGCCGCAGGAAGGGTAAAGATGGTTTCTAAAGAACATGACGCTATGAAACGGAGAGCGGCGCGCTTCTCGGTGCTCTCGAACTCCTTGCTGGTGGCGGCGAAGCTGGTGGTCGGCCTCGTTTCGGGTTCCGTCTCGGTGCTTTCCGAGGCGATACATTCGGGGATAGATCTCATCGCCGCCGTCATCGCCTGGTACTCGGTGAGGGAGTCGGGCAAGCCCGCCGACGAAGATCATCATTACGGCCACGGCAAAATCGAGAACGTAGCCGGCACCATCGAGGCCCTGCTCATCCTCGGCGCCGCCTTCTACATCATCTACGAAGCGGTCCACAAGCTGCAGACGGGCGTGGTCGCTATCGAGAACCTGGGGCTTGGCGCCGCGGTAATGGCGGTCTCCGCCATAGCCAACTACCTGGTCTCCAGGCACCTGCTGAACGTGGCCGCCGCCACCGACTCGGTAGCGCTCGAAGCCGACGCGATGCACCTGCGCACCGACGTCTACACCTCGGCCGGCGTCCTCGCGGGATTGATCCTCATCAAGCTGACCGGGATCGTCCTGCTCGACCCTATCGTCGCCATCCTGGTCGCGCTGATGATCGTCAAGGCCGCCTGGGACCTCACGAAGAGCGCCTTCTTCCACATCCTGGACGTGAGGCTGCCGGAGGACGAGGAAGCAATCATCCACGACGTGCTCCAGAACCACCGCGAGCACATCATCGAGTACCACAAACTGCGCACGCGCAAGTCGGGCCACATCCGGCACATCGACATGCACCTGGTCGTCCCAAAACAGATGACCGTCGAAAGCGGCCACGCGCTAAGCCACGAGATCTCCGAGGATATCGAGAAAAATCTCCCCTACAGCCACGTCCTGGTCCATATTGAACCTTGCCCCGGCGGCTGCGAGCGTTGCGCCGTCGAGTGCCCGAAAGTCAGCAAGTGACCTCTGCTCCTGAGGGTGCGAAACGACCGCAGGCAGCACCTCGCCATCGGTCGGGTCATACGCTTGAGGCGCCGATCCCCCGCGTGAAGATGTCCAGGTACTGCTGCACCAGCATTTCGTCCTTTTCGGGGGAATGGCTGATCAGGTTCCTGGTCGCCAGGCTGCTCAGGAAGAAGTAATTCACCATCCCCGCCAGCGCCAGGGCCGCGTTGGTGGGATCGACATCCTCCCGGAACTTCTTCTGCCGGATCCCCTCCTCGATCGCCCCCGCCATGGTCACGATGACCTCGTCGATTACCGGCATCACCAAGGGCTCGAAAAACGCCGTCGGGTTGGTCAGTTCGCTCGTGTAAAAGCGGAGCAGGTACGGGTTGTTTCTGTGGCGCCCGAAGGTCCAGAGCAGATAGCTCTTTACCATCTCCACCGGGTCCGTCACGCGCTCCCTGATCTCATGGATTTCCTTGAAGCAGGCGAACTGCTGCTGCAACACCGCCTGATAGAGCCCTTCCTTGCTGCCGAAATGGTAGGAGATCATCGAGATGCTGGTCCCCGCCGCGAGCGAGAGCTCACGGATGCTTACCCCCTTCAGCCCCCTCTCCGAAAACAGCTGCGTCCCCACCTCCATAAGCTTCTTGTGACATTCCGTTTTTTCCATGATGACTCCGGCAGACTGGGTATTGGCGCGTAGACAGTAGCAAAATCGCAGGGGAAATACCAATTTTATTGCAATCAAAACAGCGTGCTGTTATGTTGTATTCGAACGAACGTTCGATTCCTATCACCATGGAAGCTATGCCACAATAGCTCGTCAGGAGGGTTCCGGAAGATGTCCGAATTGCACAGCAGAATCAGGAAATCCAGCCTTCGCGGCAGGATCAAGACCGTCGATGAAGTGATCCCGATGTTCAAGAACGGGATGAACGTAGGGTGGTCCGGGTTTACCCCCGCCGGTTACCCGAAGATGGTCCCCATTGCCCTGGCGGACCATGTGGAAAAGAACCAGTTGCAAGGAAAGCTGAAGTTCAACCTGTACATCGGCGCATCGGTCGGGGTCGAGACCGAGGACCGCTGGGCGTCGCTCGACATGATCGACCGCCGCTGGCCGTACCAGACCGGCAAGAACATCCAGGCCGGCATCAACGAAGGGCGCATCAGGATGGGTGACAAGCACCTCTCCATGTTCGCCCAGGACTTGGGCTACGGCTTCTACACCAAGCACAACGACGGCCGCCTCGACATCGCCATCATCGAGTGCTCGGCCATCACCGAGAACGGCGAGCTGGTCCTCACCGCATCCTGCGGCGCCGTCCCCGAGATCGTGCAGATCGCGGACCAGATCATCATCGAGATCAACACCTCGATCCCGAGCTTCGAGGGGCTGCACGACATCGTCGAGCCGATCGCTCCGCCCAACCGCCTCCCCTACCTGATCTGCCGCGTCGACGACCGTGCCGGTTCCCCGTACGTCCGCGTCGATAACGACAAGATCGTCGCCATCGTCGAGTCCAACCGCCCCGACAACGGCCGCGCCTTCAGCGAGCAGGACGACACCTCCGAAGCCATCGCCAACAACATCATCGACTTTTTCTCCCACGAGGTGAAGGTGGGAAGGCTGCCGAAAAACCTGCTGCCGCTGCAGTCCGGCGTCGGCTCCATCGCCAACGCGGTCATCGGCGGGCTTGCCAACGGCCCGTTCACCGGCCTCAAGGTCTGGACCGAGGTGCTGCAAGACACCATGCTCGACTTCTTCGACTCCGGCAAGCTCGACTTCGCCTCCACGGTCTCGCTTTCATTCTCGGTCGACGGTTTCAAGCGCTTCTACGACAACTGGGACAAGTACAGCGACAAGGTGATGATGCGTCCGCTCTCCATCGCCAACCACCCCGAGCCGATCCGCCGCCTCGGCTGCATCGCGATGAACACCCCGGTGGAGTTCGACATCTACGCCCACGCGAACTCCACGCTGGTAGGCGGTACCCGGATGATCAACGGCATCGGCGGCTCCGGCGACTTCCTCAGGAACGCGTACCTCTCCATCATGCACACCCCGTCGGCGCGCCCGACCAAGACCGATCCGACCGGCATTACCTGCGTCGTTCCGCACGTGCCGCATGTCGACCATACCGAGCACGACCTTGACGTGCTGGTCACCGAGCAGGGTCTTGCCGACCTGCGCGGCCTCGACCCGAAAAGCCGCGCCAAGCTCATTATCGAGAAGTGCGCGCACCCCGATTACAAGCCGCTTTTGCAGGACTACTTCGAGCGCGCGGCAAAGGACTGCCTGGCACGCAAAGCAGGGCACGAGCCGCAGCTTCTGGACCGCGTCTTCAAGATGCAGGTGAACCTGGCACAGAAAGGGACCATGAAGATCGACAGCTGGGACATCTAGTTTCCGGGCATCGCGAATAAGGACGGCAGGGGGCCTCAGGCCACCCTGCCGTTTTTTTTTGTGCGCAGCATCAGCAAAATGTTTGACGGGCGTAAGGTAAAAGAGTTAAAACACCACCGACTTAGAGGGAGGGTGCCCAATGGCTAGCAAGATCGATCCGGCGACCGTGGAATCCGGCAGCGCCATATCCATGCTGAAGACGCTGAACATTCACCTGAAGGAGATCGGGCCGACTTTCGCCTTGATGGAGGTGACGGTCTCCGATATCCACAAGAATTACTTTGGCGGAGCGCACGGCGGGCTGATCGCGGCCCTTATCGACACCGTTTCCTTCTTCCCGCAACCGCTGCTCCCCTCCGGCAAGCCATGCACGACCACCAACCTCAACGTCACCTATGTGAGACCCGCCGCCGTCGGCGACCTGCTGACCGCTCGCGCTGAACTGGTGCACCTGGGACGCAGGATGGCGAGCGTCACGGTGACCGTTTCCAACCAGCATGGCAAACTGGTGGCGCACGGCACAACCACCCTGATGATCGAGCCGTAGAGCCGTCTACTTCGAACCAGATCTGGCCCTGAGGGAATGTCATAAGCCAAAGAGGGAATCTGAATCAGCAGCTCCATTTCAGGTTGTACGCGTTGTTACCGTTTTCAATCGCCTCTGGTGACCTTAGTTCCGGATACGGCTCCTTATTTCGATACCCGTACATCCTTTGCCGGACTCCCACAAAAGTATTTCCCTCTGCCTTTGTCTCATCCTGGACAGTACAGGAGCAGCTCAAGCTGTATATCGGAAAAAATTTATCAACTGCAATTTCTACTTTCATCTTCCGTATACAATGGTAAACTTCGCAGGATGAAATTTCTCGCCCTTTTAATACAGTCCATACTGCTTGTCACGATATGGTGCTCCCCGGCCGCCGCGATAGGTCCCGAGAGGCTGGTTTACGACGTCAGCTGGTCCGGTTTGAACGCCGGAACAGCCGTACTCGAGGTGGCAGCCCAGGGTGACGACTTCCGCATCCTCAATACCATCGCATCGAATTCCTTCGTTTCGGTCTTCTTTCGCATCGATGACAAGACCGAATCGACCGTCTCCCGCTCGGTGAAACCGAAGTCGTTCAAGGAGAAAATAAGCGAGGGGAAGTTCCGCGCCCATAGGGAAGCGACCTTCAACTTCACCACCCACCAGGCCGAGAGCAAGGACCTGCTTACCAACGCAGTCAAGCGGGACGCGATAACCGCAAGGACTTACGACAACCTCTCCAGCATCTATTTTCTGCGCTCGCTGCAGTTGGCGCCGGGACAGTCGATCTCCTTCGAGATCTACGACACCAGGCATCTATGGAAAGCCGAGGCGAAAGTGGGGCATCGCGAGGAGATCACCACTTCTTTGGGCAAGTTCAAAACCATCATGGTAACGTCGCAGCTGACGCGAGACGGCATCCCCGCCAAGGTCGGCAACCCTACCTTCTGGTTCACCGACGACAACCAGCACATCCCCGTCCGCATCAAGACCCAGCTGAAGGTAGGCGAAATCACCCTCACCCTGGCAAAGGAAAAGTAGCCGCAGCAACCGCAGCAGGAAGCGCTGCCGACGGCCGGAAACAAAAAGAGGGGGAGCTTTGACTGCGTCGCGGTCAAGGCTCCCCCTCCTGTTTTAGGTACTAACGGCGGCGATTGCTTTGAATCTTAGTTGCGTCTGCCGTGTTTGTCGTAATGCGACATGGTCGTATTAAGCAAGCTGCAGAGCTTGCAGACGTCCCCTCCGGATCTGGGGAAAAGTTCAAAATAGGTGGGCGCTTTTGGTTTTTGCAGGAGGTGAGCGCAGGAGACCAGCATCAACAGAGCAACGGCAATAGCGTGATATCCAAGGAGGGCGCTGTCGTTGCTGTAGATTTCCAGGAAGGAATCGTACCAAGAAGGCATACTGAAATTAGCGTTTATCGTGCCGAGTGTTTCCATGACGACCGAGCCGATCCTGCTTGCTAAGACATGCATAGCTGTTCTCCTAAGCGCTTTAAACCTATTGATTTTACAATGAAACTGACCCCCTGACTGCTTCTACTGTTTCGTCCAATGCGGGCGCCGTCGCAATCTGTTTTACCGTCCTCGCTTCCTTCTGTTCTGCAATCTGTTTATTTCACTAGACGTATATCGGCGTACCCCGCGAAAAGTAAAGACTTTTTTTCTCTACCACGAATTTTTCTCATCTCCCCGGTCATTCTGCCCCCCCTACCCCCTTTTTTCGCCTAGTGAACTCCCCACAGCGGCGCAATGAATAACCCCTTGCAATCGCTTGCATCACCGGGAAGGCAACCTAGAATATCCTCGTAGCGCATTAGAGAAGACACACAATACGGTTGACAGATCAGGAGGTCGGTATGCATGAACGCGAGCAGAACATGGTGCTGGGAAAAGGATGGCTCATCGCCGCTGTCCTCACTTTCATCTTCGGGTTTGCCGTCCTGGGCTACCTCGCCTTGCGGAACAACACAGACGGACCGCCCATACCCCGTGAGGTCAGGACCGCCGACGGGAAGGTACTTTTCACCGGAAACGACATCAAAGAAGGCCAGCACCTGTTCCAAAGGTACGGCCTGATGCAGTACGGCACCATCTTCGGGCACGGGGCCTACCTCGGGCCCGATTTCACCGCACAGTACCTGCGCATCAGCGGGGAAAAAGCCAGGCTCTCCTACACCGAGCAGAGGCTCACCCCGGCAGAGGCGAGCGAGAGGGTGCGCTCCGAGGCAAAACAGAACTCTTACGATCCCGGGCAGAACGTGATCACCTACACGCCATCCCAGGCAGCGGCTTACGGCGAAATGATCTCCTACTACCGCGACTGGTTCGGCCCCTCCTCGACCCAGCAAGGGCTGCGGCGACCCTACCTGAAAGACCCGGAAGAGGTCCGCAAACTCACCTCCTATTTTTCCTGGGCAGCCTGGGTCTGCTCCGCGACGCGCCCTGGCACTAACCACTCCTATACCAACAACTGGCCCCCCGACAGCCTTGCCGGAAACCAGCCGACTCCTGGCGTCTTGATGTGGAGCGTGATCAGCCTGGTCGCCCTTCTCTGCGGGACCGGCCTCATCCTCTTCGTGTTCGGTCGCTTCGAGTGGCTGGGCTGGCATGCCACGGACACGGAACTTGCCGCTACGCACCCCGTCCCCGAAGAAGTCGCGCTGACCCCGTCGCAGCGTACCGTCACCTGGTACTTCCTGGTGGTAGCCCTGCTCTTTTTGCTACTGGGGCTCCTTGGCGGAGTCAACGCCCACTATCACGTCGAGCGGGCCGGGTTTTACGGGCTCTCGCTTGCCGAATGGCTCCCCTACAACCTCTCCAGGATGTGGCATGTCCAGCTGGCGCTCTTTTTCGTCGCTTCCAGCTTCCTCGCCATGGGGATCTTCCTTACTCCCATGATCGCCGGCAAAGAGCCGCGGCATCAGGACAAGCTCGCCCTGATCCTTTTGGGGGCGCTGGTCGTGGTCGTCTTCGGGTCGATGTCAGGTGAAGCCGTCAGCCTGCAGGGGCTTCTCGGCACCAACAGCCCCTGGTTCTGGATGGGTTCCCAGGGATGGGAATACCTCGACCTCGGTCGTCTTTGGCAGATCCTTTTGACCGCCGGGATGCTGATCTGGTTGCTGATCCTCGTCCGCGGCATGATGGACCGGTTGAAGGGCGAGCACCCGGGCAACATGCCGTGGCTATTCATCTACAGCGCCATTTCCATACCTCTTTTCTATGCCGCCGGCATGTTCTACGGTAAGGGGACCCCCTTCAACCAGATCGAGTTCTGGAGGTTCTGGGTGGTCCACCTCTGGGTCGAGGATTTCCTGGAACTCTTCACCACCATCATGGTCGCCTACGTCTTCATGCTGCTCGGCGTGGTCAGGGTGCGGGTGGCAACGACCATCGTCTACCTCGATATCATCCTCTACTCGCTAGGGGGTGTCATCGGGACCATGCACCATCTCTATTTCAGCGGAACTCCGGAGATACACATGGCGCTGGGCGCCTTCTTCTCCGCCATGGAAGTAATCCCCCTGCTGCTCCTCACCTACGAGGCCTGGAAGTTCATGCGGCTCGGAGCGCCCGCGGGAGGTTCCATGTTGAGCACAACGGCCGAGATGTTCCCGCACAAGTGGGCCGTGATGTTCCTGATAGCCGTCGGATTCTGGAACTTCCTCGGGGCGGGCGTCTTCGGCTTCCTTATCAACCTCCCCATCGTCAGCTACTACGAGATCGGCACCCAGTGGACCGCCAATCACGGACACGGCGCGATGATGGGGGTCTACGGGATGCTCTCTCTCGGGTTCTTCATGTTCGTGGCCCGCTACTTCCTCCCCCTGGACAAGGCGAGCAACACCGCCATGGGGATCGCCTTCTGGTGCACGAACCTCGGGCTTGCCCTGATGCTGTTTATAAACCTCTTTCCCGTCGGGATGCTGCAGATCAACCAGATCCTCGCCACCTCGTACTGGGAAGGGCGCGAGCCTGCTTTCTTCATGCTCCCCATGGTTCGGATCTTCGAATGGCTGCGGTTGCCCGGCGACGCGCTCTTCATAATCGGCGTCTTGCCGGTGGTGTATCTCGCCGTCCGCATGTTCCTGAACCGCAATCGTGGAGTCGTGAGGCCCGCGGAAAAAACGCAGGGGAAAGTAGCCCCCTGACCGGCGCGAGAGGGAGAACCGCCCCAGGCGGTGCACCATTCCGTGGATCCAGCAACAGAACTTTAAAAGGCCGCCTCTAAGCAGAGGCGGCCTTTTTCATTGGAGCAGATCTGCAGATCAGAGCAGCCACTTAACCACGGCAACAGCCACGACGATGCCGATGAAGTCGGCGGTCAGGCAGACGGGAACCAGGTATCTGGTCTTCTTGATTCCCACGGAGCCCAAGTAGACCGCCAGCACGTAAAAGGTCGTTTCTGCGCTTCCCATGATGACCGCCGTCATCTTGGTGGCCACGGAATCGGGACCGGTGGTCTTCACGATGTCGGTAAAAAGCGCCGTAGAGGCGCTCCCCGACAGCGGCTTGATGATGGCCATGGAAACGACTTCGATGGGGACCTCGGCGAAAGAGAAGAGCTGGTAGAAGCCATTTCTCACAGCGTCGAAGGCGCCCGAGGCCTGAAAGCCCTTGATGACGATGAAGATGGTCAGAAGGTACGGGAAGATGTTCAGGATGATCCCCGGTCCTTCCTTCGCCCCCGCTACGAACGAATCGTAGACGCGAACCTTTTTGAAGGTGCCGTACCAGATGGTGAACAGTATGAACAGCGGGATGATGAGCAGCGAGAGGTAATTGATGCCTTCGATCATTTGAGCACCTTCCTGAACGAGAACAGTATCACTAGCGCCGTCAGCGCGGATATCACCGTGGCGATCAGCACCGGGAGCACTACCCCTGCAGGGTTCACGGCATTGTAGCTGGCCAGTATCCCGATGACCGAGAAGGGGATCAACTGGATGCTGGCGGTGTTGAGGACGATGAAGGTCATCATCTCGAAGGTGATGGTCCCCTTCTCCTCGTTCAGGGTGTCGAGCTCCTGCATCGCCTTGATCCCCAGCGGCGTCGCCGCGTTGCCGAGGCCGAAGAGGTTCGCCAGCACGTTCAAGGTGATGGCGCTGATCGAGGGATGGTCGCCGGGAATATTACGGAAAAGGCGGGAGATAACCGGCCTGAACAGGTGCGCGATGCGGTAGATGAGTCCTGAATCCTCCAGGATCCTAGTGATCCCCATCCAGACCGACACGATGCCCAGCAGAAAGAGCGACACCTCGACCGCTGACTTTGCGCCTTCGAAGATCGACTTTGTGAACGCGTCCAGGTTGCCGGTGAAGATGGCGAAGACGATGCTTACGGAGAAGAGGATCAACCACACCGCATTCATGACCGCCCCCCCGGAAGCGCCAGCTTCCTTATCACCAGTTGCTTCTTCTGGGTGTTGAGCTCCACCTCGGCTCCCACAGGGAGGGTGATCTTGTCGGGGACATGGCCGATATTGGGGCAATGAACCACCGGAAAGTTCAGTTCCATCTGCGAGGCGAGGATCTGGTAGACCTCCCTGCTCTTGAGGCCGCCGAAATCCCCGAGGATGATGCCCCTGACCCCCTTGAGCTTTCCGGCAAGAATCCACTGGGTCAGCGCGCGGTCCACCTTGTGCAGCTTTTCGTCGATCTCCTCCAGAAAGAGAATCGAGTTCTCCGTCTCCATTTCCCACTCCGTATTTATCAGCGCGGTAAGCGTGACCAGGTTGCCCCCCTTGAGAATGCCGGCGGCAGTGCCGTGACGGTACACCTTCACCGGTGCCCCCTGGAACAGGTTCTTCTCCGGGTAGCCCCTCACCGCGTTCATGAAGGAGCCGACGGTGAATGCGGTCGGATCCTTCAGGCTGGCCACCATAGGCGCGTGTAGCGTCACCATTCCGGTCCGTTCGTGAATGGGATTCAAGAGCGCGGTCAGGTCGCTGAAGCCTGCAATAATTTTCGGGTGATTCTTCAGGTGATCGAAGTCGATAAAGGGGAGCGATTTCATGGCGCTGTAGCCGCCGCGCAGGGCGAGGATCATGTCGGCGCCGGAATCGGCGCACGCGCGATGGATCTGCTCAGCCTTCTCTTGAGGCGAGGGGAGCACGGTCTGGAAGTGTGGGTTCAGGACGTTGAAACCAAGCTTTGACAACTGCTTGATCCCCGCGGTGAACTCCCGCTTCTTCTTGATCAGGTAGCTAGGTGAAATAATATAGACATTATCCACTCAAAACCTCTCCAGTTGAAAGTACCCTTGCCAAGCAAGCCTTTTGAGGCGGCTTCACCGCATCCGACTGCCGGCAACTCCCGGTATTCTTACATTCTCGCCTCGTTGACCGCAAGGGCAAAAAGCCCCTACCTTGCACCAGCCTCGCCTTCTCCAACGCAAAAGGCTCATAGATGCCATACCTCCTGGCCATCCTCCTGTATCTGATTCTGCGGATATTCTCAGAGCGGAGTCCATTGCTTTCACCGCGTACTCTTAAAGTTGCAGCAAAATATGCCTTAAACTATTTACATTGGAAAATTTTATTATATCGTATGTGTGGTGGCTGAGCCGCCTGGCGCGGGCTGACACGAGGGGTGCCAAAAGCGTGTTAAATCTGTCACGGGCGGACCTTCGCCCTAACCTTAAACGAAGAAAGGAGAACAGGACATGACACAGCTGAAAGACAGGCTAAAGGAGAAGATCGAGGCACACCGTCCCCGCATCGCCCGGCTGACTAAAGAGTTCGGCTCAGTCATAATCGACAAGGTAGATATAGCGCAGTGCATCGGCGGCGCCCGCGATATCAGGTCCCTTGTTACTGACATCTCCTATCTCGATCCGCAGGAAGGGATCCGTTTCAGAGGCAAGACCATCCCCGAGACTTTCGAGGCCCTCCCCAAGGCCGCCGGTTCCGAGTATCCCACAGTGGAATCTTTCTGGTATTTCCTGCTCACCGGCGAGGTTCCGACTCCCGAGCAGGTTGCGGACGTTGAGGCCGAGTTCAAGACACGGCAGCAGCTTCCGGAATACGTGTTCCAGGCCTTGCGCGCGCTCCCGCTGGACAGCCACCCGATGGTGATGCTCTCCTCCGGCATCCTTGCCATGCAGAGGGATTCCAAATTCGCAGCCTTCTACAGCAGCGGCAAGTTCAACAAAATGACCGCCTGGGAACACGTTTACGAGGATGCGAGCGATATCGTGGCGCGCATCCCGGTACTGGCAGCTTTCATCTACAATCTCAAGTACCGGGACGACAAGCAGATCTCCATCGACCCGAAGCTGGACCTGGGTGCCAACTTCGCCCAGATGATCGGGCAGAGCGAGCAGTACAAGGACGTGGCGCGCATGTACTTCATCCTCCACTCCGACCACGAGTCGGGCAACGTCTCGGCCCATGCCACCCACCTCGTCCACTCTGCCCTGTCCGATCCCTATTACGCATATGCCGCAGGTCTCGCCGGTTTGGCCGGCCCTCTTCACGGCCTGGCGAACCAGGAGGTACTGGGGTGGATCCTGGAATTCCAGAAGAAGCTGAACGGCGCCGAGCCTACCACGGAAAACGTCACCGCAGCTCTTTGGGATACCCTCAATGCCGGGCAGGTGGTCCCCGGTTACGGGCATGCCGTGCTCAGGAAAACCGACCCGCGCTACATGGCTCAGCGCGAGTTCTGTCTGAAGACCACGGGGCTCAAGGACGACAAGCTCTTCAAGCTGGTTTCGATGATTTTCGAGACCGCACCGGGCGTTCTTACCGAACATGGCAAGACGAAGAACCCGTGGCCCAACGTCGATGCGCAATCGGGCGTAATCCAGTGGTATTACGGGCTGAAGGAATGGGATTTTTACACGGTGCTCTTTGGAGTGGGGCGCGCACTGGGGTGCATGGCGAACATCACCTGGGATCGTGGCCTTGGCTACCCCATCGAGCGGCCCAAATCCGTCACCACCGACATGCTGGAGACCTGGGCTGCCGCCGGAGGCCGGGATATCGCCGCCCCCGCTTCCCCGCAACCGCCAAAGCCAATGGCTTAAGCGCAGTATGCATAAACAAGGAGGGGCGACCTGTGCCAGAAGTTTTCTGTCCTGTCCAGGTCGCCCCCCTTGTTGTTTAGCTGCCTATTCCGCTGATCCGTTTGCCGGATAAAATCCACCCATTTCAGTTGCCAGGGTTTCTGACACATCTGGGTTCAAGTCCGATGTAGCACCTATACCCTGGACAGCACTCGTCGTTCAAGGTGCTGCAAAGCTCGCCCTCTTTTAGACACTTCCTCTCGGCGGTGTCTAGAAACGCCGGGGACTTTTCCTGTACGCCTGCGCATCCTGCGTGGAGCAGCAGCAACATTCCGAACAATAGTTTTGATAACGCTCGTACCCTACCGGCTTTCATCATCTGAGCCTCCTCGGTCAGCGCGGACAACGGCAACTCTAGTCCAACTGACGTGACAATTGATTCTCGCACAACTTGGCCGCAATGCAGCAACTCTCTACGCCGGCAGCGCGCTGCAGATGGTGAGGAAGTAATTTCGATGGAGATAATCAAGCGTCAGCAGTCAGCAGAGGAAGAAATCGCCAACAGCATCAGCCATGCTGTCGGATTGATCGCGGCCATTGCCGCGACCCCGCCGCTTCTGTCGAAGGCTTTCAGCTATGGAGAGACCGGGTACGCCGTCGGTACCGCCATATATGCCGCAACCATGGTCCTGCTCTACCTTGCCTCCTCCGTCTACCACGCCATGCCTCCGGGGAAACTGAAGGAGTTGTTCAAGACCATAGAACACTCGGCGATCTATCTGCTGATAGCCGGGACCTACACACCCTTTTCGCTTGGTGCGCTGCGTGGCCCTTGGGGATGGACTCTTCTGTTTCTGGTTTGGACTTTCGCAACCGTCGGGGTCGTCTGGAAGTTCTGTCAAAAGATGCCACGCCCGATAGCGTCGACGATCTTGTATCTGGCTATGGGCTGGCTCATCATCGTCGCTGCGAAACCCCTGTTCACCCTTGTGCCGCTGGCCGGCCTTCTGTGGATAGCGGCTGGCGGCGCGGCATACACGTTAGGCGTTGTTTTCTTCGCCTACGATTCCCGCCTGCGCTTCGGCCATTTCATCTGGCACCTGTTCGTCATGGCGGGCACCGCCTGTCACTTCTGTGCAATAACCTGGTACGCCTTGTGACCCGCGGCTTCAGGATGCCGCTTTGCCCTACTACGATCGGTTGAAGATTCCCACCTCCGTTTGCGAAGCAATGCTGCCGAGACTCTGCTCCGCTGCGCGACGATACCGTCGTCAGAGCAGATCATCTCCGCCATCAAGAAAGTCAACCCGACCCGGCTCTGCCTGTCAGAGGACGACAGGCAGCGGGGCTATGATCTTAAGAACCGATTGCAGAACCTGCTGCTGCAACATTACGGCGAGGCGTTCGAGCTTATCCCCCACCCTTGCAGCCCCGACGTGGTCCTCATCAAGCACCTGTTCCTCCCCAGCATCGACGCTTGCCATGCGAACCTGAACGCGCTTTCGCCGCAAGCGCTCGACTCTGTCCCGGATCCGGGGGGCTATGCCCGCGAAGTCAAGGGGAACATGACGAAGGTATCACGCAAAAAAATCGACCCGAATCAACGCGCGGCTGCCCCGGCCGAGCAGGAGCTGGCCGGAATGCGGCTGAGTGCCAACTCCGACCTCAATGCTTTCTCCAAAGGGATCAGAATGCTCTTTGAAGAGATGGGAGCTTACCAGACCGCTATCGACACGCTCCAAGCGCAGACTGCTCGCGTACTGCAGGACAAATCGATTAGGGAACTTCTGGCACTCGCCTACCATGGAAACGGGTCCTTGGCCGAGGCCGGTGCCGTATTCGACTCCATTCACCCCGCCGATCTTGGCAAGGATGCCCTCTACGCCTACGCGAGCCTCTCCTGCATGAACGGGAATCACAACTTCGCTCTCAGGTTGGTGCACATGGCTGAAGAGAAGCCAGGTTTTATCGGTGGACTGGACGGTCTCAAAATTGAGATCGAGAAGGCGCTGAGTACCGAGGCGGAACCATTGCAGGACGAGGCAGCGGCGACGTTCGCCCGCGGCGACCTCGACCTGGCTCGAACCCTCGCGCAGGAAGCCCTTAAGTCCAGCAAAAACCTCCATAAGGCCCGCAGAATCGTTGCACTCACCGAATGTCTCCACCTGCAGTCGGAGATTTCCCGGCTGTGGCAGGCGGTGGAACAGCAAGCCGACCGTAAATCCAGAATTCGGCTCCTGTCGAAGCTGCAAGAGATCGACACTCATAACGTCGGTAAAATTGAGGAGCAGCTGCAGAGCGAGAGGGATTCCGAACGCAAAGAAGAGATCGCAGAGCACCTTGCGGCCCTGCAACTTGCCCTGAAGGAGGAGCGTTGGCCCGACTGCTAGGACGAGATGATGTGGCTTTCATGCCGGCGTGACGCCGCTTACTGGCAGGTGCGATAGGAGATCCTGCCGTGACTGAGACAATCGACGCCGAGGTCGAAGCCACGATGAAAATAGAGGCTGAGGCGATGGATCTATGTCTGTCCGACACCCTTGAAGTTGATTTCAGGCGGGGAAATAGCCCCTTGACCCTTCACTGGATCACTGAACGTCACACCTGCCTCAAAAAGGATCCAGAAACCATCATCGTTATAGACCTGAAGGAGATGACAGCGTGGCGGCTGAAGTCGCAGTTGCTACCAGGGCTCGATTTTATAGACTGCATCACCGAAACGAATCAATTTCTATTTCTTGATCTGGAAAGAGAAAGGTACTGCAGAGCAGTTTTGGACGGTGTTGATAGTAGATTCACCTCCATATTCAGCTTCCCACCCGACGCTTTCGACGGAGAGGACCTTTATTACGAAATCCTGTTTATGTCCGAAAGCAAGGAGTGCGAATATTATTTATCGCTTTCCGATCCCGAAGAACACTTGAGCCGCAGGGTAGCGAGGTTCTCCATCAACAACAGCAGGAACAACATGCATCGATGTTCCTTCCCGAGCAAGATGCTAGACATCAAGCGCCTCGCAGATCCCGATTCTTTCGCCATTGCCACGGAGGACGAACTGATGCTGTGCAGCCGGAGCCTGTGATTGTCAAACCGGATGAAACTACAGGCGCGCATCCTTGCGGTCGATCGCCACAGCCAGGTTGTCTACCTGCTTCTCAATGGCTTGTTGACCACTCACCATTTCGACTTAAAGCCCATAGGCGGTTTCGCTGACGCATTAAGCATTTGGCTCTTTCCTCCCGAGGCCTTGTTCGGACTTAATCCTGAGACAGACACGGCCTTTTATCTCACCGCATCTGGAAAGGGGTTCTTTTACAACCTGGGCAGCAACATGCTAAGCGGTCTTGTCAGCACCTCGTCCGTAGTTTTCACAGCACCCCCCACTGCTGCGTTGTATTTCCTGGAATATGACAGGTCTGCCGCTTCCATACGTCTTAGGGACATAAGCCACAGCCTTGGAACATTGTTGCAGTGGAGGGAAGTTTTCACTTCAGGGCAAGCATTTGAGGAATTCTCGAAACCGTTGGAGAAACTCTTTGAGTGAGTAGACGTGGTGCAAGAGATGTGCGGTGCCTGAAAGACTTCGCCGGATCTGCTAAGACTTGCCCGTGAACGGCTGGACAAGAAGGTGAAACAGGGTCAACCTCGCCGGGTTGCGGAAGTCGTTCAATCCAATGGTCATCCCTTCATGTCCTTTCTCGGGTTGAGGCCGGTACGTTCCGCAAAGGCGGTCCCACCAGGGGAGGTTGAAGCCAAAGTTGCTGTTCGTTTCCCTGGGGATCACTGAATGATGCACACGGTGCATGTCGGGGGTCACCACGAAGAGGCGCAAGTACTTGTCGACTGCGACCGGAATGGCGATGTTCCCATGGTTAAACTGGGAGGTTGCATTCAGTAGAATCTCAAAGACGACAACCGCCAGGACCGGTGCCCCAATCAGAGCTACGGCGGCCATTTTGATGCCGAGAGAAATGACGATTTCGAAGGGATGAAAACGGTTTCCGGTGGTCACATCAATGTCGAGGTCGGTGTGATGCATCCTGTGGAGGCACCAGAATACCGGGACGAAGTGGAAAAGCACGTGCTGGAGGTAGATGACGAAATCAAGCGCGATGATGGATAGGAGAACCTTCAGCCAATAGGGCAACCCTCCCGGTTGGTGGGTCATTACGGCCATGCCGACCGGGAGCAGCGGCAGGATAATGCGGGCAAAGGCGGTGTCGACGGCTACTATTGCGAGGTTGGTAAACCAGCGCCTTCTTTTGCTGTCTGTAAGCACGCGACGAGGCGCCAGGATTTCCCAGGCGGCCACGACAGCTAAGGTACCCAGGAAAAAGGCCAGGCGTATGATGTCTGCGTTCGCCATGCCGGTTATCCCTTCCCCCACATGGCGGCGTCCATGAACTGCTGCCGGAGGCGTTCTTCCGGGTTCTGTTCGTAGAACTCCTCTTCTGTGAAGGAAAACTGGTACTCGGTGATGTAGTCCTGTAGCACCTTGTTGGCGGCGTTCACCTTTCGGATAGCATCGGGGTCACCTGAGCTCCCGAGGTCCGGATGATGGCGTTTTACCAACTCCCGATGCCGAGCCTTGATCTCCGCTAGGGTAGCTCGTTCACCCAGCCCTAGGATCCTCAACGCTTCCTGCAGATCGGCGTAGATCATCGTATCACCTCAGCGCACGTTCGAGCGGTCCTCAACTCCCATCAACACACGGTATCGCAAGTCAAAGAGACCACGCTGTCTACTCAAGCGTCTTCACATCAACGACAAAGTACTCGGACTCTCCAAAGCAGGTGGTGGGAATGCCCTTATGTTGCTCGTAGGTAAGCGACACCTTTTTGCCCAGCGATGAATTGAGTTTTGAGACCACAGCCTTGTCACGAACAGAGAAGAGGAACCTTTCCGGAATCGCACCAGGGACCGGCAGCATCTGCAGTTCACCTTCCCACGTCTTGCACACCCACCCCTTCTCGGAAAATTTCTGAACGTACCCGACCCTGTCACCCTTCGAGAAGTTCCAGTGAAGCGCCGCATAAACATACGCCACGGCAAGAACGATAACGGCAATGAATACTCCCACCAGTACCTTAATGGCTTTGTTTCCGATTTCAGCAGCAGTCACTTTTCCCTCCGTTAATTCAGCTTAAGATCGATTAAAATACCCTGCCTGCCCCCCGCTGCGCGGCGCGTCTCCGCACTGAGAGGGCGTCTCTGTGCAATGTTACCAGATCGGTATGCAAATTTGTTAATTCCTGACGAAATTAAGCAAATCCCAGATGGAAATAGCCTATTTCCATCTGAGAATAGCTTATTTCCAATTCGGAATAGCATATTTCCATTTGGGAATAGCTTATTTCGATTTGGAAATAGCTTATTTTGTCGCCGGAATAGTTAAATCGATTTCACAATAGCTTATTTTGTTCGCCGGAATAGTTAAATCGATTCGGGAATAGCAAAATTGACACATGAATAGTCAAAACCGAAATGGAAATTGCACAAACGCTTTCGGCATTGTGCAATTTCAAATTGGCTTTGAATAATCAGGGTCAGACCGGCAGGGAGTGGAAAACGCAGAGAGGGCACCCGTTGCCGGGTGCCCTCTCTGATCTTGATTGTTGTCTACCTGTCTTAGAACAGTACTGCCTTCTGCGCCAGTGCGAGGACGGTGCCCGGAACCACGCCGAGTGCCAGGGTCGCGCCTACCGAAAGGAGGAGGCAGAGGGCGATGGCCGGGGTAGCGCCTGCCCAGTCGAACTCTTCGGTCGGATCCTTCATGTACATGAACACCATCACGCGGAGGTAGTAGTACAGGGAGGCTGCGGAGTTAAGCACGCCGATGATGGCCAACCAGAGGTAGCCGGACTTGATGGCTGCGGAGAATAGGTAGAACTTCCCGATGAAGCCTGCGGTCGGCGGTATGCCGGCCAAGGAGAACAGGAAGATGGAGAGGATGGCGGCCAGAAGCGGCTTCTTGTGGCCGAAACCTGCCAGATCCTGAACGTTGCCGTTGGACTCGCCCTTCTTGCCGATCAGGACCACGACGGCGAAGGCGCCGATGTTCATGAACGCATAGGAGAGCATGTAGAAGAGGATGCCTGCCGCGCCTTCCGCGTTGGTGGCGGTGAAACCGACCAGTGCGTAACCTGCGTGGGCGATGGAGGAGTAAGCCAGCATTCTCTTCACGTTGTCCTGGGACAGAGCGATGATGTTACCGACGGTCATGGTGAGGACTGCCAGGATCCAGAGGAGCTGGCCCCACTCAGCTTTGAGCATCGGGAAGGCGAAGATCATCACCCTTAGGAAGGCGGCGAAGCCGGCTGCCTTGGGGCCTGCGGACATGAACGCGGTGACCGGGGTCGGAGCGCCCTGGTAGACGTCCGGGGTCCACATATGGAACGGTGCAGCTGCAACCTTGAAGCTGAAGCCTGTGGCGATGAGCAGCATGCCGACCACGAAGAGCGGGTTGCTCGCCACACTGGGGTTCCCCATGACGAAAGCAGAGATGGCCTGGATCTTGGTGCTCCCGGTGGCGCCGTAGGTGAGCGCCATGCCGTAGAGCAGGAAGCCGGTGGAGAAGGCGCCAAGGAGGAAGTACTTGAGGCCCGCTTCGTTCGACTTCACGCTGGCGCGGTTGAAGCCGGCCAGGACGTACAGGCAGATGGAGAGCAGCTCGAGACCGAGGAAGATCACCATCATGTCGGTCCCGGCAGCCATCAGCATCATGCCGACGGTGGCGAAAAGGATTAGGGGGTAGAGTTCGCCCTGGTTGCACTCTTCCTGGGCCATGTACCTGTCCGAGATCAGGACGGCAAGACCGGCGGAGACCAGGAAGATGATCTTGAAGAAGGTGGCGAAGTTGTCCTGCACCACGGCGCCGTTGAACGCTGATACCGACGGCCCCCACCCGTTGACCACGCTTGCCGCGGTAACTGCGAGGCCGATGATGCTCAAGTAACCAAGGTAGGCCTTGTTGTTGCCCGGCACGAAGACGTTGACGAGCAGCAGTACCATGGCGATGCATGAGAGTAGGATCTCAGGCATGACCACTGCCAGGTTTATGGCCGGCATAGCAATTGTTTCCATCTATAATCCTCCGTCAGCTAGTTCTAAGCGGTCTATTTTACTTCTTGGGTTGCGGGGAGAGCCGGATGCCCTTCGGGAAGGCCCGGAACTGCTACGTGCCCTGCCGGAAGCTGCGGCGCGGCCGGTGCTGCTACTTGTGCCACCTGCTTCTGCACCTTGGTGTGCGCGATCAGTTTATCGATCGACGGAGCCATGGAGTCGATAATGGGGCGCGGGTAGACGCCCAGGAAGAAGATGAGGAACAGAAGCGGAAGCATGATCGCTACTTCCCTTGCGTTCAGGTCCTTCAGAGTCTGGTTTTTCGGGTTCTTCAGCTCGCCGAACATGACCCTCTGGAACATCCAGAGCATGTACACGGCGGAAAGGATGACGCCGGAGGTGGCGATGATCGCATACCAGCGGAGGCTGCTCTCGAAGGAGCCCAGGAGCACCAGGAACTCGCCGACGAAACCGTTGGTCCCCGGCAGGCCGATGGAGGAGAAGGTGACGATCATGAACATGGTGGCGAAAACGGGCATCTGCTTGGCGAGGCCACCGAAGTCGGAGATCTGACGAGTATGACGGCGCTCGTAGATGAATCCGACGATAAGGAACAATGCGCCGGTGGAAACGCCGTGGTTGAGCATCTGCAGCATGCCGCCGGTGACACCCTGGGTGTTGAGGGCGTAGAGGCCGAGCATGACGAAGCCCAGGTGCGCCACGGAAGAGTAGGCGACCAGCTTCTTGACGTCCTGCTGTACCATCGCGACCAGCGAGGCGTAGATGATGCCGATGACGGACAGGGTTGCGATGAGCGGGGTGAACTGCGCGCTTGCTTCAGGGAAGAGCGGCATGGCGAAGCGGACGTAACCGTAGGTACCGCATTTCAGCATGACGGCGGCCAGGATGACGGAGCCTGCGGTCGGCGCCTCGGTATGTGCGTCAGGCAACCAGGTGTGCAGCGGGAACATCGGGACCTTGATGGCGAAGGCCAGTGCGAAGGCCAGGAACATCCACATCTGGGTGGTCGGGTCGAGGTTCAGTTCCCAGAAGCGGATGATGCTGAAGTCGCCGCCGCCCGCCTTGAAGTAAAGGGAGATCAATGCGACCAGCATGAGGAGCGAACCGACCGCGGTGTAGATGAAGAACTTGACTGCAGCGTAGATCCTGTTCTTGCCGCCCCAGATACCGATCATGAAGTACATCGGGATCAGCATCACTTCCCAGTAGATGTAGAAGAGGAAGAGGTCGAGCGAAATAAAGGTTCCGATCATGCCTACTTCGAGCAGCAGGAGGCAGATCATGTACTCCTTCACCTTCTCTTCAACCGCCGTGTAGGTGGAGAGGATGGAGATCGGCATGATGAAGGTGGTGAGGATGACGAGCCAGAGGCTGATGCCGTCGATGCCCAGATGGTAGCTCATCTGGAAGGGGCCGGCTGCGATCCAGGGCACGTTCTCGATGAACTGGAAGCCGCCGATGTCGGTCCCAGGCGCGTTGTACCCCGTGATCAGAGGCAGCGAGAGGACGAACGTCACCACCGTCACCGCCATGGCAACGGTACGGAGCACGCCGTGGCTGTTCTTGTTCACAAAGAGGAGGAGAATCGCCCCGATCAGCGGTGTGAAGGTTAATATGCTCAGTAACGGTAGCTGGTTCATTTACTCTGCTCCTTTTACTTACAGGTCAAAATTATCTTAAGTCTGAATCTTAGCGGAAGAGATACACGCCGACGATGACCACCACGCCGATCACCATGGAGAAGGCGTAGTTGTGAACAAAGCCGGTCTGCACGTAGCGCAGGATCCCGCTGAAGCCGCGGACGACCGCCGCTACCCCGTTCACGATGCCGTCGACCACCACCACGTCGAACCCTTTCCAGAGGAAGTTGCCCAGGGCCTTGCAGGGGTTGACGAAGACGAAGTCGTAGATTTCGTCGATGTACCACTTGTTGTACACGGCGCGGTGCAGTACCGGGAAGGTAGCCACGAACTTCTCGGGGACGCTCGGAGCGATCAGGTAGAGACCTGCCGCCAGGCCGATGCCGGCGCAGGCGATGACCACGGAGGTGCCCATCAGGCCCCACTCGACGGCGTGGCTCGGGTGAGCGCCGTGTGCGTGCTGTGCGACGTATGCGTTGGAGTAGGCGAAGACCGGCTCCAGGTAGTGCTCGAAGTAGTTGGGGAAGCCGCCCAGCACGTCGCCGAGGATCTTGGGGACGCCGATCCAGCCGCCGACCACGGAGAGGAAGGCGAGGCAGACGAGCGGCACGGTGATGACCCAGGGGGACTCATGCAGGTGGTGGAAGGCCTTTTCGGAGAGACGGGTCTGGCCGAAGAAGGTCATGAACACCAGGCGGAACATGTAGAAGGCGGTGAGACCGGCGGCTACCGCGCCGCAGCCCCACAGGGCCAGGTTGGCGCTGCCGTGGTGCGGGTTGGCGAACGCCTGCCAGAGGATCTCGTCCTTGGAGAAGAAGCCGGCGAAGCCCGGGATACCTGCGATGGCGATGGTCGCGAACAGGAAGGTCAGGAAGGTGATGGGCATCTTAGACTTGAGCCCACCCATGTTTCTCATGTCCTGCGGGTCCGCGTCGGAGTGCTCGTGGTGCAGCGCGTGGTGCATGGCGTGGATGACCGAGCCGGAACCGAGGAACAGGCAGGCCTTGAAGAAGGCGTGGGTCATCAGGTGGAACACGCCGGCGCCGAAGGCGCCCACGCCCATGGCCAGGAACATGTAGCCCAGCTGGGAAACGGTCGAGTAAGCCAAGACGCGCTTGATGTCGTTTTGCGCGGTGCCGATGGTCGCCGCGAAGAGGGCGGTGGCGGCGCCGACGCAGGCGATGACCAGGAGAGCCGTCGGGCTCTTGATGTAGATGAAGTTCATGCGGGCGATCATGTAGACGCCGGCGGTGACCATGGTGGCCGCGTGGATGAGGGCGGAAACCGGGGTCGGACCTTCCATCGCGTCCGGGAGCCAGGTGTACAGCGGGATCTGCGCCGACTTACCGGTTGCGCCCAGGAAGAAGCAGAGGCAGACGGTGGTAACCACGGCACCCGGGACCAGGAGATCGGCGCTCTTGGCCAACTCGACGAAGTTGATGGTCCAGACGTTGTGGTTGACCCCCAGGTACCAGAAGAGGGTGAAGACGCCGAGCAGGAAGCCGAAGTCGCCGATCCTGTTCATCACGAACGCCTTCTTGCCCGCGTCGCCGGCCGACTTCTTGTGGAAGTAGTAGCCGATCAGGAGGTAGGAGCAAAGGCCCACGCCCTCCCAGCCGATGAACATGAGGAGCAGGTTGTTGCCCGACACCAGGCAGAGCATGGAGAAGGTGAAGAGGTTCAGGTAGCAGAAGTAGCGGTAGAACCCTTCTTCGCCGTGCATGTAGCCGATGGAGTAGAGGTGGATCAGGAAGCCGATCCCCGTTACGATCATCAGCATGGTGGCGGAGAGCGGATCGATCAGGAAGCCGATGTCGGCTTTTAAGGTCCCTGACTGGATCCAGGTGAAGATGGTCTTTTGGAACACCCTCTCCTCACCCGGGAGACTCAGGAGCTGGAAGAGGATTCCGCAGGCGACCAGGAAGGAGCAGAAGACTGCCCCGGCTGCGATCCCACCGATGACCGTTTCGTTTTTGATCTTCTTGCCGAGTAGGCCGTTGATGACCGAGCCGATGAGAGGGCACAGTGGGATCAACCATACTAAATCAAACATCCCTGACTCCTTTATATCTATAGTTCTTGAATTTCTTCAGCGGAGCGGCTCAGAAAGCCGCGATCTAATCACATCTGCAACCAATCGCGGCGGAAACGCCGCTCCTACAACGCTCGGGCAACTTTCGCCCTAGAGCTTCATCAGGTTGACGTCTTCGACGTCGATCGACTCGCGGTTCTTGAAGAAGGCGATCATGAGGGCGAGGCCTACGGCTGCCTCGGCGGCGGCGACGGTCATGACGAAGAAGACGAAGACCTGGCCGTCGATGTTCCCCAGGTGCCTGGAGAAGGCGATGAAGGTGAGGTTCACCGCGTTCAGCATCATCTCGATGCACATGAAGATGACGATGGCGTTTCTCCTCGTCAGGACGCCGATGGTCCCGATGGAAAAGAGAATGGCCGAGAGTATCAGGTAGTTTTCGATCGCTAGCATGTCAGTACCCCTTCTGTAGCGTTAAATTTTCTTTTTGGCCAGGATCACTGCGCCGACGATCGCGGCCAGAAGCAGCACCGAGGTGATCTCGAACGGGAGCAGGAAGTCGGTGAAGAGTGCCTTGCCGATCAGCTCGACGTGGCCGACGCTGATGATCTGCGCCTTGTCCATGGTGCCGGTCGCGCCGGTCATGGAACCCTTGGAGAGGAACCAGACGGTCTGGAACAGCGCGAACAGTCCCAAGACGCTGCCCGCGAACACCGCATGGCTGCCGCGCTTGCCGCTCTCCGCCTTCACGTTTAGGAGCATGATGACGAAGATGATCAGAACCATGATGGCCCCGGCGTACACGATCACCTGGGTGGCCGCCATGAAGGGGGCATCCAGCATGACGTAGAAGGTCGCCAGGCAGAAGAAGGTCATCACCAGCGAAAGGGCGCTGTTGATCGGGTTTTTGCAGGTGACCACCAGGATGCTGGAAATAACGGCCACCGCAGCCACGACGAGAAAGAAGATGGATTCCATTGCTGCTCCTTTATTTCTTTTCTAAGAGTCTCTCTTTGGTAAAGGTGAAGTCGGCGCGCGAGTAGTTGGCGAGCTCGAACTGTTCCGTCATACGGATGGCGTCAACGGGGCACGCCTCCACACAGTAGCCGCAGAAGATGCAGCGCAGCAAATCGATCTCGTATTTGGCTGCATATTTGTCGTGATTCTGGTCCTCGCCGGCTTCGACCGTGATGCACTTGGCCGGGCAGACCGTGGGGCAGAGATAGCAGGCAACGCACTTCGCCTTGTCGTGGGATACGTTCAGCGCATGCAGCCCGCGGAAGGTGTTGGCGATCTGCGGCCGCTCGGTCGGGTACTGCAGGGTGACCGGCTTTTTGAACATATGTGATAAAGTAATCTGAAGACCTTTAATGAGCGGCATTATCATTTGCAGCACCTCGCCTTGTAGTGTGTTTCTAGAAGAGACTACTTGTTGAAGACCATGACCCAGACGCCGGTGGCGACCACGTTCAACAGGGTCAGCGGCAGGAACACCTTCCACCCCAGACGCATGAGCTGGTCGTAGCGGTAACGCGGGTAGGTTGCCCTGATCCACATGCAGCAGAAGATCAGGAAGTACACCTTGGCCACGAACCAGAACCAGCCGGGGAGGAACGCGGGGCCGTGCCAGCCGCCCAGGAACAGGGTGGTGGTGACCGCGCAGACGGTGATCATATTGGCGTACTCAGCCATGAAGAACATGGCGTATTTCATGGAGGAGTACTCGGTGATGAAGCCGGACACGAGCTCCGTCTCCGCCTCGGGAAGGTCGAACGGGGTCCTGTTGATCTCAGCCAGCGAACAGATGAAGAAGATCACGAAGGCGAGCGGCTGCTTGAAGACGTACCAGGCGCCGTTGGCCTGGTCGGCAACGATCTTGTGCAGCGACAGCGACTCGGAAAGCATGAAGACGGCGATGATCGCGAGGCCGGCAGCGAGCTCGTAGGAGATCATCTGGGCCGCGGAACGAAGCCCCCCCAGGAGCGAGTACTTGGAGTTGGAGGCCCAACCCGCGAGCACCACGCCGTAGACCCCGAGGCTGGCCATGGCCAGGATGTAGAGGACGCCGACGTTGATGTCGAAGACCTGCTGCCCTGCCTGGTCGTAGAAGGCGGCGATCTGCAGTGGCACCGTGTAACCGGCGATGGTCACCGGGGCGCCAAAGGGGATGACGGCGAAGGATATGAACGCCGGGATCAAGGCGACCAAGGGAGCGATCAGGAAGGCGAACTTGCTTGCCTGAGTCGGGACGATCTCCTCCTTGAAGAACAGCTTGACGCCGTCCGCGATCGGCTGCAGCAGGCCGTGCCAGCCGGTCCTCATGGGACCCAGGCGTACCTGCATATGCCCGATTATCTTGCGCTCCGCGTAGGTGGCGTAGGCCACGGTCAGGAGCACGAAGACAAAGGCTACGAGCACTTTGGCAACCATGGCTATGTAGTACGCGACCGGCAGTCCTAAGATTAGCGTATCCATCTGATAGTCTTCCCCTCTGTTATGAATTTTGAGCTGTTAGCCGATGTATCTAAAGGGTCTCAGTTTTCCGCTCCCCATTGCTCAAGGGGGGTGGAAACCCCCTCATAAGAGGGGGGAACTAAGTTGTTGGCTGTGGTTACTTCTTGGTAACGGTGACGTAGGTGACTGCGGCGCCGTCGGTGATGGTGTTGACGCTACCTTCGCCGAAGTGGTACGGGGCGAACACCGTACCCTGCGGCACGCGCTTGCCTACTTTTGCCGCTACCTGGACGCTGCCGGTGCCTGAGGTCACGGTGACCATGTCCCCTTCGGCGATCTTCAGGCTGGCGGCGTCCGCCGCGGAAAGCTCGGCGTAGGCGGTCGGGCAGACGTACATCGGGCCCTCGCCGAAGCGGGAGAGGGTACCGGAGTGGTACAGGGCGCTGCCGGTGACCAAGGCTAGCTTGCCGGCGACCGGTGCGACCGCCTTGGCTGCCGCCGGGACCAGCTTGGCGGAGACCGCCACCGGAAGTACCACCCCCTCGTCGCCGAGCTTGCCCTGGGTCAGACCCTGGTAAGCGGGGACGGTGGAGGCGATCTCGGTGAAGATTTCTGCCTGGTTGTTGTAGCGAGCCCCGCCGATAGCGGCGGAGAGCGTGTTGAGGATTTCGAAGTCGGTCTTGGCGAGCCCTACCGCCGGTACCGCTTTCCGCACCATCTGGACCCTGCGGCCCAGCGAGGTGAAGGTACCGCTCTTCTCGGCAAAGGAGCAGGCCGGAAGCACCACGTCTGCCAGCTGCGCGGTCTCGGTCAGGAAGAGGTCGGCGACGACCATGAACTCGACGTTCTCCAGCGCCTTCTCGATCTTCTGGCGGTTCGGGTAGGAGACCACCGGGTTCTCGCCGGCCACGAACAGGGTCTTGATGTTGCCGTTGCCGCACCCCTCGATGATGGCGGAGGCGGAGAGGCCGGTCGATTTCGGGTAGATGCCGAGGTCGGCAGCGCCCTGGCTGTTGTTCTTCTCGCCCATGATCAAAAGGCCGGCGCCTTCCTTGCCGATCTTGCCGGTGAGGATGGCGAGGTTCGCCGTCGCGTTGGCGAGAGCCGCGTCGTGTCCCGGGTAGCCGAGGCCGATCGGGAGGATGATCAGCGCCTTCTCGGCGGCTGCGTAATCCTTGGCGAGGGTTGCAATCTCGTCGGCGGAAACGCCAGCCTTCTCTGCGGTCGCGTCGGCTACGGCCGCCTTCAGTTCGGCCAGACCCGCGACGCCTTCAGCGGCGAGGCCCTGGTCGATGACCGACTTGCAGAGGGCGTTGAAGAGCGCAACCTCGCTGCCGGGGGTGTGGACCGTGGTCTTGGCGCCCGGGAGGCGGGTGAGCTTCCCTTTCTTGTCGGAGACGATGCGCAGGTCGATCCCTTTGCGCTTGACGCCCAGGTTGATCTCGAAGCCCACCACCGGGTGGGTCTCGTAGGCGTCGCTTTTCACCACCAGAAGAAGGTTCGACTTCTGGATGTCGGCGATCTCGGAGGGAGATGCGGCGACGCCGAAGCTGGCCTTGGCGCCCTTGGTGAGGGCTGCGTGGGCATAGCCCGCGGAGTGGTCGATGTTGTCCGTGCCGATGGTGCCGCGGAAGAGCTTCTCAAAGAGGAAGAGCTCCTCGTTGGTGAGCCTCGGGGTGGCGAGAGCCGCTACCGAAGTGGGGTCGCTCTTGCCGGCGGAAAGGCGGGAGGTGACCACTTCGAGCGCCTCTTCCCAGCTTGCTTCCTGGAGCTTGCCGTTTTTCTTCACCAGCGGTGTGGTGAGACGCTTGTCGGAGTTGACGAACTGGTAGCCGAAGCGGCCGCGGGTACAGAGCTGGCCGTTGTGGAAGCCCTGATTCTCGTCATAGACGGTGGTCAGAACCTTGCCGTCCTTGGTCCCCAGGGTGAGCTGGCAGCCGGTGCCGCAGTAGGAGCAGACCGACTTGGTCTTGTTGAGCGCCCACCAGCGAGCCTTGAACTTGAAGGGGCGGGAGTTGAGCGCGCCCACCGGGCAGACCGAGACGCAGGAGCCGCAGAACTCGCAGTTAAGCGGACCGTCGAACTCGGTACCCATCTTCGCCTCGATGCCGCGGTTGATGAAGGTATAGGCGCCGTAGGAGACGATCTCGTCGCAGATCCTCGCGCACTTGCCGCAGTGGATGCAACGGTTCATGTCGCGCTCGATGAGCGGGTTGTCGTAGTCGATCTCGTGGTTGAACTTCTCGTCCACGAACCGGTTGGTGTTCACCTGGTATTCGAAGGTGAGGTTCTGCAGGTCGCAGTCCCCTGCGGCGTCACAAACCGGGCAGTCGATCGGGTGTTTGAGGAGCAGGAGCTCGAGCACGAGCTTCCTGGCTTTCACGATCTCGTCGGTCGTGGTCTGGACGATCATCCCCTCGGTGACCGGGGTGGTGCAGGCAGGGATCAGGCGCCCCTTCATCTGCTCGACCTCGACCAGGCACATGCGGCAGCCGCCGAACGGGTGCAGCTTCTTGTCATGGCAAAGGATCGGTATCTTGATGCCACACGCCTTGGCGGCGTCGTAAATGGTGGCGTCTTTTTCTACCGCAACCTGTTTTCCGTTTATCGTAAGATTTACCATCTCGACCTCTGTCTCCGTGAAATCGGTTCAACGTTCAATGTTCAACGTTAGAGTCGGCTCGTTCCGGGTCCACCTCGAAGGGCGAACCCGGAACGTTGAACCGTTTTATTCAATGGCCATGAAGCGGCAGGCGTCGTAGCAGGACTTGCACTTGGTGCAGTTTTCCTTGACCAACTCGGCCACCTGTCCCTTCTCCCACTTGATGGCGTTGGACGGGCAGGCCCTGAGGCAGGCTCCGCACTTGACGCACTTTTCGGGAACCACCTGCCAGAGCAGGAGCTCCTTGCAGGAGTTGGAGGGGCAGCGCTTGTCGATGATGTGGGCCTCGTACTCGTTCCTGAAGTACTTGACGGTGGAGAGGATCGGGTTCGGAGCCGTCTGCCCCAGACCGCAAAGCGACGCCTTCTTGATGGTCGCCCCCATCTCCAAAAGTGTGTCGATGTCGGCCATCTCGCCGCGACCCTCGGTGATCTTCTCCAGGATGTCGAGCATGGCCTTGAGGCCGATACGGCAGGGTACGCACTTGCCGCAGGACTCCATCTTGGTGAAGGTGAGGAAGAAGCGGGCCACGTCGACCATGCAGGTGGTCTCGTCCATGACGACCAGGCCGCCGGAACCCATCATGGCGCCGGCCTTGATCAGAGAGTCGTAGTCGACCGGGGTGTCAAGCACCTCGGCCGGGATGCAGCCGCCGGAGGGGCCGCCGGCCTGGACCGCCTTGAACTTGCGGTTGTTGGCGATGCCGCCGCAGACCTTGTAGATAACGTCCCTGACCGACATGCCGGCCGGAACCTCGACGAGACCGGTGTGCTTCACCTTGCCGGTGACCGCGAAGATCTTGGTACCCTTGGTGGTGTCGGTGCCCAGCGCCGCGTACCACTCGAAGCCCTTGTTGATAATGTGGCGGACGTTGGCGAAGGTCTCGACGTTGTTGATGTTGGTCGGGAAGCCCCAGAGGCCCTTGACCGCCGGGAAAGGCGGACGGGGACGCGGCATGCCGCGCTCGCCCTCGATGGAGGCCATGAGTGCCGTCTCCTCGCCGCAGACGAAGGCGCCGGCGCCCTTCTTGATCCTCATGTCGAAGTCGAAGCCCCACCCCTGGATGTTCTTGCCCAAGTACCCCTTCTCGTAGCAGGTGTCGAGCGCCTTCTGGAGACGGTCGATGGCAAGCGGGTACTCGGCGCGGACGTAGACGTAGCCTGCGTCGCAGCCGATGGCGTAGGCAGCGATCATCATACCTTCGATGACGCAGTACGGGTCGCCTTCGAGGATGGAGCGGTCCATGAACGCGCCCGGGTCGCCCTCGTCGGCGTTGCAGATGAGGTACTTGTGGTTCCCGGGAGAAGCGGCGCAGAAGGACCACTTCATGCCGGTGGGGAAACCGCCGCCCCCACGGCCACGAAGACCGGACTTCTTGACCTCGTCGATGACTTCGGCCGGCTTCATTTCCTTGACGCACTTCTCGATGGCCTTGAAGCCGTCTTCCTCGAGGTAGGCGTCCAGGCGCTCGGGGTCGATCTGACCGCAGCCGGTCATGACCACGCGCATCTGCTGGTCGACGAAGGTGTTGTAGTACTCCTTCGCCTTTTTCTTCTCGATGACCTCGTTGGCGACGATGTGCTGATCGAGAATGGCCTCGACGTCGGCGGGCACGACGAAGTCGTAAGTGACCCTGCCCAGTTCCGGAGTGATGACGTCGACGAGGACGTCGTTGGCGCACAGGCCGCGGCACCCCGTCTTGACGACGTCGCAACGCTTCCCTACCTGGGCCACGATTCCCTTTTCCGCGATCAGCCTGGTGAACTCGGCCTCGACCTGCTTGGCGCCGGCGGAAATACCGCCGGTACCCTGACAGATTAATATTTTTACTGCTGCGTTATCACTCATGACAAAAGGTCCCCTGCTCAAAAATTGACGTCGGCTACTTCATCGGCCTTTGGTTGTAGGTTTCCACGATCTCGTCCACCTTCTGGACCGTCATCTTGCCGTAGGTGTCGTCGTTGACCATCGCCAGGGGAGCCATGCCGCAGGCGCCCAGACAAGCAACCTTTTCAAACGTGTAACGGAGGTCCGGCGTGGTCTCGGCGTGCCCGATTCCTAGGCGGCCGAAGAAGGTTTCCACGATGCGCTCCGCCCCCTGCACGTGGCAGGCGGTACCGACGCAGACCCTGATGATGTAGCGGCCGCGGGGCTTCAGGTGGAACTGGGCGTAGAAGGTCAGCACGCCGTAGATCTGACTCGGGTAGACGTTCAGCCTCTCCGCCACCAGGTCGATGGTCGGTCTGGGGATGTACCCGTAGGAATCCTGGATCCCCTGCAGAACCGGCATGAGGTTACCCGGCAGGGTCAGGTACTTGTCGATGATATGATTGGCCTCGGCCAGATCGATTTCTTCGGCCGGAATTTCTTCGGCTGGAGCGTTAGACATTTACCCCATCTCCTTTAGTTATGTTTGAATTACCGGTCTATTTCGCCAAGAACGATGTCGAGCGTTCCGATTACAGCCACGAGGTCCGCGATCATCGAGCCTTTGGCCATCTTCTCGATGGCGCCCAGGTTCACGAATGAGGGGGGACGCACCCTCATGCGGTACGGCTTGGAGCCGCCGTCGGAAACCATGTAGTAGCCGAGTTCCCCTTTCGGGTTCTCAACCCCCTGGTAAACCTCCCCTTCAGGAACAGGGAAGCCTTCGGAAGCGATCTTGAAGTGATGGATCAGCCCCTCGATGGAGTTGTAGACGCTCTCTTTCGGCGGGTAGCAGACCTGCGGCGCATCGGCCAGAACCGGTCCGGGCTTCAGGCGCTTCATGGCCTGGTCGATGATCTTCACTGCCTCGCGCATCTCCACCAGGCGGACCTTGTAGCGGTCGAAGGTGTCGCAGTTCTCGCCGACCGGCACCTTGAAGTCGTACTTCTCGTAGCCGGAGTAGGGGAGGTCGCGCCTGAGGTCGAAGTCGACGCCGGAGCCCCTGAGGGCCGGGCCGGAGATGCCGAAGTCGATGGCGTCCTCCGCGGAGATGACACCGTTGCCGATGGTCCTCTGCAGCCAGATGGTGTTCTTGGTGAGAAGCCCCTCGTAGGTGTCGAAGTGACCCGGGAAGGTGTCCACGATCTCCTGGACCGCGCTCTCGAAGCCGGCCGGCAGGTCGCGGGAGAGCCCGCCCACGCGGAAGTAGTTCGAGGTCATCCTGGCGCCGGAGACCATCTCGTACAGCTCCATGATCTTCTCGCGCTCGCGGAAGGCGTAGATGAAGACGGTCATGGCGCCGATGTCGAGGGCGTGGCAGGCAATCCAGACCAGGTGGCTCTTCAGACGGGTAAGCTCCGCCATGATGACGCGGATGGTCTCAGCCCGCTCGGGAACCTCGATGCCGAGGAGCTTCTCCACGGCCAGCACGTATCCCAGGTTGTTGTGCATAGGCGCCAGGTAATCCATGCGGTCGGTAAGCGGCAGCGCCTGGTGGTAGGTGCGGTGCTCGGAGAGCTTCTCGATGCCCCGGTGCAGGTAGCCGATGTGGGGAGTAATCTTCTGTATCACCTCGCCGTCCAGCTCTACTACGAGCCTGAGAACGCCGTGGGTACTGGGGTGCTGGGGCCCCATGTTCAGTGTCATTATTTCGCTAGCCATTGATCGCCTCTATTTTTTGGAGATGGAAATCGTCCTGGTTTGTGACTAAGACAGCCGCCCCTTGTACGGTTCGCGGTCCGGTCCCTGCAGCGGGTAATCTTTCCTGAGGGGATGCCCCACCCAGTCGTCGGTCATCAGGATGCGCACCAGATTCGGGTGGTTCTTGAAGTCGACGCCGAACAGGTCGTAGGCCTCGCGCTCCAGCCAGTTGGCGGAGTTCCAGAGTGCGGTGGCGGAATCGATGGAGCAGTCCGCCTCGGTCACCGGCGCCTTCACCCTGATGCGATCCTTGTTCGGGATCGACATGAGGTGGTAGACCACCATGAAACGCGGATCCTGGCCCAGGTAGTCGACGGCCGTGATGTCGGTCAGGAAGTTGTAGCGGAGGTCGTCCCTGAGGCACTTGAGCACCTCGAGGATGTTCTCTTTCTTCACGGTGACCGTCACCTCGCCCCGATATTCCTTGCAGTCGAGGAGGGCATTTGCGAAACGCTCTTTCAGTTTCACTACAGCGCGATTATTTTCTGCCATGTCAGCCTTACCTTTCCCTTTGGTCGTTGTAGATTAAGCAGCCGGTTCGAGTCTTTCGCCCAAGCCGATGGAAGAGCCGAAAGAGTTGCGCTCGTTGGCGATCTTCTCCTGGAGCTTCATAAGGCCGTAGAGGAGTGCCTCCGGACGCGGCGGGCAGCCCGGGATGTAGACGTCGACCGGAAGCGCCTCGTCGATGCCCTGCACGACGGAGTAGGTGTCGAAGACGCCGCCGGAGCAGGCGCAGGCGCCCATGGCGACCACCCACTTCGGTTCGGGCATCTGCTCATACACCGTTTTGATGACCGGAAGCATCTTCTTGGTCACGGTGCCGGCGATGATGATGCAGTCTGCCTGGCGGGGTGAGGCGCGGAAGATGATACCGAAACGGTCCAGGTCATGCTTGGCCGCACCGGTCGCCATCATCTCGATCGCGCAGCAGGCAAGACCAAAGGTCATCGGCCAGATGGAGGACTTCCTGGCCCAGTTGACCAGGCTGTCGAGGGAAGTCGTGATGATATTTTCGCCAAGCGGCTGATCTACTCCCATTCCAGTGCTCCTTTTTTCCAAACGTATACGTATCCTACGAAGAGGATGACTATGAAGACCCCCATCTCGATGAGGCCGAACATGCCGAGCCTCTTGAAGAGGACTGCCCAGGGGTACAAGAAGACCGCCTCGATGTCGAACAGGATGAAGAGCATCGCGATCAGGTAGAACTTGATCGAGAAACGCTCCCTTGCGCTGCCGACAGGCTCGCAACCGCACTCGTAAGGTGCAAGCTTCACGGTGGACGGTTTCTTCTGGCCGATCAGGGTGGAGAAGACCACCGAGCCCAGGCCGAACAACACCGCTATGACAACCAGCACCAAGATTGGCAGATAAGCACCAAGCATCCCTATCCTCCCGTACTCCTAAGGTTTGTTATTTTGTTGCATGCACGCGGAAAAGCCGTATACTGCACACTCCTTGAGCGTCAAACCCCAAACTTTTTGTAACTTGCGAAAGGAGACGGCGTCAAAAAGGTATACTGTATACAACATCGGGTCAGAAAATTATTTCATTTCCCCCACTTTGTCAAGCACAAATTATCTTGAAATCTTTGCCTCATTCCGCAGAAACCGTATACTTTCCCGCGCACATGACTCATTAGGAAGCCTCCCTTTCGACGCTAATCGAGAACCTCCCTCCCAAAACTTTTTAATTTCTTGACAGATAAGCCGGGCGCGTGCTACCAAACAGCCCATTATTTGTCAATTAACAGCGAGTTAGGAGAATCAGCCCATGCAAAACAGCCGCTCGACCAAACTCTTTCAGCAGGCGCTTCAGTCCATCCCCGGCGGCGTCAACAGCCCGGTGCGCGCCTTCAGGTCCGTTGGCTCCGATCCGCTCTTCATCAAAAAGGCCGCAGGCCCCCGCATCTATGATGAAGACGGCAACGCCTTCATCGACTACGTTGGCTCCTGGGGCCCGATGATCCTGGGGCACTGCCACCCGCAGGTGGTTGCCGCCATCAAGGCCGCCGTCGACAACGGCGCCAGCTTCGGCGCACCGACCGAGCTCGAGATCACCCTGGCCGAGATGGTGATCGACGCGGTCCCCTCCATCGAGATGGTGCGCATGGTGAGCTCCGGTACCGAGGCGACCATGAGCGCCATCCGGCTCGCCCGCGGCTACACCGGTCGCGACAACATCCTGAAGTTCTCCGGCTGCTACCACGGCCACTCCGATGCGCTTTTGGTCAAAGCCGGATCCGGCGCCGCCACCTTCGGCGTGCCCGACTCTCCCGGCGTTCCCGCCGACCTCGCCAAGCACACGCTGACCGCGATCTACAACGACCTGGACTCGGTCCGGGCGCTGGTGGCGGCCAACAAGGGGAGCATCGCCTGCATCATCGTGGAACCTGTGGCTGGCAACATGGGGACCGTCCCCCCCAAGGAAGGATTCCTGGAAGGGCTTAGGAGCATCTGCAGCGAGGAAGGGATCGTACTGATCTTCGACGAGGTGATGTCCGGCTTCAGGGTTGCCTACGGCGGCGTTCAGGAACTCTATGGCGTGACCCCCGACATGACCACCCTGGGCAAGATCATCGGCGGCGGGTTGCCGGTGGGGGCGTTCGGCGGGAAAAAAGAAATCATGTCGCTTCTTTCACCGGCAGGTGGAGTCTATCAGGCCGGAACCCTCTCTGGCAACCCCCTGGCCATGACCGCCGGCATCGAGACCTTGAAGCTCCTCAAACAGCCCGGGTTCTACCAGAAGCTGGAAGAAAAGAGCGCCTTCGTGGCGGAGGGGATCGCCAAGGCCGCCAAGGACGCCGGCTTCCCGATCTACTCCACCCGGGTAGGCTCGATGTTCTGCGCCTTTTTCTCCAAGGATCCGGTCTACGACTGGGACAGCGCCGCCAAGTGCGACACCAAGGCCTTCGCCGCCTACTTCAAGGCGATGCTGAATGAAGGCATTTACCTCGCGCCTTCGCAGTTCGAGACCGCTTTCGTCGGCATCTCCCACAGCACTGAGGATCTGGAGCAGACCATCGCAGCCGCCGCCAAGTGTTTCAAGGCGCTGTAGCGGGAATTGGCATTAGCACTGGCCCAGGGGATGCGACAGCATAGGCTCCCCTCACCGCGCTAATGCGCCCCGTTCCGCCTCAGATTGTTTATTAATTAAGAAGGGCGCCCAGCTTGGCTGCGGCGCCCTTGTTTTTTGCCTCTTCCGCTCTTTCATCACCCGGTCATGATCCTTTTCCTGAGTGAAAGCATCTCGAAGCTCAACTCTGCCATCACGGCGACCCGTTGCAGCTCGAAGACCCCACCGCCGAGTCTCCCCCTCTGATCGCTGGCGCAGATAACCCCCACCACATGCCCGCCAAGCGCCACGGGCACCAGCAGTGCCGCCCCGGGCACCGCCCCCCCCATCGCACTTAGCAACACCCCATCGCCCTGGTCCGGCCCTAGCTCCCCTAGAAAGAGCCGTCTTTCCTCCACCACCCGTTTCACCTGCCTCATTTCCGCCACCGCCGCGGCAAAATACGGGAAGCCTTTCACGGGTGCACCGGCATCAACTGCCTGGACCCCGTGCGCGCACCCCCCTTTCAGCCTCAGGAAGGCACCCCGGTCGAATTCCCCCGCCAAATAGGACAGTACTCCCTGGACAACCTCGGATTCGCCAACGGCTTTTGCCAGCCGCTGGGACAGATCCTCCAGGCTGACCCGCTCCGAAAAATGGCGAACGGCGCCGCCATCCCAGGCGGGGTCCGCACTCCCCCTCTCGGCGAGGGTGGCGGCGAAGCGGCTCCTAGCACCTCCCTCAACAGGGATGTAGCGCATGGGGCGCTTCACTCCGAAGATACGCTCCAACGCGATGCTCAGCCGGAGTTCGGAGCAGACCCTTGGGATGATGACCATCCCGGTAACGAAAGCGATGTCTTCGAGCGCCTTGAAATCCGAAGGCTTCGTCATGGCCACGGTGAGCCGCTTGCCGTCCAGGGCGAGGGGGAGCACACGATAGCGCTGCACCAGCTCAAGCGGGAACATCCTCACTAGGGATTCCGGAATGGAGCCGAGTTCGGAGGGGTGGGCGCAGGGTACGCCGAGCTGTTCGCTCAATACGTGCGCCAATTCTTCCTCTTCGACGAACCCCATCTCCACGAGATTTGTCCCGAGCCTGCCGCCATAGATGGACTGCGCGTTAAGAACCTGCTCCAGTTGGTCCTCGGTCAGGGTTCCAACTTTCAGCAACATCTCGCCAAGCCGTGCCGACATGTGACACCCCCTCGGTGAAGAAGAGTTTTAAAGGAATGGAAACAGCCGCAAAGCGGGCCCAATGCCAAATTAAACAATTCACATATTCTACCCAGCGAGCCCCCAGCCGCAACCGCATAAGCGTCACCCAGACGGGCTCAGGCGCTGGCCACCTCCCCTGTCGCAGCGAAACCACGATAGTGTCCTAGGCGTCAGGGCGGCTACCTGCAAAGCTGGTAAAATGAGCCGCAGCGCCCGAGGGAAGCGAGCAGACAGGGCGTGACACCGCGATAAATCATTATTTTTGTTGACTGGATAAACAGGAATTTATTGACATTGCCACCGCTACCGTGCTATTTAGCCTTGGTTTTCCTACCCGCAGTTTGTATACGGGAAAGAGAGCGACGACATGGATGAAGACAAGAAGGACCTGCTTAGAACGCTCGGGATGGTCTCCACGATGGGAATTTCCTTCGCGGTCGCCATCATCATCGGCGTGTTCGCCGGACTGAAACTGGACGAGTGGTTCGGGACCAAGCCCTGGTTTTTCTACATTTTCCTTTTCTTCGGTATTGCGGCAGGTTTCCGCAACATTTTCATACTAGCGGGAAAAGAACTGCGCGATGACCGGGACGAGACTAAACGAAAGTAACCTCTTCGCCTGGCTGGTCGGGGGAAGCCTTGTGGTGAGCGCCGTTGCGGGTGCTGGCTGCGCGCTTTTAATCTCCGGCAAGTTCGGCGGGTCCCTCTTCATCGGGGGGGTGCTCGCCACGGCCAACTTCCTCTGGATGAGAAGAGGAGTGGAAGCGGCGCTTCAGCTGCAACCCAGGAATGCCTCGCGCTTCGCCGTGCTGCGTTACCTGTTGAGACTAGCCGTGATGGCGGTCTTGCTGTATCTGCTGATCGTTCGGCTCGGGGTCGACATCTTCGCCCTGCTGATCGGACTGTCGGTCCTGGTCCTGAACATAACGGTATTTTCAATATATTTGTCCACCCGTAAAGGAGGCTAGCAGCAATGGTTCATCCGTATCTATTCCTCAATTTTTTCCGCGAGTTGCTTCATCCCCTCGGTTTTTCCGAGGCTGGAGCCGACGCCGTCGTCTATACCTGGCTGATCATGATCGGCCTGGTGGTCCTCTCCATCGCTGCCACCAAGCGGCTGCAGGCCGTTCCGTCCGGTCTCCAGAACTTCATGGAAGTCATCGTCGGGGGCATTGAGAACATGCTGGTGGAGACCATGGGCGAGCACGGCAAGCCGTTCTTCCCGCTGGTCGCAACCCTGGCGCTCTTCATCCTGGTGTCGAACCTGATCGGCATGATCCCGGGCTTCTTCCCGCCGACCGCCAACATCAACACCACTGCCGCCTGCGCGGTCGTTGTGTTCGTCACCACCCACATCGTCGGCGTCAAGCACCACGGCGCCGGCTACATCAAGCACTTTCTGGGCCCCATCGCCTGGCTCGCTCCGATGATGTTCTTCATCGAGGTGATCGGCCACCTGAGCCGCGTGATCTCCCTGACGCTGCGTCTCTTCGGTAACATGAACGGCCACGAGCTGGTCCTTATCATCTTCTTCGGCCTGGCTCCGTTCATAGTGCCCCTGCCGATGATGCTGATGGGCGTCCTGGTCTCCTTCATCCAGGCCTTCGTCTTCATGCTGCTGGCGATGATCTACATCCAAGGCTCGCTGGAGCACGCGCACTAAGAGGCAGATAAAGATAAAGATTGAGATTAAGAACACCCTCGATCTTTGTCCGGTTTCCTCAATCTTAGTCTTAATCTCAATCTGATTTTTAATTCCTATACTGTTTAGGAAAAATTCGCAGCAAAGGAGAAACAAATGGAATTCTTTACTATGTGTGTACTCGCAGCAGGCATCGGCATGGCTCTCGGCACCCTCGGCACCGGCATCGGTCAGGGTCTCGCAGTTAAGAGCGCAGTTGAAGGCACCTCCCGTAACCCCGGCGCATCCGGCAAGATCCTCACCACCATGATGATCGGTCTGGCGATGATCGAGTCCCTCGCTATCTACGCCCTGGTTGTCTGCCTCATCATCCTCTTCGCTAACCCCTACAAGGACATCGCCCTCGAACTGGCGAAATCCGTAGCGAAGTAATTTCTTCTTCGAAGAGACAAAAAGGGCGTGCCGCAAGGCGCGCCCTTTTTTGTTGCCCTCCACCTTCGCTGAAGCTGCCTCGGACAAAAACCTGCCTGACCTCTGCCCGCCCCTGCGCCTTGACTTTTTCCGACCCGTGTGGAATATTCCAAACCATGAAAATTCTTGCCGACATGCACACGCACACGCTCGCCTCAGGCCACGCCTACTCCACCATAAACGAACTCGCCCAGGCCGCTGCTCAGGCAGGTCTGCAGGGGCTGGCCATTACTGACCACGGCCCAAGCCTTCCGGGAGGGCCGCACCGCTACCACTTCAACGCCCTGCGCTTCGTACCGCAACGGATAGGCGGGGTCCGCATCCTCCGCGGGGTCGAGGCCAATATCATGGACCACCAGGGGACGCTCGATCTCGATCAGCCCCTCCTGGAAGAGCTCGATTTCGTCATGGCCGGATTCCACGAGGACTGCGGCATCTGCGGACAGGACATAGACCGCAACACCCGCACGCTTCTGGCGGTGATGGAAAACCCCCGGGTCAAATGCATCTCCCATCCGGGGAACCCCGTCTTCCCTCTGCGCTACGAAGAGATAGTAATGGGCGCGCTGGCCACCAGCACTGCCCTGGAGATCAACAATTCGTCACTGATGTCGGTGAGCCGCAAAGGGAGCGTCGGGAACTGCAGCGAGATCGCCAGGCTTTGCGCGCAGCTCGGAGCCCCCATCATGGTGGGTAGCGATGCCCATATCGCTCAGGGCGTCGGCATCTTCGGCGATGCGCTTAAACTGATAGCGGACGCAGGGGTGGCTGAGGGGCAGATAATCAACGCCTCCTGGCAGAGGCTTCTGGACTTCCTGCAGATCGAGGAATAGCCGTCCGAGGGTATATTCAAGCAATCACATAGAAAAAGGCTTTCCGGTAACTCGCCGGAAAGCCTTTTCTGCTGCTGTCTCTTATCCCCTTCTTCCCTGAGGATGATTCAATTTCTGCTTCAGCGCCCTTTGCCCGACATGGAGGCCGCAAGGACCGCGAGGCCGGCGAAAAGAAGGGGGATGCCGCAAAGCGCCAGCGGGGTGAGCCGTTCACCGAGGAACAGGATGCCCAGAAGCGCCGCTACCAGCGGCTCCGCCAGCGAAAGGGTCACAGCTGACGCCACCGGCACGCTGCGCAGCCCCCTGGCGAAGAGCCAGTAGGAGAGCGCGGTGACCACGACGCCAAGATAAACCACCACCGCCATGCCGCTTGGCTGTGCCAGCCATTTGAGGTTGGATATGAAGAGCAGCGGCGACAGCAAAAGCGCCCCTAGGGAGAAGACCACCGCCATGACCGCCTCAGAGCTCCGCCCCGGAAGCAGCACCTTGATCGACATGGTGTAGCAGGCATAGGACAGACCCGCCCCCAATGCGAGCAGGATCCCCACTACGTCGACGGCGATCGCCCCCCCTCCCCCCACCAGCAGGCCGCAACCTGCGATGGCTAAAAGGGTCGCCACCCCCCAGGCCCTGCCCGGTCTCTCTCCCCTGAAGACCAGTCCCAGCAATCCCGCGAGGACCGGGGAACTCCCGATCGCCACCAGGGTGCCGACCGCGACACCGGTCCTGCTCACCGCGGTGAAGAAGCTCAATTGATACGAGGCGACGAAGGCGCCGGCAAGGAAGGTGGCGCGAAAAGGCCAGCGGCCCGCACCGAGCCCCCCTCGCAGAAAAGCCAGCAGCATCAAGGCAGCGCCACCTACAAGAAGGCGCAGCGCGCCCAAGCTCCACGGGCTCACCCCTTCGGGCGCCAGCGCCTGGGAGGTACCTGAGGTTCCCCAAAGAACGCCTGCCGCTAAAACCAGCAAGGCACCGGCGCGAACGCCACCGGCTGACGACTCGGCCGCTTTGGTGGGCGCCGCTGTTTCTGGTCCTGTTTCCATAGTCACCTTATTACGGTGGAACTCCGAGAGGAACTGGGTGTCTAGGTGTCACCCGAGAGGTTGTCAGAGGTTCTCTCAGATTTTCTCTGTGGCCAACGGCGTTGGTTTAGCTATGCTCGCGGGTGGCGTGGAAGGTGAGATCCTTCCAGTTGTCCATGGTGTTGTCTAGGCGCCACTGGCTCCCCGCAAGGTAAGCGAGGTTCCCTTCGCCGTCCTGATAGAGGCTCAGCGCCTCCTTCTTCTGGAACTCGTCAAGCTTCTTCCTCTCGCCGGTGACCCAGCGCGCGGTGACGTAGGAGACCGGCTCGTAGACAGCCTTGACGCCGTACTCGTGCTCCAACCGATGCATGACGACATCGAACTGCAGCATCCCTACCGCGCCGACGATCCAGTCCGCGCCCATGAGAGGCCGGAACACCTGGGTCGTCCCCTCCTCCGCCAGTTGCACCAGCCCTTTTTCCAGCGACTTCGACTTGAGCGGGTTAAGGATGCGCACCTTCCTGAAGTGTTCGGGGGCGAAATTCGGGATGCCTGTGTACTTAAGCTCCTCCCCCTGGGTGAAGGTGTCGCCTATCTTTATGGTGCCGTGGTTGTGGATCCCTATGATGTCGCCGGCGTAGGCCTCGTCGACGTTGGTGCGGTCCTGCGCCATGAATATGGTCGCATTGGAGATCTGTACCTCGCGCCCGAGCCTTAAGTGCTTCACCTTCATGCCGCGCACGAACTTGCCGGAACAGATCCTGAAGAAGGCGATGCGGTCGCGGTGCGCCGGGTCCATGTTCGCCTGGATCTTGAAGGTGAACCCGGTGAACGGCTCCTCGTAGGGGGAGACGGTGCGGGAGGTCGCTTCGCGCGGCAACGGCGAGGGGGCGTTCTCCACGAAGGAGTCGAGCAGCTGCTGCACCCCGAAGGTGTTGATGGCAGAGCCGAAGAACACCGGGGTCTGCTTGCCGGCCAGGTAGGCTTCGGCGTCGAAGGGGTGCGCCGCGCCCTCGAGCAGTTCCACGTCGTTGCGCAGCTCCTCGACCTGGCTCCCCAAGAGCTCGTCGAGCAGCGGGTCGTCAAGTCCCTTCACGGTGACCACCTGCCCCACGCCGCGATCGGCCTCAGGGTCGAAGAAGGTGATTTCCTTAGTGTATAGATGGTAGGTGCCGCGAAAGCGTTTCCCCATCCCTATGGGCCAAGTCATCGGCGCGCACTGGATGTTGAGCGTGCTTTCGATGTCGTCCAGAAGGTCCAGCGGCTCGCGCCCCTCGCGGTCCAGCTTGTTGATGAAGGTCATGATGGGGGTGTGGCGCAGCCGGCAGACTTCGAGGAGTTTCTTGGTCTGGCTTTCCACCCCCTTCACGGAATCTATCACCATGAGCACGGAGTCCACGGCGGTAAGGGTCCGGTAAGTGTCTTCGGAAAAGTCGTTGTGGCCCGGGGTATCCAGCAGGTTGATCTCGAAATCGCGGTAGGTGAACTTCATCACCGAGGAGGTTACAGAAATGCCGCGCTGCTTCTCCATCTCCATCCAGTCACTGGTGGCATGGCGCGCCGATTTCCTTGCCCGCACCTCGCCCGCCTGCTGAATCGCCCCGCCAAAGAGAAGCAATTTCTCCGTTATGGTGGTTTTACCGGCGTCAGGGTGGCTGATGATAGCGAAGGTGCGACGCCTTTGTATCTCTTGCTCGTTGTACAGCATCTACTGGGACTCCCGTTTAAAATGTTCTGGACAAAAGAAAGGCGAAGAGGGTATCTTCGCCGGACTGACAGGGTATCATAATTGCACAGCCGTTACCCAAAGGGCAATAATTATTTTCTAGGCGGAACGATGAACGACATATACCAGAGGTTGAAAATTGCTGGGGCGGCGCAGGACAGCGCCGATATCATCGCCACCCTTGCAGCCATAGAGAAAGGAACGCTAAAAAACGACTTGAGGCTGCTCAACTTCTACCGCGAGGTCCCGGTCAGCTACGGCGCCGAGGTAATGAACGTAGAAAAGGATTACGCGGAACTGCAGGTGCACCAGGTGCAGGCCGTCGTGATCTCCCAAGACAAGCTGACCGTACTCAAAAGCAGCCATTTCCCCAAGGACGTTGTCGCTGCCGTTACCTACGTCAACGTCGAGAAGTCCCGGGTAGTGCTCTCCAAATTCAGCTACGGCGTGGTCCGGGCCGACCGCAGAATGTCGGTACGGGTCGAGATGGGGGGTGCGGTCAAGGTCACCTTCGCCGGGCAGGAAGAAAAAGTTGACGGAACCCTCCATGACATGTCTTTGACGGGGATGTCAATTAAAGTACCGCACGACCCCATGTTCCCCGTGAGCGAGAAGGGTGAACTGACCATCACTCTCCCCGGCGGGACCATCAAGGTTCCCGCCTCGCTGTTGAAGGTGATTTACAACGACGACGGGTGCCGACTCGTCTTCGAGATCGAGCCCTCACGTCCCGCCGAAGTTAGCATCTCGCAGTACATCTTTCAGCGCCAGGTCGAGATCATCAAGGAACTGAAGGAACATCCGGCCATAGGCGGGTAAGCCGTGCTTTTCGACAGCCACTGCCACCTGGACGACCCGCGGCTCCTCCCCCACCTGGAGAGGCTCCTCCCGGAGGCAGAGGCGGCAGGGGTCACCGGGTTCCTCGTCCCAGGCGTCGCGCCTCAGGGATGGAACCGGATCAGGGCACTATCCGCAGCATATCCCCAGGTCTTCCCCGCCTACGGCGTGCACCCCATGCACGCAGAACTACTCACCCCTCAGGCAGTGTCGGATTTATGCCAGCTTGCGACCGGCGCCTGCGCCATAGGCGAAATAGGCCTCGACTACCTCCTCCCCTCCCCCTCGCGGCAGGTCCAGCAGCAGGCCTTCAGGGTGCAGTTGCGCGTCGCCGCTGAAGCCCGGCTGCCGGTACTGCTTCATTGCCGCAAGGCGTTCGAGGACCTTTTGGCTATCGTCAGGGAAGAGGGGATTTGCGGCGGCGTCATGCACGCCTTCTCCGGCAGCCTCGATAGCGCCCGCAGCTGCCTGCGCCTCGGCCTGCACATATCCCTTGCCGGGAGTGTCACCTACGCCAACGCTCGGCGGCCGTTGGAGGTCGCCGCCGGGATACCGCTGGAACGCCTGCTTTTGGAGACCGACGCCCCCGACCTGGCTCCGGAGCCCCACAGGGGAAGCGTCAACCTTCCGTCCTATCTCCTGGAGACGGCTACCAGGGTGGCGCGCATCAAGGGTTTGCCCCTCGAGGAACTGGGTCGTACCACCACCGGGAACGCAGCCCGCCTCTTCCGGCTCCAAGGGAACGCTCCCCTGCTAAGCCATTGAATTAATAAGTATTAATGTTCAAATTACTCTCATTGACCTTGACATGCTCTCCGCTATACTCATTGCCAAGCAGTCCCACTGAAGCCTACGGAGGTGCAGCCATGTTCAAGGAGTACACACTGCAGGAGGCGCTGAAGCTCGCTATCAAAACCGAAAAGGGGAGCATGGATTTCTACCGGAAGGCGGCTTCCATTTCAAAGGACGAGAGTTCCAAAAAGGTATTTACCTTGCTGGCCGGCGAAGAGGCAGGACACCTGAAGGCATTCTTCGACCATTACAAAGGGGGAGACCTGGGCGACCTGGACAGCTTCATGGCGTCCCCCCCGGACAGGCAATCCGCCACGCACCAGGCGCTGGAGCAATCCATCGCCGAGGGAGCCGGAGAGCAGAAGGCGCTGGAGATTGCGCTCAAGGAGGAGAAATCCTGCGTCGACTTCTACACCATCTTGGTCAAAGACATCGTCGACCCCTTGGTGCGCCGGGTCTTCGAGACGGTGATCCGCGAGACCCAGGGGCACCACGACATGATCGAGGACGAGTACATGCGGATCATGACCATGGTGCACAGCTCTGATCAGAACATCTACGTCAGGGAGTAGGGGCGACTTGGTCGCCGAGGGTCACCGACCTGTGGACCTGATGGACGGAATGGACACCATGGACATGGTGGACACGGAGAGGTTCCCCAAAAAACAAAAAGCCTTCGCACCAAACGGTGCGGAGGCTTTTTTATGGTCGAACTCAGTCTTAACCTCAATCTCAGTCTTAATCTGCCTCTAAGCGATGTACTGGGTAAAGTAACCTTTCACTTTCGCCAGATACTGCCTGGTTTCCCTGGGAAGCGTGTCGACGCCGTGGCGGTCGACGTTCCCCGGGCCCCAGTTGTACGCTGCCAAGGCCTCGTCCAAATTCCCGTTGTAGCGCCGCAACATATCCTTCAGGAACCTGGTCCCTGCCATGACGTTTTGCTCCGGGTCAAAAGAGTCGCTCACGCCGAGCCCCCTGGCGGTGGCCGGCATCAACTGCATCAGCCCCTGGGCACCAGCAGAGGAGACCGCGTTCGGGTTGAAATTACTCTCGGCCTTGATCACGGCCCGGATTAGGCCGCTGTCGATTCCGTAGCGCTGAGATGCCTTGTCGATGATGGCGTCCAAGCTGCTGCCGCCGGCACTGCTTCCTGCTTCTGGAAGCTTGCCCGCCTCGAAATGGGCTTGCTGCGCCTGGAACGCCGCCTCTGGACCTTGCCCGTCTGCCGCCCCGGGCGCTGGAACCTGGGCGCCGGCGTGCCCCTTGGGAAGCTGCTCCATGAAGCGGCTCAACACCCCCTGCAAGTTGAGCTGCCTCGGGGCGGCCGCCTGGTCTGGGTCCGCACCGATGGCAAGTGCCGAACTGAGCATCTTCAGGCGCAAAAGCTCGGCCGCCGCCTCGGGCGGGACCTCACCTTCGCTCCCCTTCTGCGCCAGGTACTCCTCGAAACGAGCAGTGCTGGTTTCGGACGCGGCTGCTACCTTCCTGGCCGCGGTAACGTCGGGCGCTGTGGCTACCGGATTTATCGACATGAACCTGCTCCCTGTTACGGGGTGGCTGATCCCTCCCCGTAGACGAGTTTCTTTTTCTTCAACTTCTCTATCAGCGTGGTCCGCTTCAGGTTGAGGAGCTCAGCCGCTTCCTTCTTGTTGCCGCCGCTTTTCTCCAACGCCTGGAGGATCAGACGGTTCTCGAATTCCTCTACGGCACTGTTGAGGCAGAAACCGTCGTCGGGAAGGGTCATCGGCTCGCCATGCAGCACTGTAGTGGTCCGGCCGCCGCGGTACTTCTCCGGAAGGTCGTGGATGCTGATGACGCCGGTTGTTTTGATGATCACCAGCCGCTCGACGAGGTTCTCCAGCTCCCGCACGTTGCCGGGCCAGTCGTAGTTGCTGAGTGTCTCCATCACCTGCTTGTCAAAACCCTGAACCTTGCGCTGCTTGCTCCGGTTGAACTTCTCCAGGAAGCTGTTCAGAAGCAGCGGCACGTCGGAACCCCGCTCCCGCAAAGGGGGGAGCATGATCGGAATCACGGAGAGGCGGTAGTATAGATCCTCCCTGAACTCCTTGGACGCCACCATGTGGTCCAGATTCTGGTTGGTGGCGGCGATGATCCTCACGTCGACCTTCTTGGAACGGGTCGACCCTACCGGCTCAAGCTCGCGGCTTTGCAGCACGCGCAAAAGCTTCACCTGCAGGTTCGCCTTCATGTCGCCGATCTCGTCCAGGAACAGCGTCCCCTTGTCCGCCATCTCGAAGCGGCCGATGCGCGAGGCGACGGCGCCGGTGAAGGAGCCCTTCACGTGGCCGAAGAGTTCGCTCTCCAAAAGCTCATCGGGAATGGCCGCACAGTTGAGCGCCACGAAGTTCTTGTCCGAGCGGTTGGAGAGGTCGTGGATGGCCCGGGCCACCAGCTCCTTCCCTGTACCGGACTCCCCCTGGATCAGCACGGTGGAATCGGAAGTGGCGACCTTCTCTATCATCTCGAAGAGCGAGAGCATCTTTTCGCTCTCCCCGATGATGTTGTTCAAGAGGGCCCTGTTCTTTATGCACGGTTTGGACCGAAAACTCTTGCTCTGCAGAGCCTGGTGCTCGAGACCTCTCTTCACGTGGGTCTCCAGCTCCTCCAGGTTGAACGGCTTTTCCAGATAGAAAAAAGCCCCTGCCTTCAGGAGATTGGCGGTCATCTCGAAGTTGGCAAAGGCGCTGTAGGCTATGGTGACTATGTCCGGGCGTATCGACTTTAGTTGCTTGATGAACTCCAGTCCGTTGACCCGAGGCATCATGATGTCGGTTATCACCATCTGGACTTCGTGGAGTTCGATCTTTTGCAGGGCGTCCTGCCCATCGAAGGCTTGGTAGACCTGGTACCCCTTGTAGCTCAGGAAGGCGGCTACGAAGTCGCGGGTCTTCTTGTCGTCGTCTGCGATCAGTATTTTCGGCGTTTCCATCGTTTCCCCGATTTCGGTTAAAGTTGCTCAGAATCAAGCCGATACAAAAACGGTGTTGATCGGAACTATAGCGGGATATTTCCCCAATGTCAATTAAATGACTTGCCGGCAACGGCCTCCGGTGTCAATTATTTGCACTTGACCCCGCAGGTGCGCCTTCCTCAGTCGCTCACCGCCCCGAAGCCCCTGTTTGTGCGGGGGAGGCGGCAGCAGCGCAAGAGAGAAAAAAATATTCAACCTTTGGTTCAGGTTACCGAATAGGAAACTAATGCGGCGGGAGCCCGGCTTCCGCCGCCTATGATTTCACCGCACAGGGAGGGTCCATGGAGACCGCACTCACGAAGGTTAAAAGCGAGGAATACGGGGGTGAGCTGATCCAGTTGGTGAGCTTCAACCTCGAAAAAGAGGAGTACGGCATAAACGTCCTGATGGTGCGGGAGATCATACGCATGCTGAACATCACCCGCGTCCCCAACACCCCGCACTACGTGGAAGGGGTGATCAACCTGCGCGGCAAGGTGATCCCTATCATCAACCTGCGCAAGAAGTTCGACCTGGTGGACTCGGAATACGACAAAAGAACCCGGATCATGGTCATGGAGGTGGTCGGCGAGCTGATGGGATTCATCGTCGACGAGGTCTCCGAGGTGATCCGCATCTCCGAAAAGGAGATCCAGCCCCCGCCCCCGGCGGTTTCCAGCGGCATAGAGCAGGAATGCATGGCCGGGGTCATCAACCAGGCCGACCGGCTCCTCGTTCTGCTCGACCTGGAGCGTATGTTCTCCGCCGACGAGCGCAGGCTGTTCAGCAACGTAGGTTAAGGTACCAACGGGGGAAAACTCTTCCCCCTTCCCGGAGCGCATCATGGCTATAGACTGCGAAGATCAGGAGCTACTGGAAGGTTTTCTGGCGGAAACCACCGAACTCCTGGAAAAACTAGACGACGACCTGATCACCTTGGAGAAGAGCCCGGACGACGCCGAGCTGATGAATCGCATCTTCCGCTCTATCCACACGGTCAAAGGGGCCTCCAGCTTCCTCGGGTTCGACATGCTGGTCAAAGTGACTCACAAGACCGAGGATGTGCTGAACCGCCTGAGAAAGGGGGAGCTCTTCCTCAACCCTGAGATCATGGACGTGATCCTGGAGGCGGTCGACCTGGTGAAGACACTGGTGGCCGACATCAAGGGGGGGGATATCGTCGAGAGGGACCTCGAGGGGACCATCTCCAAGCTGATTCCGTTTCTCTCCGAGAACGCGACCGAAGCTACGGTGCTCGCCCCTACCTCAGCTCCCAAGGAGGAGAAGGTCGCGACGCCTCCTTCCCCCCCCGAGCCCGCCGCGGATGCAGCGGCGAAAGCAGCCGGTGAGAAGGAGAGCGCACCCGCCGATACCGGCGCGCCCAAGGCGGCAGCAGCGGCGCCGGCGACGCAGCCCAAGCCCCAGCCGGTCAAAGAGCCGCAAAAGCCTGCCCCCAAAGGGGAGGAACTGGCCGACAACTCCACCGTGCGCGTCGATGTGAAGCGCCTGGACGACCTGATGAACCAGGTCGGCGAACTGGTGCTCGAGCGCAACCGGATGATCCAGCTGCACAGCGACTACCAGACTGGTCTCGACCCCACCGGCTTCGGCGACGACTTCGGCAAACTCTCCAAGCGGCTCAACTTCGTCACCTCCGAGCTGCAGATGCAGGTCCTCAAGATGCGGATGCTGCCGGTGGAGAAGGTCTTCAAGAAGTTCCCGCGCATCGTCAGGAACCTGGCGCGCGACCTCGGCAAGGAAGTGGACCTGGTCATCATCGGCGAGGAGACTGAACTCGACCGCTCCGTCGTCGACGAAATCGGCGACCCCTTGATCCACCTGATCCGCAACGCCCTGGACCACGGACTGGAAACCCCGGACCAACGTCTTGCCTCCGGCAAGGACCGCACCGGCACCGTGGTCCTCTCCGCCGCCCACGAGGGGAACCAGATCGTCATCAGCATCAAGGACGACGGCCGAGGCATAGACCCCGAGCGGATCTCGAAGAAGGCGCTGGAGAAGGGGCTCGTCACCGAGGAACAGCTCGCTTCCATGGGGAACCGCGAGATCCTCGACCTCCTCTTCCTCCCGGGCTTCTCGACCAAGGAGCAAACCACCGACCTCTCCGGCCGCGGCGTCGGCATGGACGTGGTGCGCACCAACATCCGGAAGTTAAACGGCATCATCGAGATCAAGAACGACGTCGGGCACGGCACCGAGTTCACACTGAAGCTCCCGCTTACCCTGGCCATCATCCAGTCCCTGCTGGTGGAGGTGGAGAAGGAAGTCTATTCCATACCGCTTGCGTCGGTCATCGAGACCATGCGGGTGAGCAAGAACGAGTTCCACATGATCGGCGGACAGGAAGTGCTCAAACTGAGGGACTCGGTGCTCCCGCTCCTGCGGCTGCAACAGACCTTCAGCTGCCAGGAGGTCTACACCGATCGCGACACCTGCTACGTGGTCATAGTCGGCGTAGCCGAGAAGCGCATCGGCCTCATCGTCACCAGACTCCTGGGGCAGCAGGAGGTCGCCATCAAGTCGCTGGGCAAGTTCCTGGCCAATCTACCTGGCATCGGCGGTTCAACCATCATGGGCGACGGGCGGGTGGCACTGATCGTGGATCCGATTGGTCTGATCGGGGGCGGGGCAGCCTGAGGGGAAGATAATGGCATTGGACATGAAACCATTCGACGCGAAAGCGGCCCCGAAGATCAACGAAAAGGACTTCGAGCAGCTTCGGGACTATATATATAACGTCTGCGGCATCTACTTCCACAGCAGCAAGAAGTACTTCCTTGAAAGCCGGCTGGCCCGGAGGATGGAAGCTACCGGCTGCAAGAGCCACGGCGATTACTACCAGTACGTGCGCGGCGCCGCTACCGGCAGGACCGAGCTCACCAAGCTTTTGGACGAGATCACCACCAACGAGACCTGCTTCTTCAGGAACATGCCGCAGCTGACCGCGCTGGAGAACAAGTTTCTACCGGAGATCGTCGCGGCCAAGGGAAAGATCGGCTTCAAAAAGCTCCGCATCTGGAGCGCCGGCTCCTCCTCGGGGGAAGAGGCCTACACCATGGCCATGATCTTCCTGGAGAAAAGGGCCACGCTGCTCAAGGACTGGATCATCGAGATCGTAGGCACCGACATCAACGAGACGGTGCTGGCCCAGGCCAAGGAAGGGGTTTACAACAGCTACTCGGTGCGCAACACCCCCGACTTTTACCTGAAGAAGTACTTCAAGGAGGAGGCGCCCGGAAAGTTCCTGCTCTCCCCAGAGGTGAAAAAGCTCGCCACCTTCAGCCAGCTGAACCTTTACGACGACAACAAGATGCTCTTCATGAAGAGCTTCGATTTCATATTCTGCGCCAACGTGCTGATCTACTTCGACACCTCGTCCAAGAGCAAGGTGGTCCAGCATTTCTACAACAACCTGCAGCCTTACGGGTATTTTTTCGTGGGGCAGTCCGAGTCGCTGCACGGGGTGAACGATAAATTCAAGACCGTACACTTCCCCGGCGGGTTCACCTATAACAAGTGAGGATGAGTATGGAAAGAGCAGCCATGATGCAGACTGCTGAAGAGATGGTGGCGAGCTTCGTCGACCTCCCCACCATTCCGCAGGTAGCCACCCGGGTCATCGAACTCCTCGACCGCCCCGGGGTAGAACTGGACGAGGTGGCCGACATGATCCTGGCCGACCAGGTCCTCGCGGCCCGCGTCATCAAGATGGTCAACTCGCCGCTCTACAAGCCGGCGCACGAAATAAAGTCCGTTAAAAGGGCCCTGATCTATCTGGGTTTCCGTCACATCCGCGAGCTTGCCTTCACCTGCTCCTTCGTCGACGTCTTCGAGGGGCGAGACGGCGTCTTCGACATCAAGAGCTTCTGGGAGCACTCCTTCGGCGTCGGGGTGGTGTCGAAGATCATCGCGCAGCGGGTGCGCTATCCCGACACGGAGAAGGCCTATCTTGTCGGTATCGTGCACGACATAGGCGAGGTGTTCCTCTCCTACTACCGCCAGGACGCCTTCCGCGCCCTGCTCGATTCGGTGCAGGGGCAGTCGTTCCGCCTGGTGGAGAAGGAGGCCGAGTTCCTGGGGACTTCCCACAACGAGGTCGGCCTCTGCATCGCCAAGAAATGGAACTTCCCCGCGGATTACCGCGAGGTGATCGCATTGCACCACGCCCCCGAGGAGGCTGTCATCGATCCCACCCTTTGCGCCATAGTGAACCTGGCAGACCTCTTCTGCTCGGTACGTCAACTCGACTACGGCGGGACCTCGTGGGTTTCCTTCAACCTCGCGGATGAAAAAGCCTGGGCCATACTCAAGGGTTACGCCCCACACCTGGCAGACCTCGATGTCGAGCGTTTCTGCTACGAACTGGACGACCGGGTTCCCGAGATTCAGGACATGGTGAAATCGATCTTCCAGGGGATAGGAGCTTAGGAGCTATCATGATTCCCGACGGCCGGAACAAATTTAGGGTACTAATCGTCGACGACTCCTCCTTCATGCGCATGGCGATCCGCGGCATTCTCGCCAAGGCGCCGGGGATAGAAGTGGTCGGAATCGCTGCGGACGGGTTGGAAGGGGTGGACAAGGCGCTGGCGCTGAAGCCCGACCTGATCACCATGGACGTGGAGATGCCCCGCATGGACGGCATCGCCGCCCTGAAACAGATCATGGCCAAGCAGCCGACCCGGGTGCTTATGGTCTCAACGCTCACCAGCGAGGGGGCGCGCGCCACCTTCGAGGCACTGGAGGCAGGCGCCATCGACTACGTCCCCAAGAACGTGAGCGACTGCAAGGATGCCCAGGCCGTCTTCCAGGCGGCGCTACTCGCCAAGGTTCAGGAGGCTGCCCTTTCCGCCCCCCCGAAAAAAGCCGGGATAGGCGCAACTGCCCCGAGATTGGTGCAGCCGCCCCAGGTCCGCCCTTCCCACTTTGCGAACCGCCGCATCGGATGTGTCGGCATCGGCGCCTCCACCGGCGGCCCGGTCGCACTCCAGGAGGTGCTCTCGCGCGTACCGGTCAACTTCCCGCACGGCATCGTGGTCGCCATCCACATGCCCAAGGCCTTCACCGGCCCCTATGCGGACAGGCTGAATGCGAAGTGCTCCCTTTCCATCAAGGAGGCGGCCAACGGCGACGTGGTGAAGGGGGGCGAGGTGTTGATCGCGCCGGGAGGGCAGCACACCACCTTGGTGCGCCAAGGGAGCAACATCGTGGTACGCATCGCTCCCAGCGCCGATTTCCCGCAGTACGTCTATATTCCCAGCGTGGACCAGATGCTGACCTCGCTCTGCGACGCCAGCAACGGCTCCATGCTGGGGGTGATACTGACCGGAATGGGGAACGACGGGTTCAAGGGGATGAAGCACCTGAAGGAGAAAGGAGGCCTTACCCTGGTGCAGAACGAGGCGACCTCCACCATCTACGGCATGCCGCGGGCCTGCATCGAGGGGAGGGTCGCCGACCTGGTGCTGCCGTTGGACCAGATCGGGTTCGAGATAGGAAAGATGATCAGCTGAGGGCGGCGCCTAGCGCCGCCCGCGCACCAAGAGGCCGCGCTCCGCTGCCTCCACCCTGCAGCGCGAGAAACCCTCGCGCTTCAAGCGGAACAGGATGAAAGGGGCAGCCGGCGCCAGGCACTCCGGAAAGAAGAGCCGCAACTCCCCCCCCTCGTCAAGGAAACGCCCCATCCCCCCTCTGATCTGCAGCGGTTCGCACTCCCGCGCTTCCCCCGCAGCTCCCGGTTCCGCCGCCCCCCCCCGCGACGGAAGCAGCGCCAGAAAGGCCAGTTGCAGCGTGCGCCAGATGCGCAGCGGCAGCAGCCGCAGGCGCCCCGCTAAGGGCGCGTCCAGCCTGGCACGGATCTCTTCGAGTTTCACATCTCCCTCCTTCGCTATCAAAACCAGCGGATCAGCTGGCGATCCATCTCGATCTGGTGCGGGTGCTTCCCCAGGAAGTCCATGCCGAGCAGACCGTCGTGCACCCCGCCGCCGCTGAACGGTATCACCTCCAACTCCATCGAGGGGTGGGCGAAGGGGCCCACCGTCAGAAGATCCACCTTGCCGATCCGAGACCTGACCAGCCTGCCATCTGCAACCTCGGCCACAGAGGTTCGGACGGATCGCAGATCGATCGGGAGCCTCCTTAAAACCTCCTCGTGCACCACGCTCCTGGTGGCGCCGGTATCCACAACCAGTTGAACCGTTACCGATACACCACCCTGTTTCAGAGTTACCGGAACCAGCAATTGTCCGCTCACCATGCGGATGGGGGTCACCTGTTCCCCGCGGGTAGGTGGCGCCGGCGCGGGAGCCGGTGTCACCTTCTGAACCACCGGTTCGCTCTGCTCGGTCGGTAGAGGCGCATCAGCGCTTCGCTGCGGCGCCGGGGTTGGCGGCTTGTCAGGCGCCACGGCAGGGGCCGGGCTTATGAGTGCAGCGGCGGGGCTCGGTTTACCCGCTCCGGCTCGGGTGGGGCTCCCATAATCTAAGAGGTAGCAGGCAATGCTGCCGACCGTACAGACGGCTGCGCACCAAGCTGCAATCCGCCTGGCCCCACCTGCCTTCTCCCTGGCCACCGTCCTCGACTTGGCAACCAGTTCCTGGGCGTACACCGAAAGTTTCTTCTTCAAGAGGGGGTCGGCACACCCTTCCGCCAGCTCGGATAAGACGGCGATGCCCCACTCCCCTCCCCCCCGTACCAGCGGAATGGCGATGGAGCTCACCAGGTCCAGGACCGCATCGCGCGCCCGCTGGTACTCCTGCGATTTCCTCGGCATGCCGAGGTCCGCGAGCACAGTGCGGCTCACCTCGTAGAGCGCCGCTATCAGAAGCGCCTCTCGCGCCAGCGGATCCACCGTCTCCTGCAACTCCAGCGCAACCCTTTCCTTCATCTTGGCACACAGGCGATCCATGAATGCACCCCCAAGACAGCTGATGCGAAGGTACTAACAGCGCGTTCCGCGGGTCAGAGATGGTTGCTGGGACAGGGCCTTCCCGGCCGCGAGATCAGTCAGCAGCACTCTCCAGCTCCGCGCCGGCAAGACTCATGCCGGCCGCTAGCCGCAGCACGTATACGAGGGTGACGCAGGCAGCCCCCCAGGTCACCAGCAGTATTCCCCACCAAATCCCGGGGAGCCCGAACCCCAAGAACACCGCAAGGAGGTAGAACACCGGAAGGGGGAAAACGATCTGCCTCATCAACCCGATCATCAGGGCAAACCCAGGCCTCTTCAACCCCTGCAACACGGCGACGCAGGTGTAGAGGATGACGTAAGCGACGAAGACGAAAGCCTCGATCCTGAGATAGCCGACCCCTATTTCCACCACCTTGGGGTCGTTACTGAAAAGCCCCATCAACGGACGGGCCGCCAGGAATACGACAACCGTTCCCGCCCCCATGAACGCCACCCCGACCCGGAGCGCAGTCTTGATGGTCTGCACCACCCGCTCCAGTTGCCGCGCCCCGCTGTTCTGGGCCACCAGGGCGAGCGTCGCCACGTTCATTCCCATCACAGGAAGGAGAGCGATCTGCTCGATCCGCGCCCCGATGCCGTATGCCGCCACAGCCTCGCTCCCGAAGCGCCCGACGAACCAGGTGATCAGGAAGATGCCGCTCGCGACGGTCATCATGGTGAGGCTGGAGGGAAACCCCTGGCGGGCCAGTTGGGAGTAGGCGTGCCGACGGGGGACCAGCTCCCTCCAGCGGAACCCATCCAGCATCCCCGACTGCCTGACTCTCATGGCGAGATAAATGTTTCCCACCCCCTGAACCAGCACGGTGGCCCAGGCTATGCCGGAGAGCCCCAGCGCCGGCACCCCGAGTCCTCCATATAGAAACCAGGGGTCGAAAATCATGTTTAGGAAGAAGCCGACGACGAGGAAGTTGCGGAAGCTGCGGCTGTCGCCGGTCGCGTTCAAGATGGAGTTCAAGACGTAGTTGATCAGGAAGAAAATGCTCCCGGTGAAGATGGTGTCCATGTACTGCAGCGCGAACTGAAGCACTGGGCCTTTGGCGCCCAGGAGCTGGAAGAGCAGCGGAGCGGCCGAAAAGCCGACCGCTGCAACCAGAAAGCCGTGCACGATGCCAAAGGAGATGGTCTGCCCCGCCAGGTGCCTCGCCTCTTCGGCGTTGCCCGCCCCGAGCTCGTGACCTACGAGCGCGGTGGCTCCGGTGGAGATCCCGGCGCCGATGGCGATGATGAGGAAGAAGATGGGGAAAGATAAGGAAAGTGCGGCGAGCGCCTCGGTGGAGACCCTCCCGCCGTAGAAGGTATCGACCACGTTGAACATGGTGTTGAAGAAATAGCCGACGCTGGTGGGAACGGCCAGTTTCCTGATCAACCCCGGGATCGGTTGGTGCAGCAGCTCGTGACCGTGGTTCATGGAGCCCTCGACGAAAAAGGTGCGGACACCCGCCTTGGTGCAGGGAAAGCCGGTGGAGGCGCGGCTTCTGGGGAGAAAGAATAAATAGCTTACACGCTCTCCGGATAAAAAAAAAGAGCGGCAGGCCGCTCTTTTTAATGCATGGTAATCGTAAACGCTTAGCGTCTGGCCGCCTTGCCGGCGACCTGGACCCTGATCAGCGCGCGCTCGAGCGCGGCTTCGTAGATCCGGAAGTTCTTGTCCTCCGGGGTCAGGCCCTTTAGTTCGGTCTCGGCGCGGCCCAGGGCGGCCTTGGCGCGCTCCAGGTCGATCTCGTCCGCCTTCTCGGCGGTCTCCACCAGCACCGTAACGGTGTCGTTCTCGACCTCGAAGTAGCCCCAGTTCAGCGCCATGTGGTGCGACACACCGTCCTTTCTGTAGGCCAGCTCGCCGATCTTCAGCGAGGTGAGGAAGGGAGCGTGGCCCGGCAGAACGCCGAATTCTCCGAGGGCACCGGTAGCGGTGATCTCGTCGACCTCTTCGGAGAGGACCTTCTTGTACGGAGTTACCAGTTCAACCTTCAGTTTTTCAGCCATATAAACCTCTTGAGGCTAAGGCGTGATGAAGAGGGGGACAGGCACCAGCGGAGCCAGTCCCCCTTACCTCAAGCCTTTTGCCGTGACCAGATTAATTACACCGCGAGCTTCTGGGCCTTCTCGATAGCTTCCTCGATGGTGCCGACCATGTAGAAGGCCTGCTCGGGGAGGTCGTCGTGCTTGCCGGCGATGATCTCGGAGAAGCCCTTGATGGTGTCCTTCAGTTCGACGTATTTGCCGGGGGAGCCGGTGAAGGCTTCCGCGACGTGGAACGGCTGGGAGAGGAACTTCTGGATCTTCCTGGCACGGGCAACAACCAGCTTGTCCTCCTCGGAGAGCTCGTCCATACCGAGAATCGCGATGATGTCCTGGAGATCCTTGTACTTCTGCAGCACGTACTGAACCTGACGCGCGATGGCGTAGTGCTCGTCGCCGATTACCTGCGGATCGAGGATCCTGGAGGTGGAGTCGAGCGGGTCCACTGCCGGGTAGATGCCGAGCTCGGCGATCTGACGGGAGAGAACGGTGGTCGCGTCCAAGTGGGCGAAGGCGGTAGCCGGAGCCGGGTCGGTCAAGTCGTCGGCCGGAACGTAGATCGCCTGGACCGAGGTGATGGAACCCTTGTTGGTCGAGGTGATGCGCTCCTGCAGCTCGCCCATCTCGGTTGCCAGGGTCGGCTGGTAACCGACGGCGGAGGGGATACGGCCGAGGAGTGCGGAAACCTCGGAACCCGCCTGGGTGAAGCGGAAGATGTTGTCAACGAAGAGGAGCACGTCCTGGCCTTCCTCGTCGCGGAAGTACTCTGCGATGGAGAGCGCGGAGAGAGCGACGCGGGCACGCGCCCCCGGGGGCTCGTTCATCTGGCCGTACACGAGTGCAGCCTTGTCGAGAACGCCGGACTCCTTCATCTCCATCCAGAGGTCGTTCCCTTCGCGGGTACGCTCGCCGACGCCGGCGAAGACGGAGAAGCCGCCGTGCTGCTTGGCGATGTTGTTGATCAGCTCCATGATGAGAACGGTCTTGCCGACGCCTGCGCCGCCGAAGAGGCCGATCTTGCCCCCCCTGGCGTACGGTGCGAGGAGGTCGACGACCTTGATCCCGGTGGTGAACGCCTCGACCTTGGTCGACTGGTTCACGAAGAGCGGGGCTTCGCGGTGGATGCCGTACTCTTTCTCGTTGCCGATCGGGCCCATCTCGTCAACCGGCTCGCCGATGACGTTCAGGATGCGGCCCAGGGTCTTCTTGCCGACCGGTACCGAGATCTGCTTGCCCATGTCTTTAACCTGCTGGCCACGAACCAGACCGTCGGTGGAGTCCATTGCGATGGTCCTGACCGCGTTCTCGCCCAAGTGCTGTGCGACTTCCAGAACAAGGTTGAACTCCTGATCGTCGATCGCAGGGTTGGTGACCCTGAGAGCTTGATAGATCGGGGGAAGCTTGCCCGGCTCGAATTCGACGTCGATAACTGCGCCGATGACCTGCGATATTTTTCCGAAGTTCTGACTCATGTAACCTCTTCCTCCTGCGGCCCGCAGGGCCACATATGTTTATAAGTGTTAACCCTTTATCGATTCAGAGCCGGAGATGATTTCCATCAGCTCCGTGGTAATGGCGGCCTGGCGCGCCCTGTTGTAGATCAGGGTCAGCTTGCCGATCATCTCCGTGGCGTTCTTGGAGGCGCTGTCCATGGCGGTCATCCTGGCGCCGTGCTCGGAGGCGACGGATTCGAGGAGCGACTTGAACACCTGCACCTCGATGTGCTTGGGGAGCAGTTCGTCGAGAAGCGCAGCCTTGGACGGCTCGTAGATGTACTCGGTCCCTACCTCGTCGGTGTCGGTGGTTTTCGCCGTCACCGGGAGGAGCTGCTCCAGGGTGATGTCCTGGGTCATGACGCTTTTGAAGGCGTTGTATATGACGTAGACCTCGTCGTACTCTTCAGCCAGGTACCCTTCCACCAGTTCCGCCGCGATGAGCGCCGCCGTGTGGTAGGAGAGGGTGGAGAAGATGTTGCCGTGATGTTTCCTGACCGTGTGGCGGTTACGCAGGAACTCGTACCCCTTGCGGCCGATGGTCATCAGGGACAGCTCCGAGAAATCCCCCTTGCGCTCGTTGATGAAGCGCTCGGCGGCCTTGGACAGGTTGGCGTTGAAGCCGCCGCAAAGGCCCCTGTCCGAGGTGACCACCACCAAGAGCGCCCGACGCGTGTCGCGCTTCACCATGAGCGGGCTTGCGTCCGACTCCTGGGTCTTGGCCAGCCGCTCCAGCACCTCCGCGAGCTTCCCCGCGTAGGGTCGCGCAGCCACAACGTTTTCCTGGGCGCGACGCAGCTTGGCGGCAGAGACCATCTTCATGGCCTTGGTGATCTGCCTGGTATTTTTTACGGATACGATCCGTTTCTTGATGCTCTTGAGGTTTGCCATTCGCTAAGTCCGTCCTTGGTTTAGGCAGTAAATTCCTTCTTGAACTCTTCGAGGGAAGCGATGATCTCGCCCTTCATGGCGTCGTCGATCGCTTTCTTGTCGCGCAGTTCGCCCAGGAGAGTCGCCTTCCTGGAGTCGAAGAATGCGTAGAGTTCGGTCTCGTAGCGGCCGAGGGAGCCGATCGGGTAGTCGTCGACGAAGCCGTTGTTGGCCGCGAAGATGATCAGGACCTGCTTCTCGTTCGGGATCGGACGGTACTGCGGCTGCTTCAGGATCTCGACCAAGCGTGCGCCGCGGGCGAGCTGCATCTGGGTAGCCTTGTCCAGATCGGAACCGAACTGGGCGAAAGCCGCCATCTCGCGGTACTGGGCGAGGGCCAGACGCAGGGTACCTGCAACCTGCTTCATCGCCTTAACCTGCGCCGAGCCGCCGACGCGGGAAACGGAGAGGCCGACGTTGATGGCGGGACGTACGCCGGAGTAGAACAGGTCGCTCTCCAGGTAGATCTGGCCGTCGGTGATCGAGATCACGTTGGTCGGGATGTACGCGGAAACGTCGCCCGCCTGGGTCTCGATGACCGGCAGTGCGGTCAGGGAGCCTGCGCCGCAGTCGTCGGAAACCTTGCAGGCACGCTCGAGGAGACGGCTGTGCAGGTAGAAGACGTCGCCCGGGTAAGCTTCGCGCCCCGGCGGACGGCGAAGGAGCAGCGAAAGCTGGCGGTAAGCGACGGCCTGCTTGGAGAGGTCATCGTAGATGATGAGTGCGTGCTTGCCGGAATCGCGGAAGAACTCGCCCATGGTGACGCCGGTGTACGGTGCGATGAACTGCAGCGGCGCCGGCTCGGAGGCGGTTGCGGCGACGACGATGGTGTAATCCATGGCGCCGTGCTCTTTCAGCTTGGAAACAACCTGGGCGACCGTGGAGCGCTTCTGGCCGATTGCGACGTAGATGCAGACCACGTCGCCGCCCTTCTGGTTGATGATGGTGTCGATCGCTACGGCGGTCTTGCCGGTCTGACGGTCGCCGATGATCAGCTCGCGCTGTCCGCGCCCGATCGGAACCATGGAGTCGATCGCCTTGAGGCCGGTCTGCATCGGCTGATGCACCGACTTACGCTTGACGATACCGGGGGCCTTCACTTCCACCTTGCCGAAGGTGTCGGTGCTGATCGCGCCGAGGCCGTCGATCGGGTTACCGATCGCGTCGACCACGCGGCCGATCAGGGCCGGGCCTACCGGAACCTCGACGATCTTGCCGGTCAGTTTGACCGAGTCGCCTTCCTTGATCTCGGAGAACTCGCCGAGGATCGCCGCGCCGACGTTGTCTTCCTCGAGGTTCAGAACCATGCCGGTGATGCCGCCGGGGAACTCGAGGAGCTCGCCTGCCATCGCCTTGTCAAGACCGTGGATACGTGCGATACCGTCACCGATGGAGATAATGGTCCCCGTTTCGGCAACAGCTACTTCAGTGCCGTAGTCCTTGATCTGCTTCCTGATAATCTCGCTGATTTCTTCCGCTTTGATTTCCATAGAACCGTCTCACCCCTTCTGTAATATATCCTGAATTCTTGCTAGCTGTGTCCTTACGCTGCCGTCGAAAACCTTGCCGCCGATCTTGGTAACAACCCCGCCGATCAGCGAGGGGTCAACTTCAACTTTAAGCTCCACCTTCTTGCCGGTCGACTTGGCAAGGGCGCTCCTGATCTCTTCGATCTGGCTCGCTTCCAGGGGAAGACCCGAGGAAAGCGTCGGCCGGATGACTCCGGAAAGCTCGTCGGCGAATGCGCCGTAGCTCTCGGAGATCTGCGGCAGCACCGAGATGCGGCCGCGCTCCAGAAGGAGCATCAGGAGGTTGGAGATCATCGGGGAGAGCTGGAGTTTGGCTACCAGCTCCTTCATAACCTCGCGCTTCGACTCGATGCCGTAGGCGGGGTTGGCGAAAACCGCCGAGAGATCGCGGCTGTCCGTGAGGAGAGCGCTGAAACGGGTCAGCTCAGCGTTGAAGCTGTCCACGCTCCCGGCTTCCGAGCCAAGCTGCACGAGTGCCTTGGCGTAACGTTTGGCTATAGCGTTCGTACTCAATGTAGAGTCACCACCTTGGAGATATATTCGCCCACCAGCTTGTCCTGGTCGCCTTTTGCAATGTTCTTAACGATCTTCTGCTCGGCCAGTTCGACCGCGAGCTTGGCAGCCTCGGCGCGAAGCTCTGCTTTGGCCTTCAGCACTTCCTGTGCGGCGGAGGCTTCGGCCTGGGCCTTGATCCTGGCGGCCGCGTCGTTCGCCTCGGCGATGATGCGCTCTTTCTCGAGCTCCCCTTCGCGCTTCATGTTGGCCGAGATCACTTCGATCTCCTTGTTGGCCTGGTCCAGGCGCTGGGAGTACTCGGCGAACTTCTTCTCGGCTGCCTCTTTGGCGGCGACCGCTTCCTGCAGGGTCTTCTCGATGCCGGAGCGGCGAGCGGCGAGCGAGCCCTTCACGTCGGCCTTCTTGAGAGCCCAGACCGCGATGGCGACCAGGAGGGCGAAGTCGATCGTGCGCCACATGAAGTCTTTCATCTGCGCGCCGGAGTTTGCGTGGTGCGCCCCGCCTTCGGCAGCTTCCTGAGCGAAGCCCAGGGCCGCGAGGCCGAGGATCATGACGCAGACGGAGAGGGTGGTAACGAAACTTTTCTTATGCATGCTAGAGACTCCTCCCCAGAACTTTTTCGCAGATATCGGCGGACAGGGTCTCGGCGCTTGCGGTGAGAAGACGGCGTGCGTCCTCGGTCTCCTGGGCAACCTTCGCCTTGATGGAGGCGAGGCTCGCGCCGGCTTCGGAACGCGCCTTGTCCAGGATGGCGGCCTCCTGCTGCTGGGCCTCCTTCTTCAGTGCGCCACGCTCGTCGGCGGCACCGGCGCGGATCTCGCGCATGCGTGCCTCGTAGCCGGCCATTTTCTCCTGCACTTCCCGGTCGACCTCGGCGCTCTTTTGCTTTGCGCCGTTGATCTGGGCGGAGCGCTCGGCGAGCTGTTTCCTGATCGGCTTGTAGAGGAAGGCGTTCAGGAGCAGCACGAGAACCAGAAAGTTCACCAGCTGGAATACAAATGCGATGTCTAAATTGATCACCAAACCACCTCTATTCGAACATTTTTAAAGACGTATACGTCTTAGGCTGTAGCTGGGTCCGCGCAAAACAGGTGATAGCTACCACATAAATCCTTTTTGTGTCAAGCGATTTATCCCTTGGGATGAAGAATTGTATACAGTTTCGTCAGCTGCAGAGGAGGCTGAGCGGGGCGACTTTGCTGTGACAGTGGGCGCTGTAGCTGGAGACAGAGGGCACTCTTGCAAGTGGCATCAACCGGTTGCTATGAGCAAGTTCAAAACAGTTTTTGGCAAACGTATGACAATTTACTGCAGCCAACTTTTCCCTCTGCCAAATGGAGAATCACAGACTGAACATTCCGTCCCTCCCCTCTCCCAAAGGGCGAGGGGAGACAAGCAGCTTTCCTCTCCACATTACTGAAAGAGTTGGGGAAACATGCGGAAGACGAGGCATGGGTTGAGGCTCGTTCCAATCGAATCGAGACGGCGCGCTACAGGTTCAGGAGTTCCACGATCCTGGCGAGTTCCTTCTGGTCCGCGTAGCTTATCTCCAGCTTGCCGCCGCGCCCGGAACTCTTCAGGGCGACCTTGGCTCCGAAGAAGCGCTGCATCCGGTCCATGAGGTCCTTCTGGTCCGGGCTCTCGACAGGCTTCTGGGGCTTTTTCGCCGGTCCCGCCTTCTTGCGCTTGACCAGCGCCTCGGTCTCGCGCACCGAGAGGTGGTTCTTGACGATCTCGTCGCGGGCCGCCTTCTGCTCCTCGGGGTCTTCCAGGGTGAGGAGCGCGCGGGCGTGCCCCATGGAGATGCGGTCTTCGGCCACGTCGCGCTTGATCTCGGCGGGAAGCCTCAAAAGCCTCAGGGCGTTGGCAATGGTCGAGCGCTCCTTGCCGACCCTCTTGGCCAGTTCCTCCTGCGAGAGGGAGAAGCGCTCCAAAAGCGCATGGTACGCCTCGGCCTCCTCGACCGCGTTCAGGTCCTCGCGCTGGATGTTCTCGATGAGCGCCATTTCCAGGGCGGTCTCCTCGGAAACGTCCTGGATCACCACCGGGACCTCGCGCAGCCCAGCCTTTTGTGCGGCGCGCCAGCGGCGCTCGCCGGCGATCAGCTCGTAGTGCCCCGCCTTCTTGAGCACGACCAGGGGCTGGATGATCCCCTTCTCGCGGATGGAAGCGGCGAGCTCCTCCAGCTTCTCGTTGACGAAGGTCTTTCTCGGCTGTTCCTTGTTGGGCCTGATCTCCTCGATCGGGCAGGAGAAGTACTTCTTGCCGTGGTCCTCCACGACCGGGAGCAGCGCCCCCATCCCCTTGCCGAGCCCCATCTTCTTAACCATGTGACACCTCCCGTCCGATGATTTCCTTGGCCAGGTCCATGTAGCTCGTGGCCCCCCTGGAGGTTATGTCGTACAGGCAGATCGGCTTGCCATGCGAGGGGGCCTCGGAGAGACGAACGTTCCTGGGGATCACCGTCTGCAGGGTCTCCTTGGCAAAATGGGTGCGGATCTCCTCGCCCACCTGGCGCGACAGGTTGTTTCGCGCGTCGAACATGGTGAGCAGGATCCCTTCTATGATGAGGGAGCTATTCAGCCCCTGCTGGATCAGGTTGATGGTCTTCAAAATCTGCGAAAGCCCTTCCATCGCGTAGAACTCGCACTGCAGCGGTATCAGCACGGAATTGGCTGCGGTCATCGCGTTGATGGTGAGGAGGTTCAAAGAGGGGGGGCAGTCGATGAATATGTAGTCGTAGGAGTCGGAAACGGAATTGAGGATCCGCTTGAGCTTCCTCTCGCGGTCGGTGACGCTGACCAGCTCCAGTTCGGCGCCCGCGAGGTCGGAGGTCGCCGGGAACAGGTGCAGGTAGGGAAGTTCGGTGCGCTGGATGATCCTTGCCGCGGGCGCGTCATCGATGAGCGCGTCGTAGATGCTCTCTTCGAGCAGTTCCTTGTCCGCGCCGACGCCGCTCCCCGCGTTCCCCTGCGGGTCCATGTCCACCAGGAGCACCCGGCGTTCGGCGACAGCCAGCGAGGCTGAAAGGTTGACCGCCGTCGTGGTCTTTCCCACGCCACCCTTTTGATTCGCCACACAGATGATCTTAGCCATGTTTTCTTCTCGATATGGAGTTGATTCGGGTATTAAAGAACATTCAAAGCAGGGAAAACTACCATACTGCCGACTCTATGGAAAGCGTTTTTCTTCATAGCGGCGGTAACCGTTCCTTGACTTTGGTCAAGGCGGCTGTCTGGAAGCGGATATATCCTATCTCGGCGAAAGTTGTTTTCGGCCTAAGACACCCGTCAGGGTTCACTATGAGAACTTAGCAAAGGAGAGCAGATGAAGAAACTGATTCCGGCATTGGCAATGCTGCTGGTTGCGTCCGCAGCTTACGGCTACGAGTGCAAGGTCTGTCACAGCAAGAACCCCGCTATGGTGCGCATGCACAAGGCGCTGCAGGGAAGAAACTGTTTCGACTGTCACAAGATGGGCGAGAAGCTGATGGGTAAAGGTATTCCCAAAGACAAGGCTGCCCAATTGAAGCGCCGCGAGAGCGAGCAGATCTGCTTCGAGTGCCATAAAAAGCCGTAGTTTCGACAAATTCAGAATTTAGACCGGTCAACCTCAGGCCGGTCCTTGCCCCTCACCCCTCGTTGCCCTCCTGGCCCTGGTGAGGGGCCTTTTTTTACCCACCGTAGCCTTTGGCGAAGGTGGGTTGCGCATCCCCACTCCTTGGCTATACTTTCCCCTTTAGTCAATGAGATTAGGAGGATGCATGACCCGCCCCGCAGACCTTCCCATCCGCGTCAAATTCTTCGGACTGATGTCGCTACTTTTAATCGCCCTCTTGCTGGCAAGCGGCCTCTTCATCTACAACCGGCAGAAAGAATTCATCGTCAGGTTCGCCGTCGACAACGCCCGCAGCTTCGCCACCACCGTAATAGAGACGCGCGAGTACATGTCCTCCGTGGTCAGGGGGGAGCCTGAACAAAATTACAACCTGGTGCCCCAGGTGGTGGCCACCCAGGTCGCGAAAAGGGTCACCCAAAACAGCAAGTTCTACGTGCGCCAGGTCTCGCTGCGCTACCGCAACCCCGGCAATAAACCGGACGCCTACGAGACAAAGCAACTGCAGTACTTCATCAACAATCCCAACGCCGAGGTCTACGACATCGTGCAAAGCGGCGAGATCAGCCTCTTCCGTTACCTGCAGCCGATGCGCGCCACCGCCTCCTGCCTCGAATGCCACGGCAGCTACGAAACCGCACCCGATTTCGTGAAGAAGCGCTTCCCCCCCGGCCACTATTCCTACAACTACAAGGTGGGCGAGGTGATCGGGGCGGTCTCGGTCAGCATCCCGGTCAAGGACCTCTACGCCCAACTGGGCGCAAACCTCAAACTCGACCTCCTCTTCCGTGGCATGGTCTACGTGATCGTCACCCTGGTGATGGGATTCATCATGAGCCGCCAGATCCTGAATCCCATCAAGCTCCTCTCCGAACGCATGATCTCGGTGACCCGCACCGGCAACTTCAAAGACAAACTGCCGCAGAAGACCAAGGACGAAATCGGCATGCTGATCGGCTCCTTCAACGAGATGATGGACGAGCTCTCCAGCCGCACCGTCCAGTCGAAGGAGGCGGACGAGCGCTACCGCCGCTTCATCGAGGTGGCCGCCTCGGCGGTGATCACCTTCCTCAAGGACGGCAAGATCGTCATCGCCAACCAGAAAGCCGAGTCCCTCTTCGGGCGCTCGCGGCAGGAACTGCTGGGGGAATCGATCTTCGGCTTTCTGGAGGAGGGGGCCGCGCTCAAGGAGAGGCTTTCCACGCAGGCGGAGTTCCGGGACGAAGCCTCCCGCCAGATAGTCAACGGCGTCGGCGGGAAACGGACGGAAGTGGAGATGGTGCTCTCCGTTTCCAGGACGGACCGGGAGCCGATGTTCACCGCCATTCTCAGGGAGCGCAGGGGATAAGGGCGCGGCCGCGCGGGAAAGTTTGCAGCGCGGCTGCCGATTATGCTAGAGTGTGCCGATCATCGGCAAGGAGAACTCATTAAATGGCCAAAGCAGGAAAAGAATTGTACGTCGGAAGCCTGTCCTACGACGCTACGGAATACGATATTCACAAGATGTTCTCCGTCTCAGGGACGGTAACCTCCGTTCACCTGATCACGGATGCTGTCACCGGAGAGTTCAAAGGGTGCGGCTACGTCAGGATGTCAACCGAGGCCGAGGCCAAGGACGCCATCGATTCGCTGGACGGAGCGTGGCTCCTCGACAAATCGATCACCGTATCCTACGCGAACCCCCAGAAGATGAAGCCCGGCGGGGGCGGCGCCAAGGCGCTTCCGAAGCGGTGGGGCAAGAGCGCTGCGGAAAAGGCTGCAGCAGGCAAAACGGCTGCTCCAAAAGCCGCGGCTCCCAAGGCCGCAGCGGCAAAACCCGCTGCAGCGAAACCTGCAGCGCCTAAGCCGGCAGCTAAACCAGCTTCCTCCCGTCCCGCAGGTTCAAGACCCGCAGCTTCGAAGCCGGCCTCTTCAAGACCCAGCTCCGCGAAACCCGGCAGCAGATCCGGAAAGCGGTAACAGAAATCCCCCCTGCCTCCCTTTGCGAAGCTGCTTCTAAGAATTCCGGTGAACTTCGGGTCCCTCCCCCTCTGGGGGAGGGACAAGGTGAGGGAGACGCCACGAAGACAAGAGCTTGCCCGGGGCACCGCCCTCACCCCCTCTCCTCTCCCAAAGGGCGAGGGGAGACAGGCGGCCTTAAAACAACCCACCTTCCCTTCTAACCAGCTTCAGTCTATACTACGCCTCATGATTACTCAGGCGATGATCGAGAACTTCCCCCCCTCCCCCGGCGTCTACCTCATGAAGAGCGCCGACGGCACCGTCATCTACGTCGGCAAAGCGCGCAACCTCAAGAAAAGAGTCCGCTCCTACGCGGGAGACACCCGCGATTCCCGGGTCCACATCCGCTTCATGGTGCAACTTGTCCATTCGGTCGACTACCTGGTCACCGACACGGAGAAGGAAGCGCTCATCCTCGAAAACACGCTGATCAAGCAGCACCGCCCCAAGTACAACATCAACCTGCGCGACGACAAGACCTACTTCTCGCTGCGCATGGATATGAAAGAACAGTTCCCGCGCCTATCCATCGTCCGGAAGATCCCCTCTGACGGCGCGCGCTACTTCGGCCCCTACGCCTCGGCCACCGCCGCCAAAGAGGTGCTGAAGCAGCTCTACAAGATGTTCCCGCTGCGCCACTACCCGCTTGCCACCTGCATGGCCAGAAAGCGCCCCTGCCTGTACCACCAGATCAAGCAGTGCTCCGCCCCTTGCTGCGGCCTCATCTCGGCCGCGGAGTATGCGGCGCTGGCCCAGGGGGCCACACTCTTTCTGGAGGGGAAGAACACCGAGGTGGCGCGGCTGTACCGGTCCAAGATGAACCTGGCCTCCGAACAGATGCGCTACGAGGACGCGGCCCGCTACCGGGACCTGCTGCGCGCCATCGAGGTGACGGTCGAGCGGCAGAAGATGGTGGCGCAAAGCGGCGACAGCGACGTCTTCGGCTTGCACCGCGAGGCGGACCGGATGCAGATTGCCCTTTTGCACATCCGCGGCGGGACCCTGACCGGCGGGCGGAGCTTCCTCTTCGACTGGGAACTGGAGACCGAGGAGGGACTGGCCTCCTTCCTGAACGAGTACTACGACCTGGACGCGCCTATCCCCCCCCAGGTGCTGATACCGGTTCCCATAGCCGAGCCCGCCGCGCTGGAGGAGCTTCTTTCCGAAAAAGCGGGGAAGAAGGTGACCATCGCGGTGCCGCAGCGCGGCCCGAAACTCGAAATGGTGAAACTCGCCGGGAAGAACGCCGAGACCGCTGCCCAGGAGCGCCTGGCGCGGGAGAGTTCCTCGGCGACGCTTCTGACCGAACTGGCCGAGAAACTGAACCTGCCGCGCCCCCCGAGGAGGATCGAGTGCTACGACATCTCCAACATCCAGGGGGAGATGGCGGTCGGGAGCCGGGTGGTCTTCATCGACGGCAGGGCCGACAAGTCCTTGTACCGGCGCTACCGGATCAAGGGGGTGCTGCAATCGGATGACTTCGCCATGATGCGCGAGGTCCTCTCGCGCAGGTTCAAGGCCGAAAGCAGCGAAGAGAAGCCGGACCTGATCGTGGTCGACGGGGGTCTCGGGCAGCTGGGCGTCTTGAACGCGGTGCTCGACGAGCTTGAGGTCACCGGGGTCGAGGCGGCGGGGCTCGCCAAGAGCCGCGTGGCCCGCGACATGGAGAGCGAAGAGATCGAACGCAGCGACGAGCGCGTGTTCCGCCCCGGCCGCAAGAATGCCATTGCGCTCAGGCAGAGTTCCGCCCCGCTACTGCTCCTGGTGCGCATCAGGGACGAGGCGCACCGGTTCGCCGTCACCTACCACAAGGACGTGCGCAGCAAGGTCCTGACCGGGTCCGAGTTGGACGGAGTCGCGGGTATCGGCGAGAAGAGGAAGAAGGCGCTGTTGAAGCATTTCGGGAGCTTGAAGCGGGTGAAAGAGGCGACGCTGGAAGAGCTGAAGGGCGCGCCCGGGATGACCGAAAGCGCGGCGAAGGCGTTGGTGGAGCGGTTGCATGGCAGCCCCCTCCCCAACCCTCCCCCTCCGGGGGAGGGAGCGATGGACAACGACTAACCCCTCCCCCTCCGGGGGAGGGAGCCCTGCCGCAAATAAGAAGGGGGCGCCGGTTTTTCCGGCGCCCCCTTCTTCGTTCATTATCTCAAGCCCTCTCCTACTTCCCTTCTTGGATCCCTACTTCCCTTTCTTCAGATCGAAAAGGATCAGCTTGGCTACGGCCTTCAAGGTTTCGAAGACCCCCTCGCCGGTGGTGGCGCAGGCCTCGAATTCCGGGACGTTGGTGGGGTTCAGCTCGCGGCGCAGTTCCTCCACGGAGAGGATGTTGGGGAGGTCGCGCTTGTTGTACTGGACCACGTAGGGGATCTTGTCCAGATCGTACCCCTGCTCGATCAAGTTTATGCGCAGGTTCTCCACGCTCTCGACGTTGGCGTCCATCCGCTCTTCCTGGGAGTCGGCCACGAACACAACGCCGTCCACCCCCTTGAGGATCAGTTTCCTGGAGGCGTCATAGAAGACCTGGCCGGGGACCGTGTACAGGTGGAAGCGGGTCTTGAAGCCGCGGATCTCGCCCAGCGCCAGGGGGAGGAAATCGAAGAAAAGGGTACGTTCGGTCTCGGTGGCGAGGCTGATCATCTTCCCCTTCGCGTCCGGGGCGGTCTTCTGGTAAACGAACTGCAGGTTGGTCGTCTTCCCGCACAGCCCAGGGCCGTAATAGACGATTTTGCAGTTGATTTCACGGGAAGCGTAGTTGATGAATGACATCCGACGTTACCTCTTATAGTTGATGCATCACACTGGTTACTATGGGGCGGGCCATGCTTTAGCTGAACAGGTTGTCGATATCGTCGTCGGTGATCTCGGCAAAGGGGAATTCGCTGTCGCCGCTTTTCTCCTTCTCCTCGCTCTTCTGCATCAGCCTGCCGAATATCGCCGAGAGTTCCTCCGAAGACTTCTTCACCCTGAGCCGCACCAGCCCCAACGAAGAGCGGGTATCGAACAGCACCACGAGAATGACCCTGCCGGCAACGATGGAGATGTGGAGGTTGTCCTTCTCCCCCTCATGGAACAGGATGGAGAATTCCTTTTCGCCGATCAGTTTGGCCAAGCCTCCGGTGGCGGCGATGTTCCCGGCGGTGAGCGAAGCAAGCGAGGTGGTGTCGAAGCGCTCTGTTTCGCCGCAGCCGGTGATGAGCTGGCCGTTTTTGTCCACCAGGAAAATCACCTTGGCGTTTGCTTCCCGGAGAAGCTTTTCGATCACAGCGTTTATCTGCTTGAATTCCTCGTCGTACATAATCAACTGAGGATTCGCCATGGGTGACTCCTTGGGGGGTACTGAATTTTTCCGCGAAAGCTATTCTATAACAGAAGCTATCAGCCATTTCAAGGTAATTGACCTCAGCAATAACCGCTTCTTACACGCCTGCAACCCGCTTCGCCGCCTCCAGGAGCCTGGCCACCAGCTCCGGTTCCCTCGCCTCGCTGTACAGCCTCAGCACCGGCTCTGTTCCCGAAAGGCGGATCAAAAGCCACGCCCCGTCCTCCAGGATGTACTTGAAACCGTCGCTGAAGTTCGTCGCCGCCACACGGTGCCCGGCGATGACGTCGACGGCGTCGCCGCCCAGGCGCTCCAAGAGCCGCTGCTTCGCCGCCGCCGAGATGGGGACGTCGATGCGGCGGTAATAGAAGTGCCCTATCTCCTCCATGGTCTCCTCAAGGAGGGCCCGCAGCCCCTTGCCGCTCATGGCCATCGCCTCCAGAAGCAAGAGCGCCATCAAGATGCCGTCGCGCTCCGGGATGTGCCCCTTTACCCCGAGCCCGCCCGACTCCTCGCCACCCATCAGAATGTCGTGCTCCAGCATCACCTCGCAGATGTGCTTGAACCCGATCGGGGTCTCGAAGAGCTGCAGGCCATACTTTTCGGCCAGCCGGTCGATCATCTGAGTGGTCGAGACCGTCTTCACCACCCCTCCCCGCAAACCCTTCCTCTCGTAGAGGTGACGGAGCAGCACGGTGAAGATCCGGTGCGAGGAGAAGTATTTGCCCCGCTCGTCGACGGCGCCGATACGGTCGGCGTCGCCATCGAGAGCGAGTCCCACCTGGAAGAAACCGTCGGCGACCACCTGCGACAGCTCCCCCAGGTGCTCGGCGATCGGCTCGGGAGGATGGCCGCCAAAGGCAGGGTTCTCGCTGCCGTGAATCTCGACGACGCCGGGCAGCAGGCGCGGCAAAAGGCCGCACCCCGCGCCGAACATCGGGTCGACCACCGCCTTGATGCCGCTGGAGCGGATCAGCTCCAGATCGACGTACCTTGCCAGCTGCGCCAGATAGGGGGCGCAGGCATCGAAATATGCGATTTTTCCCGACTCCAGCCCCTCCGCCAGCGTTACCGCCTGCACCGGGCGCTTCTCCGCCATGTTGCGAGCCACCATCTGCTCCAGAACCTTCGTGGTGCTGGGCCTCGCCGAGCCCCCGAAGCCTTCCTTTATCTTGAAGCCGTTGTAACAGGGGGGGTTGTGGCTGGCGGTGATCATGATTCCCGCGCCCGCCCCCCCCTCATGGACCGCCCAGGAGACGGCCGGAGTCGGGGCGTAGCTTTCGGAGAGGCGGGTCGCGATCCCGTTTGCCGCTGCGATCCCCGCTACCCTTTCGGCGAACTCCCGCGACAGGAAGCGCCTGTCGTATCCGACCACCAGCCCCTTTTGCGCCACTCCCTGCTCATGCATGTAATCCATGGTGGCCTGCGCCACGAGGGATAGGTTCTCGAAGGTAAAGGTGTCCGCGATCACGCCGCGCCAACCGTCGGTACCGAATCGGATCTGCAAAGGTAGAATCCTCCATATAAGCTAATGTTCGGCATTTTCCACAGCGATGGCTGCTCTGTCAACCTTTACTTGCCCTAATGCAATCCGAATTGGTTGACCGCCTGTTTCGATTGGCTTATAAATGGCCAATACAAATTTATCTGAAAGGGAGGAACTACATGCTGAAAAGAATCATGCTAATCGCGGTCCTGGTAATTTGCTTCGCCGGCAGCGCATTCGCTGCCGAAACAAAGAACCCGGTCGTGGTCATTGAGACCAGCCAGGGGAACGTGAAGGTGGAACTGTTCGAAAAGGAAGCTCCCTTGACCGTGAAGAACTTCCTGGAGTACGCGAAGAGCGGGTTCTACGAGGGGACCATCTTCCACAGGGTCATTCCCGGCTTCATGATCCAGGGCGGCGGGCTCACCAAGGACATCGCCCCCAAGGCGACCCGTGCACCCATCAAGAACGAGGCCAATAACGGCCTGAAGAACGACCGCGGGACCCTGGCAATGGCGCGTACCGGCATGGTCGATTCGGCTACCTCGCAGTTCTTCATCAACGTCGTGAACAACGGCTTCCTGAACCACAACCCGGCCGGCGGCCAGAGAACCTTTGGCTACGCCGTATTCGGCAAGGTGCTGGAAGGGATGGACGTGGTAGACAAGATCGCCGCCACCCCGACCGGGATCAAGAACGGCATGCCGGACGTCCCGGTGACGCCGGTAGTGATCCAGAGCGTAAAGGTAGTGAAGTAGCAAAAAGGGGCGCCTCGCGGCGCCCCTTCTCATTTCGTCATCTCCCCTTGCGCTGCGCTAGCAGCATCACGTTTCCCGCCATGAAGAACAGCGCCCCGAGAAGGGCCGCCCAGGCACCCGGCTCGCGGTGGATCTCGACGAGAGCCATCGGCACCGGGCTGAGCGCCACCTCTTTGAGGTAGATGCCGTACCCCTGGTGGAAGACCGGTTGGTTCGGCTGCACCTCCTCTATCCTTCCTTTTACCCGCAGCTGCGCGCGGTAGGAGCTGAGCATCCCCATCTGCCCCACCTCACCGGAGATCCTCTCCAACAGCACCTGGTCGCCGTCCGGAAAGCCGATCGTCCCTCCCTCCGTCAGCTGCATCTGCTGCTTATACCCTCCGTAAGAGGAGAAGAGGTGGGCGATCACGACGAGCAGGAATCCCGCGTGCATCAGGTGCGGAGCAATGCTGCGCCCCTTCTTCCTCAGGGCGTCGATGCTGCAAATAAGAGCGTTCAGGAAGAGGACGGCCAGAAAGACGATGCAGAGCCAGAGCCACCAGGAAAGCGAGAGCGGCGCCCGTTGCAGCCAGAAGAGAAGCGGCATCTCATTGATGCCCGACTCGCTGGCGCGGGTGAAAGAGCCGAGCGCCAGGGTGAGCATGACGCCTGTCATGAGCCACAGGCCGAGGTTGAGAGAAGTCAGAAAAGAGTATATGGGTTTCAGCACTTTTACACTCCCAAAAGTCAAATGCATCGCACGCGGATGACGCGGATAAAACGGATTATCGCGGATAAGACCTAAAGCTGGAGGGTTTAATCCGCCTTTATCCGCGTCATCCGTTCAATCCGTGTGCGATGCCGTTGTTTGTAAAAATAATTCTTTTGAACTCCGGCTTCTTTCCGAAGTTCAGGAGCAACCCTACTTCTTTATTTGAAGCCTTGAGATAATTTGTTAGTTGCGCATAGTGCTCATTACGAATGGCTTCTGCAGCTTTAAGCTCCAGAATAATTACATCTTGAACTAAGACATCGGCAAAATAATCTCCAACCAGTATGCCGTCGTAGTAAACAGGAACCTGTATTTGCTGCTTCACCTCGAGCCCTAACTTCGTCAGCTCGATCGTGAGGGCGTTTTCGTAAACCTTCTCAAGAAACCCGAAGCCGAGAGTATTATAAACGTTGTAAAACGCGTTCAGTATCTTGTCAGTAATGCTTTCGTGAATCATTTCAACCTCCCGCAAGAGAAAGTAGAAAAGATTCTACCGTACAAATTCAGATGCATCGCACACGGATGACGCGGATAAAAAACGATTACCGCGGATAAGACCTAAAGCTGGAGTGTTTAATCCGCCTTTATCCGCGTCATCCGTTCAATCCGTGTGCTACGCCTCTAAAAGCTATGCGAGCTACGCATCAGCAAGCTGACGCCAAGGTAGGTGAAAAGGGTCACGAAGAAACCGACGATCCCCATCCAGGCGAAGCCGCGGTCCCAGGACTGCCCCTTGAGGCGCAGGTGCAGGTAGAGCGAGTAGTAGACCCAGAGGATCGATGTCCAGAATTCCTTCGCGGTCCAAAGCCAGTAGGTTCCCCAGGCGTAATATCCCCAGATCCCCCCGGATATCATGGAAAGCGAGAAGAAGGTGTACCCCACCAACGCCGCCCGGTACTGCAGGTCCAGGACCTGCCTTTTCCCCTGCATCAGGAACACCACGCCGAAGAGCGCAGCGATACCGAAGAGGGCGTAGGCGAAGAAGGCAAGCGCCACGTGCAGTTCGAACCAGTAGGTGTCCAGGACGGGGGGAAGCGGCATGTTCAGCGTAGGGAAAGGTGTCGCCAGGAGCGCGAAGAGACCGGCGAAGACGCCGGTGCCCCAGGTGAAGAAGCGCTCGTTCGCGGCCGCGCGGGCGTAGACGAAGGGAAGCGCCATGAGTCCGATGGAGCTGGAGAAGAAGGCGAGGGTGTCCTGCGGCCCGATCAGCGGCAGCCTTCCGAGCGCGAGGCCGCGCGAGCCCAAGTACACAAGGCCGGCGGCGAGCGCTGCCAGGAACACGGGGCGCTTGAAAGAAGCGAGATAGAGGACCGCGGAGCTAATCAGAAGCCACTTCATCACAAAACCCTCAAAACCATTAACAAGGAGAACATCTGATGACATCTGAGAAAAAACTAAAAGGAGAAAACCTTCAAACCTAAACCTTTAGCCACGGAGAAAATCTGAGAACTGTGAGAAGCAAAGCCTTTAAAGGTTTAACCCTTTCTTTTTGCTTCTCTCCGGTGTGCCTATGCTCAGATTTCCTCAGATTTCCTCCTTGTGAGAGGTTTGGTTTTACTTGTAGCTCTTCCGACGGAAGAGGCCGGTCTTCAGCGAGGCGATGCGGTCCAGGAACAGCAGACCGTCCAGGTGGTCCAACTCGTGCTGTATGGCGACCGCCTCGAAGCCGGAGGCCTCGAACTCCCGGACGGTACCGTCGGGCTCGGTGAAGCGAAGCGTAAGCTCGGTAGAGCGCTCGACGTCGCCGGTGTAATCGGGGACACTCATGCAACCCTCGCGCATCACGGCGGCGCCGCTTCGGGCCAGGATCTCCGGGTTTATCATCAACAGCAGCCCGTGGTTGTTGTCCTTGCCGTGACGGTTCTTGGAGACGTCGATGACGCAGACGCGCAGCGATACGCCGATCTGGGGGGAGGCGACGCCGACGGAACCCGGCCCGGCATGCATGGTGTCCACAAGGTCGTCCACCAGCTGGCGCACCCAGTCGTCGATCTGTTCCACTACCTGGCAAGGGGTCTTCAGTATCTGGTTCGGGTAGGTGACTATATTTCGAACTGCCATATCGTCAGAGCGAGACCGGTGTGATAAGCCGCACCGAAATCTCCACACTCAACTCCTTTTTCAGTTTTTCCAGCAGGTTGGTGACGTCTTCCACCGCCATACCGGTGGGAAGTGCCGCTTCCAGTACCAGCACGTAGACGGGCTCCTCGGGCGTCCCGATCAGCTTGGTGTTGAGGTCGGCGATGCTCACGCCGCGGTCGGCGAGCTCGCGGGTGACGCGGTAGACGATGCCGGATTTGTCGCTGCCGTACACCGAGATCAGGCAGAGCTCCCCTTCCGGTCCGCGGTAGCAGACCTCGTCTTCCTTCAAGGTCCGGATGAAGGCGGAAAGGCCCGTGTTGGCGTTCTTGGCCGCGAACTCCGCCTCCAGCTGCTTCTTGGAGAAGGGCTTTTCGTGGGAAACGATCAGGATCATGGCGAACTCGCCCCCCAGCATGGTGCAGCTGGAGTCTTCCACGTTGCAGCCGAGCCTGTAGAGGACCTCGGAGGCGTCCGCGACGATGCCGGTGCGGTCCTTGCCGATGATGGTCACGGCGAAATGGGCCAAATTGGGCTTGCGGCAAAGGTTCATTGTTTCTCCTTCTAGTTGTTCCCGAAGGTTCGATCCCTCAGATCTTATTGATAAATACTTCGCGCGGCTTACTGGTGCCGTCGGAGGGGCCGATGACCCCTTCCTGCTCCATCTTCTCGATGATGCGGGCGGCGCGGTTGTAGCCGATGCGCAGGCGGCGCTGGATCATGGAGATGGACGCCTGCTTCGCCTCGGCCACCAGTGCCAGCGCGTCGTCGTAGCGCTCGTCAAGCTCTTCCTCGTCGTCGCCTCCTCCCTTCTCGTCGGAGGCCTTCATCTCGAGGATCGACTTCTCGTAAACCGGCTTCCCCTGCTTCTTGAGGAACTCGACCACGCGCTGCACCTCTGCGTCGGAGACGAAGGCGCCATGGGAGCGGAGCATCTTCGAGGTCCCCGGCGGGAGGAAGAGCATGTCCCCCGCACCCAGAAGCGACTCGGCGCCATTGCCGTCCAGGATGGTGCGCGAGTCGATCTTAGAGGAAACCTGGAAGGAGATCCTCGCCGGGAAGTTCGCCTTGATCAGACCGGTGATGACGTCGACCGACGGGCGCTGGGTGGCGAGGATCAGGTGGATTCCCGCGGCGCGCGCCATCTGCGCCAGCCGGGCGATGGATTCCTCGATCTCGCGGCCGGCGACCATCATCAGGTCGGCAAGCTCGTCGACGATGACCACGATGTAGGGGAGATGCCCGTGCTCCAGCTGGTCTTCCTTGGCCAGGAAGGCCTGGATCGCCGCCTCGCGCGCCTCCATGTCCTCCGGATCCTCGAGATGGTCTGCCTCCTCGATCTCCTCGACCACCACGGTCTCGCGCGCCTTGTTCTCGGCGACTTCCTTCTCTTCCCGCTCCAGCTCCCTGTTGTAGGAGTCGATGTTCCTGACCCCCTTGTCGGCCATGAGCCTGTAGCGGCGCCCCATCTCCTCGACCGCCCACTTGAGCGCGAGCGCCGCCTTCTTCGGGTTGGTGACCACCGGCAGCAAGAGGTGCGGGATACCCTCGTACACCGAGAGTTCCAGCATCTTGGGGTCGACCATGATGATCCGGACGTCGGTCGGGGTCGAGGTGTAGAGAAGCGAGAGGATCATGGTGTTGATCGCCACTGACTTGCCCGAACCCGTCGCGCCCGCGACCAGAAGATGCGGCATCTTGGCCAGATCGGTAACCAGCGGATTCCCCGCGATGTCCTTTCCGAGCGCCAGCGGGAGCTTCATCTTCCCCTTGTGGAACTCCTCCGAGTTGAAGATCTCCTTCAAGGAAACCATCTCCCGTTCGCGGTTGGGAAGCTCGATACCGACGACACCCTTGCCCGGAATCGGCGCCACGATGCGGATGGAATGGGCCTGGAGCGCCATGGTGAGGTCGTCCTGGAGCCCGGCGATGCGGCTTACCTTGATACCGGGGCCCGGGGAGAACTCGTACATGGTGATGACCGGGCCGGGGCAGATCTCCACCACCTCACCGTCGACGCCGAAGTCCTTCAGCTTCTTCTCCATGAGCTTGGCGTTCATGGTCAGGGTCTCGCGGTCCTGGCGCTTGCCCGCCTCGGGAACCGGATCGAGCAGGGAGAGCGGCGGGGTGCGGAAGTTCCCCTCCACCTTGATGAACTCGAACGCCTCCTGGACCGGCGCGGTCTTCTTCTCGTCCTGCTTCTTCTCCTTCTTCACGTTCGGGGCGGGAACCGGCGGCGCAACCACGGCCGGCTTTATCACCGGCGCCGCATGAGGCTTCGTCTTCTCCCCTTTATCCCCCTTCTCCTTCTTCTCCGCCGCGAGTTCCTTATTCAGCGCCTGGCGCTGCTTGTGCTTCGCCCACCGCTCCTTCAGCGCCGTCACCCACCAGTTGGCGAAGAGGACGAAGGAGAAACGGGACAGGAGCATGGCGGAGGCCGCCAGCATAGGGAGGAGGATAAGGAGCGCCCCGAACTTCCCGAAGCCGCGCTTCAAAAGGTCCGCGCTTTGGTAGCCGACGAAGCCACCGCTGGGAACCCTCTGCCCCAGGAACTCGGTGAACTGCAGGTTGAAGGCGAAGAGCCCCGACACCGAGACCACGAGCAGGACGAAGCCGACTCCCTTATAGCGGCGCCACCGGATCGGGTCCGGCCCGAAGGCCCGGTAGGTCAGGTAGATGAGAGTGCAGGGGAAAATATAAGAGGCGAGCCCGAAGAGTTGCAGGAAAACGTCCGCCAACTGCGCGCCGAAGCGTCCCCCGAGGTTATGGGTCTGCATCGAGGTGGACACGCTGTTGAAAGAGAGGTCCTCCCCGTTGAACGAGGCGAGAGCGACGCTAAGGAAGATCCCGGCGACGGCGAACGCCATCCCCTTCATCTCCTTCGTCACTTTCTCTTTCTTTTCTATCTTCTCGTCTGTCGCCATAGTCTAAAAATCCGTTAGTTGCGATTCAACGTTCAACGTTCGATGCTGGACGTCTGTAGGTAGCTCATTTCTCCTGGCTTGGGACAGCACCGTACGAAGGTTCACGCCAGAGGCAGAATTCAACGTTGAACATTGAACCTAGAACGTTGAACGGGTTCTCACATCTCCAACACGAGCGGCAGTATCACCGGTCGCCTTTCCAGGGTCTTGTTGAAGAGCCGGCGCAGCACGCGGCGCACCTCCAGCTTCACCTCGTTCCAGTCTGTCATCACCTCGGGGGTGACCAGCGCCAGCGTATCTAGCACGACCTTCTTCGCCTCTTCCAGGTACTCCTGGCTATCGTCCTCGAAGACGAAGCCGCGTGAAACGATGTCGGGGCCGTAGATGATCTCGCCGGTGGTCTGGTTGATGCCGATGATGACCACCACCATTCCATCTTCGGAGAGATGCTTCCGGTCCTTAAGCACTACGTTGCCGACGTCCCCTACCCCTTTGCCGTCCACGAAGACGCGGCCGGTGCTGACCTGGTCCACGATGCACGCCTCGTCCCCGGCAAAGAGGATGACGTCGCCGTTGACCGCGAGGATGCAGCGCTCCTCGGGAGTGCCGACCTTCTGGGCCAGTTGGGAGTGCTTCACCAGGTGCCGGTATTCGCCGTGCACCGGGACGAAGAAGCGCGGCTTCACCAGGTTGTGCAGGAGCTTCAACTCCTCCTGGCTGGCGTGGCCGGAGACGTGAACCTCGGAAACCTTCTCGTGGATCACCTCGGCGCCGCGCCGGTACAGGTGGTTCATCAGGTCCGATATGGTCTTTTCGTTGCCCGGGATAAAGCGGGAGGAAAGGATGACCGTATCCCCGCGCTCCAGCTTGATCTGCTTGTGATCGTCCATGGCGATCCGGATCAGCGAACTCCTCGGCTCCCCCTGGCTCCCGGTGGTGATCATGCAGACCTGCTCCTTGGGGAGCCTGGGAAGCTCCTTCAGGTCGATCAGTATGTCGTCCGGGATCTTCAGGTAGCTCAATTCGCGCGCGATCTGCACGTTGCCGATCATGGAGCGGCCGTTCAAAAGCACCTTCCTGCCGCTTTTCTCCGCCGCGCGCACCACCTGCTGCACACGGTGGATGTTGCTGGAGAAGGCGGCGACGATGACCCTGCCGGCGCAGGCCGGGAAGATCTCCTCGAAAGCATCCCCCACCAGCCGTTCGGAAAGCGTGTACCCCTCGCGCTCGATGTTGGTCGAGTCCGCGAAGAGCGCGAGCACCCCCTTCTCGCCGTAGCGGGAGAAGGTCGCGAGATCGGTCAGTTCGCCGTCGACCGGTGTCTGGTCCAGCTTGAAGTCGCCGGTGTGTATCACCACCCCTTCCGGGCAGCTTAGGGCCAGGGCGCAGCCGTCGACGATGGAATGCGCGACCCGGATGAACTCGACCTCGAAAGAGCCGAGCTGCACCGTGTCCCGCGGCTTGACCACCCTCAGGTCGACCTTTTGATCCAGCTCGAATTCCTTGAGCTTTTCCTTCACGAAGCCCAGGGTCAGCGCCGTCCCGTAGATGGGGGGATTGATATCCCTAAGCACGTAGGGAAGCGCGCCGATGTGGTCCTCGTGGCCGTGGGTGAGCAGGATGGCGCGGATGCGGTCCGCCCTCTCGATCAGGTAGCCAATGTCGGGGATCACCACGTCAATTCCCAGCATGTAAGGCTCGGGGAACATGAGCCCGCAGTCGACGATGACGATGTCGTCGCCGTACTCGAAGGCCGCCATGTTAAGGCCGATTTCTCCTAGTCCTCCCAGTGCTACAAACTTAAGCCCGGTACTCTCTGTGCTGGTTTCTTCCAAAAATTATCCTTTTTCTTTGTATCCCACGCGGGAATGCTTGCCCTTCTTTAGATCTCTACCGCTGCGCCGGCTGCAGCTGCACCAACTGCGCGATCCGTGTGTCGCAACGCTTGATCCAATCCTCGCCCGGTGAGTAGATGCCGGCCGTCGCAAGAAACGAGCTTCGCAGCGCGCGGTAAGCAATAAGCGCGCGGGGGATGTCGTTGCTGCGCTCGGCGGCGTCGCCGATGGCCCACAGCTTCTGGGCGCTCTTTTCGACCACCGAGCTCCACGGGGTGTACATGTGGATGGCCGCCTCGTAGCCGGCCACGGCGGCGGTGAAGTTCCCGGTAGCCGCAGCCTGCTCCCCCTTTTTGAATTGGGCGTGCTGCCGGTACAGCGTGTTTCCCCAGATGAGGACCAGCGATATGAGCGCGATGGCGGCGATGTTAACCGCTACGGTTTTTACCTTTTCCATGTGTTACTTCCTGTTCGTCCGGTGCAGGGAATCATCCCTGAAAGAAGTGGGGCGCCACCGTAAGCAGCGTGCCGAGCAGAAAGGACGCCACCCCCGCGAGAACCGCCAGTGCCGCCAGGATATCGAAAGGCTTCCGCAAGCGATGGGACGCGGGAAATCCCCAGCAGACAAGGGCTATGCCCGCCGCGGCGAGCGCCAAATAAGCCATCACCATTTAGTCAACCTCCAACTTTGCCGCGATAGCTTCACGCACCTGCTCCATAAGTTCACCCTCGGCACCCCGCTTCACCTCGATCGGCGCGCCGAAAGCCACCGAAATAGTCCCCGGCCGCAGTTCCAGCTGGTTGCGCGGGTTTATCGCCCGGCTGCCGTTAATGGTGAAAGGAACGATAGGGACCCCCGCCATGCCGGCGAGCATGAATGCCCCGCGCTTGAATGGGAGGAGCAATCCGTCCTGAGTGCGGGTTCCTTCCGGGAAGATCACCACGCTGGCTCCCGAGGCGATCCGCTCCGCCGCCTGCTTCATGCTTTTGAGCGCCTTCCTGCCGCCGCTTCTGTCCAGGGGGATGTATCCCGCCCGTCTCATGGCCGCGCCGAATACCGGCACCTTGAACAATTCCTCCTTGGCAACCCAGGAGAAAAGGCGCGGCACCGCGAGCGTCAGTGCGAAGATATCGAAGTTCCCCTGGTGGTTCCCCATGTAGATGACGGGCCCCTCAGTAGGAACGTGGTTAAGGCCGTTCACTTCAAGCCGGATGCGGGCCGCTGACAGGGAGCCGAAGCTCCAGATCCTGGCGCAGGCGTGTCCGGCCCGGCCGGAACCGTCGAAAAGCCCCCCGATCACCGCGGCGAGGCTGCATAACAGGGTGTACGGAACGAAGAAAAGTAAGTAGATACAAGCTCTCAGCATGACCGGCTAAGTTACTTTTTTTTATCATAGGAGTCAAACCAATTATCGGTAGACCCATACACGAACCCGCGCCAGCTCCAGCTTGCGCGAAATATGTAGCTGTGACACAGCGATTTGAGCAAGGCAAAGGATTAGGGTAAATCAACATTGCCATTTAAGCGGTGCATTAATCGATGCCTGGAAGTTAAAAGTCCTGCGATAACGGATGCTTCACACTGCAGAACATTGACGTGAAGATTGCCGGAATTTCCCCGAATCATCTGGGACTGGCACCTCGCCTTACTCTGTGTCCTCCGTGAACCTCAGGGTCCTCTGTGTTCCGCCTTCGGTTTTGTTCCTCCGGAAAATATTGCTTTTCTAGAGGCGGGTTTTGATGTAGCATCGGCGCTCAATATTCAAGCGAAAAGGAGAAAGCATATGGCAAGTCTGAACAAGGTGATGCTCATCGGGAACCTGGGGAAAGACCCCGAGGTGCGCTACACCGCCGGCGGCACCGCCGTAGCATCCTTCTCCCTCGCCACCACCGAGAAGTTCAAGGGCAAGGACGGCAACTGGGAAGAGAAGACCGAATGGCACAACATCACCCTCTGGGCGCGTCTTGCCGAGATCGCCGGCGAGTACCTTTCCAAGGGGAAGACCGTATATATCGAAGGGCGTCTGCAGACCCGCAAGTGGACCGACAAAGAAGGCAAAGACAGGTACACCACCGAGATCGTAGGCGAGAAGATGCAGATGCTTTCCGCCAAAGGCGAAGGCGGCGGCGGTGGTCAGCGTCAGTCCAGGCCGCAGCAAGATTACAACCAGGGCGGCGGTTACGAAGAGCCGGTATTCAACCCGGACGACGAGATCCCCTTTTAGACCTATAAACGAAAGAATAAAAGCCGCTACCGCCAAGGTCGCGGCTTTTTTGTTTTAAAAAAATTGGCTGTTTCCGGGAATTCAGTAATGTGTCCACGGAACTCAGAGAGGGGACGAGGGCAATTTCCCGTCAATTAGGTCGTTGTGGCTGGAAAGGAGTGAAGTATGGATGTTTTGGCGTTATGTTTATCGATCATTAACATCATAGTCTTTGGCATATTAACCCTCTTCGGCAAAAGCTTCCTGACCTCATACTTTAACGAGAAAGGGAAAAACCTTGCCTCCAAGGAGGATATTCATGAAATAACTGACAAAGTGGAAAGTATAAAATCTCAATATCTTATTGATCTTGAGCAGGTGAAAACATCCTTGCAGTCAGAGATTGCCTTTCTACAAAAAAGAAGGCAAGTATATGAAGACATAGCGGGAGCCTTGAGAATTTTCATATCAGGAAATGCAGCAGGGCAAGAAGAGCAACAAAATTTTCTTCAGGCATATGCGATTGCTTGGCTTTGGGCACCAGATACGGTTTTGAACTCACTGAATGAGTTTATGAAAAAGCAGGTAATCATTGCACAGCAACCGACAGCATTTCCACAGACAGATTTGAAAAGGCTTTATGCTGCCTGCATCCTCGAAATGAGGAAGGATGCCGGTTTTCCGCAAAGCCAGGTCCTTACCGACGACTATCAGTTTTTCAACTTTTTACAAAACGCACAACCAGCGGCGACAACGGTCTCCGCTAGCGCTCCGCCGCTGGCGCCTTGAGACATTGGTTGAAATTGATTAAAACTTGATTTTGTAACGGTCGAACTGCCGGTTTGTGTCACATAAGTATCAAACACACATTGAGAATACTGGGGCTATTGATGAAAAATGATAGATCGACCTCCACCGCATCTTGGCTTGTTCCAAGTATAGCCGCAATCTTTGCAGTTTTTTTTACATTTTGGTTGCAAAAAAACTTCTCAGAGAAAGCAGATGTCAGGTATTCCTTATCCTCTCCTATCTCAACGAAAATGCTTAATAGCTCAGAGCAAAATTCCATACAGGAGATTATGGTCAAGAATATTGGTGATGCTCCTGCAAAAGATGTTGTTTTTGGTTCTGAGTTTCCAGTTCTCGGCTATGAAATTCATCGTTCAGTTGAAACGGACAAAATTGAAGAGTATTTTAAGGAAGGCAAACTTGAAGTAAGGTACTTAGATTTAAGGCCAAGTGAAGCTTTTCGCGTCGTAGTCAAATCAAGAGATCCATTACCCGCTTCTAGCATAGAGTTAAAGCATAGCCAGGGAATTGGTAAAGATATTTTCGCAAAAGCTAATCCCATAACTGGATTTCTTTCAGGTAGTTCATTATTTATTATTTATATTTTGGGGTGGGGATGGTTTATGTGGAAAAATGCCCCCTTAGAATGGGATGCAGATTTCAATCCTGATCGGCTTCTTAAGCGCTCGAAACCTTGGCACTTAAAACGGAAAAAGTGGATTTCTCTGGTTGGGAAAGCAATTGATAAGTATTTCTCTGACACTATTTCTACGCCTGCTATCACTAAATTGGCTGATCTTTACAAAAACAGAGGTTATAGGTACTTGAACTGCAACTCAGAATCTTTGTCAATTCCAAGTGAGCTAGCTGAACAAGCTGATAGAGCCGCAAGTAAAATATTTAAAACAGCTGTACTGCAAACCATAAAGTTTTCTACTGGCAAGGATGAAGCTTGCAAAGTCTTAGATCTACTTGTTTCATTTGACAAGAATGAATACTCAGAAATACGTGTTGCAGGGAGTAGGAGTTGGGTAGACAAAATGCTCGAAAGTTTTTCTCGAAAATCTGGCACTAAAATAAATAATATGATTGAGTTTTTTATTCAAAAACCAGAAGGTATAACACCAGACCATTGGGTTGAGTACGTAAAATCTCTTGAACAATATATTTACCGAAATATCGATTACTGGTTAAAAACAGACGACAACTTTGAAAGCGTGCTGAGCCAGGAATGGTTTCAATCACTTTCTACTGAGCTTAGGCTTAAGATTGAAAGGGCTATCTATGATTTTAAAATATCAAAGTTTCCAAGAAAGTTTTTCTCAGAAGATGATGCCAAGGATTTCATAAATAATTACGACTTTAGCTGGATGGATAAAGATGATAAGGTCAGACTCATAGGATTGGCAGAGGACTATATAAAGCTCATAAATGATAAACAAAATTACAATAAGCTTCTTGGTTTGCTAGAGAGTTTATTAAATAATACCGAAGTTATAATTAATTATCAAGACTTGCCCGAATCATTCGTTGAACCAATTCAGAAACTTGATGTTGAGATGGTGCAAAAAAGAAAAGAACTAATTGAAAAATCCAATGAACTTGCAGAAAATACTGTGTTCGTTCAACAAGCCAAAGCAAAAGTGGACCGACAACTCGAAATTATCCGTTCTGCCTTAAGTGGCAACGAAGGAGTTTTCAGTAGTATTGAATATCCAGAAGAGATTTTTGAACGAGTTAACGTTGAACAACTGCGTGAGGTATTCCGTCGGGTTACGTCGTAGGAAGTGACATTTGGCCTACGCCTACGGCGCGCGTCAAGCTAGTTGTCGCCTAGTCATGCTGCTACTTGAGTCTTGTTCTCTGCCTCCAAAGCAGCTGTGCTGACGATCGCTTCGCGTTCTGGATTGAGTGTGACTGGGCCTACTGGAGTCCAGTCACGAGTGTTGCCTGACCATCGACTTGGTTTGCTTTCTTTGGCCTTGATGTAGAGCTCGTGACGCGCCATGAGGATGTCCCTGTCCTGCGTGGCGTTGCGCAGGCGTGACATAGCGAATCCCGCTATGACGATGTTGTTCGAAGTTATACCACTGGACAAATTGCGCTCCCCAGAGGCGGGCTTCCTCAAGATCTGTGGATGAGGTGCGGCGCGTGTCAAGCTAGTTGTCGCCTGACCTATGCAGCGTTGACAGTTTTATTTTCTTCTTCGAGGACGACTTTGGTCACTACTGCCTCGCGTTCTGGATTGAGTGTCACGGCTGCCACTGGCGTCCAATCACGGGTACTACCTGACCACCGCCGAGGGTTCGCTTCTCTTGCTTTTCCATAGAGCTCGTGGCGAGCCCTGAGAATCTCAACATCCTCTCCGGCATGACGTTGAGCGGGGGTTACGTACTTGATGCCACTGTGTCGATGATCGAAGTTGTACCAGTGGACAAATCGCGCTCCCCAAAGCCGTGCTTCCTCTAGGTCCTTGAATCCGCCGGTTG
>NZ_KE384582.1:0-150304 GCF_000426865.1 Citrifermentans bremense R1
CTGCAAGATTTCATCAACGGCAGATACCCAGGCAGCAACGGCAGTCAGTAATTTATATTTTGATGTAGAATAAGGGGACGCCCATTAATAAATAAAAAACTAGGAATTGGTATGCCTCGCCAGTCTCGCATAGATGGATCTGGTGCACTGCACCATATAATTTGCCGCGGCATCGAACGCAGGGATGTCTTCAACGACAACTGTGACCGGGATGATTTTGTCGAGAGATTGGGGAATATTCTTAGTGAAACATCGACCATTTGCTATGCATGGGCATTGATTCCGAATCATTTCCATCTGCTGCTGCAGACAGGATCATGTCCTGTTTCTACCATAATGAGTCGTCTCCTCACGGGATATGCTACTAATTTTAACCACCGGCACAACCGACACGGGCACTTGTTTCAAAACCGTTATAAGTCCATTCTTTGCCAAGAGGAGCTATACCTTCTTGAGCTGGTGCGATACATCCACCTAAATCCACTTCGTGCTGGCATTGTGACATCTCTCGATGAACTGAAGAGGTTCCGCTATAGCGGCCATAGTCGTATCGTCAACCAAAGTAGTACCGTGCCTTGGATGGCAACAGAGCAAGTTCTGCGGCGATTTTCAGATGGAGAAAAGGCTGCTATTCGTGCTTATGAAAAGTTCATCTCGGATGGGGCTGCCCTTGGCAAACGTGACGACCTTACAGGCGGAGGATTATTGCGTAGCGCAGGGGGATGGCGTGAAGTAGTGTCTGCTCGCGAAGCGGGAGTCTTCCTTAAGAGTGACGAGCGGATACTGGGAGACAGCGACTTCGTGGAGAATGTTCTTCACCTTGCTGAAGAGGAGATGGAAAGAAAGTTCAAGTACATCAATCAAGGAGTTGATCTAGAGAGGGTGGCGGATATCGTTGCTGTCGTGCTTGGCACAAGCAAGGAGGATTTTGAGACGCACGGTAATCAGCCAAAGAAAGTACAAGCTCGCAGTTTATTCTGCTATTGGGCAGTTCGTGAGTTAGGTGCTACCACGACCTTTTTGGGTCACCGACTCGGGATGACCCAACCTGCCATAAGCGTTGCAGTCAGCCGCGGAGAGAAACTTGCTGCGGAGATGGGGTTGCGACTGCAAGATTTCATCAACGGCAGATACCCAGGCAGCAACGGCAGTCAGTAATTTATATTTTGATGGGCGTCCCCCAGATGCTGCGGAGAGAAACTTGCTGCGGAGATGGGGTTGCGTCTGCAAGATTTCATCAACGGCAGATACCCAGGCAGCAACGGCAGTCAGTAATTTATATTTTGATGGGCGTCCCCCAGATGCTCAGATGCTCCCAGCCGAATGCCGGTCGCGATCACGCCGGAACAGCGGTCGCAATCAGATCGGAATGCCGGTCGCAATCGGCCGGAATCCACGACTACGAAGCTCGCACTCACGACTAGCAAGCACTCAACCGCGACTTTTGGGAAAGGCGAGCCTGTACAGAATTTTGTAAATGGGGACGAATTGGAAGCTGCAGGCGTTTGTGGCGTCATTGGCGAGACGGGAAGTCTCGGTCTGATATGGCTTCTACCTGGCTTGGTAAAGCCGGAAAGTGTCCTGCACCAGGCGGGTCAGTTCCTCGCGCAGCTCGGGGGGATGGAAACTTATCAAGGTTGGGTGAGATGTCAAATGGTGGGACGTGCTGAATGAGAGGCAGGAGGGACGCTAACATAAAGAAGGGGAGGGGCAGCAAGGCAGAACCGAGTCGGACTTTACCTTTACTGCGCCTCCCTCCTGCCTTATGCCCCTTCCCCTTGCCTAAATTTCAGCTTTGAGTAACGGATCGCCGCTGGTTGCACTTCTTGTGCTACATGAGGTCAAAGGTCTTGCTCAGTTTCAGCTCGATCCGGAAACCCTCGGAGGGGGTATTGGCCTCATACCAGCGAGCGAAGGGGAACATGGCCGCCAGGCCGGCCGCGAAACCGGCCGGCTTGTACTTGAATGCCACCTTCGGCCCGGCATACCATTCGTTCTTCGAATCGTTCTGGCTTTTTCCGTTTTTTTCGCTCTCGTCATTCCAGTCGAACTGCGATTCAGCCCCCATGTCGAAATAATTGTTCACGGCGTAGCCCCAGGCTGTGGTGCTCCGGATGTACATCGGCTTCCGGTAGTCGTGCGACCCTTCGGTAAAGGTGTACACGTGGATCTCCTGGTCAAGGCGATGTGAGCCGTTCGTGTAGGTAACACCGACGGCGCCGCCGGCGCCCCAGGCACCGTTGCCGACGAAATCGACACTCTTGTTGCTGACATCGGTCGTCGGCACGACTAGGCCGACGTCCACCGCCAGGTCAAGGGGGGCGCCTTTCGCCTGCTTCAGCAGTACCTTGTGCAGTGCAATGGCGGTGTCGCCGACCCAACCCAGATGCTCCCCTTGGCCGGTGGCCCGGTTTTTTTTGTAAACGTCGTAGATGGGGGTCGCGGTGCGCACGTCGAGACCTTCGGTGATGCCGTAGCGGAGTTTCACGACTCCTACGTTTTTAGTCAATTTGATCGCGTCGCTTACTTCACTGCCTCCCTTGCGGATGCCGTCGGTCTCACAGTACTGGTAATTGAGAAGGACACCAAGCTTCCCCACCGGGAATCCTGTCCCGGCAGGACCGAAGGCGGAAATGGCAGGGCCGAAGGGCTGCGGGACGACAGGGGCATCAGCACCCCAGGAAAGGCCGGCAAAGGTGCAAAGTGCCGCTAAGGAAAGCGGGATGATGCGCTTGCTGAATTTCATAACGTGCTCCTTTCTTCTGTGCGGCATCGCGTTTCTGCCGAACTGCGGTGAATCCTGTGGGTTGAATCACTCCCCCGCCGGGAGCAACCGGTAGAGGAACGTGGTCAAGTCGTTGAAGAGGCCGAAGAAGAGGAGGATGCCTACGGCCATCAGCAGAATCCCGGTAAAGAACTCCATCTTCCGGATGTGCGACTTGAACCGTTTGAAAAAATCGAGAAAACCGTGGAACAGCAGTCCGGAGATGACGAAAGGTATCCCAAGCCCCGCCGCATAGCAGCCGAGCAGCAGCATGCTCTTTGCGGTCGAGCCCGACGTGCCGGCCGCCATGGCGAGGATGGCCCCGAGTATGGGGCCGATACAGGGGGTCCAGCCGGCGGCAAAGGCGATTCCCACGAGGAACGTCCCCGCGAGACCTCCCGGCTTGTTCTGGATACGGACCCTCTTGTCCCCTAGCAGCAGCCCGAAATGGAACAGTCCCGACATGTGGATGCCGAAGAGGAAGATCAGCAGGCCGCCAGCCCGCTGCAGCCAGATCAGACCGTCCTTCATGACCGTTTGGAAGGTGGAGGAGGCGGCCCCGGCAAGAGCCCCCATGCCGACGAAGACCACGGAGAAGCCGAGGACGAAGGCAAGGGAGTGGGCCAAAACGACCAGGCGTACTTTCGTCCCAGGGTGAGCCTCCTGCAACTGGCCGAAGGAGAGCCCGGTGATGTAGGTGATGTAGGAAGGAATGAGGGGGAGCACGCAGGGGGAGAAGAAGGAGAGGAATCCCGCGGAGAAGGCGATCCAGTAGGTGATGTCCGGTCCTAAGTTCATATCGGCTTCTCCACTATAGCGACTTCAGGTAGCTGACGACCTTGGGGGCATCCCATTCGATCCCGCCGGTTACTCGCTGCCGGACCACCCCCTTGCGGTCGACGATGAAGGTGTCCGGGAGACGATAGGCGCCGTACTTCTGCTGCACCTGGCCCGAGGCGTCGCTGAGAAAGTCGAAGGATACCTGCGCCCTGCGGTATTTCTCCGGGATCCGCTTTTCGACGTTGACCGCCAGGATCACCAGGTCCCCCTTGGGAAAGGACCTGAGCAGCCGGTCCATGGAGGGCATCTCGTCGCGGCAGTAGGGGCACCAGGAAGCCCAGAAATTCACCAGGACGATCTTGCCGCGATACTGCGACAGGCTCTTGCTCTCCCCCGCGAGCGTGGGGAGCCTGAAGTCCGGCGCCGGCGAGCCGGTGCTGACCGGCCAGCCATCGCCCTGAGCCTGGACCGGCGCCGCCACGGCGAGAACCATTAGGGTGAAAAGGGAGGCGCAGATAAAGCGGAACAGTGGGTTCATGGTGACAACCTCTCGGATGCTGTTTTCGGTTACGTGATCTTTAATGCGCCTCAGGCTGAAGGAGGTCCTTCAGCCTGAGGTTTGCAGCAACGTGTTTACTTGGTGAAGGCCTTTTCCACGCTGAACGGCATGGCCTGGTAGCCGGTCGTATCCTTCAGCTGGATTTCAACCGCCGGCACGGTCGAGCCGTAATTGAATTCCATGATGTAGGGGTTGGGGTCGCTCTTGAATGCACCCGTAGCGATGTCGAAATCGGCGCCGGCCGTCGCGGAGTAGACAAACACGGAGTCCTTGTCTTTCTGGTATTCGGTCAGCGAGGTGACCGGGCTGTACCAGCCGTTGCCGCGCTCTTTGCCGAACTCCCAGACCTGCTCGACGGTCATCTTCTTCTGGTCGATCTTGTAGATGACGGCACGGGAGTACTTCATGCTCGGCAGGGCCGGCTGCTCCATGCCGCGGCTGTCGCCGTTGTCGAAGACGCTCAGATAGAGGATGTCGCCCTTGGACTTACTGTCGATCTTGAACGCGGTATGCTGCGTCCAGGTCCAGTCGAAACCACCCTCGTCATTCTCGTAACCGGGGCACTTCGAGCCGCCGCTGACGCATTCGATTTTGTTCCCCTTGGAGTCGATCGGGGTCAGGAACTTGTCCTGGTATTCCTTCTTCCACCCCTCGGGACTGCCCAGGATCCATTTGACCTTTTTGTCGCGGCCTATCTTGACTGCGGCCGACTGGTGGCGGGAGCTGATGATGATGGAATCGTCTTCCGCATCGTGGTCGACGCTGTTCACATGGGCCCAGTTACGGCCCGGACCGACACCGACGATGTCGCCGAATTTGTCGTTTGCGTCCTGCTTGGCCAGTTCTTCGGAGGTCATGGTATGGCCGGCCTTGCTGGCGTCGATGTTCAGGCATACGGCCCCTTGGTCGAGCACCTTCATGTTGACGTCGCGATAGGGGTCGAGGATGTCGAAGAGGCGCCATTCATCCTTGACGAGGCCGGTGCCGGGCTCTATTTCGATGATCACGTCGCGCACTGTGCGGACATTTTTGCCGTCAGCCCGCTTCAGGTTCGAGCTGCCCACCCGCAGGAAGTAGTCGCCGTTGGGGGAATTGTCCATGGAGTGGGAAAAATCGTTGTAACCGGCAGGAAGCTCGCGATTGAAGATCTCTTTCCCCATGATGTCGTACTTCACGTAGCGCTGGCCAAAACCCCAGCTCATGGCGCCGTCGTTGTTCTGCTTGAAGCCCATCATGACGCCGGCCTTATAGATCGACTTCAGGTCGTAGATGCTGTCGGCTTTCATGTACCAGCGGACTTCACCCTTGGTATCGACGATGAAGTTTTGCGGATAGTAGTTCCACTCCAGCGCGCCGCCTGTCGGGTTGTTCCAGACCGCCCTGGTGCCTTTGCCTGCCTTGTGCAGGAAGTTGTTGACGAAATAGAGCCGGTCGCTGAACTTCTTGTCGACTTTCTTGACTTCAGCCGAGGAAAAGAGGGCCGCTTTCTGCGTCTTGGTGGCATTAGGCTCTGCATACACGGGGGGGGCATACAGCGTGTAGCTTTCCTTGACCTGCTCCCATTTCCCGTTGTACAGCTTGGAGTATTCGACCTCGGCCGTATTGACGTAGTCCGCGTAGAGGCCGAAGACCGGGATGCCGCCGTGGGTCAGAAGATGCTGGTTGGCGACCGTGTATTTGATTTCCTGCCCGTCTTTCTTGGGGACGATCCGCACCGTGACGTCCTTGATGACGTATCCGCCGTTTTTGATGACGGCGGTCAAGGGGGCGATGTCATAGGGGTTCATGACGACCTCGCCGAGTTTCCCCTGGACCTGGTAGTCAACCTTTGCGCCGCTGGCCCCGCCGATGGCCAAGGCCATGGTAGGGACTGCTGCTGCGAGCATGGCAGAGCACAACACGAGCCGCGCCATTCTTCCGGTTTTCACTAGTGCTGCTTTTTGACAGTTCATACCTGTTCTCCTTTTGATGTTGTCTGTGGCGAACATGCCGCCCCTCTCGCCCTTATTCCTCGTTATGCCAACTTTCCGGTGCATGTTGAGCTTTCCGTTTGTGCTGCCGATTGGCGCTTGCGCCACAGGGTAACGATCCAGCAGGCTGCCGCCACGATCAGGAACAGGAGGATGGCGCCGAAGGTGATCACGGTGCACTGCGCCATGTTCATGAAGTGGGAAGGAGGCCAGAGGTACCACCCTTCGGAATAGAAGTCCGTGATTGCCTTCTGCATGGAACTCAGCTGGACCCCGTCGGGAATTATGGGGTTGTCGTAGCCGCAATCGCCGGTCGGCTTGAACCATTCCGGAGACCACTTGTCCAGCGGCAGGTGGAACGGGAAGGTGGGCTCGGGGGAGCACCCCTGCACGCCGAAGAGGTCGTCGCTGTGGGCGGCATGGTGGATCTTGTTGAGCTTGATGCTGTAGGCGACCCCTTTGACGCTACCCCAGATGGCAAACAGGTAGCCGACGATCTTGAGGCCGATGTTGGAGGGCTTGATGGCTGCGACGATGCCCCCGAAGGCGATGGCGAAGAAGGCGAGCCTGATGTACACGCACTGTTCGCAGGGCCTCATGTAGAGCCAGATCTGGAATACGGAGTGGGCCAGGATGACCATGAACAGGCTGAGCACCGCCATGAAAACCCAGAGAAACCGCTTGTCCTGCCATTGGCTGATGCTCTTTACCGGTTCTGACCTGAAGTTGCTGAATATTTCTGCGAGTTTCACGGCGAGTCTCCTTATTTGGTCTTCAGCTCGTTGATAAGTTTCAGCATGCCGTCGACGGAGGTGATGCTCTTGGTCATGATGAGGTATTTGCCGTTGATGACGAAGCCGGGAACGCCCTGCACCTTGGCAACGTCATAGGACTGGTCCCATTCCTTCAGCAGCGCCTTGACCTTGGGGTCGTTCTTCGCCTTGTCGAATTCGGCCCTGGTCATGCCGACGGCGTCGAGGCCGGTCTTCAGGTAGGCGTCGGGGCCTGCATCCCAGCGCTCCTTCTTGTCATGGTAGGCGTTGTAGTAGGCCATTTTGGCTTTTTTCAGCAGGGACTTGTCGGTGTACAAATCACGGTCGGAGAGTCCGGCCTTCTGGTCCTTGAGCAGCAGCACGGCAAACAGTTCGCTCCCCTGAACGCCGTACTTCCCTTTGGTTTTGAGGTGGAACGGTCTGAAGGTGAGGTCCTTCGGCAGCTTGGGAACCAGGTTGGGGGTGACCTTTTTGTCGTACTTGTAGCAGAAGGGACAGTCGTAGCTGAACACCTTGATCAGGGTCCCCTGTGCGTTCGGGATCGGTTTTGCCAGCTTGACGTAATCGGTCCCTTCGGTGAAGGCGAAGCTGGTGCCGGCAAAAAAAGCTACCAGAGCAAAACTCTTGATGATTGTCTTGGCAAATTTGAATGACATGATCTTTCTCCTTTGTTGTGATGGATATGGTTGTCTACAGAATCCGGCCTCGTGTGACGTGTCGTGTTGAATGTCGAGTCTCCTCCTTTCTCCCGACTGCCAGGTTGGTGATAGTGCTGTCGCTCTTAGGACAGTAAAAGTGTACTACTACAACTATTAATTTAATTTAATGCTACTAACTGGTGGTTTTGGTAAAAAGCAAGAGCCGTTCGTGTCGTTTTAGTTTATTTAACAAAACCAAAATGACTATGTCAAGCATGTTTTTTACTTTTTTGTGAAAGTCAAACCCGGCAGCCGTTCCAGCGCGCGCTTTTGCCGGAACGAAACCGAGCCGCCGCTGGAGAGTGTTTGCAACGCTTTTACCGAGGGTTGGGAGTGTTGGAAAGGGGGAGCTTCGAAGAGGGCGGAGGGACTTTTAGTATATTTCTGGGAAAATTATCTTATTTCTATTTACAGCTATTGGTAAAGTGAAGTAAACTAAACTTGCTTTGGGCGCCTGGGGGTCTCGGTGGGCTGAAGCACTTCCCGCGGCGCCAGGAGCAACGGCTCGATAATCTACCAGGAACCACCCCGAAGAGGGACCGCCCCATGAGAAAATTCCTCGAAGCCAACAAAAACCGCATCGTCATCGTCACCTATGTCCTGCTCTTCTGCATGTTCTGCTTCTTTTCCCTGATGGATCTGCACAAAAGGACGTCCGATTACGCCTATTTCGCCAACAAGATCAACACTTTCATCAAGAATGCCCACGACAGCGAATCGGAGTACCTCTGCTCCCGGCTGGTCAACTACGTCAGCGCCGTGGCACAGGAGCGGAACTTTGCCGAGCTGTTGAAACGCGGCGATGCGGAATCCCTCGAAAAGGCTGCCGAACCGGTTTTCCAGGATTTCGGAAAGCGGTATGTTCCGGTTATCTCGGTCCTGATCTATGACGGCACCGGAAAACTCAGATATCACATGATCCACCCATCCATAGCCCACGACCCTGAACAATTCAGGCCGACTGTCACGAAAGGGGTCTTTACCGCCAAAAAATATACCTACGGGTATGAAACCAATATCGTTCCCCTTTACTTCTGCACGGTCATTCCTATCAGGGACAGTCTTTCAAACGTCGTCGGAACGATAGAATTAGGTGTCGACGTGTCCTTTTTCCACTACAATCTCAAATGGTTTTTCAAGGACGTCAAGACGGCTATTTTTTCCAACGGTAAGCTCATAGATAATCAAGGCTCTTATAAGATAGATTCTGCAGAATACGTGTACGATTACTACAGGAAGCTGAAGGCGAATGACGCGGAATTCTTCAGTAAATTCATTGACAGGATCGATTTCAACCGTGCGGAAAACGATATAGAACTCGGAGACAAATATTACCTGGTAAGTACCTCCCAGATACTTCGCGACAACAGAGGTCATGAAGTCGGGAAATATCTTGTGGCCTATGACATGACCGAACTGCGGAGCCGTCACTGGGGTTACTTCTACATCTGGTTGCTGTTCTTTGCTATAACCGCTTCCGTCATGCTGTGTATTAACATGGTCGGGTTCAGGAAGTATGAGCGCATCATCACCGAACAGGGAAACATGCTGGCCCAGCGCTCGAAACAGTGCGCTCTCGGTGAGATGCTGGGTCATATCGGGCATCAATGGCGGCAACCTCTCTACAACCTGTCGCTCATCGTTCAAAATATCGGGCTGCAGAACCAGTTCGGCAAACTGGACGACACCCTGCTCAACAAGCAGATTATCCAGGCGAACCAGAACATTGAGTACATGTCGAACATCATAGATGACTGGCGCTCTCTGCTGATGTCCGGCAGCAGCCGGGCCGTGATCGAGCTCCAGGCGTCTGTCGAGCGGGCCATAGCGATGGTGGCACCGGTCATGGAACAGAGCCGGGTGACCATAGAAAACCGGATCACCTCCCCGGAGCACACTATGGGTTTCGTCAACGACTTGGTGCAGTTGACTATCAACGTGCTGTTGAATGCACGGGACCAACTCGGCCTGGTTGCAGGTGAGCGCGTTATCCTACTCTCCAGCCGCGAAGAGGCCGGTTCACTGGTAACCGTCACCTTCCAGGACAACGGTGGCGGGATTCCCGATCATCTTTTGAAAAGAATTTTCGAGCCCTATATAACCACCAAGGACAAGGCGGACGGCACCGGGCTCGGACTTTATCTCTGTCGCCAGATTGTCGAAAATCTCGACCAGGGGAGGGTCTGGGCGGAAAACAGGCGCTTCGAGCTGCAAGGGAAAGAGCACTATGGCGCCTGCATCTGTCTGCAATTCGCCAAAATAAAAACGGAGGAAATATGAACGTTGCTGCGTTGCAGGATATGACCATACTCTTTGTCGACGACGAGGAGGTTGCGCAGGAGCAGATGAAGCTGGTCCTGAGCAGTTTTTGCAAAAGCACCATCTGTGTCGGTAGTGCCGACCATGCCCTGAAAGTACTGGAAGAGCGTCGCCCCGATATCGTCTTGACCGATATCAGGATGCCCGGCCTGTCCGGCATCGAACTGCTTACTGCAATAAAACAAAAAGACCCGGCAGTCGCCGTTGTCATAGTCTCGGCCCATTCCGAGCCGGACTACCTGCTGGATGCATTTCGCCACAAGGCTGACGGCTACCTTTTGAAACCGTTCAACTTCCACGAGATGCTCGAACTTCTCTCCGACATAGCGACCCAGAAGGTAGCGGCAAAAATGGAAACGACTCAGGGGGGCGCGAAAAACGAGTTCCTTCTTAGGATTCTCGACACCCTTGGCGGCAGACGGGCCGAGATCATCGAGTACGTCATCAACCACCTCGACGCCAACAACATGTTCAATGGCACCTATGACGAGGTAGCAGAGGCGCTTGGAGCCAGCAAGCCGACAGTCGTCGCTACATTTCAGGTTCTGCTGGAAAAGAACGTGCTGGTTCGGATCAAGTACGGGACGTACAGGATGAACATGAATGGTTCTGGGTAAGCCTGGTGCTATCGAGATAACTGACCTAGCTTGGGATTAATGGCAAACCGAAATACAGATTGGACCAGTCCTTTCAGATTTCCGTGCAGCGGCGCTTTAGATAGTGATCGCGGGAGCCGAAAAGCTTTTTAAAGCAGTTGAGAAAGCATTCTGCGGCTTAAAAGGGCGGAGTTTGTCACTCGGCTTCAGTGGGCACGGTCCAATGCACAGGGGGCGCGTCGGGACCGGCCTCGGGTATCGCCGAGGTCTCGCATCGATCATGTGATGGGCGTGGAATGTCGTCTGCACTTAGGCATTCGCAGAAATTTATGGTGGGGCGAAAATATGCTTGAATTGATAGGTGGGTATTTCCGCTTTTTGGAGACGCTGGAGGCGAAGTGGATATGCCTCATCGCGCTGCTGTCGACGAGCCTTGTATTCCTCCTCGATATCTACCTTCCTGACCAGTACCTGTTCACTTTCGTTTATCTAGTTCCGGTGTCGTTCGTTGCCTGGTTTGCCGGCGCACGATACTCAGTCGGCCTTTCGCTCACGGTCTGCATCCTGATATCCCACCACTACAAGAACTTTGCCGTCTCCGCAATCATCTTCGACTTTTTGTCCAATCTCGGAGTCTTCCTCGCAGCTGTCGCGGCGCTAGCCAGAATCCGCGTACTGCTGGATCTCTCGGCTGCCCTTTCCAGGACCGACCCTCTCACCGGCGCCTATAACCGCAGGGCTTTCATTGAAATGGTCGAGTACGAACTTGCCAGACAACGGCGGGATCGTTACAGATGTTCTCTTGCATATCTCGATCTGGATAACTTCAAGGCCGTAAACGATACGATGGGACATGCTGCTGGAGACCAACTTCTCAAGGCGGTTGTCGATTGCGTAAAGGCCAATTTGCGGGCAACGGACGTTTTCGCGCGTATGGGTGGGGACGAGTTCTGCATTTTGCTGCCTAAATGTGATGAGAAACATGCAAAAACCACGATGGCCAACCTCAGGGCGAAACTAATGGAAGCTGTCAAGGAAAAGCAGTGGCCAGTGTCCTTAAGTATTGGAGTGCTCACGGTTGGTGACCCCGCTTGCGGTGCGGAGGACATCATCAGGAAGGCCGATGAACTTATGTATCAGGTGAAAGAAAAGGGTAAGGACGATCTTGTCTTTGACTGCATCTAGCAAGTTGAAGGTGAATCATACTCCCGTCCACGGTTTTACACTCACTAAGATGCAATTCGGGGAGTGGTGATGGCGGCGTATTTCTATGCCTGAACTGGAGGGAGCAATGACAGTTCTTCACGATCTTGAACTGTTACAGAAGGTGATTCATTCGTTGTCAGATCACATCGCTGTTTTGGACAGTCAGGGATGCATCGTATTCACCAACCAGGCCTGGAACCGGTTCGGGGCAGAAAACCGCTGCTGCCGGGAATCCGGGTGGGAGGGGGTCAACTACCTGGAAGCCTGCGAAGATGCAGCACGAACAGGTGATGAATTCGGCAAACACGCAGCGTTTGGTATCGCCAAAGTGATAAGAGGAGAAGAATGCTTTCAACTGGAGTACCCCTGCCACAGCCCGAGCGAGAAAAGGTGGTTCCTGATGAACGTCGTCGGGGTGGAACACGAGCGCAGCCGATATGTCGCTATTTCTCATGTCAACATTACTTTGCGCAAACTGGCGGAAGAACATGCTTACAACCTGTCGCTGACCGACGGGCTAACCGGTCTCTTCAATCGCCGCCACTTCGATAATTTTCTGAGCGATGAATGGAGGCGGTGTGCCCGCTTGGGGCTTCCCTTGACAGTAGCCATGATAGACATCGATCACTTCAAGCTGCTGAACGATACATATGGGCATCAATACGGGGACCAGTGCCTGATCAAGGTGGCAGGGGTGCTGAATCGCCATGCCCGGCGACCGAGTGACATCTGTGCCAGGTACGGCGGCGAGGAATTCGTACTGGCTTTCGGAAACAGCACCGCCGCCATGGTGCGGCGGCAACTGGAAAAACTGATAGAGGAAATCCGCTGCTTGCAATTGCCCAATGCAAACGCCCCCACAGCGGGAACCGTCACGGTGAGCATAGGGGTGTCGACTCAGTACCCGCGCTCCGGAACCAAGGAAAGTGTTGCGGTAGGGGAGGCCGACGCCGCTCTTTACAAGGCGAAAGAAGGGGGCAGAAACAGGATCGAATTCCTGAATTAAAGCTTGCAGCTCTTCAAGGGTGATAGTTTTTTCCTAGGAGTTGTCCTATCGTCTTTTTCAGGGTCGCCAGCTTGAACGGTTTTTCGACGAATCCGGCCAACCCCATTCCGATGAATTGGGGAGCCACCTCGTACTCGCTGTAACCGCTAGCCATAATGACCTGTAGCTCCGGGTCCAGCAGCCGCAGTTCCCGGAAGCACTGTTTCCCGTCCATCTGCGGCATGGTGAGATCGAGGATTACCAAGTCAATGTTCGGGGTATTCCTGAATACCTCCAACGCTTCGCGCCCGTTGGCGGCAGATACCGGCGTGAAGCCAAGAGTTTTAATCATTTCGCAGCCGATGTTTCGTACCTCATCCTCATCGTCCACGACGAGGACCGTTCCTTCCTTTTTGCACCAGCCATCGTCGGCGGAAGGATGGGGGAGGGCGACGTTTGGGGCTTTGTCGGAGGCGGGAAGCAGCACTGTGAATACGCTTCCTTTGCCTGGTTCGCTGTGAACCTTGATAGTGCCCTTATGTCCTCTCACGATCCCCAGCACTGCGGCCATCCCCAGTCCCCTACCCGTGAATTTGGTGGTGAAGAACGGGTCGAATATTTTCCTCACAGTCTCGGGAGACATGCCGCAGCCGGTGTCTGCTACCTCGACGAAAACATATCGACCTTGGAGGCTGGTATCCGTGGGCCAGGACTCCTGTGGATGATTCACATCGTACTGGACACACCCTGTAGTGATGTTGATCACTCCCTCCTTCTCGCCGAGTGCTTCGGAGGCATTGATGACCAGGTTCATGACTACCTGACGGATCTGGGTGGCATCGGAGTCGACGGCAGGCAACGAACCGGCGAGATTGTAGTTCATCACCGCCTTCTTGGAAATGGATACCTGCAGGATGTGCTTCAGCTCCTCCACGAGTCGGTTGATGTCGGTTGCTTCGACCACGAATCTGCCTTTACCCGAGTAAGCGAGCATCTGCTTGGCAAGGTCGGCGGCCCTCATTGCCGCTTTTTCGATCCGCTTCAGGTTCACCATTGCAGGTGCTGCGGGATCGAGATGCATGAGGGCCAGATCGGCGTTGCCGATGATGCTGGTGAGGATGTTGTTGAAATCGTGGGCGATGCCCCCTGCCAGAACGCCGAGACTCTCCAGTTTCTGGGTGTGGAGCAACTGCTGCTCCAGGTGGTTGCGCTCCTCCTCGGCCTGCTTGCGCTCTGTTGTGTCGCGGGCGGTGCCGTAGGTCATCCCGTCCTTCTGGTTGTGGACCGCGCTCCAAGATAGCCAGCGCACGGAACCGTCCTTGCGGACGTAGCGGTTTTCGAATCTCTTTGTGAGCCCGGATTGTACCTGCTGCTTCATTTCATCGACGGTCCTTTCCTTGTCGTCGGGATGCACGAAATCAATGAAAGGCCTTGACACAATCTCTTCCTCCGAATAGCCGAGGATCTCGGAGCAGGAGGGATTCGCCCTCAGGATGTTTCCCATTGGGTCAGCGATACACATGAGGTCATCGATAGTCATGAACAGCGTATAGAACTGTTCCCGTTCCTTTTCGGCAAGCTTTGACTCGGTGATGTCATGTGCCGAGCCGAAAAAGTACTCGAGCTCGCCCTGCTCGTCAAAGCAGGCGGTAGTCGAATCGCGCAGCCAGCAATATGCTCCGTCAGCCTTCCTCAGGCGGTATTCAAGGTCCAGATTGACCGTTGCCGTATCCCGCTTGAGAAGCGCCTCCTCGATGGCGGCAAAGATGCGCTTCCTGTCGTCGGGGTGGAGGTACTCCCTGAACAGCTCCAGGCTTCTGTTTTTTTTGAATTCGTCCACGGCATAGCCCGTCATCTGCTCGAAGGCTGGGCTTAGGTAGTCATACCTCCCCTCTTTGACATTGAGACGGTATAGAACATGATGCCGGCTGTTCAATGCCTGGGTAAAGCACTGGTTGGTGAAGTCGAGTTCCTCCAGTTGACGCCGGCGCTTGGAGATGTCGCGGGTCAGGGAAAGTGAAACGACCATGCCTCCCAGTCTGAAGATGGAGGCGTTGATCTCGACGGGAAAAGTAGTGCCGTCCTTGCGTTTGTGTATCGTCTCGAAAGTGGCTGGCGGATTATCGACCAATTCCGCTAATTGGGCGGTGAAAGTCTCCTTGGCGATTGTCGGGTCGATGTCGGTGATGTTCATCTTGAGCAGTTCTTCTCTTGCGTAACCAAGGCAGTCGCAGGTGGCGTTGTTAATATCCAGGATCTGCCCATCCGGTCCCAGCAGCTCAAAACCGTCGCCCGCTTGATCAACCAGGGTGCGGAAGCGCCGTTCGCCTTCGGCAAGCGATGTGAAGGCGGCCTTCAAACGACGCATCTTGCACAGCATGGCGATCAACAGGGCCACAAGGGCCAGGATCACCACCACTGCCGCTATGGCGACCTTTGAACAGTCCATCCAAAGCAGCGTGTGCATTCCTGTTCCTTCACCCGTAGTCGCTGCAAGTGACGTCAGCGGTGACAGCGGAATGTGGAAAAGCAAAGTCCCGAAGCAAGACGAAAAACGTCTCAAGAGAGTGTCGTTCATAGTCCCTTTCAGATGTGAGATAGATTGATACTTGCAAGCCTTTTACCGGGTGCTGGCAAGCGTCAGGTCAGGCGGCAATCGATAGAGTGGTTCTTGCACGAGACGAAGCGTGTACTGTCATTGACTCACTACGAAACAAGCGTCATCGACACTATCATACTTTAAAGCGAGGGTGAAATAAAGTTTGAGACAAGGGGACTTCGCTCGGTTGTGCAAGTTGTCAGGCGTGAGAGTGTGGGAGCAAAACGATAACTGCAGAGGTTCAGCCGCGGGAGGAGACGTTTCGGTCTAGTAAAAGCCTAACGGTAATGGTACAGCCGGGAGGTGTCCTGGACCAGGCGGGTCAGTTCCTCGCGCAGTGCGGGGGGGGAGATGAGTTCGGCGTGGGCGCCGTAGGAAAGAAGCCAGGAGAGGATCTCCATCTTGCCGCCGGCGTGGAAGGTGAGGGTGAGCGAGCCATCCCGCTCTTCTTTTACCTGCTGTGAGGCATGCCAGATGCGGTCCTTGATGGCGTGGGCGATGCCGGCGGAAAAGCGTATCACCACGTCCATGGGAGGCTCGGCCACGATGCCGAAGGCGCCGCCCAAAGCCTCCCCGGGACGGAACCCCTCCGGGATCTGGAACCGTTCCTGGCGCGGCTCGACCTTGGCGATACGCTCGACGGCGAAGGTGCGCAGCGCCTGGCGCTGTTGCGCGTAGCCCAACAGGTAAATGCCGCCTTTCTGGAACAGGAGGGTGTACGGGTCGACCAGGTACTCGACGGCTTCCGGGCGGTTGGGGGGGTGGTAGGTGATGACGATGCTGTGCTGGTACAAAAGGGCGTGGCGGATCGTTTGCAGCGATTCGGCGCAGCGGCTGTAGTCGCGCTTTCCCTGCAAAAGAGGGAGGGAGACCTCGGCTATCCGCTCCATGTGCGCGGCGAGCCGCGGCGGCAGGACGGAGTTCACCTTTCTAAAGACGCTTTGCATGTCCTCCAGGAACGGGGTTCCCTTGAGCAGGTCGAGCTGGGAGCGGAGCAGGGAGAGGGTCATCAGCTCCTGCAGCGTGAAGCTGATGGGGGGGACATCCTTGAAGCGGGTCAGGAAGCGATATACCTTCTCGCCGTCCTGCCAGTCTGAAATGAGCGGGTACCCCGCCTCCTGGATGGCGGCGAGGTCCCGATGGATGGTGCGCTTGTTGACGCCGGTCTCTTCGGTGAGCTCGGAAATGGAGATGCCGTGACGCGCCTCGATGAGGCGTATCACGTCATGCACCCTCCCTGCCTGGGAATACTTCTTGGCGGGGCGTCCCTTCCCGGTCACGGCTGATCGGGCTGGCTCGGTTGATTGGACTCGGTACCTTCGGCAGCCTTCTTCGGCTTGCGGCGGCGCGGCCTCTTGCGCTTGGCTGCCTCGGTTCCTTCACCTGCCGTTGCGGCTGTCTCGGTGGCGGGCTTTTCGGCGGCGACTTTCTTCTCGCCTGCTGCGGGCTTGCTGCTCCCCGAGCCGGACCTGCCTCGTGCTGCCGGTCTTCCCTTGTCGCCCGACCTTCCCCTGTCGCCGGGCTTGCCGCCCCTGCCAGGCAACTCGGTGCGGGGGCGGGGCTTGGTCCTTTTGTAGTCGTGGACGAACATGTCGTCCTCGGCCCACTCGGTGGGGATCTTCTGCTTGATGAAATCCTCAATCGGCTCGATGTAGAAGGCGCCGTCCTCGTCCGCGAACGAGATCGCCATCCCTTCTGCTCCGGCGCGTGCCGTCCTGCCGATGCGGTGCACGTAGTCCTCGCAGTCCTGGGGCAGGTCGTAGTTGATGACGTGGGAGACTCCCTCGATGTGGATGCCGCGGGAGGCGACGTCGGTGGCGATCATGATGGGAAGGGTTCCATCCTTGAAATCCGCCAGGATCTTCATCCGCTTTCTCTGTTCGACGTCGCCAGAGATGACCTTGCCCGGGAATTCGTTCGCGTTCAGGCGGTCCTGCAGGTATTCCGCCTCGCGCTTCGTGTTCACGAAGATCATGGTCCGCTCCATCCCCATCTTCCTGAGCAGGCCTAAGAGCAGCGGAAATTTCTCTTTGCGCGAAACGTGGTAGAGCACCTGCTCGACGCGCTCGGCGGTCATCTGCTCGGGGGTCACCGACACCTTCTCCGGCATGTTCATGAACTCGTAGGCGAGTTCCATGACGCGGGTGTTGAGGGTCGCGGAGAAGAGGAGGTTTTGCCTCTTGTCGTAGGGGGGAAGCCTTCTCAGAATGAAGCGGAGGTCGGCTATGAATCCCATGTCGAACATGCGGTCGGCCTCGTCGATGACCAGCGCCTCGACGTCCTTCACGGAGTAGACCTTCTGTTTCAAGTAGTCGATGAGTCGGCCAGGCGTGCCGATGACGATGTCGGCGCCAGCCTTCAGCGCGTCGCGCTGCTTCATGTAGTCGACGCCGCCGTAGATCGCCTGGATGTTGAAGCCGGTGTATTTGCCAAGTGCCTGGGCGTCCTTTTCGATCTGGACCACCAGTTCGCGGGTGGGAGCGAGGATTAGGGCTCTGGGATGGTGTTCGCCGCCGGTTTTTGCCTGGCTGAGGAGCTTGGTGAAGATGGAGATGAGGAAGGTGGCCGTTTTGCCGGTGCCGGTCTGTGCCTGCCCTGCGACGTCTTTCCCGGTGAGAGCCAGGGGAAGTGCCTTTTCCTGGATTGGTGTACATTGGGTGAAACCGGTCTCGTCGATCCCTTTTTGGACCTCCGCGGGTATCTGCAGCTCGGTGAATTTCATGCTTGCTTTCCTTTTTTTGCCTTATTTCAACCGGATATAACTAACACGTCCCGTTAAAAATGGCAAGGAATGGGTGCGGCCATGCTAAATGCCTGGTGTGCAACTGACGCATCGGCTGTCTCGGCATGCCTTGAGGTATCCGGGCCTTCAGCTCCTTACTCTAAAAAATACTTTACGAGGTGGTGGTTCTTTTCCCCCATTCGGTTCCCGCTTGCGCTCGTCCTCCCAACCGTCTAATCAATGAATTGTTTAGTTGATTATCATTAGTTGGTCGTGATATGTTGCTTCTCCGGGAAACACGCCAGTTTTCAGGTTGATACATGGCGAATTACCCGTCAACTCGTGGTAGACCCCCATAGGAAAATCGCATGAAAACGCCTCAAAGTGCCGACACGAACTCCAAACCTTCTCAGGAGCCGGCTTCCCGACTGGATCTTTCTTTCCCCATAGTCGGCATCGGCGCATCCGCCGGCGGACTGGAGGCGCTGGAGCAGTTCCTGCGCCAGGTCCCCGCGGAAAGCGGTATGGCGTTCGTGATCGTCCAGCACCTGGACCCGACCCACGCGGGTATCCTGCCCGAACTGTTGCAGCGCGTCACCGTACTGCAAGTACACCAGGTACGTGACCGCATGCGGGTCAAGGCAAACAGCGTCTACGTGATCCCCCCCAACAAGGACCTGTCCATCTTGCACGGCGTGCTGCACCTTTTTCAGCCGACCGTGCGGCGAGGGCTGCGCCTCCCCATCGACTTCTTCCTGCGCTCCCTGGCGGAGGACCGTCAGGATAGAAGCGCTGGGGTCATCCTCTCCGGTATGGGGTCCGACGGCACCCTGGGGCTTAAGGCCATCAGAGAGAAGGCCGGAGTTGTTCTGGTACAGGACCCCTCCGGCGCCAAGTTTGACAGCATGCCTCGAAGCGCCATCGGCGCCGGCCTTGCCGACATGGTGGCCCCGGCGGAGGACCTTCCCGGGAAGATCGTCGACTATTTCCGCAACGCCCATGCCATCGCCAAAAACGGGTTGATCCTGGCGGAGAAGGACCAGAGCTCCCTGGAAAAAATCCTGCTGCTCCTGCGCTCCAATACCGGTCATGACTTCTCGCTGTACAAGAAGAACACGGTGTACCGCAGGGTCGAGCGGCGCATGGACATTCACCAGATAGACAGGATAGCTTCTTACGTCCGCTTCCTGCAGGAAAACCCGCAGGAGGTGGAACTGCTCTTCAAGGAACTTCTGATCGGCGTGACCGCTTTTTTCCGCGATCCCGCGGCCTGGGAGCAACTGGAGGGGAAGGCTATTCCTGAGCTTTTGGCCCGATGCCCGGCAGGCGGGGTGCTTCGGGCCTGGTCGGCGGGCTGCTCGACGGGAGAGGAGGCCTACTCGCTCGCCATCGCCTTCAAGGAGACGCTGGAGCGCAGCGATCTGAAGGGGAAATACACCGTGCAGATCTTCGCCACCGACCTGGACCCTGACGCCATCGACAAGGCCCGCCAGGGGTGCTATCCGGCAAACATCGCCGCGGACCTGACTCCCGAGCGGCTACAGCGCTTTTTCGTACAGGAGGAAAACGGCTACCGAATCCGCAAGGAAATAAGGGAGATGATCACCTTCGCCACCCAGAACGTTATCATGGACCCCCCTTTCACCAAGCTGGACCTTCTCGTCTGCCGCAACCTCCTGATCTACCTCATGCCGGAGCTGCAGAAGAGGCTCCTGCCGCTTTTTCACTACAGTCTTAAAACCGATGGCATCCTTTTCCTGGGGAGCGCAGAGACCGTCAGCGCCTGTGCCGACCTCTTTGCGCCCTTGGACCTCAAGCTGCGGATCTTCCGGCGCCGCAAATTCGCCTTGTCGACGGAACATCTGGTGTTCCCCCCCTCTTTCGTCCCGGCCCGGGGGGAACCCTCAAAGGAGCAAAAAATGCCGACTTCCGCAAACCTCCAGTCGCTTGCCGACCAACTCCTGTTGCAGCAGGTATCCCCGCCTGCCGTGCTGGCAAACGGCAATGGGGACATCCTCTATTTCAGCGGGCGGACCGGCAAGTACCTGGAACCCGCGGCCGGCAAGGCCACTTTGAACGTCTTCGCCATGGCCCGGGAAGGGCTCCGCTTCGAGCTGGGCAGCGCCTTCCACAAGGTGCTGGTACAAAAGGAAATCGTCGTGGTGCGGGGGCTTAGCGTCGGGGAGGGTGCAGCCGCCCAGGCCTTCGATCTCACGGTGCAGCCGGTCCAGGAACCCGAGGCGCTGCGCGGGATGGTGCTGATCGTCTTCCGCGACTCGGAGGCGCCGCAGGTGAAAAAGGGCACAGGCCGCGGCAGGCAGAAAGGCTCCGAGAACGTTAGGGTTCAGGAGCTGGAACAGGAAATGAAACATCTGCACGAGGAGCTGCAGACCACCCGCGAGGAGATGCAATCCTCGCAGGAAGAACTCAAATCAAGTAACGAGGAACTGCAGTCCGCAAACGAGGAGCTGCAATCCACCAACGAGGAGCTGACCACCTCACGGGAGGAGCTGCAGTCCCTGAACGAAGAGCTGCAGACGGTGAACGCGGAGCAACAGTCGAAGATGGACGAGTATGCGCGGACAAACGACGATATGAGGAACCTCCTGAACAGCACCGAGATAGTAACCGTGTTCCTGGACAGCGACCTCAACATTCGGCGCTTCACCGCCGGTGCCAACCAGCTTTTCAAGCTGCGCCCGGGAGACGTGGGGCGTCCCTTGGCCGAGATCACCAGCGACCTGCCCTATCCCGATATGATTGGGGAAGCGCATGAGGTGCTGCGCACCCTCGCCTTTTCGGAAAAGCAGATTGCCACCAACGACGGGCGCTGGTTTTTGGTGCGCATCATGCCCTACCGCACAATGGACGATGCCATCCGCGGCGTGGTGATCACCTTTTCGGAGATAAGCGCGGCGAAGAGAGTTGAAGCGGAACTGCGCGAGGAGATCGCCGCGCTCAAGGCCCGGTACGAGCCTGGCAGCTAGGACCGGCGGGACTGTCGGTCGGCAGGTTATCCCTTTTATAAAAGTGAGGCGAGGCATGAAGAGCCGGGAAAACAAGCGTCGTTTGGAAGGCTTGGAGCTGCGCCGCCAGGCCGAGATGAGTCTGTACCAGGGGGCGGGCGGCTCTCCTCCGCAAGCCCACCACGAGACCCAGCGTCTTCTGCACGAGCTTCAGGTCTACCAGATCGAGCTGGAGCTGCAAAATGCCGAAATCACCAGAACGCGGGACGAGCAGGAGACCTTGCTTGAAAGGTACACCGAACTCTACGACTTCGCCCCGGTCGGCTACTTCACCCTGGACCGCGACGGCATCGTCGTTTCGGCCAACCTGAAAGGCGCGAGCCTCCTCGGTGTCGAGCGCGATAGGTTGCGGGGCCGCCGCTTCGCACTCCATGTGTCCGGCGATGCACTTCCGGTTTTCTCCCACTTTCTCGAAAAGGTATACAAGCGGGAAGAAAAGGTTCTTGCTGCTCTGCCGCTTGCGGCGCCGGTAAATCCTCGCCGCTTCGTGCGCCTGGAGGCGGCCGTCGCCGATTCGGACACGGCTTGCCACATTGCGGTGATCGACATCACCAAGCAGAAGCTTTCCGAGGAGAAGATAACCCGCCTAAACAGCGAACTGGAACAGCGCGTGGCCGAACGCACCTGTGAGCTTGAGGCCTCCTATGCCGCGCTTGAGGCCTCGTACAACGAGCTCGAGGTTTTCAGCTATGCGGTGGCCCACGACCTGCGTACCCCGTTACGTAGCTTGAACGGTTTCAGTAACATTCTCCTGGAGGATCACGCAGCCCATCTGGATGGAGACGGCCAGGCGCTTTTGAGGCGAATCGGAGCTGCCGCCGGGAGAATGGGACAACTGGTGGACGGCATACTGCGGCTGACTGGACTGACCCGCCACAAGTTGAGTAGAAGTACGGTCGATCTGGGAGCGCTGGCGTCCAAGATAATGAGCGAACTGCGCGAGATGGAACCCGAGCGAGCGGTGGATTTCGTCCAGGCAGAAGGGGTAACAGTATGCGGCGATCCCCATCTGTTGCGTCAGCTCTTAGCAAACCTGCTGGGCAATGCCTGGAAGTACACAGGCGCCCGGGTTTCTGCCAGGATCGAGTTCGGTACCTGCTGGCTGGACGGTAAGGCCGTATATTTCGTGCGGGATAACGGCATCGGATTCGAGATGCAGCACACGGCAAAGCTGTTTACCCCTTTTGAACGGCTGCACGGGATGCAGGAATACGAGGGGATCGGCATCGGCCTCGCCATCGTGCAGCGCATCGTGTCGCGCCATAACGGCAAGATCTGGGCCGAGGCGGAGCCGGGCAAAGGCGCCTGCTTCTATTTCACCCTGAACCAGAAAGCCGGGCGAGGTACGAGCCAATGACTAAGCATCCGGGCAAACAGCGTAGCACCCAACACGCCGAGCTGCGCCGTCAGGCCGAAGAGCGCCTGAAGCAACAGCACCCCGACCAGCCCCCTCTGTCGGGGCCGCAAACGCAGCGGCTGCTCTATGAGCTGCGGGTCCACCAGGTGGAACTGGAACTGCAGAATATCGATCTGCGCCGGTCCAGGGATGAGGCAGAATCCCTGCTGGCGAAGTATACCGATCTCTACGACTTCGCCCCGATCGGCTATTTCACCCTGGACCGAAAGGGAAGCATCCTCGGAGCGAACCTGAGCGGGGCCAGGCTTTTGGGGGTCGAACGCGCGAGGCTCGTGGGACGCAACTTCGGGGTGTTCCTCAATCAGGCAACCAAGCAGATTTTCAACGATTTCCAGCGGGAGGTGTTTGCCGGCCCGGGCAAAGTGAGCTGCGAGGTGCCGCTCGCCACTGGAGAGGACAACCCGCGCTTTCTGCAGGTCGAAGCCGTGGCGGACGAATCGGGCGGGGAGTGCCGGGTTGCCATCATAGACATCACCGAACGCAGGCGGGCGGGGCAGGAAATCGCCCGCACCAGGCAGGAGCTTGTAGAGCTGAACAAGTCCCTTTCGGAGCGCGTCGCGCAGGCGGTGAGCGAGCTGCGCCAAAGGGACCAGATGCTGATCATGCAGGACCGGCAGGCGGTCATGGGAGAGATGATCAACAACATCGCCCATCAGTGGCGTCAGCCGCTGAACATGCTGGGGCTCATCCTCCAGCAGCTGCCTTTTTTTTATGGCTCGGGCCAGTTCAGCAGGGAGTTCCTTGAAGAAAATGTCGGCAAGGGGATGGAACTGATCAATCACATGTCCCGCACCATCGACGATTTTCTGAACTTCTTCAGGTCTGACAAGGAAAAAGTCGTGTTCAAGGTCGGCGAGGTGATCGAGCGGACGCTTCTCCTGGTCGAAAGAACCTTCAAAGATCAGCAGATCCAGCTCAGTTTCCGGCACGAAGGCGGTCTGGAGATATTCGGTCACCCGAACGAGTACGCCCAGGTGCTTTTGAACATCCTGATGAATGCCCGTGATGAGTTGGTCGCCCGAGGTGTAGGCTCCGCCCTCATCTCGATACGCGCCTTCGAGCAAGATGGCAGGTCGGTGGTAACCGTAACTGACAATGCCGGCGGCGTACCCGAGGCGGTCATGGGTAGAATTTTTGATCCTTATTTCACCACGAAGGGGGCGGACAAAGGGACAGGCATCGGGCTCTACATGTCTAGGACCATCATCGAGAAAAATATGGGAGGCAGACTGACGGTGCGCAATACCGGTGAGGGGGCCGAATTCAGGATTGAAGTCTGACCACCTCTCCGACGACAGCAGATCCCCTCGGCGATCTCCGAGGTGATCAACAACAGATCAAGAGGTTAAGCGAATTGCAGACGGTTACAGAGACTTCGCCGACTTTCTGCTAAAGATTCACCAACACTCCGGATGCCTCAACCTGAGGCGGCTCCCTATCTTCAACTAAAAGACGAAAGACTGGAAAAAATCCCCTTCACCACAACGGCTCGCTGTGCTATCTTCCCCGCGACTAAAACGCAAGAGGGGCAGATGACGCAATCATTCATCCACATTGATTCACCCAATTACATCCGTTTGGAAGACCTGCCGAAACCGCCGAACTGGAGCGCTGTGTTCGGCAACGACAACCCGCTCGCGCTGGAGATCGGCTGCGGCGTAGGCGACTTCATGCTGAAGACGGCGCTGGACCAGCCGGACGTGAACTTCGTCGCCATCGATTTTTACAACAAGGGGTGCTACAAGACCTGCCGCCGCATGGACCGGCACGAGGTCAAAAACGTGCGCGTGCTGCGCGACGAGGCGCGCCTGTTCGTCACCGACCGGGTCCCCAAAGGGGGGCTGTCGGCCGTATATATCAACTGCCCCGATCCCTGGCCCAAGAAAAGGCACCGCAAGCGCCGCCTGGTGAACCGGGAGTTCGTCGAGTTTATGATGGACTACATGCGTCCTGGCGCAGACTTTTATTTCGCCACCGACTTCGATGACTACGGCATCGACGTGGCGGAGATGCTCCCCAAGGTTTCCATGATGCAGAACCAGTTTGGGACCGACCTGTACCGGCACGAGTTCCCCGGCTATCACCTCTCGAAGTACATGCGGAAATTCATGGCCGAGGGGAAAAAGATCTATTTCGTGCATTACAAGGTGAAGTAGGAAGGGTAGGGGGAGCAAATCCCCCCTGTCCCCCCTTCGCAAAGGGGGGGACGTGAGTGCTCGCGCAATGCTTGGTGGGCAGATACATCCTAGGCTTCCTGGTATTCCCCGGTGAGCCTTTGAAAAATATCCGATGAGCAAACTGAAAGTCCCCCTAAACCGGCTTGGTAAAGGGGGACTTCGTGTATCGTCGCTATTCGAACTGCCGCATCAGATGCCCCTTCAGCGTCGCCTCGAGATCCGCCTCTTTGTCTCCCCGGTAAACCAATGACGAACCTATTTCCGCAGCTAGTATGGCGAAGAGGTACTTGCGCGGCAGGTTCTTCAACCTCTTTGAATACTTCGGCTCTTCCCGCAGCATCCGCGGCAGGTGGGCTAGAATCGCTTTGCGGTAGATCGGCTGCAGGCAAAGGTTGGGCCGGTTCTGGAAGAAGCGGTAAATGGTGGCGTACTCCTCGTTTATCTCGCCGCTTAGGGCGTCGGAGATCTCGGTGCAGAGAAGCCCGGGCTGCTCGCGTCGCCTCTTCAGTATCAGCCTCGCCTCGTCTCCCGCCCGCTTTTCCAGGATTTCCAGCACGTCCCTCACGTAGCGCTCCTTCTCCGCCAGGAACTCGGACTCGGACAGCAGCAGGTTGGCGATGATCTCGTAGGACGACGAGATGACGCCGCACTTGTTGGCCGAGGCGTCGCGCATGATGATGACCCCTTTTTTCTGCAGCTGGACGCGCGCCTCGGGGGTGATGAAGGAGTTCGCCCCTTCGACGATGGCCGCGGTCGAGGGTGCGCCCCCGGGCAGCAGGTAGTTCTGCCAGTTGTCCTTGTCGATGGATTCGGGCCTGCCGCCTGCCGGGATGAAGAGATCCGCCTTGACGGTGAAGGGGAGGCTTCCGTACCACTTGGAAAATTCGTCGGTGGAGATCCACTCTTCGCGCACTCCGTCGCCGGTGCGGGTGACCTTCCGGAAGAGTTCGCGCAGCCCCTCCCTGCGGCTGCCGCTTCTGAAGAGCATGAAGCCGCCGGGATGCAGCTTCAGCGGGTCGAACGCATCCAGGTCCTGCTTGAGCACGATACGCCCCAGTTCCTCATGGTCGGCTCCTTCCGGGTCGCACAAGGCGGCGGTCCCGTCCAGGATCAGCCTGATGGCGACCTTGGGGGCGCGGTTCAACAGGATGCGCATGGCGTTTCCCGCGACGTCGCCGTTGGGGCCGCCGGTCAGTTTCACGCTGAAGGGGTCGCGGTAGATGTCGGTCCCCAGCTCGGCCATGGTGATCTCGGCGAATTTGATCACCCCCGTGGAGGTGACGCCGTACTCCTTGTGGTTGATGCCGACTTCCTTGCTGGACATGATGCCGATCCCCAGGATGTAGCCGCGCCGCTTGGAGATGCGGGCGATGTTCTCGATCATGGAGTCGTGCATGTTCTCGTCCGGGCCCAGTTCTATCGGCTCGTCTTCGCGATAGTAATCGACCACGGCTGGGTTCTTTGCCACGCCGTCGCTGGTGACGAAGACGTCCAGGAAGGCGTTGACGACACCGTGCTGCAGCTTGTAGAGGCGGCAGACTTCCAGTTCGCGCTCCCCTCCGCGTTGCAGGTCGGCCGCGTTCAGGATCAGCACCAGTTTGGACCCACCCTCGTAGATGTCTTTGTTCTTCAGGTGCTGGGTGTGGGCGAGCACGAAGTTCTCCCTGAAGATGGTGTTGGAGTTGGTGATGTAGTCGTCCACGTTGCGCGCGATGACGGTGCGCCAGCCGCCGCGGGCGATGTCGGAGAAGCCTATGTGGTAGCCGAAGCCGTAGCGGCTGAAGAAGAAGGTCACCCGGAAGGGCTGCGCCGGCGGGAGGTCGGAGGTGGACGAGGTTTCCAGCGCCGCTAGGTAGGTCGGGTCGAGCCTGAAGGCGAGCGCCTGCTTTTCCAGTACGAAGAAGTTGGTCTTCAAGGTATGGGTGATGAAGATGAGGCAGCAGCGGTAGATGGTGCGCCGCATCTCGTCCAGGTAGCGGTGCCCCGTGTTGTATCCCTCCACCGCCTCGACCGTTTCCTCCAGGATTGACTGGTAGCGCGGGTCGCTTGCGGTGACGGCGGGATCGAAGCGGGCGCGGAAGAGCTTCACCAGTTGCAGCGACATCTCCGGGTGGGAGTGGAAGGCGCTTTGCACGTCGTCCAGGCCGAAGCGGTCGGGCTGGTTGTGGGCCAGGTTCGTGTGGCAGAAGGCGATAAAGGCGTTGGTCAGGGAGGCGTCCTCGCCGGACATGACGCCGGTGGTGACGAACTCGCGGTAGGTATATCCCCTGGTGGAGACGATCTGGGTGTTGTAGAGCTCCTTTTGCAGGCGGGAGAAAAGCTCGCTCCCCGCCTCAAGCACGCCGCCGTGGCGCCGGTTGACCAGGAAGGTCCCCAGGAAATAGGGGTGGACGCCTGTGGTGATGGTGAGGCAATAGGCCCGGTTCACCGCCAGGTCGAGCCGGTTGAACACCTCCATGAGCTGCAGCAGGAACTCTTTTTGCGGGGGGTTGCCTACGGCGAAGTGGACCCGAGATACCTCTTGAATGCTGCTCGGTTCGACGTAGAGGTAGAGTCCGCCGCTCCTGCTCGCTTTCTGATGCAACTGGAGCACCTGCGCCACGCGCAGCGGCGAAGAGACCCTGACGTAGCTTTCGTTGTTGAGCCAGAGGATACGCAGCAGACGGTCGAATTCCTTCAGGTCGAATTCGGGATAGCTCCTTTTGAGTTCCGCCGCCACCTTGCGCGCGATGCCGGCAGGAACCTTCGTTTCCTTCCAGGCGAGCACCTCCTCGTTTCTCTTGCGGTCGAACTCGAAACGCTGAATCTCCAGCGCCTCCTGCATCCCGGGCATGGGCGCGTCGGAGTGGGTGATCATGGCGTAGGATATTTCGCGGTCCTGGAAGTGGCGCAACGCGTCGTACAGAGACCCGGGGGCGTTGACGCGTGCCAGTATCAGGGATTTGTCGCGGTCGGCCAGTATCAGGCGCCGGTTGTGCCTGAGCGTTCCCAAACCCAGCTCCAAAACCCTCAAAGCTTCGGGTTCGTCGCGCATTGCACTGAAGAAGTATGGACTTATCGACTCTTTCAACCACTTACGGTTCGCGGCAAGCTCAGCAGATGTTGCTTTTTTTACATTGTCCGTGCTGCTCATGCTTAGTTCCCCTTATCTCGTAACTGTTGTCTTTGCTGGTGCCAGTATATCGAACTTGTACCTTTTTGCTCAATCGTGGTTTTTGTCACGGCAAATAAATCTTGCTGTCAGAGAAGCATTATGACGATGCTTATTGGTCGGCATTACGGGCGAATTCTTTAGTCGCGTTTCCTGCAGATTCTGTCCGCGGGTGGAATGGAAAGATGTTGAAAGAGCAGCTGGTACTGGGTATGATGCTGCGGTTGCGGAAACGGATTCAGGGAGGGGCATTGTCCATATATCTTACAGCCGAGGTCCCGGGGACCGGCGGCACCATCAAGGGGAGCCCGGAAGATTTCCTGGTCGAGGAGATCCCGGCCTATCTGCCAAGCGGGCAGGGGGAGCACTGTTTCGCGGTCCTGGAAAAGCGCGGCATCGCGACGCTTGAGGCGCTGCGCCGCATCGCGAAGACCCTGGGTGTCCAGGAACGCGATTTGGGCTACGCCGGGATGAAGGATGCCATTGGCATCACCCGCCAGACCGTCTCCATACCGCGCGTGGCGCCCGATAAGGTGCTGGCGCTTGAGATTCCGGGGATCAAGATCCTCTCGGCCAGTATGCATGGCAACAAGCTAAGGCTCGGGCATCTCAAGGGAAACCGTTTCGTCATCAGGGTCCGCGACGTGGCCCAAGGCGCGGCGAAGCATGCGGGGGCCGCGTTGGAGGTCATGACCAGGCGCGGGGTACCCAACCGTTTCGGGGTCCAGCGCTACGGTGCCCAAGGCAACACCCACGAGATCGGGGCTGCCATGCTGCGCCGCGAGTTCAAGTCGGCGGTGGACCGGTTGATCGGCGACCCGGCTGCGGTGACCGACGAGCGCTGGCGCCAGGCCATCGAGGCGTACCGGCGCGGCGAAGTGGAGGAAAGCCTGGCGCTGTTCCCGGGGCATTTCCGGGTCGAGCGCGAACTGCTCACCCGGCTGGTGCAGCGGCCGGACGGCCTCGAGAGGGCCTTCAACTCGGTGCAGCCGCGCATGAAGAGGCTGTATCTCTCCGCCTTCCAGTCCTCCCTCTTCGACCTGGTGCTGGAGAAAAGGCTTGATAGCTTCGACAAGGTGAACGTCGGCGACATCGCCTTCAAGCACGAGAACGGCGCCTGTTTCCTGGTGCAGGATCTGGCAGCGGAGGCGCCGCGCGCCGAAGCCTTCGATATTTCCCCCACCGGCCCCATGTTCGGCTGCACCATGATGGAGCCTCACGGCGCGCAGGGCGAACTGGAGCGCGAGGTGCTGGCGGCGCAAGAGTTAACCCTTGAGAGCTTCAACCTCTCGGGAGGTCTGCGTATGGAAGGGGAGCGGCGCCCATTGCGGGTTCCTATTGCCGGGGCGGATGTGCAGCAGGAGGGGGCCGACCTTTTGGTCGGCTTCTCGCTGCCGCGAGGAGCCTACGCCACCTGCGTCATGAGCGAGATAATGAAGAGCGAATAGGTATGAGCCATCATCCATCCCCTCTCCCAGAGGGCGAAGGGAGGCAGGCCGACTTCTCACATCCCTCTCCCATAGGGCGAGGGGTTACCGCACTCGAAAATACCTCAAGGAGAGTCGTTGTGAAAAAACTGCAACTGCTGGCGCCGGCCAAGGTCAACTACCGACTGGACGTATTGGGCAAGAGGCCGGACGGCTATCACGAGCTGCGCATGATCATGCAGAGGGTCGATCTCTGCGACGAGATAGAGATTGCCCTTGCCGATTCCCCCGGAATCCGCGTTACCTGCGGCAGGAAAGGGGTGCCCGACGGGCCGGGGAACATAGCCTGGCGTGCCGCCGACGCACTGTTGAAGCTTTCAGGTAAGGAAGTCGGCATAGAAATCACCATTGCCAAGAAAATACCGGTAGGGGCAGGGCTCGGGGGGGGGAGCAGCGACGCCGCCACTGTCCTGATGGGAGTGAACGAGCTCCTCGAATTGGGTCTTACGGACGAGCGGCTGATGGAGATCGGCGTCAAGCTCGGTGCCGACGTTCCGTTCTTCATCTTCAAAAAGCCCGCCCTGGCCGAGGGGATCGGCGACCGCCTCACCGCACTGGAAGAAGTTCCCTCCCTCTGGGTGGTGCTGGTGAACCCCGGGATACATGTTTCCACTGCCTGGGTCTATCAAAATTTAAGGTTGACAACGCCGGATCCCGCCACTATAATCCCGCGTTCATACAGCAGCCTCGACGAGGTCTGCGAGCTCCTTTCCAACGATCTGGAGCCGGTCACCTGCGGGAGATTCCCCCTGGTGAGCGAACTGAAAGAGGTACTGCTGGCAGCAGGTGCCCGCGGGTCGCTGATGTCTGGAAGCGGTTCCACCGTTTTCGGTCTTTTCGACAACGAAAGCGCGGCACGACTGGCGGCAGCTGAGATAGCAAAATCGCCTGGCTGGTTCGCAGCCGCCGTCAGGACCATTTAAAAATCAAATATTGGGGCGTCGCCAAGCGGTAAGGCAACGGGTTTTGATCCCGTCATTCCCAGGTTCGATCCCTGGCGCCCCAGCCAAACCATTCAGGGGACTAGCACATGCAGCTAGTCCCCTGTTTCTTTACTCCCTCTCTCACTGAAACCGCAGGGGGGAGTATGCTTGTTCAAGTAAATCTTCCTCTGTCCGAATAGACCTATATGCTGCAAACGTATTGTTCCGAGGTGTTTTTATGATCGAAAAGGAAGCCGCAGCCAGATTGACCATGGACCAACTCCACTTCATCGACAGGTGCAAGCGGTTCGAGCTTAAGTGTGCGGAGCTCTACTACCACTTCGCACGCAGCTTCGCCGACAACAAGCCGCTGTCAAGGCTTTGGAGCAAGACGGCACTTGAGGAAGAGAGCCACGCGCAGCAGTTCGCCATGGCGGCCAGGATGCAGGGCGTGGGGATGTCAGGGGTAAATACTGATCTGACCAAGGCGATGGTCAGCCTGCAGAAGCTGGAAGAGAAGGTCGACCAGCTTATGGCGTCGACCCTGTCGGAGGTGGAGGCGCTCAACCTGGCGATCAAGCTGGAGGAGCAGATGGCGGTGCTGCACATGTCCACCATCGTGATCTTCGCCGATAGCGAACTGGAGAAGCTCTTTCAGGCGATGATGGACCACGACAGGGAGCATGTGGAAGCGCTGCGGGCGTACCTGAACTCGTTGCCGCAGCCCTGAACGGTGCGCTGATGTCAGCTGTCGCCGGCGCTCTAGCCGGGCTGGTCGCCTCTGGTACGGATGTTGTGGACATCGACGAAGCGGCCGAACTCGGCATCGCTTTCGCCTATGTGGTGCGTCACCCAGTTGCACAAAAACCAGATCAACTCTACTGATATCTTGCCGTTGTCTTTCAGGCCCGTCCTGAAATCGGCGACCCTGCTGGTGAAGAGGGCATGCTCTTCCCGGTGGGCTTGCAGCTTGGGGTACCCCGTCTTCTTCATCCATTGCTCTTCACAGGTGAAGTGGTGAGCGGCGTAGTCGATCAACTCCTGCAGGAATGACAGCTCGATCTCTTTACCTTCCCGAAACTCGTCGTAGGCCGTGTTCAGCGATTGCACCAACTGCTTATGATGCCGGTCGATTTCCTGTATTCCCACCAAAAGATTTACATTCCATTGAATTATAGGCATACCGCTCTCCCAACAACGGCGCCGGCCCTCTATGAAGGACCGGCGTCGCAGGTTTGCTCTTACCGTGGTGTCAGTACTATCTCGCCCAGATCGGTCGCCTGATTCTGTACCGCCGATACTGTCTGGGACGAATACAAGGCGAAGCCGTTCGTGGTTATGAACGTCTTATAGCCGAGGCTGCCGCTGGCCGCCGGTACGAAGGCGGCAAAGGGGGCCTGCCACCTGCCGCTGGTGTAACTGGAGAAGATGCGCCCGGCGGCGATGGGGTCGGTGTCGTTAACCGTCCCGCGCCTCTTGATGGCGACGGTGGCGCTGGACCAATGCCCGAAGCTGGAACTGACGTTGCCGACGATGGAACCGAACTGCGGCAGTTCGTTTGCCATCTGCACCATCCTGATCCCGGTCGGCTTCAGGTTGTAGCCGCCGTTGCCTCGCGAAACTATGGCGGTGTTGGGGTCGAAGTCGATCATGACTGCATTGATGATTCCTGCCTTTACCTCGATCGGTCCGAGCACCTTGAGCCCGGACTGCTGCCCGCTGGGGGTGTCCAGGGGAATCGGATTGGTGCCGTTGACGTCGCTGCTGAGCGTGAGGTAGTTGACCGGGGGACGGTTGCCCGTGGGGTTGGGCTCCAGTATCAGCCTGATCTGGCTGTAATTCCCGGCGGGAAGGGCGATCTCTCCCAACGGTTCTTGGGCAAAGCGCAAGGCCATGACGTCGATAACCTTAGGCGTGGTGAACTGGACCAGCACCGGCAGGTTGACATCGTTGTCGGCTGCGCCTTCAAATCCTCTGGGGACTACCCGTATCTCGCGTATGGCGATGATTACCTTGCCGAAGTTGTCGCTTTGCCTGTCGGTTATGGAAAGCTTGAGGGTCCCTTTGCTGGCGTCGCCTCCTCCGCCGCTGCAACCGGCAAGGTACGCGAAGGCTGCCACGATAACGCAGATAGCTATGACAGCCGGCTTGAATGCTGCGGTTATTCTTTTCATGGTCTCTCCTCCTCTTTTAGTCACAGTTTGCTTTTAGTCGCGGCCGTGCTTGCCGTGCTCTTTCCCGTGCCCCTCTTCCCTGTCATGGTCTTCTTCCTTGTAGTGCCCCAGATGCCTGCCGTGGTCTTCGTGGTGCCTTTTTTTCATGTAGACGCGCCTGTGGTTCTCCACGTAGTAGGGGCGCCCGGCTTCGACGTAGATCCTCACCCCCGGAGGGGCCGGGATGTAAGCGCCCAGTTGGATGTTCAGGTCCACCGAGCTGGCTTGGGCCGCTTCCGGTCCAGCGACGGCGAAGGCGGCGACGGCTGCAACCGCCAGGGTTAAAACGACTTTATTCATTTTCTCCTCCGTTTTAGGGGCGCCAGGCGTGTCGCCGAGCCGGTCCTTCTCCGGGATTGCGGCAACAAAAAAGCCGGGGCCAAAAATATCGATCGATATTTCGGCGACCCGGCTGTCTCTTGGAGACCCTGTAGGCTTTCCGTCCCATCCTCGCGGATGGTTTAGTATTGTCGTCTATCTATGCTGAAATGTGCTGGAAACATAGCGCAAGGTATGGAGCATGTCAAGGCTGCTTTTCAATCAGTTGGTTCCGGGACTTTTGTCAGAGGGAATCCGCTTTTGTGAAAGGATTGTAGTGTCTCAACTTTCCAGACAGTAAAAAGGCTTAAAGTCTCCACTAGATTTGCCGAAGATAATCAATGCGAATGCGGAATTTGCGTGGACGCACTTACATTGCTTCAATGTTATATCGAGATGCACGAGGGGATAAAATGGTAAGAACCATTCTCGAGATCGGTAATGCCAAGTACGAGATCAACTGTGACGCGCTGAAAAGATTCATGCGCGAAGCCCGGCAATCCGCAGTGCTCAGGGGCGAACTTGAAGATGACAAGGATAAGGTGTTAACCTACGCGGCAGGCGCCAAGGCGCCGGTCGAAGCGTCGATAGATATGGTATTTGACGAGGTGTTGCAGCTGTACAACGAGTACGCGAGAACTGAGGATCTGGTCGTGCTGGTGCAGTTAAAGTCCAAGCTGGAGCAGGTCTCGTTGCGATACAAGAGCCTGGCCCTCGCCGAGGAGGTCCTCAACATCAACAGCTGCCTCCCTTACGAGCTGCGGGTGAACTGCTCCCAGGGGAGAGGCGGTAACCAGCGCGTGAGCTAGGGAAGGGGAGGCGGGCTTACTGATTCGTGAAGGCTTGGCGCTACAAGGCGGCGGGCCTTTTCTTTTTTGGGGGATCAGGATCTGGTTGCTGTGGGCAGGCAGCACTCTTCGCGGCTTTTACGTCTTTTCTCCTGTATCATTTCCCACTCCTGCTTCAATTTGTCCGGTTCAGTGGTCAACCTTTGCATGAAGCTGAGCAACCGCTCCTCGGCGTCCCCCGAAAAATTTACGAATTTCACCCCCACCATGGAAAAAAAGCAGTGCACGATGCAGGCGGTTATGACTACAGGCGCGGTCTCGGGTTCCAAAACGACAGAGAATGTGCAGCAGTCGCCGACAGGGATCATTATGCACTCGTCCGCGCTGATCAGCGCGCCCCTCAACGAGACATTCTCCAGTCGGCACTTGTAGTCCATCCCAAAATGTGACAGTTGGCCGGGCGCCCTGCTTTGTATCCGGTGAAAACGCCGCTGTTCCATATAGCATCCCCCTCTGCAGTGTAGTAGACAATGGGCAGGATTCTTATCGTCACAGAGGATACCCGACTATAGGAATTTTTGGAAAAATTATTACAGCCTAACGATGTGCGGGTGCCGACTCTCTTTGCCGTTGCGCGGGGCTCTGTCGACTTCTGCAGCAAGGCCGCCGGGCGCGTGTTCGGACAGCTTTTCCATTGACTTCAGGGGGCAACTATTGTATTAAGTAGCGTTTCCTGGATTTGTGATGCCGGTCTAGGTGGGGTTGGGAAGCCTGCAGGCCGCGCAGAACCTAAATAAAAGAAGTTATGAGGGGCAGAGCTTCAATGGAAAACAAGATCAGGGTGTTCAGCGGTAACTCCAATCCTATTCTGGCAGAAAAGATCTGTGATTGCCTGAAGGTGCCCCTGGGGAAGGCAAAGGTCAAGACCTTCTCCGACGGCGAGATCATGGTCGAGATCGGCGAGAACGTCCGCGGGCGTGACATCTACGTGGTGCAGTCGACCTGCTGTCCGACCAACAACAATCTGATGGAACTGCTGATCATGATCGACGCCCTGAAGAGGGCTTCGGCGGCTACCATCACCGCCGTGATCCCTTACTACGGTTATGCGCGCCAGGACCGCAAGGCCGCACCGAGGACCCCGATCACTTCCAAGCTCGTGGCCGACCTGATCACCACTGCCGGCGCCGCCAGGGTGGTGACCGTGGACCTTCACGCGGGGCAGATCCAGGGCTTTTTCAATATCCCTGTGGACAACCTCTACGCCGCTCCGGTTTTGCTCGCCCACCTGAAAAGCCGCTTCGCCGACGATCCGGACAACCTGGTCATGGTGTCGCCGGACGCAGGCGGGACCGAACGCGCCAGGGCCTTCGCCAAGAGGCTCGGCTGCACGCTGGCCGTCATCGATAAGCGCCGTACCGGCCCGAACGTGGCCGAGATCATGCACCTGATCGGCGACGTGAAAGGTAAAAACGCCATCATCCTGGACGACATGATCGACACGGCAGGGACCTTGACCCAGGCAGCTCTCGCCCTGAAACAGCACGGCGCCGCCAACGTCTACGCCTGCGCCACCCATGGCGTGCTTTCCGGTCCCGCGATCGACAGGATCAACGCCTCGGTCATAGAGAAAGTCGTCATAACCGACACGGTTCCCTTGGGCGAGAAAGCTGAGCTTTCGGACAAGATCAGGGTGCTTTCCGTTGCAGAACTTTTGGGAGAAGCGATCCGCCGCATCCATGAGGATGAATCGGTCAGCTCGCTTTTCGTGTAATAAATAATAAAAACGTCATTGGGTCATTAAATACCAAGATCGACATCGGAGGATGTATGAGTAAGCAGGTGCTGAAAGCTGAACTGAGAGAGCAAACTGGCAAGGGTATCTGCCGCCGCCTGAGGGCTGCCGGCCGCGTTCCGGCCGTTGTGTACGGCAAAGGGATCACTCCCGTATCCATTTCCCTGGGGCAGAAGGAACTTTCCGAAGCCATCGCAGGCGAGGGTGGCCGCAACCACATCCTGACCCTTGAGTGCGCGGGCGAGCTGAACGGCGCCAACGTGATCGTCGCCGACCTTCTGCGCGACAGCCTGAAGAACGTGCCGCGCCACGTCGACCTGCACAAGATCAACCTGGCGGACAAGGTTAAGGTTCATGTCAAGCTGAACCTGGTCGGCACCCCGGCCGGCGTCAAAGCAGGCGGCTTCCTTGACTTCGCCATGCACGAAGTCGAAGTCGAGTGCCTCCCGGTCCACATCCCGCCCCACATCAACGTCGATGTGACCGAACTGCTGATCGGCCACTCCGTGCACGTAGCCGAGATCGTTGCTCCGATCGGCACCGCAATCCTCTCCGACCCCAAAGCGTCCGTGGTCAGCATCCTCGGCCGCAAGGCTGCCGCAGAGGAAGAGGCCGCTCCCGCCGCCTAATCCAGGAATCGTATGGCAGCAAAACTTATCGTAGGGCTCGGCAACCCCGGGCCAAAGTACTCATGGACCCGCCACAACGCGGGTTTCATGGTTTTGGACCGCTTAGCCAGCCTCTCGGGAATCCAGGTCACCAGGAAGGCCTTCTCCGGCCTTTCTGGTGACGGAAACTGGTCCGCCGAGCGGGTCTACCTCCTCAAGCCGCAGACCTTCATGAACCTGTCGGGGCGCTCCGTCGCGGAGGCGCTTCGCTTCTACAAGTTGTCCCTCTCTGATCTCATCGTGATCCATGACGACCTGGATATCCCGTTCGGCAAGGTAAAGCTCAAGGAGGGAGGCGGCCACGGCGGGCACAACGGCCTGCGCTCGCTGGCCCAGGAGCTCGGTTCTTCAGCCTATGCGCGCATCCGCGTCGGCATCGGCCGCCCCGTGCACGGCGACGTGGTGAACTTCGTGCTCACGAACTTCGCCAAGGAGGAGATGGATTCTCTCCTCGAGGTGCTGGACACCTCGGTCGACGCGCTGGAGATGATGATCAAGGAAGGGATGCCCAAGGCAATGAGCATCTTCAACGCCAGGTAGCAGATCCCCCCACTTCACGAAGGTGGACTTTATAGCACTCCCCCCGGCAATGGGTTGAGTTTTCAAAAGGATACGTCATGGGTTTCAATTGCGGTATCGTCGGCCTCCCCAACGTGGGGAAGTCCACCATCTTCAACGCGCTCACCTCGGCCGGGGCCGAGTCCGCCAACTACCCCTTCTGCACCATCGATCCCAACGTCGGCATCGTGGCGGTTCCCGATCCGCGCATGGACAAGCTCGCCGAGATCGTACACCCGGAGCGGATGCAGCCGACCACCATCGAGTTCCTCGACATCGCGGGGCTGGTCAAAGGCGCAAGCCAGGGTGAGGGGCTGGGGAACAAGTTCCTGGGGCACATCCGTTCCGTCGATGCCATTTTGCACGTGGTGCGCTGCTTCGACAACGAGAACGTGGTGCACGTAAGCGGCAGCGTTTCGCCGGTGCGCGACATCGAGGTGATCCAGACCGAACTGGCGCTGGCAGACCTCGACACGGTGGAAAAGCGCCTGCAGCGTACCGAGAAACAGGCCAGAAGCGGCGACAAGAAGGCGAAGGAAGACGTAGACTTCTGCCTCAAGGTGAAATCCACCCTGGAGCAGGGGCTCTCGCCGCGCGACCTGGCCGAGACCGAGGACGAGAAGCTGATATTGCGCGACATGCACCTCATGACGGCCAAACCGGTTCTTTACGTGGCGAACGTGGCCGAGGACGATCTGGAAGGGAAGCACCCGTACGTCGAGGAAGTGCGCCAACTGGCAGCGAAGGAAGGAAACGGCGTCGTCTTCATCTGCGGCTCCATCGAGGCCGAGATCTCCGAACTGGAAGGCGAGGAGAAACAGGCGTTTCTCGAGGAAATGGGGCTGGCGGAGTCGGGCCTTGACCGCCTGATCCGTTCCGGCTACGAGCTTTTGGGCCTGATCACCTACTTCACCGCCGGTGTCAAGGAAGTCCGCGCCTGGACCATCACCAAGGGGACCAAGGCTCCCGGAGCCGCCGGCGTCATCCACTCCGACTTCGAGAAGGGCTTCATCCGTGCCGAAGTCATCGCCTACCAGGATTACATCGCCTCCGGCGGCGAGGCCGGCGCCAAGGAAAAGGGGCTCATGCGTCTGGAAGGAAAAGAATACGTGGTGCAGGACGGCGACGTGATGCACTTCAGATTCAACGTCTAAAAGACAGATAAAGATAAAGATAAAGATAAAGATAAAGATAAAGATAAAGATAAAGGAAAGACAGGGTTGGAGGCTGTTTGAGATAGGTGGTTGAGATTGAGGGAAGGCGGACTGCAGGGGGGTGTCTTTTCTCAATCTTTATCTTTATCAGCCTCACCTCTGTTTTTTAGTTGTCAAACAGGATTATCTGTAGTAAATAAACGCGTTCACCAGAACGGCCTAGTGCCGTATCTCCTTGCTCCGGGTCGGACCGGGGCTAAATTAACCGTGAGGAGGCTTAACAATGAGCAGGATGTACGAGACGATCTACATCGTCCAGCCGGACCTCGGTGATGAAGAGATCAAAGCTCTTTCCACCAAGGTACAGGACGTGATCGCCGGTATGAACGGCGATTTCAAAAGGCTTGAAGACTGGGGCACCAGGAAGCTGGCATACCCGATCAACAAGAACCCGCGCGGCCGTTATTTTTACCTCCGCTTCGACGGCGATTCCGGACTGATCGCCGAACTGGAGCGCCGCCTGCGCCTTGACGACAAGGTCATCAGGTACCAGAGCGTCAAGCTCGAAACTGAAGTGGTTGCCCCGGCTGCCGCTCCGGTGAAGAGCGCCGAGGAAGGGACCGAGGAAGTTGCCGCTGAGGCTGCTACCGAGGCACCGGCCGAAACGACTACTACGGTGGAGGGATAAAAGATGGCTGACGAAAGAGCACCCCAGAGAAGCACCAGCGGCCCCAGGAAGAAAAGGCCGTTTCAGCGTCGCAAAGTTTGCCGTTTCTGCGCTGACAAGCAGGTAACCATCGATTACAAGGACCCGCGTACCCTGCGTTACTTCGTGTCCGAGCGCGGCAAGATCATCCCGCGCCGTATCTCCGGTAACTGCTCCAAGCACCAGAGGGAAATCACCGAAGCGATCAAAAGGGCAAGGAACATCGCCCTGCTTCCGATCGCCGGCAGCCACGCTACCGCCTAGTGTCGCTTAAGGTGAACCCAGTACAGGGGCAGATTCTTGATGTAGTGAAGGGGAGCGTCGCCACGGTGACGCTCTTCCTTGCTTTCGTTTACTTCCCCGTGCTCGGCATGATCCCGGGTTTCTTCGCGCCGGTCCCCGGCGCTTACTACGCCCTGAAGAACGACAGGAAGATCGGGCTTTTGGTGCTGCTGACCTCGTCGGCGCTGCTCCTGGGCCTGGCGGATTCAACGCTCCTGCTGGTCTACCTGCTGCAGGCAGGCGTCCTGTCCCTGGCGCTTCCTGAGTTTTTGCTCCGGTTGAAAGGGGGCGCCCGATCGATCGTCTACTCGGTCGCCATTAACCTGCTGGTCATGCTCGTTGCCGCCTTGCTCTACAGCTTGGGCACCGGGGCCGATCTGCACGCCAAGGTGGCCAAGGGGGTGCAGTCGAGCATCACCCAGACCGCTTTGCTCTATGAGAAGGCTGGGGTCAAGGGGGACGAACTCAAGGCGATGCAGGAGTCGATGCAGCAGGCGGGCGAACTGGTGATCACCATCTACCCCGCGCTCGTCACAGTGTCGCTTGGACTTGTGGCCTGCATGAACCTCCTGGTTCTGGCCAGGATTGCCAACCGGGTCCGGATTCCGCTCTACGTTGGAGATTTCAAGAAGTACCGCAATCCCGAGCCGCTGGTGTGGCTTTTGATTGCGTCGGGGTTCGGCATGCTGGCGCCGAGCACCCCCGTCTACCTGGCCTCGCTGAACGTGCTGATCGTGGTTGGCGCCCTTTACTCGGTTCAGGGTTTCGCCGTCATCAGCCACTATTTCCGCAGGCTCCAGGTTCCGAAGTTCATCAGGCTTTTGTCCGCCCTGTTCCTGATCATCCAGCCCTTCATGGTGCTGGCGGTCGCGGTGCTGGGTGTTTTCGACCTCTGGGGAGATTTCAGATCCCCCAAAAAACAGGAAAACCTGTAAATAACCAGGCTAGGAGGCAACATGAAGGTAATTCTCAAAGAAAACGTAGATAATCTCGGCCACATCGGCGACATCGTGAAGGTAGCACCGGGCTACGCCCGCAACTTCCTGCTCCCGAAAGGCTTCGCCATCGAGGCTACCGAGAAGAACGCTAAAGCGCTCGAGCACGCCAAGCGTCACCTCGAATACAAGAAAAACAAGGTTCTCGAGGCAGCCAAGCAGCTGGCAGCCAAGATCGAAGGTCTCTCCCTTTCCATCGCGCATCAGGCTGGCGCAGACGACAGGCTCTTCGGCGCCGTCACCAACATGGAACTGGCAGAGCAGCTCAAGGCAAGCGGCATCGAAGTGGACCGCAAGCGCATCGTCCTCGCCGAGCCGATCAAGCAGCTGGGCGATTTCACCGCAACCGTGAAGATCCACCCGGAAGTGAGCGCAACCCTGAAAGTGGCCGTGACCAAAGCCTAAGCGCTGCGGTTCCAGCTGCTTCACAGTTCGCCGGCATCATCAAAAAGGCCGCGCTCCCGACAAGGAGCGCGGCCTTTTTTTATCCAGAGTGGCTGCGAACCCCGAAACCGGAGCCTGAGCATGAATATCGAAAAGTTTCACAAGAAGGATGTCGCCTACAGGCAACTGCAGACCGCGCTCAAGCTTTTCTTTGCCGGCGCTGACCTCTTCAGCGTCATCACGCTGGCTGCGGCCGCAGAGGAGATACTGGGCGAACTGCTGCGCCAAAAGAAAGGGGAGGATAGAAGAGGGTTCCAGTCGGTGAAGCACCTCTTGACCAGCCGCAAAACAGAGCCCGTTTCGTCCGGCACCTTGAATGAAAGCGAACTCTACCTGCACCTGGACCTGCGTCACGAGGCTCTATTTCTTTTGGGGCGCAGCGTGGACGACTACCTCGCGCTGGGGGGGGGCGCGACGGAAGAGATGCTCCGTTTCGATCGGGAGTTTCGTGCGGGAAAGGGGTAGGGTTCCATGGTCGGTGACAAGAGCCCGTACTTGCACAGGTTGATTCTCCCGATATATTTATGTGCGAAATTTAATGTGGCGTTAAATTAAACCGTACGGGTCGGACGAGCAGGTACCGGCACAGCATCGATCATTCAACCAGCCGGTACCATAGGGGGTATAAATGAACAAGAAAGTCGGTGTGTTGCTGGTGCATGGGCTGGGTGCGGTGTCCGACGACTTTGCGCACGACACGGTGCATGAACTGCGGGAGCGGATCGCCGGACGTGGCCTGAACCGCGACGAGATCGCCTGGCAATCCGTCTACTGGAACCCGCTGCTCTCCGCCAAGGAGAACCGTCTCTGGGTGGACCTCTGCGCGGACAACGACCTCAACTGGGCCAAGTTGCGCAAGTTCTTCATAAACAGCTTCGGCACCCTCACCGCCTACGCATCTGACAGAGACAAGCCGGATTCCCTGTATCAGAGGATACACGGGTTGGTCCGCGACTCGCTCAAGGAGCTGCGCGCAAACATCGGCGCCGACCGGCCGCTGCTGGTGATCGCCCATTCGCTCGGGTCGGTGATCATGTCCGACTACATCTGGGACCGGCAGAAAGGGAAGGATGAGGAGCACTACGGAGCGACCCCCTTCGAAAGGATGGAGACGCTGGCCGGCATGATCACTTTGGGAAGCAATATCCCCATGATGACTGTGGCCTTGGACGAGGTGGCGGCGATAGAATTCCCTCCCTCCTCGCTTGCCGAGGATTACCGGAAAAAGGCCAAGTGGTTGAACCTCTACGACTCAGACGACGTCTTGGGGTGGCCGCTGAAGCCGCTCAGTCGGAGCTATGGGAAAGCGGTGAGCGAGGATATCGAGGTGAGCGTCGGCAACATCCTGACCGCCTGGAACCCCACCAGCCACGCCGCCTACTGGACCGATGACAGCGTGATCAAGCCTATTCTGTACCTCCTGGGGTCGCTTTTGGAGGGGCCGTTGCGGAAGGTGCCTGTGGAGGAACAGCAATCGATGATGGGGTTCCCGGACTGACTTTCCCGCCATCTCAAATGAAAAAGGCGCTTCCGCGGTTATACGGAAGCGCCTTTTTTGTTACCTCTTGGAACTGCAGCTTAAGGCTAGACGATCTTCTGCATGCCCTTCATGGCGGCGCGCAGTTCGGCGCCGACTTCCTCGACCAGGTGGCTGCGGATCTCGGCGTTCACCGCGACCAAGAGCTGGTTGTCCACGCTGTTGTCCTTAGCCGCAAGTCCCTTGCCGATCACGTCGGTGCCGACCTTGGACATGAAGTCCTTGAGCAGGGGAACGCAGGCGTGGGAGAACAGGTAGCAGCCGTACTCGGCGGTGTCGGAGATGACGCGGTTCATCTCGTACAGCTTCTTCCTGGCGATGGTGTTGGCGATAAGCGGGGTCTCGTGCAGGGACTCGTAGTAGGCGCTTTCCGGCTCGATGCCGGTCTGCACCATGGTCTCGAAGGCGAGTTCCACGCCTGCCTTGACCATGGCGACCATCAGGATCGCCTTGTCGAAGTACTCCTGCTCGGAGATCTCGCCGGCTGCCTCGGTCTTCTCGAACGCGGTCTGGCCGGTCTGCTCGCGCCAGGTGAGGAGTTTCACGTCGTCGTTGGCCCAGTCCTCCATCATGGTGCGGGAGAACTCGCCGCTCATGATGTCGTCCATGTGCTTTTGGAACAGCGGACGCATGATGTCCTTCAGCTCGTCGGCCAGCTTGAAGGCGATGAGCTTCGCCGGATTGGAGAGGCGATCCATCATGTTGGTTATGCCGCCGTGCTTGAGCGCCTCGGTGATGGTCTCCCAGCCGTACTGGATCAGCTTGACGGCGTAGGGTGCGTCGATGCCGTTTTGCGTCATCTTGTCGAAGCAAAGAAGGGCGCCCGCCTGCAGCATGCCGCAGAGGATGGTCTGCTCGCCCATCAGGTCCGATTTGACCTCTGCCACGAAAGAGGACTCCAGCACGCCGGCGCGGTCGCCACCCTGAGCGGAAGCAAGCGCCTTGGCGATCTCAAGGCCGTCGCCGTTGGGGTCGTTCTCGCCATGCACGGCGATAAGGGTCGGGACGCCGAAGCCGCGCTTGTACTCGGCGCGTACCTCGGAGCCGGGGCATTTCGGGGCCACCATGACGACGGTCAAGTCCTTGCGGATCTGGGTCCCTTCTTCGACGATGTTGAAGCCGTGGGCGTAGCTGAACACGGCGCCCTGCTTCATGAAGGGAATGACGGTCTCGACGACGTTGCTGTGCTGCTTGTCCGGGGCGAGGTTCATGACGATGTCGGCGCCGGGGAGAAGTTCCTCGTAGGAGCCCACCTTGAAGCCGTTCTCGGAGGCGTTCAGGTAGGACTGACGCTTCTGCTCGATCGCTTCTTTCCTCAGGGTGTAGGAGACGTCCAGCCCGCTGTCGCGCATGTTGAGCCCCTGGTTGAGCCCCTGTGCGCCGCAGCCGACGATGACGATCTTCTTGCCTTTGACGTACTCGCAGCCGTTGGCGAACTCGGATGCGTCCATGAAGCGGCAGGTGCCCAGTTCCTGGAGCTGGCGGCGCAGCGGCAGGGTGTTGAAATAGTTCTCTCCCATCGGTATTCCCTCCTGAATCTATGTTGTGGTGTGGTTACAAGTCTGAAAGTGTGCCGACTGTATACCATATTTCACATTGCGTAAATTGAATTATTGTGCATATTGTATTGCGGCTGGCGCAACGTGGGCTTACCCTCGCCCCGGCCCTCTCCCGAAGGGCGAGGAGGGATGGACCTCATGGATTTGATGGACGCGATGGACGCGATGGACAACCTTGAACTGATGATCACCGGAGGACAACCATGGACCTGCGGGAGCTGGAAATATTTCTCACCGTCGCCGAGACACTCCACTTCGGCCGTGCCAGCCAGGCCTGCAACCTGAGCCCGTCGGCCTTGACCCGGACCATCCAGCGCATGGAGGAGCAACTGGAACAGCCGCTTTTCCTGCGCGACAACAGGACGGTAACGCTTTCGCCGGCGGGGGAGCGCCTCAAAAGCTACGCCCGCCTCTGCCTGCAGGAGTGGCAGAGCTTCCGCGCCGCCATAAAGGACGAGCAGTCGGTGGCGGGAACGTTATCTATATACGCTTCCATCACCGCGGTCTACAGCCTGCTTCCCGAACTGCTGGAGTCGTACCGGGAAAAGTACCCGGAGGTTCAACTGGAATTGAGGACGGGGGCCGCGGAGCAGGCGGTGACGCAGGTGCAAAACGGGGAGATCGACCTTGCCGTGGCGGCACTCCCCGACCGGCATAGCTCGAACCTGGAATTTCTCCCCATCGCCACCATACCGCTCATCTTCATCGCGCCGCGCCACGCGATTGCTGCTGATGTTCCGCAGGAGGGGGGCGAACTCGACCTCTCCCGGGCACCGCTGGTGTTGCCGCAGACAGGGCTTTCCCGAAGAAGGCTCGACCAGTGGCTCAAGGAGCACCGCATTTCGCCCAATATCACCTCCGAGGTCTCGGGCAACGAGGCCATCATCGCCATGGTGCGGCTTGGCTGCGGGGTCGGCATCGTGCCGCAACTGGTGCTGGAGCGAAGCCCATTCAGGGACGAAGTGGCGGTGCTGGACAAGGCTCCTTCATTGAAACCGTACGAGGTGGGGCTTTGCTGCGGCAAGCGCAACCTGCAGCGCCCCAGCGTGAAGGCCTTCTGGCAACTGGCTGAGGAGCAGTCTATAAATCAAAAGAAGGTCACGCAAAGACGCAAAGACGCCAAGTAAACCATGCGACAGTCATTGATGGGGGAGTTTCCGCTCTGTTGTCTTTGCGACTTTGCGGCTTTGCGTGACACGGTTTTCGCCTTGCCTTCGCTTCTCCACTGTGCTATATAAGTTCGCTGTTTAAAATTCGCACGCCCCCTAATCATTGCCGGTGGTGCCCGCAGCGCGGGTTCCGGCATTCCAGGTGGCGGAGGGAAAACCAAAAAGGAGAAACACCCCATGTCGAACATCACCATGAAAGAACTGCTGGAAGCCGGTGTCCACTTCGGTCACCAAACCAAGAGATGGAACCCGAAAATGAAGCCGTACATCTTCGGCGCTCGTAACGGGATCTACATCATCGACCTGCAAAAGACCGTAAGGCTCTTCAAGAACGCTTACAGCTTCGTCACCGACGCAGCACAGGCAGGCGAGACCGTTCTCTTTGTCGGCACCAAGAAGCAGGCACAGGACTCCGTGGCGGAAGAGGCACAGCGCTGCGGGCAGTTCTACGTCAACGACCGTTGGCTGGGCGGCATGCTCACCAACTTCTCCACCGTGAAGCAGAGCATCGACCGTCTCAAGCGTCTGGACGCCATGATCGCTGACGGCACCATCGAGGCTTACACCAAGAAAGAGCAGCTGAAGCTTGCCAAGGAGCGCGAGAAGCTGGAGAAGACCCTGGGCGGCATCAAGGGCATGGGCAAGGTCCCGGGCGTTTTGTTCGTGGTCGACCCGAAAAACGAAGAGATCGCGGTCAGCGAAGCGAAGAAGCTGGGGATCCCGGTCGTCGCCATCGTCGACACCAACTGCGATCCGGACGACATCAACTACGTCATCCCGGGCAACGACGACGCTATCCGCGCCATTCGCCTCTTGACCAGCAAGATGGCTGACGCAGTCCTCGAAGGCGGTCAGGCAAGGAACGCACGCCTCCAGACCGGCGCCGAGGAAGAGTTCTCCACCGAGGGCGAAGAGGTCGTGGAAGAGACTCCGGCCGAGGCTTAATCAGCTCCGCCCCTTCCTGCCGAAACTGCAGTACCGATCGATAACAACATCTATGAAGCCCGCGTCCTTGGGCGCGGGCGACTGTGGAGGATAACGTGAGCATTACAGCGGCACAGGTAAACGAACTCAGAAAAGCAACTGGCGCAGGCCTCATGGACTGCAAGAAGGCGCTGACCGAAACCGGCGGCGATCACGAAAAGGCGATCGACTACCTCCGTACCAAGGGCCTGGCAGCCGCCTCCAAGAAGGCCGGCCGTGCGGCAACCGAAGGGCTCGTCGGCTCCTACATCCACGCCGGCGGCAAGATCGGCGTCCTGGTGGAAGTCAACTGCGAGACCGACTTCGTCGCCAAGAACGAGAACTTCCAGGGCTTCGTGAAGGACATCGCGATGCACATCGCTGCAGCATCCCCGCTCTACGTTCGCCGTGAAGAAGTGCCGGCTGAACTGATCGAGCGCGAGAAGGCGATCTACCGCGAGAAGGCAAAGGAAAGCGGCAAGCCGGCAGCCATCATCGAGAAGATCCTCGACGGCCAGATCAACAAGTTCTTCGCAGACATCTGCCTCCTCGAGCAGACCTACGTGAAGGATCCGGACAAGACCATCCAGACCTTCCTCAACGAGACCATCGCCTCCATCGGCGAGAACATGAGCATCCGCCGCTTCGCCAAGTTCGTCCTGGGCGAGGGGCTTGCCAAGAAAGAAAGCGACTTCGCGGCTGAGGTCGCTGCGGCGGTCGGCCAGTAACACGTCCCAAAAGAGCCGGCCATGAACCATGGGCGGCTCTTTTTCTATCTGCAGCAAGGCCGGTGCCCCGGCACCGTCCGTTTTTCCCCGCTGATCAAGGGAGCCGGCCATCCGGCTCCCCAATCCGATCCAACAGCAGTTTTTTTCCCGCAACAAAGAAGGTAAGGTGACAACGATGGGAGAACCTCATTATAAAAGAGTACTTCTGAAACTCTCCGGCGAGGCCCTTGGTGGCGAGCAGGGGTATGGCATCGACCCGAACACCATCACCGCTATCGCCCGCGAGGTGAAGCAGGTGGTCGAACTGGGGGTCGAGCTTTCGCTGGTGATCGGCGGCGGCAACATCTTCCGCGGCCTCGCGGCCTCCTCCAAGGGGATGGACCGCGCCAGCGCCGACTACATGGGGATGCTGGCCACCATGATCAACTCCCTGGCCATGCAGGACGCGCTGGAGAAGGTCGGTGTAGACACCCGCGTGCAGTCCGCCATCGCCATGGCCGAAGTGGCCGAGCCTTACATCCGCAGGCGTGCCGTCAGGCATCTGGAAAAGGGAAGGGTGGTCATCTTCGGCGCCGGCACCGGCAACCCCTACTTCACCACTGATACCGCCGCAAGCCTCAGGGCGATGGAGATCGGCGCCGACGTGATCCTCAAGGGGACCAAGGTCGACGGCGTCTACTCCGCAGACCCGGCCAAGGACAAGACCGCCACCAAGTACGGGACGCTCAGCTACCTCGAGGTGCTGAGAAAGGGGCTCCAGGTAATGGACGCCACCGCGATCTCGCTTTGCATGGACAACAGCCTCCCGATCATCGTCTTCGACGTGACCACCGACGGCAACGTCGTCCGGGTGGTCAACGGTGAACCGATCGGTACCCTCGTCAAGGAAGGAGAATAGCATGGTCAAGGATGTCATCTCCAGCATGAACGTCCACATGGACAAATCCATAGAATCGCTCAGGAAAGAGTACCAGAAGGTGCGCACCGGCCGCGCCAGCACCTCTTTGTTGGACGATATCAAGGTCGACAGCTACGGCACCCTTTCGCCGCTGAACCAGGTAGCGACCCTCGCCATCCCCGAGGCGCGCACCATCACCATTTCGCCCTGGGACTCGAAGATGATCGCGCCCATCGAGAAGGCCATCATGAACTCCAACCTGGGGCTCAACCCGGCCAACGACGGCAAGATGATCCGCCTGACTCTTCCCCCCCTCACCGAGGAGAGGCGCAAGGATATCGTGAAGCAGCTAAAGCGTGACGCCGAGGACGCCAAGGTCGCTCTGAGAAACATCCGTCGCGACGCCATCGACCAGTTGAAGAAGCTGGAGAAGGACAAATCCATTTCCGAGGACGAGCAAAAGCGCGCCGAGAAGGAAGTCCAGGACTCCACCAACAGCCACGTCGCCAAGGTGGACGAGGTGCTGCTCCACAAGGAAAAAGAGGTTATGGAGGTCTAACGGCCTGTGCGGCAGGGGGGGCGCACTCCCCCCTGCTGACCGACCGGCCCCTCTCCATTTGCGCAAACCCCCGACCCGCCGGGGATTTTTTGTTTTCAGGATGGTCATGGATAGCTTAGATCGGAAGAACCTCCCGGTGCACCTCGCCGTCATCATGGACGGCAACGGCCGCTGGGCCAAGCAGCGCATGTTACGCAGGATCGTTGGGCACCAAAAAGGAGTTGAGACTGTCCGGGTGATAGTGGAGGAATGCTCGCGCCTGGGCATCGGCTATTTGACCCTGTTCGCCTTCTCCGCCGAAAACTGGCTCCGGCCCAAGACCGAGGTCAAGGCACTGATGGCGCTCCTGAAGCAATACATCCGCGGCGAGACCGCGCGGATGATGCAAAACGACATCCGCTTCAACGTGATAGGAAACCGCGGCGACCTCCCTGAGGACGTGAACCGCGAGATCGAAAGCGCCATCGAGAAGACCGCCGGGAACCGCGGCATGCTGCTCACCCTGGCGCTTTCCTACGGCAGCCGCCAGGAGATCGTAGCGGCGGCCAAAAGGCTCGCCAAGGATGCGGCGGCGGGAAGGCTCGACCCCGAGGCGATCGACGAGGCAAGCTTCGCCGGCTCGCTCTTCACCGCCGGGATCCCGGACCCGGACCTGTTGATCAGGACCAGCGGGGAGATGCGCATCAGCAACTTCCTCCTTTGGCAGTTGGCCTACGCGGAGCTCTACTTCACCGAGGTGAACTGGCCCGACTTTGACCGCAACGAGTTGGCCCGCGCCTTCCGGGACTTCCAGTCCAGGGAGCGCAGATTCGGCTTGACCAGCGAACAGCTCTGCCAAGGCGAGCCCGAGGCTTAATCTTCCCGGGGGGAAGCCCCATAGGAGTACGCCATCAAACGACTAGCCACCGCAGCGGTGCTGCTGCCGCTTGTGATACTGTTCATCCTGAAGGCCTCGGCATTCCAATTTTCGCTGCTGGTTTTCCTGCTCGCCCTTTTGGGGCTTGACGAGTTCTACCGGATGGCGCTCCCTGCCCGTCGCGGCGAGGGGAGGGCGGCCGCCGCGGCAGGTGCGCTTTCCCTTTTCACCATCTTCGCCGGGAATCCCGTCCTCCCCCTCATGGCGCTTACCTTGCTGGTGCTCGCCTTCTGTCTGGTTTCGCTCTTCAGGCTGAAGGAGATCCGGCAGGCGGCACCAGACGCGGCCCTTTTGCTGATGGGGTTCCTCTACGTGCCGCTGCTCCTTGCCCACCTGGTCCTGATCCGGATGCTCCCCCACGGCATCTCCTGGCTCTTCCTGATCATGGTCATCGTCATGGCCGGCGACAGCGCCGCCTACTACGTCGGCTCCACCTTCGGCAAAAACAGGCTCTACCCTGCGGTGAGCCCGAAAAAAAGCATCGAAGGTTCCCTGGGAGGGCTCGCGGGCAGCCTTATCGGCGCCGTGATCGCCAGATACACCTTCTTCCCGGAGCTGGCAATCTCTGACTGCATCGCCACGGCGCTCCTTCTGGGCGTGTTGGGGCAGTTGGGGGACCTCTTCGAATCGCTGATCAAAAGAAGCTGCGGGGTCAAGGATTCCGGCACCATCGTCCCCGGGCATGGCGGGATACTGGACCGGCTGGACAGCATACTTTTTGCGGCGCCTGCCGCGTATTACTACGCCTATTTCCTGCTTCGCTGATAAAGCGTGGCGCCTTCCGGCGAGATAACTGCGAGGGACAATGAAAAACCTCACCATCCTAGGTTCCACAGGTTCCATCGGGGTCAGCACCCTCGACGTGGTCAAAGCGTATCCCGACATGTTCCGGGTGGTGGCGCTTACCGCAGGGAACAACCTCGAACTCTTAAAGACCCAGATAGAGACCTTCAGGCCGAACCTGGTCTCGGTGCTGACCGCCGAGAAGGCCCAGGCCCTCAGCCGGTCGCTCACCGGCAAAAAGCCCGAGATAATGCACGGCGTGGAGGGGATGATAGCCGCCGCGACCGCATCCGAAACCACCATGGTGGTGGCGGCCATCGTCGGCGCCGCCGGGCTCGTTCCCACCACGGCCGCGATCATGGCGGGAAAGGACGTGGCGCTCGCCAACAAGGAGACGCTGGTAACCGCAGGCCACCTGGTGATGCAGATGGTGCGCGAGAAGAAGGTGAAGCTCTACCCGGTCGACAGCGAGCATTGCGCGGTGTTCCAGTCCATGGCGGGGCACCGCAGCCAGGACATTTCCCGGGTGATCCTCACCGCTTCCGGCGGCCCCTTCCTCAACTGGGGAAGAGAGAAGTTGCAAGCCGCGACGGTTGCCGACGCGCTCAACCATCCCAACTGGAGCATGGGGAGGAAGATCACGGTTGACTCCGCCACCATGATGAACAAGGGGCTCGAGGTGATCGAGGCCCGCTGGCTCTTCGATATACCGGTGCAGAGAATAGGGGTGAACATCCATCCGCAAAGCATCATCCACTCCATGGTGGAATACGTGGACGGGAGCGTGATGGCGCAACTGGGGACACCCGACATGAAGGGGCCCATCGCCTACGCGCTCACCTACCCGGGCCGCGTCCCCTCCGGGGTCAAGGCGCTCGATCTCACCGCGCTTTCGGGACTCACTTTCTTCAAGCCCGACACGGACCGCTTCCCCGCTCTGCAACTCGCCTACCGCGCGGCTGACGCCGGGGAAAGCATGCCGGCGGTCATGAACGCCGCCAACGAGATCGCCGTCGAGGCGTTCCTCGGTGGAAGGATCGGCTTCATGGCCATAGCCGAGGCGATCGAGAAGGTGATGGACCTGCACGAGCCGCACACGCTGGCATCGATCGAAGAGGTGCTGGAGGCGGACCGCTGGGGTAGGAGAACCGCCAAGGAAGTCCTTGGCGTAGGCTGCTGAAACAAAGGCTTTTCTTCGGGTGCAATAGGGCACGCGAAGGCACCAGCTTTCCGGTGCGGTCCGGTTGCCGGCCGCCGTCCGGTTGAGGAAACGTTATGAGCATACTTTTCGCGATCATCGCCCTCGGGGCTCTGATTTTCTTCCATGAGCTCGGACACTTCCTCTTCGCCAAGGCTTTCGGGGTCGGGGTGGAGAAATTCTCTCTCGGCTTCGGCCCCAAGATCTACGGCAGGAAGGTGGGCGAGACCGAGTACCTCCTGTCGGCGCTCCCCTTGGGGGGGTACGTGAAGATGGTCGGGGAGGGGGAGGACGTCGAGATCTCCGAAGAGGACCGTGCCCGCTCCTTCGCCGAAAAGCCGGTGTTACAGCGGATCGTGATCGTCGCGGCGGGGCCCATCTTCAACCTGCTCTTCGCCTACATCCTTTTCATCATCATCTTCATGGTTGGGGTTCCCGCCGTCACCACCAAGGTGGGGGACGTCGTTGCCGATAAACCCGCCGCCAAGGCAGGCGTGAAGGCCGGCGACACCATCCGCTCCGTAAACGGCAAGCCCGTGGCGCGCTGGGACGACTTCGCGAAGATCATCTCGGAGGGGAAGCTCGCGCCGGTCGAGGTTGAGGTAGAGCGCGGCCAGACCCCCATGAAATTCACCATGGTCCCCGAGAGCCGCACCAGCAAGAACCTCTTGGGGGACACGGTGACCCAGCCGGTGATAGGCGTGGTTGCAGCCGGCGAGACCGTGATCGACCATTTCCCCCCGGGTGAGGCGATAACTAGGGGGAGCGCCCAGTGCTGGAACGTGATCCGGCTCACCGTGCTCTCGCTGGTGCGCCTGGTCGAGCGCGCCATCCCGCTGGACAACATCGGCGGCCCGATCATGATCGTGAAGATGGCGGGGGAACAGGCGGCAGCCGGCGGGGTGAGCTTCCTCGCTTTCGTGGCGCTCTTGTCGGTGAACCTGGGCGTCCTGAACCTTTTGCCGGTGCCGATTCTCGACGGCGGGCACCTGGCGTTTTTCCTGATCGAACTGGTGACGGGGAGACCGGTCAGCAAGAGGGCCCGGGAGATCGCCCAGCAGGTGGGGCTCGTGCTCCTGATCGGCCTCATGATGCTCGCCTTTTACAACGACATCGCCCGCATGTTCGCCCAAAAGGCGTAGCGGCCACAGGAAACCGACGTGAAGCTACTCACCATCGACACCTCCAGCAACTGCTCCTCCGTCTCCTTGAGCGACGGCTCCACCCTTTTGGGCGAGTGCATCCTGGGCGAGGACCGTTCCAACTCCGGGCGCCTGCTGGAGTCGGTTTCGGGCCTTTTGAAGGCGGCCAAGCTTACCCCCGAGGGGCTCGACGCTTTCGCGGTCTCGCTGGGGCCGGGCTCCTTTACCGGGGTCCGGGTCGGCATCGCCACGGTGAAGGGGCTTGCCCTGGCCACCGGGAAGCCCGTAGTCGGTTTCTCGTCCTTGGCCATGCTGGCCATGAACCTTCCCTTCAGCTCCCACCCGGTTGCGCCCATGTACGACGCCCGCAAGGGCGAGGTCTACGCCGCGCTTTACCGCTGCGGTTCGCTTCCCGAAACGCTCCGCCCAGACGCGGTGATCGGGCCGAAGGAGTTTCTTTCGGGGATCGTAAAGCCCACCATCTTCGTGGGCGACGGCGCCGTGCGCTACCGCGAACTGATCGTCTCGACCCTGGGGGAGCTCGCCATCTTTCCTCCCTGGCACGCCAACCTCCCCCGGGCCTGCGCCGGTGCGGTCATCGCGCGGGAAGCCGCGCTTTCCGGGAAGTTCACCCCGCTTGCTTTGCTGAACCCCACCTACCTGCGCGCCTCCGAGGCGGAGATCGCCAAACGCCGCCGCGACGCACTTTAACGCCGTTTGGTAGCTGTTGACAGTTCAGTTTTAATGTATTATGTTGTCCCATCCTTCGTTCTCCTATAACCTCTCTTAAACACTCTGTTTTTAACCATATCAACTGCCGGTTTGGCGATACCGAACAGGGTCGCGCCGGTTTAAGGGGAAATCTATATGCGTAGCGACACTATCACCCAAGGTTTGGAACGGACCCCGCACCGCGCGCTCTTGAAAGGGACCGGGCTTCCGCAAAGCGAGATGGGGAAGCCGTTCATCGGCATCGCTACCAGCTTCACCGATCTGATTCCGGGGCACGTAGGCATGCGCGACCTGGAGCGTTTCATCGAGAAGGGGGTTCACACCGGAGGCGGTTATTCCTTCTTCTTCGGTATCCCCGGGGTCTGCGACGGCATCTCCATGGGGCACAAGGGGATGCACTACTCCCTCCCCACCCGCGAGCTGATCGCGGACATGGTCGAGTCGGTCGCCGAGGCGCATCGCCTGGACGGCCTCGTGCTCTTGACCAACTGCGACAAGATCACCCCGGGCATGCTCATGGCTGCCGCGAGGCTCGACATCCCCTGCATCGTGGTCACCGCCGGCCCCATGATGAGCGGCCGCGGCGACGCAGGTCGTAAGTATTCCTTCGTCACCGACACCTTCGAGGCCATGGCGCGCTACAAGGCGGGGGTCATCGACGACGCGGAGCTCGCTCGCTGCGAGGAGAACGCCTGCCCGGGGATGGGTTCCTGCCAGGGGCTTTTCACCGCCAACACCATGGCCATACTCACCGAGACGCTCGGCATGAGCCTGCCACGCTGCGGCACCGCACTCGCCGTCTCCGCGCTCAAGCGCCGCATCGCCTTCGCCTCCGGCGAGCGCATCGTCGACTTGGTGCGCCAGAACATCACCCCGCGCTCCATCCTGACACGCGAGGCGTTCGAGAACGCCATCAGGGTTGACCTGGCGCTGGGCGGCTCCTCCAACACGGTGCTGCACCTCTTGGCCATCGCCCACGAGGCTGGCGTCGAACTGCCGCTGGAGACCTTCGACATCCTCGCCAAGGAGACCCCGCAGCTTGCCTCCATGAACCCGGCCGGCGAGCACTTCATGGAAGACCTGGACGTCGCCGGCGGCGTAGCCGGTGTGCTGAAGCAGTTGGGCGACAAGATCCACGACTGCCCGACCCTCATGGGGCTCAGCACCAAGGAGATCGCGGCGAGCCTGAAGGGTGTCGACGAGGAAGTGATCCACCCGCTCACCAACCCGGTCAAGAAGGAAGGGGGCATCGCCGTCCTCTTCGGCAACATCTGCCCCAAGGGGGCGGTGGTCAAGCAGTCGGGCGTATCCGACCAGATGATGAAGTTCACCGGCACCGCGCGCTGCTTCGACTCCGAGGACAAGGCGATGGCCGCCATGATGGGTGGCGTGGTGAAGGGGGGAGACGTGGTCGTCATCCGCTACGAAGGGCCCAAAGGGGGCCCGGGGATGCGCGAGATGCTCGCTCCCACCGCGGCGCTCATGGGGCTTGGTCTGGGGGATTCCGTGGCGCTCATCACCGACGGGCGTTTCTCCGGCGGCACCCGCGGCCCCTGCATCGGCCACATTGCGCCCGAAGCGGCGGCCGGCGGCCCGATCGGCCTCATCGAAGACGGCGACACCATTGAACTGGACATTCCGGCACGCTCGCTCAAGGTCATGGTGAGCGACGAGGTGCTGGCAGAACGGCGCGCCCGCTGGGTCGCCCCCGAGCCGAAGATCAAGAAGGGTTGGCTCGCCCGCTACGCGAAGGTGGTTACCTCGGCCCACACCGGCGCCATCACCACCGCTGAATAAAACCTCGACCCCCTTTACCAAGGGGCAGGGGCAGGCACGCCTTTACCATGGCGGCGTCGGCCTCAGGGGACGGCTTCATTACTAGTGGTTCCAGGCTTACCAAGCCCGGGATCGATCAATAGCAGGCAGGCAAACTGCCGCGGCATGGGGGAATAACATGAAAATGAACGGCGCACGAATTCTGTTGGAGTGCCTCAAACGGGAGGGGGTCGACACGATCTTCGGCTATCCCGGGGGTACGGTCATCAACCTCTACGACGAGCTCTTCTCGTTCAAGGAGATCAGGCACATCCTGCCGCGTCACGAGCAGGCAGGGGTGCACGCGGCGGACGGCTACGCACGCGCGACAGGAAAGGTCGGCGTCGCCATAGCCACCTCCGGCCCGGGCGCCACCAACACCATCACCGGCATCGCCACCGCCTACATGGACTCCATCCCGATGGTGATCGTCACCGGGCAGGTCCCCACAGCGCTCATCGGCAACGACGCCTTCCAGGAAGCCGACATCATCGGCATCACCCGTCCCTGCACCAAGCACAACTTCCTGGTGAAGGACGTCAAAGAACTCCCCACCATCATGAAGAAGGCCTTCTACATCGCCCGAACCGGCCGCCCCGGCCCGGTCCTCGTCGACCTGCCGAAGGACGTGCAGATGGCGCAGGCCGAGTTCCACTACCCGGAGACGGTCGAGATCCGCGGCTACAAGCCGAACCTCGAAGGGCACCCGAAGCAGGTGGAGAAGGCTGTCACCATGATCACCCAGGCCAAGCGGCCGGTGATCTACGTGGGGGGCGGCGTCATCCTCGGTAACGCAGCGGCGGAATTGACCGCCTTTGCCAAGCGCCTCGCCATACCGGTCACCACCACCCTCATGGGGCTCGGCGCTTTCCCGGAGAACGATCCGCAGTCGCTGGGGCTTCTCGGCATGCACGGCACCTACTACGCCAACATGGCCGTGTCGAACTGCGACGTCCTGATAGCCATCGGCGCCCGTTTCGACGACCGCGTCACCGGCAAGATCGCCTCGTTCGCACCGCACGCGAAGATCGTGCACGTCGACGTCGACCCCACCTCAATCAAGAAGAACGTCCGCGTCGACCTCCCCATCGTGGGGGATGTCCGGGACGTCCTCGCCAAGATGCTGAAGGCGGCCGAGCAGGTTTGCCCCGACGCGAAGGTATGCCAGGACGCCATCGCCCCCTGGACCGCCGAGATCGAGGGGTGGAAGGCGAAGCACCCGATGTCCTACAAGCAGTCCACCACCACCATCAAGCCGCAGTACGTGATCCAGAGGCTGCGCGCCCTTTCCGACCCCGACGCCATCGTCGCCACCGACGTGGGGCAGCACCAGATGTGGACCGCGCAGTTCTTCGGTTTCACCACACCCAGGACCCTTCTTTCCTCCGGCGGCCTCGGCACCATGGGGTACGGCCTTCCCGCGGCCATGGGCGCGCAGGCGGCCTTCCCCGAGCGCCAGGTGATGGTGGTCTGCGGCGACGGCGGTTTCCAGATGAACCTGCAGGAGCTGGCCACCATAGTGCAGAACCGGCTCAACGTGAAGATCGTCATTTTGAACAACAACTTCCTGGGCATGGTGCGCCAGTGGCAGGAGCTCTTCTTCGACAAGCGCTACTCCTCCACCTGCATGGAACTCCCCATCGACTTCATAAAGCTCGCCGAGGCCTTCGGCGCCACCGGTCTCCAGGCCACCAAGGTCGACGAGGTCGACGAGGTGATCAAGAAAGGGTTTGCCACCAACGGCCCGGTCCTGATGGAGTTCAAGGTCGCCCGCGAGGAGAAGGTGCTCCCGATGGTGCCCGCCGGAGCGTCGCTCACCGAGATGGTGTTGGCGTCGTAGAACCAATTGACGGCGTGACCCAATTGACGGCGTGACCCAATTGACAATTGACGATTGACAATTGACAACGAAAAGTCATCAGTCAGTTATTACTGTCATTGCGGTTAAAGGGGATTTCCATTCACTTAGATAGTCGTTGACGATTGCTATTTGCACATTGTCGATGTCTTCAGTTCTTTAAGGCGCGTTGTTTATCGTTGTCAATTGTCAATTATCAATTGTCAATTGCCTTTAGACCCGCCTTTGGAGGGTTTTATGAAACACACCATAGCAGTGCTCGTAGAGAATGAATTCGGGGTTCTCTCCCGCGTGGTCGGCCTATTCTCCGGCCGCGGCTTCAACATAGACTCGCTCACCGTCGCTCCCACCAATGACGAGGCGCTTTCCAGGATCACGCTGGTCACCCGCGGCGACGAGCAGATCATCGAGCAGATCACCAAGCAGCTCAACAAGCTGATCGACGTCATCAAGGTCATAGACTTCGAACCGGAAAACGCCATCGAGCGCGAGATGGTGCTGGTCAAGGTCTCGGCCGAGGACCAAAGCCGCGCCGAGGTGCTGAGGATCGCCGATATCTTCCGCGCCAAGGTCATCGACGTCACCCCGAAGTCCTACACGCTGGAGGCGACCGGGGCTCCGGCCAAGGTCAGCGCCATGGTTGAACTTTTGAGGCCGCTAGGTCTCAAGGAACTGGTCAGCACCGGGCCGGTCGTGATCGGGCGGGGCGCCAAGGGGTGGAAGGGGTAGCCCGCGGGCGCGCCTTCTCTTTAATCTTTCGTTGCACCGAAGGCCGTTTTCGGGCTATACTCCCGCGTTGTTGTGGAGTCCGCCCGAATCCGGCCTTTTTATCGCCCTTACGCCGGGCGGGATCCGCTCACGACGCCGATGGCGTCGGATACTACTGACAATGAGGTACATTGATGCGCAACACTGATACCCCGATCGCTGTAGAGGGGTACCCCTTCATAGCCGGATTCGCCGCAGTGACCTTGCTGCTGGCGCTGCTTGGGCAGTTCCTGCACTGCGGATTCTTCGTCCCTGCCACTCTCTTCTTCGTACTTACCGTGTTTGCCGTCTTCTTCTTCAGAAACCCCGAGCGCGCGACGCCCGGCGACGGGAACACCGTGGTTGCCCCTGCCGACGGCGAGGTGATCTTTCTGGGGAAGGTGATCGAGCCGCACACAAACGGCGAGTTCGAAAAGATCAGTATCTTCATGTCCGTCTTCAACGTCCACGTGAACCGCGCGCCGATCAGCGGCAAGGTGGTGGACGGCTTTTACACCAAGGGAAAATTTTTCGACGTGCGGGACGAGCGCGCCAGCTTCGAGAACGAACAGCAGGGACTCGTGCTGGAGACGGCCGCAGGGCTTAGGATGGTCGTGGTGCAGGTGGCAGGCCTCATCGCCCGGCGCATCGTCTGCTACGCCAAGACCGGCGACTCCCTGAGCCGCGGTCGCCGTTACGGCCTGATTCGCTTCGGGTCGCGCCTGGACATCTACCTCCCGCTCGGGACCAGGATAGACGTGATCATGGGACAGAAAACGGTTGCAGGGGAGACCGTACTGGGGATACTGCCGTGAGTGAAGAAACACCTAGAGTCGAAAGGGAAGGGATGCGCAAGGGGATCTATATCCTCCCCAACCTGTTCACCGCCGGAAGCCTTTTCGCCGGATTTTACTGCATGGTTTCCACCGTCAACGGCGATTTCCGCACCGCCGCGCTCTGGATCCTTGCTTCCTCCATCTTCGACGGCCTGGACGGCAAGGTGGCCCGCCTGACCGGGACTTCCAGCAAGTTCGGCGTCGAGTTCGACTCTCTAGCCGACGTGGTCTCCTTCGGGGCTGCGCCGGGGCTGCTCATGTACTGCTGGGCCCTGCGCCCCTTCGGGCGGCTGGGTTGGCTCGCCGGGTTCCTGTTCCTGGTCTGCGCCGCGCTAAGGCTCGCCCGGTTCAACGTGCAGGTGGACACGGTCGAGAGCAAGCGCTTCGTAGGCCTTCCGACTCCCGCCGCCGCCAGCATGGTCTCCGCGACGGTGCTCTTCTTCTACCACATGGGTTGGCCCGCCTCTTACAACAAGCTTCTGATCCTGGTCCTGATCTACTTCCTGGCGCTGCTCATGGTCTCCAACGTCCGCTATAACTCCTTCAAGGACCCGAGCCTCATCAAGCGGCAGCCGTTCGCCTTTCTGGTCTTGGCGGTGCTCCTTTTGATCGTCATCGCGGCAGAGCCGGTGACCATGCTGTTCACCATCTTCACCTGCTACATCCTTTCGGGGCCGGTCGGATTCGTGCTCACCTACCCGCGCCGGCGCAGGCTGGAGCGGGCGATGCACCGGGCGCACGAGGGGATGAAAAGGCAGCAGTAGCGCCGCCGCAGGACCGATTTAGAGCCCGCTCCTGAGAGTGCGCAGCCTGCCGCCAACATCGTTTTAATCATTGAAACGGAAAAACCGCTTGACAGCAGTCGGCGGTTTTTCCTATTATCGCGTGAAATGTAAAGGCAGTGATGAGGAGTAGTAGCCTTTCCCTTCCCCTTCAGAGAGCCGGTGGTTGGTGCGAACCGGTGAGGAAGCAAGGTGAACTCGCCTTTGAGCCGCTGCAGTGAAACAGGTGTTCTACTTCGGTAGCGCGTGCTAGCTGTGGCCGTCACCCGCGTAAAGGGTAAACGAGGTCCGCATGATGCGGATGAATGAGGGTGGTACCGCGGAAGCTTTCTGAAAGCCTTCGCCCCTTGCTGGGGCGGAGGCTTTTTTTATTTTCAGCAACCATGGCTCGCGGAACCTCCCCTGGCTTTTGCCGGGAACCTTGCTTTGACCGGCAGGCAGGGGAGGGAAATTTGATGCAGCCCAACTTCACACAGGAGGAGCGCACGTGAACAACACGGAACCAAGAACCATCAAGATCTTCGATACCACGCTCAGAGACGGGGAGCAGTCCCCAGGCGCCAGCATGAACATCGAGGAGAAACTTCGCCTCGCCAAGCAGCTGCAGAAACTGAACGTTGACGTCATCGAGGCCGGGTTCCCCATTGCCTCCGAGGGTGATTTCGAGGCGGTCAAGAAGGTGGCCCAGAACATCAAGGGCCCCGAGATCGCCGGCCTTTGCCGTTCAGGGTTCAAGGACATCGACCGCGCCTGGGAGGCGCTCAAGTACGCCGAGGACAAGGGGCGCATCCACACCTTCATCGCGACCTCCGACATCCACATGAAGTACAAGCTGCAGATGACGCCGGCGCAGGTGCTGGAGAGCGCCGTCAAGGGTGTGAAGAGGGCGCGCTCCTACACCGCCAACGTGGAGTTCTCCTGCGAGGACGCCGTGCGCACCGATCTTAAGTTCCTCGCCGAAGTCGTCGGCGCGGTGATCGACGCCGGGGCCTCGGTGGTCAACATCCCCGACACGGTCGGCTACACCATCCCCTTCGAGTACTTCAACATCATCAAGTACTTAAAGGACAACGTCAAAAACATCGACGACGCCATCATCTCGGTGCACTGCCACAACGACCTGGGGCTCTCCGTCGCCAACTCCATCGCCGCGGTCCAGGCGGGTGCGGGGCAGGTGGAGTGCACCATCAACGGCATCGGCGAGCGCGCCGGCAACTGCTCTTTGGAAGAGTTCGTCATGGCGATCCGGACCCGCGGCGACATCCTCCCCTTCAAGACCAACGTCGTCACCGACCAGCTCACCCCGGCAAGCCGCCTGCTGACCCAGGTCACCGGGATCGTGGTGCAGCAGAACAAGGCCATCGTAGGCGCCAACGCCTTCGCCCACGAGGCGGGGATCCACCAGCACGGCATGCTGATGGAAAAGTCCACCTACGAGATCATGACTCCCGAGTCGGTCGGCCTCAAGGCGAGCGCGCTGGTGCTCGGCAAGCACTCCGGCCGCCACGCCTTCAAAAAGAGGCTCGAAGAGCTCGGGCACGAGCTGGACGAGGAAGCGCTCAACAAGGCGTTCACCAGGTTCAAGGCCCTCGCCGACCTGAAGAAGGAGGTCTTCGACGAGGACCTGGACGCCATCGTGCTGGACGAGGCGAAGAACATCGAGGAGAAGTACAAGCTCTCCCACATCACCGTCACCTGCGGATCCTTCGCCGTCGCCACCGCGACGGTGCAGATGGAGATCGACGGCATGCAGGTGCGCGCGGCGGAGCTCGGCGACGGGCCGGTAGACGCGACCATGAAGGCGATCAAGAAGCTCGCCAAGCGCGATGTGAAGCTTCTGCAGTACAACGTCGGCGCCATCACCGGCGGCACCGACGCCATCGGCGAGGTCACGGTGCGCATCACCGAGGAGGACCGGACCCCCGTGGTCGGACGCGGCTCCTCGACCGACATCATCGAGGCTTCGGCAAAGGCTTACATCGACGCGCTGAACCGGCTCTACTCCGCCACCGATCGCGATCTGGAAACGCTGTAAAATAGCAGACACAGGCAGAGACAAGAAAGGAAGTCCCGCTCAGGGGCTTCCTTTTTTTGTTGTTAATTGTCAGCTGCCTGTGTAATGCTACAGGCGTTTTTTCGATGTCCCTTTTTAAAATGCTCCCTTGTCTTCAGCTTTCCTTCGGCTTGCCAGCGAGCATTTTCTCTCAACCATTTTGACATGTCACCCGATACATAATGGTACCTGCTATGAGAGTATTCCCTTCGTTGTTGCTGTTGGCCCTGAGTGTGATGCTGTTTTCTTTTGACGCCAGCGCGCTGGCGCGGCGACCCGCCGGGCAGTGGGCCTATTTTCATTTCGAGGGTGGGCAATTTGTCCCAGGTAAGCCTGAGGCTGGAATCTTCGTCGCGGTCCAGGACGGGGTTGTTCCGATGGTCGAGACTAGCGAAGTGAAACTCATGGCGAAGAAACTGCCGGTTGGTACAGGCGCCTTGGCCGGCATCTGCTACGTACAGTCCTACGGCGGCAAGCTGAAACCGGCAGGAGGGTACCATCCGGTGCCGATGCAGGAGGTGCAGATCTCAACCGGCGACAGGCCGATACTGACTGTGCAGACAGATGGAAATGGTTTTTTTGCAACGGCTCTGCCAACCGGGATCTACCGGGTCGGCAAACAAGGCGTCGAGGTCAAGATTGAGAGCGGAACGACCCGACTACTCCCACTGAGGGTGGGAAAAAGGATGGTGGACTAGTGGCCAAGTTTTCTACTCTGTGCGCGCTCTGCGTCACGCTGCTCCTTCCCGCGGTCGCTTCCGCTGCAGCCCTTGATGACTATTACCTGTCCAAGTTCGCGCAGCAGGTTCATTCTGTCAAAGCGGTGTCTTCAGTTAGCCAATCTCAAACAGTTAAGGTAGAACGATGTCGTACTCCCTTATACCGTGAGCTAAAGAGAGATTGGAAGCAACTTGAATCCTCTACGAAAAAGGCTCTAGCGTCATATCTTACCCGGCCGTCCTTGCCGTATGTCTGTAATCCCGTGGGAGGGCATTTTTCGATTCACTACAGCACTACTGGTGCTAATGCGGTTGACACTACTGATGCTAACGGTAATGGGGTGCCGGACTGGGTCGAGACTGTAGCTGGCGTTTTTGAGTATGTTTACGACATTGAGATAAATAAAATGGGGTATAAAGCTCCTCCGGGTATTCGATATGACATTTATCTAGCTGACCTGGTGGCTGAGTCAGTGTACGGCTATACCCAGAACGACAATATTGGCGTTACCGCAACGTCCTACCCCAGTTACATCATAATAGACAGGTCCTTCACCTCAAGGCTGTATGTCGATCAGCCAGGAGGGCCCTATGATGCGAAAACGAGTCTTAGGATAACAGCGGCTCATGAATTCCATCACGCAATACAGTTCGCTTACAACGCATACTTCAATATGATTTTTGCAGAGATGACCTCAACCTGGATGGAGGACGAGGTCTATGACTCGGGTAATCAACTTTATACTTACATCGATGATTACCTTCCTGATGCTTCTTCTATACCTCTTAATGCGCAGGCAGTCGGGAATAGTAAGTACGGTCGCTGGGTTTTCAATAGATATATTGCTGAAACTCAAGGTAGCAGGACTGCCATTCGTTCTGTCTGGAAAGAGATAGGAGATCAACCTGTACCTGCTGGTGCTACTTCCGTCAATGACGGTATTGACGTTCCGTTAGTACCCGTCCTTGACACAGTACTGAAGGGTAATCTTGGCAATAATTTTTTCGGTTTCGCAAAGAGGATGTTGCTACAGAACTGGCTCAGCCATGTGGGTGATATTGCACGAATTCCGACTATCGCTCCGGCACAGACTTTTACCGGATCCGGCTCCATCCAGGCTCCCTCATTTAATCTTCCGTCTGGCTACACATTCGCGGTTTACAAATACCAGCCGTCTTTGCCAAGTGGCTCTCTACAAATTAACTTCGCCACTCTTCCCGCGTCGATAGCTGTAGCAGCAGAGAAGGTTAACTCCCTTGGAGTAACGGAGTACCCCTACAACGCATCGTCCCAGAGCGTCACTGTCCCGTCGTTTGAGGCCGGTGATGTGGTGTACCTCGTCATCTGCAATAACAGCAATGGTGACATGGGTAGTCCAGTGGTCGTCACTCCAGCTTTCCCGGTAGATGAGAGTCTGGTGAGTGATGGCGTTACCCTCAGTACGGACGGCCTTGCGCTTGATGCCAACCGTCTGACTGTCCCTGTCCAGCAGAGCTCTTCTACTAGCGGGGGAGGCTCAAGCGGCGGCGGGTGCTTCATCGCCACCGCAGCATACGGGAGTTATCTGCATCCCAAGGTCGCCGAGCTGAGACAATTCCGGGACCGCCATCTTCTCACCAACGCGCCGGGGCGGCTCTTCGTCTCGCTCTATTACCGGTTGAGCCCGCCGATCGCCGAGATCATCGCGGAGCACGAATGGATGAAGGGTGGGGTGAGGGTTATGCTGGTGCCTGTGGTACTGTCGGTCGAGCATCCGGCGGGAGCGCTCATGACAGTGCTGCTGCTGATGGGCGGAGCGGGGATAGCGAGGCGGAGGAAGCTCGCTCTGGTCCGGGTGCGGCGGTAAGGGAGAGGGTAGTTGAAGGGGCGTCCAGAGGTCAAATTGGGAGGGGATGTTTCTTAAGAACAAAAAAAGCCCCGCCGGATCGCTCCGGCGGGGCCTTTTTGCATTTGTGCCGACTGTTAGGCGCCGATCTTCTTCACGTTGGCTGCCTGCAGACCCTTCGGCCCGTTGGTGACGTCGAAGGAAACAGACTCCCCTTCGGCCAGGGACTTGAAGCCGTCCCCTGTGATAGCGGAGAAGTGCACGAACACGTCCTCGCCGTTATCCTGCTCGATGAAGCCGAATCCTTTTGCGTCGTTAAACCATTTCACTTTCCCCTGTGCCATTTTCCTGCCTCCTTTTTGTTACCTCCGGAACTCTGCCGGATCTACGTTTGATGCTGCAATTTCCGGAGAGTTTCTAGGCTGGAAACGGCGCAAAGTGGTTGGAACCCTTTGGCTTTTCGACGCTGTCAACTTCCGAAACTAGCTGCTGGGATAAAAATTAACATCGTATAATAACCTTGTCAAGAAAATATTTTCAGAACACTTTTTTTATGATCGCCCTCTCAGAAGGTGTTCAGCCGCCTAATGAAGGCCATCAGCAGCCCGTAGTGCTGGTGGTGGAAGTGGAAGGCTATCCTCGGCAAATCAAGGAGATCCGGCTCGTCAGCTTCCTCCGGCCGGGCGCTAATTAATTCGATGCGGCTGTTGTCTAATCTCAATTCGGGGAATTCGTTCTCCAGCATCTCGATCTGCTCGGGAGCCAAAATTTTCGTTAGACGGATGATGAGCTCGCCGTTAACGAACCGCATAGAATGGTAGTTGGTATAGAACTCCTCGATGACCTGGACCGCTTCCTCATAGCTCTTGGTGATGGTGAAGATGGAGAAGTCCTCTGCGGAAATGAACCCCATAACCAGCAGTCTTTCCTTGATGAACCTGAAGAAGTGTTCCCAGTACCCTTCCTCGTCGTCAACGAGAACCAGCGGTTTGGGGGAGGTCTTCCCGGTCTGGATCAGGGTAAATACCTCCATCGCCTCGTCGAGCGTCCCGAATCCGCCCGGGAATACCGCGATGGCGTCGGATTCTTTCACGAAGGCTACCTTGCGGTTGAAGAAGTATTTGTAGGTGATGAGCCGCGGGTTTTTCAGCATGACCGGGTTTGCTGACTGCTCGAACGGGAGCCGTATGTTGGCGGCAAAGGATGATTCGCTGCCGGCTCCTTCGTTTCCGGCCTGCATGATCCCGCCGCCGCCGCCGGTGATGATCATGTACCCCTTCCGCGCCAAAAGGGCGGCGAAGTCGATGCACTTCTTGTACATAGGCTCTTCGGGGCTGGTCCGGGCCGAACCGAAGATGGTTACCTTCTTCTTGTGCCGGTAGGGAGCGAAGATCTTCGTGGTGTAGCGCATCTCCTTCATGGTGTTGCTCAGAAGTTTGAGGTCGGCCAGGTAGTCGGTGTCCTGCCCCGCCTTGAGTGCGGAGATGATCATCTCGCGTGCCAGATCCGGGTGGTGCACCCCTCCGGCTTTCTCCATCAATTGGTCGATCATCTGGTCGATTTCATCGTTTGTTCTGTTAAAACGAAGTTGCATAAAGGCGCTCCCTGTTGGAATGAGGCGGCCATTATAGCACGGTGAATCCTAAGGGCAAATGTTTAATAACATTGAACAATTATTAGTTTGATTTGTGGGGCGTATTTTATTATTGTGGCGATTGGTAAAACCTCCAATCCAATCGCAAAAGGAAGCGCTATTTATGGGTATGACTACGGCTCAAAAAATATTTGCGGCCCATCTGGTTGATGAGCCTTTTGCTGGCACCAAGGTGCTCAGCATCGACGTCGTGATGTGCCACGAGATCACGACCCCGATCGCCATCGCCGATCTGATGGCGCGCGGTAAAGACAGAGTTTTCGACCCCACCAAGATCAAGGCGGTCATCGACCACGTAACGCCGAGCAAGGACTCCAAGACCGCCACCCAGGCGAAGATGCTACGCGACTGGGCCAGGCGGCACGACATCAAGGACTTCTTCGACATCGGGGCCAACGGCGTCTGCCACGCGCTCTTCCCGGAGAAGGGTTTCATCCGCCCGGGTAACACGGTGATCATGGGCGACTCCCACACCTGCACCCACGGCGCCTTCGGGGCCTTCGCCGCCGGCGTCGGCACCACCGACCTCGAAGTGGGGATACTCAAGGGGGTATGCGCCTTCCGCGAGCCCAAGACCATCCGCGTCAACCTGAACGGCACCCTCCCCAAAGGGGTTTTCGCCAAGGACGCCATCCTGCGCGTGATCGGGCACCTTGGTGTTAACGGCGCCACCGACCGCGTCATCGAGTTCGGCGGGCCGATCGTGGCCCAGATGACCATGGAATCGAGGATGACGCTTTGCAACATGGCGATCGAGGCGGGGGGCACCTCCGGCATCTGCATGCCGGACCAGGTCACCGTCGATTACCTCTGGCCCTTCATCTCCGGATCCTTCGGCTCGAAGGAAGAGGCGCTTGCCGCCTACAGCGTCTGGTGCTCGGACGCCGACGCCGCTTACGAGCAGGTGATCGATCTCGATCTTTCCGACCTCGCCCCGCTTTGCACCTTCGGCTACAAACCGGACCAGGTGAAGAGCGTGACCGAGATGGCCGGTACCCAGGTGGACCAGGTTTACCTTGGATCCTGCACCAACGGCCGGCTGGAAGACCTCAGGGTTGCAGCACAGATCCTCAAGGGGAAGAAGATCGCCTCCCACGTACGAGCCATCCTTTCTCCGGCAACGCCGCAGATCTACAAGGACGCGGTTGCCGAAGGGCTGATCCAGATCTTCATGGACGCAGGCTTTTGCGTCACCAACCCGACCTGCGGCGCCTGCCTCGGCATGAGTAACGGCGTCCTCGCCGAAGGCGAAGTCTGCGCCTCCACCACCAACCGCAACTTCATGGGGAGGATGGGCAAGGGGGGGATGGTGCATCTCCTCTCCCCGGCGACGGCAGCTGCCTCCGCCATCGAGGGCAAGATCGCCGATCCGCGCAACTACCTGTAACCAATTGACAATAGATAATTGACAATTGACGATTAACGCCCAACCGTTACCGGCGGCGTTACTCATGAAGCGAACTTCGACTTTCAGGAGATGAGATATGAAAAAATTTGGCGGCCCGGCCCTCTTTCTGGACCGTAGCGACATAAACACCGACGAGATCATCCCGGCAAAATACCTGACGGAGATCACCAAGGAAGACCTGAAGCCCTACCTGCTCGAAGACCTGAAGCTGCCGGGCTTCGACGCCAAGTCGGAGAAGACCTACGGCGCAGGCGTCGTGGTGACCCGCGCCAACTTCGGCTGCGGCTCCTCCCGCGAGCACGCTCCCTGGGTCTTCGAGGTGAACGGCATCAACGTGGTCCTGGCCCAGTCCTTCGCCAGGATCTTCAGGCAGAACATGTTCAACTGCGGCATGGCAGCCATCGAACTCACCGCTGAGCAGATCGACCGCCTCTTCGGCTTTGCCGGCGCAGCCGACGCCACCGTCGACGTAGACGTGGAAAACGGCACTCTCACTATCAAGGGGGGGGGACGTCAGGAGTCGATGCAGTTCGAGATCTCTCCCTTTGACAAAGCTCTGGTTCTGGCCGGCGGCTGGGTGGATTACGCCGACAGCAAATACTAGCAGCAGGGCACTAACAGCGTCCGAAAACAATGAGGCAGGAGACCCGACGGTTTCCTGCCTCATTGTTTTCCTGTCGTTCTTGATTGACAGTCGCGACTTTGTTGACATAATCACCCTTCGAGGTCTGCTGCTGTCAGCGGGGCGGTCACCATATATTTTGGTTGACTAGGTGCGACGGCAGCAGTTACTATCCGGTGCTGTCCTTTTAACGAAAGGTTACTAGAAGAGGTTCATGCCAGTTCTCAGGAAGTTCATAACGGCATCCTTGTTGATGCTCGCCTTTGCAGGCTCAAGCAGTGCCGACGAGGGGGAGGGTGCGGTCGAGGGGGGCAAAGGTACCATCTTTACCCTTTGGCCGCTCGTGGATTACCGGGAAAGCCCGGCTGAAGGCTTCAGCAACCTCTCGCTTCTGGGTCCCATCGTGAAGTACCAGAAAAAAGGGGAAGATACCGACTTCGCCATCCGTCCCTTCTTCTACACCAGCAGCCATACGACGGAGAAGGCGGACTCCACCTATTACCTCTACCCACTGGCGTACCACGAGAGTACCCCCGAGTCAGACACCTCGACGGCCCTGCAGCTCTTCCGCAAGACCACCTACCGGAAACAGGAGGGGGCGGAACAGGAAAAGTCGACCCTGCTTTTCCCCTTCTACGTCTCAGGAACGTCTGCCAAGTACGGCCCTTACCGCGCCTTCTTCCCCTTCTACGGCGACACGTATGAGCGCTTCTGGCGCGACGAATACCACTTCGTCCTGTTTCCGCTTTACGGTTCGGCGGTGAAAAAGGGGACCACCACCAAGCACTACCTCTGGCCTATCTTTTCCAGTACAAAAGGGGATAAGGAAGACGGCTTCGAGGTGTTCCCGCTCTACGGCCAGTCGCAAAAAGAAGGGGTGTACCAGAAGCGCTTCGTGCTCTGGCCTTTCTACCTGTCCGAGAAGTCGGGGCTGGACACGGACAACCCGACGCAGAAAAAGACCTTCTTCCCCCTCTACGCCTCGACCGACTCGCCCAAGAAGACCTCGCGCACCTACCTCTGGCCCTTCTTCGGCTACACCGAGGACCGCGAGAAGAAGTACGAGGAGGTCAATTACCTCTGGCCCCTGGTCGGCACGGTGCGAGGCGAAAACTGGAGTAAGGATTCCTACCTTCCCTTCTATTCGCACGAGACCCGTCCCGAGTGGGAGAAGAGCTGGTACTTCTGGCCCATCTACAAGCACGAGGAGATCAAATCCGACATCTTCCGTCAGGAGATCGACCGCGTCCTCTTCTTCTTGTACCGGAGCAACCACGAGTACTGGCCCAAGGACGGCCACGACAGGCAGCGCAGCACGCTCTGGCCTCTTTACCTTTACAACAGGACCACCGACGGGGTCTCCTCCGTCTCGCTTCCGGCGCCGGTGGAATCCATACTCGACAAGGAAGGGATCGAGAAGAACTGGGCGCCTTTGTGGCGCATCTACCAGCGCCGCTGGGACCAGGCCGGGAACTCGGCCTCCACGCTTTTCTGGAACCTGTACTGGCACGAAAGGCGCGGCGACGAGCTGGCCTACGAGCTCTTCCCGCTTATCTCCTACCGCAACACCAAGTCGGAGCGGGAACTCAAACTGTTGAAGGGGCTGATCAGCCTGAAGCGCAACGGCGAAGAAGAGGACCTGAGCCTTTTGTGGCTCCCCTTCGGCCTCAAATGGGGGCATAAGTGACGCAATTTCTGGAACCGCTCGGCAAACGGGTGCTTTATTTCAACCAGGTGCTGGGGGAGATGGTCATCCTCCAGTGGAAGATAATCTACTTCCTGCGCGAGGCGCCGCGCAACGTGCAGAGCATCCTGACCCAGATGGCGGTCATAGGCTGGGACACCCTCCCGGTCGCCTCGGTAATGGCCTTTTTCGTCGGCATGGTGCTGGCGCTGCAGACCGGGGTCGAGCTGCAAAAATACGGCGGGCAGAACATCATCGGCGCCATCGTCGGGCATTCCATGGTGCGCGAACTCGGCCCGGTCATGACCAGCTTCCTGGTCGCCGGACGCTGCGGCTCAGCCATGGCCGCCGAACTCGGGGTCATGACCGTGTACGAAGAGATTGACGCCCTGAAGACGCTGGACATCAACCCGGTCCGCTACCTCGCCATGCCCCGTTTCATCGCCTGCATCGTCTGCGTCCCGGCGCTGGTGATCTACTCGGACGTGATCGGGATCATCGGGGGTGCGCTGATCAGCAACCTGCACCCCCAGATCTTCGTTTCCTACGCGACCTACTACGACAGCCTCACCGATGCGCTGAAGATCAAGGAGATCGGCATCGGCCTCACCAAGTCGGTCGCCTTCGGCTCCATCATCGCCCTGGTTTCCTGTTACGTCGGTTTCAGCACCTCCGGCGGCGCCCGTGGCATCGGCCAGTCCACCACCAGGTCCGTGGTGCTGTCGTTCATGCTGATCCTGGTCGCGGACTACATCCTGACCCGGGTGCTTTTGTAGCAGCCCGGCCGCGGCCGGTTCGACGCGCCGCTGCAGGTCTTTTGCTGTTTTGTCTTTTGGAGGATTTATGGCTCTTTCGGTAGAAAAAAAGGTCGGCATGTTCTTCCTGTTCGGTCTCATCATCCTGGGGGTGCTCCTCGAGGTGGGTGAGAAGTGGAACCCGTTCGAGAAGAACGTCCCCTATAAGACCTATCTCACCAGCATCACCGGGTTGAAGGTGGGGGACCCGGTGCGGCTTGCCGGCGTGGATGTCGGGCGCATCAAGGGGATCAACATCCTGAACGACAAGATAGAGATCAACTTCGAGGTAAAGCCCGGTACCAGGATCAAGACCGACACCGTCGCGGGATTGAGGCTCACCAACCTTCTGGGCGGCCAGTTCCTGGGGCTTTCCTTCGGCTCGTCGAACGCGCCGCTGCTGGAGCCGGGCGGGGTGGTGAAAGGGAAGGACGTCGCCAACATCGATATCATCGTCGACAACTTAAGCGACGTGGTGAAGGACGCCAAGGTGTTCGTCAACAACCTGGACCGCAACCAGGACATAGTCCTGAAGAAGATCTCGGTGATGCTGGACGAAAACCGCGGCAACCTGAGGGAGTCCATCTCCAACATCAACAGCATCACCGGCAAGATGGATCGCGGCGAGGGGTCGCTTGCGCTGCTTCTGAACGAAAGAAAGCTCTTCGATGACGCAAGCGGCGCCGTGGAGAGCCTGAAAAACGTGGCTGGGAAGATAGAGCGCGGCGAGGGGACCCTCGGGAAGCTGGTCAACGACGACACTGTCTATCGCGATGCCTCCGCGCTCATCACCGACCTCAGGTCAGGCGCTAAGGACCTGAACGCCGGGTTGAAGGACGTGAAGGAGATCACCGCCAAGGTAAACCGCGGCGAAGGGACCCTGGGCAAGCTGATCAACGACGAGACGCTCTATGCCGACCTGCGCGAGGCCTCGAAAAATGTGAAGGAAATCACCCAGAAGATCAACTCCGGCCAGGGGACCTTGGGGAAACTGGTCAACGAGGACCAGCTCTACCGCGACACCACCGCCACGCTCAAGAAGACCGAGCGGGCCATGGACGGTCTCGGAGACGCAGGCCCCATCTCCGTCATCGGCTCCATCGTGGGGACGCTCTTCTAAACAACCGGCTTAAAGTTAAAAGACGGCAGACAGGGGACAGGCTACTGCAGCAACGGTAGCCTGTCCTTTTTACGCCCCGGACCTTACCCCCCGAACACCCTGGAACACAGAGGTCACGGAGGCAAGGCCAAGGCGGACACAGAGGAAAATTTCCCGGTGCAGGTGATCCTGCGCTGAGTTCCCGTGAAAGTCGTCACATAGAGAAGCAATAGAGCTCGGGGGAGACACCTCAAGGTCTTTTGCCTTTGCAGTTCCCCAGATTTTCCTCTGTGTACCTCTGTGTCCTTTGTGGTAAATGCTTTGGTTTTAAGATCCCGCATCTTTCGGAGGCCTTTCTGTGACAGACATCCTCGACATAGCCATCGGGACCATCACCATGCGTCCCTACGTCTTCGCCTTCTTCGCGACCTACCTGGTGGCGGCCGTGCTGCACCTGGGATGGAGAAAGACGATCCTTTTCACCGTCGCCGGCTACCTGATCGCCTTCGCCTCCGAGTACAGCTCCATCAACACCGGATTTCCCTACGGCTGGTACTACTACGTGGACACGACAAGGGACCGCGAACTCTGGGTGGCGGGGGTCCCTTTCTTCGACTCGCTCTCATACGTCTTTCTCACCTACTGCAGCTACGCCACGGCGCTCCTCGTACTAGGGCCGGTCAAGCGGGTCGGGCGGGACCTCGTGCTTCTGGAAACAGGGCGCTTGAGACGCTCCTTTTCCGTCTTGTTCCTCGCCTCCTTGTTCCAGGTCTTCCTGGATATAATCACCGACCCGGTCGCTCTGCAGGGGAGCAGGTGGTTTTTAGGGAGGATCTACGGCTACAAAGAGGTGGGAGCACATTTCGGGATCCCCATTTCCAACTATCTCGGCTGGCTGCTGGTGAGCGCGCTGCTTGTTGCCGCTTTGCAGCTGATCGACCGTTTCGGGGGCAGGGGGGAGGAGAAGCCAGCCGGTGTCGCCGCGCCCCCTTTGCGCGCCTTCTACGGCCCCTTTCTCTACCTCTGCGTGGTCGCCTTCAACCTCACGGTCACGCTCTACATCGGCGAGCGGCTGATGGCCATCACCGGCTTCTTCATCTACACCCTTCCCGTTGCCATGGCGGCGGTGCTCTTTTTCCAGAAGGTGGACCGCTACCACAAGGATGAACTGGCGGCGCACCTGGCGGAGTTTCCCTGGTCGAACGCGACCTCGGCCGGCGTAGGACGCCCGGGCGGGGACAGGAATTAACGCAGCCTCTCCCTTTGAAAGGGCGGGGGCGTATGGTATTTTTGGGCAGTTTTCGGGACTAAAATTCACACAAAGCGGAGGCTTGACATGAAAAAGGCAATTTCCCTGATGGTTCTCGGCGCCATCCTCGGCGCAACGGCGGCAGCGGCGGCGGGGCAGACCGCTCTTCCCAAGGGATACGAGAAGTGGGAGAAGAGCAAGGCCCGGATCGACACGGACAAAAAGTCGCTCTTTTACGGCATCCACTACATCTACGTGGACAAGAAGGCGATGAAAAGCTACAAAAGCGGCGGGGCCTACCCGGACGGAAGCCGGTTCGTCGCGGTGAACTACTCCATCAAGGAAGAAAACGGCAACAAGGTGCCGGGCAAGAAAAACATGATCGTCGTGATGCAAAAAGACAGCAAAGAGCAGCAGACCGGCGGCTGGCGCTTCGCCGGGTTCACCCCCGATGGGAAACCTTCCGGGCTCGACGGCAAAAGAGACTGCTTCGGCTGCCACGAAAAAGACGCGAAGGACAGGGACTACGTAATCTCCAGGTACGCCGACTTCAAATGACGCTGCGTCGACCGCCGTTTCCTTTTTCCCCTTGAAAGCCTCCCCCCTGGGCTTGCCTCCCCTCCGGCAGCTGAAGCCCGGCGGGGGAGGACGCCTCTAGCCCCAAACAACATGCTATAATTGCGCCCAACCAAACTGGAGCGATTTCCACAGCTTTCAAGGAGCAACCATGTCGACCACACAAAGTACTCCCCAGGTACGCATGACCACCCTTTCCAACGGGATCAGGGTGGTGAGCCAGCAGATCCCCGGCATGCAGAGCGCCGCCGTCGGGATCAGGAACGACAGCAGCACGAGGAACGAGCCGGCCGATTGTGCCGGGGCCTCCCATTTCATAGAGCACCTCCTCTTCAAGGGGACGCCCACCCGCAGCGCCGACCAGATCACCGACGAGTTCAACAGCATAGGCGCCCGGGCCAACGCCTATACCAGCCAGGAGGAGGTTTTCTACTACGCCGTCGCGCTCGCCTCGATCATCCCGGCGACCTTCGACATCCTTGCCGACATGTTCGTCAACTCCTGGCTTCCCGAGACGGAGGTGGAGAAGGAGCGCGCCGTGGTGCTGCAGGAGATCCTGATGAACCAGGACACCCCGAGCCGCTTCATCTACAACCAGTTCCACCTGGGATTCTGGCAGGGGCATCCGCTTGGCTCCCCCATCCTCGGCACCTCGGAGAGCATCGGGGCCATCGGAAGGAACCGCCTGATGGATTACAAGCTCTCCAACTACCTGTCCAGCGCCACCATAGTCTCGGTCGCGGGGAACGTGGAGCACGACCGGATGGTGGATCAGGCCGAGCGCGCCCTGGGGGCGCTTCCGACCGGGGCACCCCAGGTGAAACAGCCGGAGCAGGGGTGGCAAAGCGCCATAGGTGAGAACAGGCATTTCCCGCGCCCCCTGGAGCAGACCCTCTTTTACATGGGGTATCCGCTGCCGCCGGCCGGAAACCAGCACCGCCATAAGCTCGCCGTGTTCAACCAGATCCTCGGTACCGGGATGAACTCGCGCCTGTTCCGCGAGGTCCGCGAGCGGCGCAGCCTTGCCTACACGGTCTACTCCATGATGTCCTCCTACACGGATACCGCCGCGCTGATGATCTACGCCGGGACCAGCGCGGACCGGGCCCAGGAGGCCGTCGACGTCTGCCACGCCGAGGTGATGAGGTTTTGCGATGAGAAGGTGAGCGAGGAGATGCTTGCCGCAGCCAAGGAGCAGATACGCTCTGCGCGCCTCATGGCCCTTGACGACTGCGAGACCCAGGTGCGCAGGATCTCCAACACCACCTCATTGTTGGGTGCGCCCGAGCCGGTGGGTGTCTCGCTGGAGGCTGTCGCCGCCGTTACCTCGGAGGATGTGAGGGACATGGCGCGGCTTCTGTTTGCCGGCGTCGTGCCGCGGGTCGAGTCGGTGGGGTCGGGGGAAGGGCCGGGGCTGCCGCGCTAGCCCTTTTCGGTTCAACCAGCAACCCCCTCCATTGCGGAGGGGGTTGTTTTTTTGCCCAGGGAACTGGGATCAGCTCATCTCGTCTTCGCCGCCGGAGAGGTGGGGGAAGTGCTCGTGGTGCATCTCGTGCTGCAGGTTCATGATCTTACCGCAGGCGGCGCAGAGGTACTTGTCCCCGTCCTGCGTGTAGTCCGAGCGCTTGCAGGAGGGGCACCACACCCTGACGTCGCACTCATGCCGGTCCGTTTCCACCGCCGTTTTCTCTTTATCTTCAGCCATCTGCCTACCTCCTTTTCCGGTTTGTCCTCCTAGTTCATCACAGGCCTATCATCATCTGGCTCAGCTTGAAGATCCCCTTGGCGAAGGAGCCTAGCTCCGACTTGGAGATGCTCTCGAAGAGAAACTCGTTGTCGATGGGCTGCTCCGGGTCGACTACCCGCGCTATCGGCTCCAGCGCGTCCGGCCAGTCGCTTTTCTCAAGCGTCGGATCAGCCTGGTACCGGCAAAGGCGCGCCTCGTGGTCGTCGGCCAGGCATTCCAGGTGCCGGGTCAGGTTCTCCACCTCTGCGAACTTCTCCTCTTCATCGGAACCGGCAAGCCCTGCGTGTTCTGCCAGAAGGGAAGCGCGCAGCCTGCGGATCGCAGGCACCAGTGGATCTTCCGGGCCGGTTGCCTCCCAGCTCAGGTTCAGCTCGGTATCCAACCCCATGCTCCTGTTGGTGGCATTGGCCGAGCCTATGGTGAGGAAGCGATCGTCGATCGCCAGAAGCTTCGAGTGGATGAAGGTCATCTTGCGGTTGCCGTGGTCCATCTCCGCCGAGGAGTAGACGCATAGCTGGTGCCCGCTCTTCTCGGCCACCAACTGCAGCGACCGGATCATCTTCATCTGTGGGAGCCCCAAGAAGAGTTCCTCGGTCAGAGGAAGCCGGTCCGGGAGCATCATGACGATCTGGAGGCGGGGGCGGTCGGGAAGCGTCATGCGCGCCACCAGGGTCCAGTAGATGGCTTGCGAGCTGAAATACTGGTTCTCCAGGTAGATCAGGTGCTCCGCCGACATGATGGCGTCGACGAACAGGCGGCGGATCTCGCTGATTTTTTGCTGCGTGGTCTGGGGCGCCGGGGCCACGGTGAGGCTGAGGGCCACGCGGCCCGCAGGAAGGATGAAGGCCTCTGCCGGAACCTGCGGCGTCAGGGCGCCCGCCTTTGGGAGCTTCAGCGGCGCGCCGCCGGAATCGCTCCAGCGCTGCCGGAACAGCTCGAACAGCACGCCGACCACCTCGCCGGTGTGATAGGTCTGGATGTCGTGGTAGGAGCCGTACCGGGTGCCGTCCACGTCGACCCTGAGCGGATTTTCCCGCATGTGGCGCCGGTCGTCCCAGCGCGAGGAGCAGATGTCCATCCCCCCCGCGTAGGCGAGCACGCCGTCCGCGATGACGAACTTCTGGTGGTGGGTGGCGCCGTAGGCGTGGACGCTGTCGAAACGGAAGTGGATGCGCTCGTTTCCCGACCAGTTGAAGATGATGTTCTGGAACCATTCCCTTTCCAGCGAGAAGACGGCGCTGAAGTCCCAGGCAAGGATGTAGATCTGCAGTGCCGGGTTCGCCTGGCAAAGGGCGTTCAGAAACTGCAGGAAGCGCACCTCTCCGGCGGCTGTCTCCTCCTCGCCCCGCAGAAGCTTCACTTCGGAATCGAACTGCCATCCGGCGAGGAGCAGGTAGCTTTGGGCGGAGAGCGCCGTCTGGTAGAAGGCGCGATAGTAACCGCAGGCATCCACCAGCACGCCGGTGCTGTCGGCCTCATAGATCCCCATGCAGTTCTGGCCCGGCTTCAAGACGCTCATGGCAGCTCCAGCGTGACTACCAGCGGCAGGTGATCCGAGGCGACCCGGGTTAACGGGGTTCTCGGCACGCTGACGCTGCGAACCTTGAGGTTGTGCGTGACGAACAGGTGGTCGATGCGCATGAAGGGGAGTTGGGCGGGCCAGGTCCCCCGGGGGAGGCGCCCCTTGACCTTGCGCTGCACGTCATGCAGGTGCCGGGCAAGGAGCCGGTACACCGATGAGCCGAAGAGGGCGTTGAAGTCGCCGCAGAGAACCGCCGGAGGCAGGCACTCGGGGTGGCCGAGCCACTCGGGGCCGGTGACGGCCTTGGCCTGGCGTACCCGTTCGCCGCGGTTCAGCCCGAAGTGCGTGGCCAATACCTGGATCTTCACCCCATGCAGCTCCACCTCCGCCCAGAGCGCGCCGCGGCGCTCAAAGGAAGGGTGCAGCGGTTCGGTGGGGACGGCGCCTGCCTTGATCAGCTGCACCGGGGAGCGGCTCAGGATGGCGTTGCCGTACCCCCCTTCTTTCAGATGGATGGAGGAATGGAAATGGAACGACATTTCAAGGGTCATGGCTATCAGGTGCGCCTGGTCGATCATCTCGGTACGCGGCAGCCCTGCATCGAGCTCCTGCAGCGCTACGATGTCCGGGTTGCACCGGTCGATCACCTCGGCGATCCTGAGCGGTGAAAGCTGGCGGTCCGTGCCAATACAACTGTGTACGTTGTAGGTCATTACGGAAAAGGTACGTGACATGGGTGGACTCGCATCGCCGGTCCCCGCTCGGCCGCAGGTTTCTTGCAGGAGAGCTAAATTTATATAGCATTAAAAAACTTTTATAGGGTACCCAGCGGAAAAAGGATGTCAACGCCGCCGCAAGGCGGATTTGACGCGGCCGAAACGGCCAGAAAGGGCGGCTATGAGTCGAAAGCGAAGGGCGATGAAGGTGGTTATCCTGATGCTGATGGTGGGGGCTGCGGTGGCCACGCTCTGGCTTTTGGAGGACGAGGGATTCAGCGTGAGGCATGCCGGCGAGCACAGGGACTACCTGTTGCAGGTGGTGCACAGGCACTACTATAAGGCGGTGCTGCTTTACCTGACCCTCTTCTTCATGACGGCGTTCTTCCTGCCGGGGGCGCTGGCGCTTACCTTGGCGGGGGGGATGCTGTTCGGGACCTTCCCCGCGACCCTGTACGTCACCATAGCCGGGACCGCCGGCGCTATAACCGCCTTCGAAGCGGGGCGGTTCCTCCTGGGGCACTGGGTGCAGCGGCATTTCGCCGAGCAGCTCACGCGCTTCAACCAGGAGATGTCCCATCACGGTCCGCACTACCTGCTGGTGCTGCGGTTCCTCCCCATCGCCCCTTTTTGCGTCATCAACTACGGCGCCGCCATGACCAGGATACCGCTGAAGACCTTCGCCTGGACCACTGTCGCCGGCATGCTACCCGGCTCCGCGATCTACGCCTTCACCGGCGCGCAGCTGCGCCGGGTGCATGAGGCATCAGATCTCTGGTCGGGGAAGTCGATGCTCGCCATGGGGCTTTTGGCCCTCTCGGCCCTGGTGCCGGTGCTCCTGCACCACTGGCCCAGGAAGGAAAGGGAGGGGGGATAGACCCCGCTCCAAGCTACTTCTGGCGCAGGTACTCGATCAGCAGACGCACGCCCACCCCGGTGGCCCCCTTGGGGGAGTAAGGGCGCGCCTTGTCGCTCCAGGCGGTGCCGGCGATGTCCAGGTGGGCCCAGCGAGTCTCACCCACGAACTGCTTCAGGAACCAGGCTGCCTTGATGGTTCCGCCGTCCCTGCTCCCGGCGTTTTTTAAGTCCGCGATGTCGCTCTTCATTCCCTCGCCGTACTCGTCCCAAAGCGGCAGCTGCCAAAGCCGCTCCCCGGTTTCGTCCCCGCTCTTTTTCAGTGCGTCCACCAATCGCTGGTCGTTGCCGAGAACGGCGCTCGCCTCGTGCCCCAAGGCTACCACGCAGGCGCCGGTCAGGGTGGCGAGATCGATCATGGCAGCTGGCTTGAACTTTTGGGCGAAGTGGAGCGCGTCGCAGAGTATCAGCCGCCCTTCGGCGTCGGTGTTGGTGATCTCGATGGTGGTCCCGGAGAGCGAGGCCAGCACGTCCCCGGGCTTGAAGGCCTTGCCGTCGGGCATGTTCTCGGCCGTGGGAATGACGCCGACCAGGTCCACCGGCAGCTGCAAAAGCGCCGCCGCCTCCAGCGTCCCGAGTACTGCCGCGGCTCCCGCCATGTCCGTCTTCATCTCCTCCATCCCCGGTCCCGGCTTGATGGAGATCCCGCCCGAGTCGAAGGTGATTCCCTTGCCGACCAGCACCACCGGGCGCCCCTTGGCCCCGTCGCCACGGTAGCGGACTACGATCAGGCGCGGAGGTTCCGCCGCTCCCTTTCCCACCCCCAAAAGGGCGTTCATGCCAAGCGACTCCAGATCGTCCTGCTCGTATACTTTGCACTCCAAGGCATGGCGTGCCGCCAGCCTCCGCGCCTCCTGCGCCAGGTAGCCGGGCGTCACCACGTTACCCGGGTGCGACACCAGGTCGCGCGCGAGGCAGACCCCGCGGCAGAGCTGTGCTGCCTGTTCCGCAATACTACCTGCCTGGCCCTGTTCCGGCTGCGGCACCAGCAGGGTCATGGCGTCGAAGGCGAAGTGCTGTTCTATATCCTTGGTCTTGTAGAGATCGAAGCTGTAGCTCCCGAGAAGGGTGCCGACTGCTATTGATTCGGTTGCCCTGGGGAGTGAAGAGGCCAAGGGGAGGGCAGTCGCGAAGGAAGCCGCCCGCGCCGCTCTCAGCGCCTGCATGGCGTGCCCCGCAGCCTGGCGCAGTCGCTCGCGGGTCAGCTCTGTCTTCTTACCCAACCCCACCAGCAGCAGGCGCTCGGCCGGAATTTTCCCCAGGGTGTACAGGAGGCGGGTGGTCCCCGGCTTGCCGGTGATTTCCCGTGTTTCTGCGAGGCGTCCCAGGCATCCGCCTAGGGCGGCGTCGCACTCTTGGAACAGTTGGCCCCTCTCGTCCTCGAAACAGCCGACGACCAGGGCGGGAGTGGCGTGCTCCAGCGGGTTATTGCTGCTGATCTCTATCCTCATGGCTCCACCTCTTGAATACGAAGTTTGTCTGAAAAACGGCGTCTGCACCCGGTCTCCTGCGGCTGCCGGCGTTAACAGGCGGGTCAAGCTGCACCCGGCCTCACTTGCAGGGGTGCAGCATCTCGGCCAGCTCGAAGGCGAGCTCCACGCTCTGCTCGGCGTTCAGGCGCGGATCGCAGTTGGTCTGGTAGTTCAGGTGCAGGTGCTTGTCCAAAAGCTGACGGCTGCCGCCGGTGCACTCGGTGACGTGGTCGCCGGTGAGCTCCAGGTGCACACCCCCGGCGACGGTCCCCTCTGCCTTGTGTATCTGATAGAAATTCTTGATCTCCCGCAGGATGTCCTCGAACTTCCTGGATTTCTGACCGTACTCGTTCTGGTAGGTGTTGCCGTGCATGGGGTCGCAGCTCCAGACCACCTTGAAACCCTCCTGCTTCATCTCTTTCAAAAGCTTGGGGAGGTAGGAATCGATCTTGTCGGCGCCGAAGCGGGTGATCAGGGTGAGCCGCCCCGGCTCGTTGTCCGGGTTCAACCGCTGCGCCAGGGCCTTCACGGTGTCGATGTCGTAGCTCGGCCCCACCTTCATCCCCAGCGGGTTTCTCACCCCGCTCAGGAACTCGACGTGCGCCCCGTCCAATTGTCTCGTGCGGTCGCCGATCCAGAGCATGTGCGCGCTGCAGTCGTACCACCCTCCGCTGGTGGAATCCATCCGGGTGAGCGCCTCCTCGTAGTCGAGCAGCAGGGCCTCGTGCGAGGTGTAGAGCGTCACCTGGTTCAACTGCGGGGTGTGCTGAGGGTCGAGGCCAATGGCGGTCATGAAGTTGATGGTCTTCCAGATTTGCCGGACCAGATCCTCGTACTTCTGCCCGGCGGGAAGGGCGTCGAGCGAGGCGCGGTGCCAGGCCTGCACCCGCTCCAGCGAGGCGTACCCGCCGAGCGTGAAGGAGCGGACCAGGTTCAGCGTCGCCGCGGCCCGGTAATACCCCTCCAGCATCCGGCGCGGATCGGGGGTCCTCGCCTCCAGGTTCGCGTCGGGGCTGTTCACCATGTCGCCGCGGTAGCTGGGGAGTTCGGTCCCGTGCACCATCTCGGTGTCGGACGAGCGCGGCTTCGCGTACTGCCCGGCGATCCTCCCTATCTTGATGACCCGCTTCTCGCCGGCAAAGGCGAGCACCACCGACATCTGCAGGATCACCTTCAAGAGCTCTCTGATGTCCGGGCCGGTGCAGCGGGAAAAATCCTCGGCGCAGTCGCCGCATTGCAGCACGAAGGCGCGACCTTCCACGGCGTCGGCCAACTGCGCCTTCAGGGTCTGGCACTCGCCTGCAAACACCAGCGGCGGGAGCTGGGACAGCGTCTTCTGCGTCTCCTCCAGCGCCGATCCCGCTGGCCACACCGGTTGCTGCAAGGCGCGAAAAGAACGCCAGCTCGATTTCGTCCATTTCTGGCTAGGCATGTTTTGACCTCTCTGCTACTTTGTAGTGTCTGCTGAGCCCAAGGCGGTACGCCGGTCGAGGCGCCTGCAATGGTAACAGGATTAGCTGCGTTAAAAAACAAAAATGTTAATAAAATCAAGTAAAGCCGGGTCAAACCAGGCTGAGAAGAGGGACGTCGTGGTAGTATTCTCGATCATGGAAAGCGAAGAGCAGCGAGAAATAGGGGCCGAAGAGGGCGTGGCCGCCGAAGAAAAGGGATGGGAAACGGCGCCGGAGCGAGGTGCTGCTCCCCCTGCCGAAGGCGGGAACAAGGGGCTTCTGCCCGGGTTGCTATGCGACCTTAAAGGCGGCGCCCGCCTCTCGCTTTTGCTCCGTTCCGACCTGGAGCGGCTGGATGCCACTTCCGCGCGCCTGGTGCTCCTGGTGCTGACGGACCTGGCGCTGAACCTCCTCTGTTCCTTCGTGCTGGTCGGGACCGGGGGGTATTTTTCCTACTCCTCGCTCCCGGGCTTCTTCTTTCACCTGCCGCTGTTGCTCCTTATAGGCCTTGTTGCGGGAAGGCTCCTCTCCCGCTGCGGGGCGGCACCCGCCGTCGCCGCAGCTCTCATAGCTCTCAGCATCCCCATCGAGTTTTGCCACTCCATCCTGGAAGCGGTGGCGCAGCTGCGCCATTTCGAGTGGCTCCAGGATTACCTCACCGCTCCGCACTATTACCGCTTCTACTGGTGGTGGGGAGCCGCGGCGCTCCTCTTTTTGTTCCGCATCGATCCGGCGCGGGGCCTGCGCCGGCTCAGGCTTCCCCTGCTCTTCGCTCTTTTGGTGCTCCCCCCGCTTTGGTACTTTCCCCGGGGGGACCTCTGGGCCAGTTCCGCCCAGGAGAGCGAGAGCGGCGAGCTGAGCCTGACCGACGAGGTCCTCGCGGCGCAGGCAAAGCTGTTGGACCGCGAGCTTGCCGCGCTGAAGCCGGGTCGCCCCGGTGTCACCGACATCTACTTCGTCGGTTTCGCGGGCGACGCCTCCCAGGACGTGTTCCTGAAGGAGCTCAACTACGCCAAGGGGCTCTTCGACCGGCGCTTCGGTACCTCGGGACGGTCGGTGCTTCTGGCCAACAACCCGCAGAGCGCGACCACGCTCCCCTTCGCCAGCGCTGGGAACCTTGAGCGCACCCTGGTGCGTATAGGCGAAGTGATGAACCGCGACGAGGACCTGGTTTTCCTTTACTTAAGCTCGCACGGCTCCAGAGACCACGAGCTCGCGGTGAACAACCCCCCACTGGAGCTGAAGCAGCTGACGCCCGAGCTCTTGAAGCGCGAGCTGGCCTTGGCCGGGATCAAATGGAAAGTGGTCGTGGTCTCGGCCTGCTTCTCCGGCGGCTTCGTTCCGCCGCTGCAGGACGACGGGACCCTGGTGATGACGGCGGCGGATGCCACCCATGAGTCTTTCGGCTGCGGCTTCGGCGAGGATTTCACCTGGTTCGGGGAGGCGTTCCTGGAGGGCGCCATGAGTAAAGAGTTCTCCTTCACGGCGGCCTTCGATCGTGCGCGGGAGACCATCAGGAAGTGGGAGGAGGAGCGGGGCGAGACCCCGTCCAACCCCCAGATCTCATTGGGGAAGGGGATCGAACCAAAGCTCGGCCTTCTGGAGAAGGTACTGAAGGAGGGGAAATCCAAGAAACCATAAAGGCGACTTAACAGGGATGAAGGGGATTGAAGGGATAAAAACGAGAAGCCATAGGTAAGAGCGGAAAAAATCCTTTTGTTCTGGGATTATCCCCTGCATCCCCTTTATCCCTGTTAAACGTTTTTTGTCTTACCCGGCGCCGCCGATGGTGATCCCCGAGATGAGCAGGGTCGGCTGCGCGTCGGAGACCGGGACCCCCTGGCCGTCCTTGCCGCAGGTGCCGATTCCGAAACCCAGGTCGTTCCCCACCATGGTTATCTTCCTGAGCACCTCGGGGCCGTTTCCGGTGAGCGTGGCGCCCCGAACCGGCTCTCCCACCGCGCCGTTTTCTATCAGGAACCCTTCCGATACCTCGAAGACGAAGTCCCCGGTCACCGTGTTCACCTGTCCCCCACCCATCCGCTTCACGAAAAGGCCGCGGTCTACGCTCCTGACGATCTGCGCCGGGTCGCTTTTCCCCGGGGCGATGAGCGTGTTGGTCATGCGGACGATGGGGCGCGAGCGGTACGACTCCCGCCTCCCGTTGCCGGTGGAGGCGCAGCCGTCTTTCATGGCCGAGAGCCGGTCGTACATGTAACCCTTGAGGACGCCGTTTTCCACCAGCACGGTCCTTTGCGCCGCGGTACCCTCGCCGTCGAAGGCGAAGGAGCCGCGTGCGTTGGGGATGGTGGCGTCGTCTATCACCGTGACCAGTTCCGAGGCGACCGTTTCACCGATCCTGCCGCGGTAGACGGAGGTCCCCGCCTGCACCAGATCCGCTTCCAGTCCGTGCCCTATCGCCTCGTGCACCATGGTCCCCCCCGCCTCGCTGGAGAGAACGACCGGCAGAGGGCCCGAGGGGGCTTTCTGCGCTCCCAGCATCATCACCCCGCGCGCGGCCGCCTTTAGCGCCAGATCCTCCGGGGAAGCGGCGTCGAAAAGCTCGAAGCCGCGCGCAGCGCCCACCGGCTCGTAGCCGGTCTGGGTCACCTTTCCTTCCTGCGCCACCGCCTGCACGATGAAGACGGTCGCGGTGCTGTTGTCCTCGTGAAATTCCCCCAGCGAGTTCACCGTCTGGACCTTCGTCTGCGCATCCCGGTACATCGCCATGACCTGGCGCACCCTCTTGTCGAAACCCCGCGCCGCCCTGTCGGCCCGGTTCACCAGCGCAACCTTCTGGGCCAGCTCGATGCTGTCGGGTCGGATGCCGATGGCAAAGCCCGGCGCGACCCTGCGCTCGCAGAGGTTGAACTCGGCGTGGGGCACGCCGCCGCGCACACCGCGGCTTACCGTGGCGGCCAGGCGCAGCAGCGACTCCTGGTCCAACTGGTTGGTATAGGCGTAGGCGGTGGAGAAGCCGGAGATCACCCTGATGCCGATGCCTCGGTCGGCGGAGGAGAGGACCCTTTCCACCTTGCCGTCCTCGCAGACGACCGCGGTAGAGGCGCCGGCCTCGTAATAGATCTCCGCGAACTCGCCGCCGGCGGAGAGGGCGCGGCGCAGTATGGCTGCGGCGTCTATGGTTTCGAGCATGGTTCACCCTCCTCATTCACCTCGGCGATCTCGATCTCCTTGGCGATCTCCTGCATCAGCGCCTCTACGTCGCCGGCGAAGCAAAGCGGAAAGCTGACGCGGATGAGGCCGCGCTTGCCGTCGATGGTGCTCATGGTGTTGAGCCCCTCGTACGCCTCCAGGATGGACTTCAGGTAGACGATGTCGCGGTTCGCGAGCTTATAGTAGCGGCTCCCCGTCTCCGTATATTTCGATGCCGGCTGTCCCATTCTCAGGCTCTCCTGTCCACTTCGGGTTGACCCTCGTTTCGGGTCGCATCTACATATCATCTGGCTGGTGAAAAGACAAATTTTCTTTGGCTCTTGCCTCTCCTCGATCCTCTGTTATTTTTCTAAGTTATGACGTTAATTAATATTAATAAATATGGAGCAAGGGGTAAATGCCCGTCTTTCCTGCTGGCGCAGCTTTGCTGCGCTTTGCTTTTATTGCTTCTCATGGGAAATGAGGCCTTTGCGGCATACCAGGCCGACCTCATGGTGAGGCTTGCCAACGAGGGTGATTCCTCCTACGTGGGGGCCGGGATATTCGAGACGACAGCCGTGATCCAGTCGAAGTCGCAGGGTTCCTATTCCGGGTACCCCGCGCAGTTCCGGGTCCAGGTGAAGAACGCGGGCGACCAGGCCGACAGCTTCGTCCTCACCGGCCCGGCCAGCGGCAGCGGCTTCACGGTGAGCTACCGCGACCAGGGAGGGGTGGAGCGGGCGGCCCAGTTCGCCGCAGGCGGGTACCGAACCGAAGCCCTTGCCCCAGGCGCCTCCGCCGTGCTGCTGGTGCAGGTGACCCTGGACCGTTTCACCCAGGGGGCAAGCTACCGCGTCCCAATCACAGCGGTTTCCGTCGCTGATCCTGCCGGGGCGGACCAGGTGAAGACGGAGACCGTCGCCTGCGGCCTCACCGCCGCGGTCACCGTTTCTGCGCCCCCCGATGGCTTCGGTGCGCCAGGCTCCCTGGTGATTTATCCCTATACCGTCACCAATGTCGGCAACGCTGTGAACAGCTTCGCTCTTTCCTTGGAGAGCGGCGCCCCCTGGCCGTGGACCCTTTACGCGGACGACGGGGCGGGAGGAGGAATTGCAAGTGACGGAGTCAGGCAGACCGGGGAAAGCAACCGCTGCGTCTCCACCGGCCCGCTCGCCCCAGGTGCCTCCCATCGCTTCTTCCTTGCCGTCGCCATACCCGAGTCTGGGAGCGACGGCGCCCGGGCGGATGCGCGCCTGGCTGTTGCAGGGGAGGGGGCCAGCGGTAACGACCAGGTCACCACCACCGCCCTGGCCGCCGTCCTCACGCTCTCCGACGGCGTGCGCAACCTGAGCAAGGGGGGGGGCTTCGCATCGACCGTCGACGCCGTTCCAGGTGACCTGCTGCAGTACCGGATGGCGATCACCAACAGCGGGTCGGCCCCGGCCACCGCGGTGCGGGTCGAGAGCCCGCTGCCGGCCGGGCTGAAACTGAACCCCGATTCCCTGGTGGTAGCCCTGGCCGCCGATGGGGAAGCGGCACCTTGCCCGGCGGCCCACTGCGGCCGGGCCTGGGGAACCGCAGGGAGCATCGTCGCCCTTTTGGGCGAGGGTGCCAGCGAGACAACCGGCGGCACACTCACGCCCGGAAAGACGGTTTATCTTTTCTTCAAAGCGCAGGTCGAATGACGATGTGAACTGGGGCAACGCATGGCGATCGCTGCAGGCAAGAAGAGGAGGAGGTGGGGGGGGCTGCGCCTGATCACGCTCGCGCTCCTGCTTGCCCTTCCCGGTACTGCATTTTCGCTTACCCCGGCAGGGACCGTCATCAGGCACGATTTCAACGCACGTTTCGCCACCCCAGGTCTTCGGGAGGTCCGCTCCAACGAGACCCGGGTGAGCGTGAAGGACCTTTCCGACCCGGAGCTGGTTCCCCCGCGTACCGCCACCACCAACGCCACTGTCCCAGTCGATTTTCGTCACACCCTCACCAACCGGGGGAACTTCCCCGACAGTTTCAGGCTGAAAGCTGCGGCAGGCGACGCGGCGCTGCCGGAGAACGGGCAGGCGCCGCTGCTCCGCTTTTACGCCGCTGACGCCGTGACCCCGCTTCCCGCCGACGCCGGCGGCTTTCAGGTAATAGGCCCCCTTGAACCCGGCGCTTCCGTCGAGCTGGTATTGAGGGCCACGCCGCCGGCGGGAAGCGAGGGGCGGGTGGCGTTGATCGCTGTCAGCGCCACCTCCGTGCTGGTGCCGGCGCGAAGCGCGAGCCTGACCAACCAGCTACAGGTGCCGGCGGGGGGCGTTTCCTTCCTCAAGGCCGTCTCACCGGTGGGGAGCGTACTTCCCGGGACCGTTCTCACCTACAGCATCTCGCTTGGGAACAGCGGAGGAGCGCCCGTGGCCGGTGTGCGGGTGGTCGATCCTTTGGACGCCCTTCTCGAATACCAGCCGGGGAGTGCGGCGCTTCCTGCCGGAGTTCCCGGAACCGTCAGTTTCGACGCCGCAACCCGGACGCTCGTCTTCGACATACCGTGGCTCCCCGCGGGTTTCAGCGGGGAGATCACCTTTCAGGCCCGTGTCCGGGACGACGCCCCGGGAAACGCCTCCATCGTCAACACCGCCGGGGTCTCCACTGCTGGGAATGCGGCGCCCTTCCTCAGCAACAGCACCCTCAACACCGTGCTGGTCAGATTGCTCCAGGTAACGAAGACTGCGGGAAGCAGCTCAGCCGAGGCTGGCGACATAGTGTCGTACGCGGTGCGCGTGCAGAACATCGGCGACGGCGTCTTGGACCATGTCACGGTAGCCGACCGTATTCCCCGCGGCTTCCGCTATCTGAAGGGGTCGAGCCATGTGGACGGGTTCGTTGTGGCGGACCCGGTGGGAGGGGGGCAGCAGTTGAGTTGGGACCTGGGTAGTTTCGAGCCCGGAGCCTTCAAGGTGCTCAACTACCGGTTGGTCGTTTCCGCCGAGGCCCCCGTCGGGACCGCCGTCAACTGGGCCCAGGCCACCGGGGCCCCAGCCAGCGGCGGCAGCGTCGTCTCCCCTCCCGCCAGCGCCTCCGTCAAGGTGAGGGGCTCCGTACTGGGGAGCAAGGCCATTATCATGGGGAGGGTTTTCCATGACGGCAACGGGAACGGTGTGCCGGATCGAGAGGAGCGGGGCGAGGCCGGGGTGCGGGTGTACCTGGAAGACGGTTCCTTCGTCTTCACCGACGTGGAAGGGCAGTACAGTTTCACCGGGGTTTCCGCGGGCGACCACGTCTTAAAGCTCGACCGATCCACCCTCGACCCGGGTTTGGTGTCCGTGCCGTACAACACCGCCTTTGCCGGGGTGGGGTGGTCGCAGTTCATCACCGTCCCCTTCGGCGGCCCGGCGCGCGGCGACTTCGCGCTCGCGACGAACCCGGAAGCGCCGACACCGCAACCATCAGCTCCATCAAGTCCACCAAGTCCACAAGGTCCACCAAGTCCGACGCAGTCGGCGCCTCCGGCCGCCGAACCGGCCGCCGGAGCCCGGCTCCGTCTAACCCCTCATCGTGTTGAGCTTCCGGCGGACGCCAAAACCACCGTCCCCTTCAAGGTCGAGCTCCTGGACTCCGCCGGCAGGCGGGTCCCCGGCTCGACAACAGTCACCCTCTTCCTCGCCAAAGGTACCCTGCTGGAGCCGGACCTGGACCCGGCCCTCCCGGGCCACCAGATCCGCGTCACCGACGGCCTCGGCGTCTTCCAGGTCCGCTCCGGCCGTGCCACGGGGGACGACCTCCTCATCGCCAGAGCGGACAACGGCAGCGCCGCCCAGGCGGACCTCTTCTTCAGCCCGGACCGCCGCGACTGGATCCTGGTCGGCTTGGGCTCCCTCACCCTGGGGGGGAAGGCGGTAAGCGGCAACCTGGAAAAGATCGACAAGGACGACCGCTTCGACGAGGGTATCTTCCACGAGGAACGGCTCGCCTTCTTCACCCGCGGAAAGATCCTCGGCAAGTACCTCCTGACCGCCGCCTACGATTCGGACAAGGAACGCCGCGACGGCGTGTTCCAGGCCATTGACCCGGAGAAGTACTACCCGGTCTACGGCGACGCCACCGACATAGGGTACGAGGCGGAGTCGCGCGGCAAGATCTACCTCAAGCTGGAAAGCGGCCGCTCCTACCTCATGGCCGGCGACTACCGCACCGACCTCTCCGAAAACGAATTATCCCGCTACGACCGGGCGCTCAACGGCGCCAAATTCGAGGTCAACACCAAGTCGGTTACCGTCAAAGGGTTCGAAAGCCGCACCGAGGAGACGGTGACGCGCGACGACATCCCCGGCAACGGCACCTCCGGCCACTATTTCCTCTCCAGGCGGGACGTTTTCGAGAACAGCGAGCGGGTGCGCATCGAGGTGCGCGACCGCTACCACACCGAACGGGTCATCGCCGTCACCGAGAAGGTCCGCTACGCCGACTATTCCATCGACTACCAGGCCGGGACCATCCTTTTCAAGGAGCCGGTCCCCTCCCTGGACCAGTTCCTGAACCCGGTCACCATCGTGGTCAACTACCAGGCCTCAGGCCCCGGGGAGGAGCGCTACGTCTACGGCGGACGCGCCGAAGTCAGAAGCGAAAACGGCTCGCATTTGGGCGGCACCGCGGTGGTGGAGGAGCAGGCGCGGCAGGACAACACCCTCTTCGGCCTGGACGCCGCTTTGCGCCTGGGGGAGCGCCTGACCCTGAAGGGGGAGGGGGCAGTCAGCGAGAACCTGGAACGCGGCAGGGGGAGTGCCTGGAAGACGGAGCTCGCCGCGCGCCCCATCGACCCCCTCCTTCTGAACCTTTACTACCGGAAGGTGGAGTCCGACTTCTTCAACACCTCGATGACCGGGACGGAGCTTGGGACCGAGAAGTACAGCGGCCGGGCCGACTACCGTGTCGGCGCCGACACCCTCGTCTTCGCCGAGAGCTTCCTGCACCGCTTTGAATTGGGGGACCGGAAACTCTTCGCGAACCACGCGGGGATGGTGAAGAAATTCTCCCTGCTGCAGTTGGAGGGGGGCGTCAAGGTGGTGCGGGAGGAGCGGGACGGACGGACCGAGGAATCGGACTTGGTCTATGCCGGCGTCTTCGCGCCCCTCACCAAAAAGCTCGATGCGACCCTCAGGCGCGAGCAGCTTCTATCCGCCTCCGGCGTCGCCGACTACCAGACAAAGACCTTCGCCAAGCTCGACTACCGGCTCACTGAGCGCACCAAGGCCTTCCTCGCCGAGGAGTACCAAGAGGGCTCCCCCCTCATCCGCCAGGCCACCCTGTTCGGCCTGGAGAGCAGGCTCTCGGACCGGATGCGGCTCACCACCGGCTACCAGATGTCCTCTGGCGCCTCCGGTTACTCCCAGCAGAGCAACGTCGACCTCAACACGCGGCTCATGGAGCGGGAAGGGTTCAGCCTCGATTCCAGAACCGGCTACCAGATCGAGCACGCCCTGTCGCAGCAAAGGGGGCAGGCTATCGTCGGGTTGAGCAGCCGTTACCGTGCCGCCGAGGGGCTCTACCTGAACTCTTCCCTGGAGCGGGTGCAGACGGTGCAGGGAAATATCGGCACCCGCACCGCCTTTACCTTGGGGGGCGAGTACCTCCGGGCCAAAAACCTGAAGCTCTCCGGCCGCTACGAGGTGAGGACCGGCCCGGGGGAGACCGCCTCTCTCTACGGCGCGAACGCCGCCTACAAGATGAGCCCCTCGCTCACCCTCTTGGGGAAGCTCTCGCTCTGGGACCGGGACGCCGACGCCGGCGACGACGTCATCTTCGACGGCTACCTGGGGAGCGCCTTCCGCCCGCTGGCGGGGCAGCCGCTGCAGCTTCTCACCCTGGCGCGCTACAAGGTGGAAGACAGGAGAAGCCTCCCCGGCTCCTTCGAAAGCCGCAGCGTCATCCTCTCGGCCGAGCCCACCTACAGGATCGTGAGCCGCTGGAGCGCCCAGGGGAAATACGCCGGGAAGCTCAGCTGGGCCGACGGGGTGGGGGGGATGATGCAGAGCTACACCGACCTGGTCCTGGCCGGGCTCTCCTACGACCTGGCGGAGCGCTGGGAGATCGCGGCCTACCTGAAGCTCATGAACCAGTACGACGCCCGCATGCACTCGCTGGGTGCGGTGGGAAGCGCCGGCTACCGCGTCTATAGAAACGTGGTCCTTTCCGCCGGCTACAACTTCGCCAGGCTCGACGACCGGGACTTGACCGGCGAGACCTTCCAGGGGCAGGGCCCCTTTGTCGGCATCAAGGTCAAGTTCGATGAGGACATGTTCGAGTCGCAGCAGGCGAAGGTGATCCCCATCCCGGTTCCGCCCCCAGCCCCGGTCGCCAAGGTTCCCCCCCCCGCGGCCCCCGTGCCGGCGCTCCTGGTAAGGGCGGAGCGGCTGGACGAGCCTCTGCTTCTCTCCGGGAGCGCGGAACTATTCACCCTCCTGGTCAACGGCGAACGGGCGAAGCTTCCTTCCACCGAGGTGACGCTGACCCGGGAACACCTGGGTTCCCTGGAGCTCAAGGGGGGAAGGTTCCTTGCGCCGCTGGTCTTCCTGGTGAGCGTGGAGCAGCCGGAACAAGTCGGTTCCTGGACGCTCAAGGTGATGAACCGCGAGGGGGAGGCGCTGCGCACGCTTGAGGGGACCGGGGCGCCGGCAAAGCGCATCCCCTGGCTTGGCGACACGGACCGCCGGAAGGTGGAACAGGGCGAGATCTATCAGTACCAACTGCAGGTCACCTACCTGGACGGCTCGATCTTCAGCACCGGCCGCGAACTCTTCGGCGTGAACCGTCGCGAGGCGGTACTCCTCACCCTGTCCGGCGGCGCTTTCGTCTTCGACCGCTCCGAGCTGACCCTGGAGGCCAAACGGCTGCTCAAGGGGGCGGCGCGGGTCCTGCGGGCGCGCCCGCAGGAAAAGGTGATCGTGGAGGGGCATACCGACGGCATCGGGAGCGTGGAGTACAACATGGCGCTCTCCCAGAGACGGTGCGACGCCGCCGCCGACTACCTGGTACGAGAGGAAGGGATAGCCAGCTCGCGGCTGTTGCGGCGCTGGTACGGAAAATCCCGCCCCGTGGCCGACAACGTCACCACCCCCGGCAGGAGGCTAAACCGCCGCGTCGAGCTGAAGGGGGATTTCAAAGAGCTGCATCCGGTCTCTCCCGATGACCGGTACCGAACGAAACCCTTCGTGGTGATCAACGGCCGCAGCATCCCGGTGGATCCCCTGGGTCGCTTCGACACCACCTTCCCGGGCAACACCCTCGATCTCGACCTGGAGATGGGGGACTCGCAGGGGCGTTTCCTCGCCACTTCGCTCCCGCTTCCCGACCTGGCCGTGACCGGGCCGCCGGCCGAGACGCTGGTCGGCTACGGCACCGAAGCCTCCGGCGTCAGGGTCGATGCCGACGGCAAGGGGCACTGCATGCTTTCGGGAACGGTCGAGGGGACCTCCATGGAACTCGCGGGGAGGAAGGTGCCGCTCGACGAGGCAGGGCGCTTCACCCTCGATCTCCCGCTTGCCGAGGGGGACCAGGTCCTGGGCGTGGTGCTCAGAAACGGCTCCGGCTGCTCCAAACTCATGAACCTGCGGCTTCGCTCAGAGCGCCAAACCATGCCTGCCGCCCGGGGTGAGCGGTGAGCGCCCGGGACCGCTTCAGTAAACTCGGGGGGATTGCCTTGGAGACGGTGGGGTCGCTGCTACTGGTCCTCGCGCTCTACTGGCTCTTCATGGTCTTTCTCTACGCCCTTTTCCCCTCCGGCACGCCGCTTAAGGAGATGCTGGCGAACCGCGCGGAAGAGCTTCCGGTAAAGGACGGCGCGGGGCGGCGGCCGGAGGCGGCCTTAAAATCCCTTGTGCGCGACGTCCGTTTCAGGCGCGGCAACTCCGTCGCCTGGGAGGGAGCCCGGGAAGGGATGCTTCTCTACAATAACGACGCCGTGCAGACCTTCGACCGCTCCGGCGCCACCTTGTCCTTTGCCCCCAGCGACCGCCTCACCGTTGGGAGCAACTCACTGGTGCTGGTCACCCGCCTGAACGAAAAGGTGGAGGGGGAGCCTAGGGCCTACCGGGTCCAGGTGGAAGGGGAGCTGCGGGGGAGCCTTTCCAACGAGAAGCGACTGCGGCTGGAGATCGCCACGGCGGGGCATCTGGCCCGCGTCGCTTCGGGTGCCGCGCGTTTCCGCGTCACCCCCAACGGCAACGCGTCGAGCCTCGCCGTCTACGCCGGAGAAGTCAGGGTCCAGGGGAGGGACGGGATGGTCCGGGTGCCGGCCTACCACGGCATCACCCTGAGAAAGGGGGTCGCGGCGGGGCCGGCGGTGCCGCTTCCCGAGGCGCCGTCGCTTGAAAGCGACAAGCTCCTCTACAGGTTCCGCCTGCTTCCGCCCAAGGTGCGCTTCTCCTGGAGCGGCAAGGCGGGCGAATACCACTTCCAACTGGCAAGAGACCCCCGCTTCAAGAGCCTGGTGCTGGATAAGAAGCTCGCTGCGCCGGAACTCGTCACCGGGACCCTGGATGCCGGGAGCTACTTCTGGCGGGTGAGCGGGGTCATGGAGGCCAGGGAAGGGTTCTTCAGCCGCACCGGGCGCTGCGACCTGCTGCAGCTTTTGAAACCGCCCGAACTGAAGGTGGATTTCCCGCCCGAAAGCGCCGCTGCCGGAAACTTCACCTTGACCGGTAACGTCGAGCCCGGCGCAAGGGTGTTTGTGAACGGCGTCGAGGTATCCGGCGCCGGCGACAGGGCTTTTGCCCACGATCTCAAGCTGAAAAGCGGCGTCAACCTGATCAGGGTGGAGGCCGTCGACCAGGCAGGAAACGCCAGTTACGCCTCCCGGGTCATCTACGGGACCGGCGCCGGACAGCAAGGCAGATAGAGGAGGACCGGATGCATACCAGATTAAAATTTCCGCTCAGGTTCAAGATGCTCCTCTCCCAGTTGCTGGTGGTGTCGGTGGTGCTGAGCCTGATCACCTTCACCATGGCGAACCTGTTCCAGGTCGACAAGACCGCCTACATCCACGACCTCACCTCGACGGTGGTGCTGCATACGGCGGAGGAGGCGAACGCGCTCCTGGCGGGATACCGGGAGCGGTTGAAGCTCTTCGGCCGCGTCTTGGCCGAACCGGAGCTTTCGGGGCGGGACCAGGTGCTGCAGGGCTTTTTCGAGGAGTTCCGCGACTTCGTGCTGGTTACCCGCAGCGGCCCGGGCGGCGAACAGACCGTGTACGACGGCGCTGCGCTGCAGGCGGCCGGGGTGACCAAAGAGGAGATAGTGGCGAACCTGCACGCCCATCCGGCGCCGGAATCCATTCCGGCAGGGCAGGTGTACCTGGTGAATTCCACGCTCTCGCGCAAGCTTCCCACGCTCACCCTCACCATCTCCGAGCCTGCGGCGGGGGGGACGCCGGTGGTAACGACGGCGGTGCTGCGCCTGGACCGGTTGCAGGAGCTGGCCAAGCGCTCGCGGGTCTTCGACATCTTCCTGTTGGACTCGGCCGGGCGCTACCTGGCGCACAAGGCGCCGGACCGGGTTGGGGTTGCAGCCAATCTCGAATGGTGGAACCGGGTGAAGGCCCCGCGCAGCTCCGGGATGACCATGGAGTACAAAAACCTCGGCAAGGAGATGGTGGGAGGATTCTCGCGCTGCTCGCTCGGGGGGCTGGTGGTCGGGGTGGAGATACCCAAGAGCGCCGCCTACCTCACCTCGCGCGAACTGCTGAGCGACCTTTTGCTACTGTCGCTGGCGCTTCTGGGGGGGGCGGCCCTTTTGAGCCAGTTCTGGTCGCGGAATTTCACGAGCCCACTGGAGAAGCTCTCCGAGGCGACCCGGATGGTGGGGCAGGGGCGCTTCGAGATCGAGGTGAAGGCGGAATCAGGGGACGAGATCGGCGCGCTGGCCCGGTCCTTCAACCAGATGGCCGCCGAATTGAAAGTGCGCGAGAAGGCCCTCAAGGACCTCTACGGGCAATTGGTTCACTCGGAGAAGATGGCGGCCTTCGGTTCGCTTGGCGCAGGGATTGCCCACGAGGTGAAGAACCCGCTGGCGGGGATCCTCGGCATCACCCAGCTCTCGCTCAGGGGGGCGGGGGCCGGGCACCCGCTGGAGAAGAACCTTTTGATCATCGAGAAAGAGACCAAGCGTTGCAAGACCATCATCGAGCACCTGCTCAAGTTTGCGCGCCAGGAGCAGGTCGAGTTCAGCGAGGTCGACCTGCAGCAGGTGGTGGCGGATGCTCTCGCCATCGTCGACCACCAGTTGGGGATCAACAGCATTAAGGTGGAGCAGGAACTGGAGCCGGGGATGCCTACCTGCCGCGGCAACGCGAACCAGTTGCAGCAGGTGCTCATGAACCTGATGCTCAACGCGCAGCAGGCGATGAGCGGGAAGACCGGGACGGTGAAGCTTTCCGCGCGCAGGCTGGAAAAGGGGGGGGTGGAATTGCGGGTGGCGGACGACGGCCCCGGGATCCGCAAGGAGATCCAGGGGAAGATCTTCGATCCCTTCTTCACCACCAAGCCGGCAGGACAGGGGACGGGGCTTGGCCTCTCGGTCACCTACGGCATCGTGAAGGATCATGGCGGCGAGATTCACCTGGAGAGCGAGGAGGGGGTGGGGACTACCTTCATCATCACCCTGCCACCCTCCGCGGCAGCCAATGGCTAAAGGAGGACGCGCATGGACTTACTGGTTGTTGACGACGAGGAAACCCTGAGAAGCGTGGTGTCGCAGGTTCTTTCCGCCGACGGCTTCACGGTGGCGGAGGCGGCCAGTGGCGAGGAGGCGCTGGAGGCTTTCAGGCGCGTGAGCCATCCCCTCGTGATCACGGACATAAGGATGGGGGGGATGAGCGGGATCGAGCTTCTTGCCGAGATCAAGGAGCACAATCCCGACACCCAGGTGGTGATCATGACCAGCCACGCCTCGCTCGACAGCGCGCTCACCGCGCTCAGAGCCGGCGCCTACGACTACCTGGTGAAGCCGTTCGAGAGCCTGGACCTGATCTCCGCGGTGGCGGGGCGGGCGGCGGAGAAGGCTCGCCTGGTGACTCAGAACCGGGAGCTCTTGGAGCAATTGACCCGCGCCAACGCCGAGCTAAAGGAGGCGAACCTGGCACTCAAGGAGCTGGCGGTGCACGACGGGCTCACCGCGCTTTACAACCATCGCTACTTCGAGGAGGCCTTTGCCCTGGAGGTGGCCAGGTCCAAGCGCTACGGGAAGCAGTGCAGCCTCATCTTCATGGATGTCGACAACTTCAAGAGGTACAACGACACCAACGGGCATCCGCAGGGGGACGCGCTTTTGAAGACCCTGGCGCAGCTCATGACGACGCACCTGCGGATTTGCGACACGGCTGCGCGCTACGGCGGCGAGGAGTTCGTGCTGCTGCTCCCGGAGACGCCCAAGGAGGCGGCGCTGGGCGTGGCGGAGGAACTAAGGCGCAGGGTCGCGGAGCACCCGTTCCCCGGTGGGGAGACCCAGCCCTTGGGGAAGGTGACCATCAGCATCGGCGTAGCAGCCTATCCCAGGGACGGGATGGACGCGCCGGAGCTTTTGGACTTCGCCGACCAGCTCCTCTACAAGGCGAAGAACAGCGGGAAGAACATGGTGGTATGGAACTGAGAAACCCGAGAATTAGCCACGGAGAAAATCGGAGAGAGTCAAAAAACAAAACCGCTCACAAGGAGAACTGCTGAGGACTTCTGAGAAAAGACCAAACCCTGAGAGAGTCAAAAAACTTTTTTTGGGAAAAGCAGAACCAACCGCTAAGGTTTTAACCGTAAGGTCTTGGTTTTCTCAGATTTTTCTCCGTTGCAAACGTTTTAGGTTTTTAGCTTCTCCGGTTTTTCTCGCCTGATCAAATCGTACTCCCCTGCGCCGGTGAGCTCTTTCATGACTACACGCTGGTTTGGGTGCGCTATCTGGAGCGGGACGCCGTCCTCGTCTTCCATCGACTGCAACACGAACCGGGTGAAGCTGGTCCCCTGGCCGATGAGCTCCAGGGCGTCTCCCAACTGCAGCCGGTTCCTCACCGCAACGAGGGTCCCTCCCCCCTGCGCCTCCCCCTCGACCAGCGCCACAAACTCGAAGTTCCTCACGTAACGCGAGAGGTACTCGTGGTCCACGTCGCGAGGCTTGCCCAACAAAAACCCGGTGGTGTACCCGCGGTGGCTGATCTTGCTCAGCTCCTCCAGCCACGCCGGGTTCAGCCGGTACTCTTGCGGGTCCTCCCAATAGCTGTCCAGCGCCTCGCGGTAGATGCGGATCACGCTGGCCGCGTAGTAGATCCCCTTCATCCTCCCTTCTATCTTCAGGGAGTGGACGCCGCTCTCCACCAACTCGGGAAGGTGCTCGATCAGGCAAAGATCCTTCGAGTTGAAGATGAAGCTCCCGCTTTCGTCCTCATGGATGGGGAAATACTCCCCGGGACGGCTCTCCTCTACGATGGCGTAGTTCCAGCGGCAGGGCTGGGTGCACTCCCCCTTGTTGGCGTCCCTGCCGGTCATGGCCAGGGAGAGGAGGCAGCGCCCGGAATACGAGATGCACATGGCGCCGTGGACGAAGACTTCGAGCTCGATTCCGTTGCACATCCCCGCCGTCTCTGCGATCTGCTCCAGCGACATCTCGCGGGCGAGATTCACCCGCTTCACCCCCTGGGCCTGCCAGAAGCGGGCGGAGCGCCAGTTGGTGGTGTTGGCCTGAGTGGAAAGGTGGATGTCGCGGCCGGGGCAGCGCTCGGCTATCAGCGCCACGACGCCGGGGTCGGCGGCGATGAGGGCGTCGAAGGGGATCTCGCGGATCTCGTCCAGGTAGCGTTCCAGCTCGATCAAATCGCCGTTGTCGGCAAAGGCGTTGACTGTCAGGTACACCTTGACGCCGTGCCGGTGCGCGTAGTCGACTGCGTGCGAGAGTTCGGGGAGGCTGAAGTTGCCGGCCAGGTTTCTAAGGCCAAACGATTTCCCCCCCAGGTACACCGCGTCGGCGCCATAGCGGATGGCGACCTTCAGTTTTTCCATGTTCCCCGCAGGCGCCAAAAGCTCGGGCTTCACCCGTCCCTGGTGCTGCTTCTGCCCCACGCCGGCAAGCGCCGCCGCCGTTTCCCCTGCTGTTTTCTCCCGATTCTTTCCCGTCAAGCTCAGCTCCTTTGCTCCTGCGCTCGTGTGGCGCCGGTTTCGCCGCCCCGCGGCAACGGCACACCGTAGCACATACCGGACCGATAATGAACCTCCGAATAGGCGCTTTCCCCTTGACATTGATGGGCAAAAGGCTTTAATTATGTTAAATTTTTTTGGGGCATTAAGATGAAGTAGCCTATGGTTCTAATCTGTGAGCCCCCGCTGCATGCGGTTTTGCGAGCCGCCCCCTTCCGGTTTTTCCTCATGGGAGGCTCAAAAAACTAATGAACGGTATTTCCGCAGTTGTAACTGGTAGCCATGAAGCTTTGTACTTCGGAGGAGGGCGGCCCTACGGGACCCCTTAAGGAGCGTATGAAAAGAATCTTCTCTCTGGCACTGCTCTTTCTATGCCTGGCCGGCACCGCGCAGCTTGCGGCAGCGGAACAGGAACAACCCACCATTTACACCATCGTTCCCGGGGACACCCTTTGGGGACTCTCGCAGCGCTTCCTGAAAGACCCCTACTATTGGCCCAACCTCTGGGCCAACAATCAGGCCATCGGCAACCCCCATTTCATCTATCCCGGGCAGCGGCTGCGCATCTACAGCGACCGGATCGAGATCGAACCGGCGCCGGGTGCATCGAAGCAGGCGCCCGCGGCTGAGGCGGCGCGCGAAGAGGCCCCGCAGGCAGCGGTCTTCAATACCACGGGGAGCGAAGGGTTCCTGCTGGAGAACGGGGCAAACCCGGCGGGGTTGATCATCTCGCTGCATCAGAACCGGGAGATGGCGGGAACCGACGACATCGTCTACACCGACATCGGCCTCGACCAGGGCGCCAGCGCCGGCGACCGCTTCTCAATCTTCAAGAAAATAGGGGCGGTGAGCCATCCTCTCACCAACGTCATCCTCGGCCAGCAGGTCATGCCGCTTGGCGAGCTGCAACTCTCCGAGGTGGAGGAAAAGGCTTCCAAGGCGATCATCACCAAGTCTTACCAGGAGATAAGCGCCGGTTCCTTCCTGCTTCCTTACCGTGACCGGAAGGTGACGGTGCCGCTTAAGTCCTCGGACCGCGACCTTGTCGGCTACATCGTCCAGACCCAGACCGGGAACACTGCCATAGCTGTGAACGACGTGGTCTTCCTGGACCTTGGGAAGGCGCAGGGCGCTCAACCCGGCAACATGCTCTACATCGTGCGAGACGTCACGCCGGACCAGCGTTACGCCAACACCCGCATCGAAAAACTTCCGGTCGAGGTGGTCGGCGCCCTCGTAGTGGTCTCCACCGGTCTCAACAGTTCCACAGCCGTCATCGTCAAGAGCGTCGACACCGTGTACCGTGGCGACAGGGTGGAGATGCGAAAAAACAGGTAGCTGGCCAAAGGGGGTAACCCCATGGATCACTACTACTGGTTCGCGCTCAAGTCGGCGCCGCTGGTGGGAAACGTCACCTTCCTGCGGCTTTTGTCCCGCTTCGGGACGCCGGAGCGCGCGCTCAAGGCTTCCCTCCAGGAGCTCTCGGAAGTCAGGGGAGTGAGCCCGCAGGCCGCGGCCTCCATCGCCGGACACGACTATGCTTACCAGGCGTCGAGCGAATGCGAGAAGGTGCGGGCCTTGGGCGTCGACGTCATCGATATCCTGTCCGATCGCTACCCTCGCCTTTTGATGGAGATCCCGGACCCGCCCCCGTATTTTTATCTCAAGGGGACGCTTTCCGGCAGCGAAACCGCAGTCGCCATGGTGGGTTCCAGGCGGGCTTCGCAGTACGGCCTCTGCACCGCGACGAGACTTGCGCGCGACCTGGCGCTGCAGGGAGTCACCGTCGTTTCAGGGATGGCGCGCGGCATAGACACGGCGGCGCACTGGGGAGCGCTCAAGGCAGGCGGCCGCAGCGTCGCCGTACTTGGTTGCGGCATCGACCTCGTCTACCCGCCGGAGAACGGGGCGCTCTACCAGGCTCTCGCCGAGAGCGGGGCACTCATCAGCGAGTTCCCCATGGGAACCCCGCCCCTGGCTGAGAACTTCCCCCGCCGCAACCGGATCATCAGCGCGCTGTCGCGCGGCGTGCTGGTAGTGGAGGCGGGGGAGGCGAGCGGTTCGCTGATCACGGCGCATTGCGCGCTGGAGCAGGGGCGCGAGGTCTTCGCCGTTCCCGGCAACGTCTCGGTGAGCGGCAGCAGGGGCGTTAACGGCCTGATCAAGGAAGGGGCCAAGCTCGTGGAGCGCGTGGAGGATATCCTGGAGGAGCTCGGCCTGGAGCCGCAGGCGAACCTTCCCCTCCCGAAGCCCTCAAGCTTCGAGCTCAACCCGCAGGAGGCTGAGCTTTACGCCCTCATTTGCCAGGGGGCGCTGCAGATCGACGACATCATCGTGCAGAGCGCGTTGACAGCAAGCGAGGTTTCCGCTACTTTACTTCGCTTGGAAATGAAGGGAGCCATAGTCCAACTCCCGGGCAAGCGCTTCGCAGTTGCGTGAGGCGTTGCCCCCAAAGGCGTAAAATCCATACTAGGTGGACACATGTCTCAGAATCTCGTCATCGTTGAGTCTCCCGCCAAGGCGAAGACCATAGAAAAATTCCTCGGTCACGACTACAAGGTCCTGGCCTCGTTCGGTCACGTGCGCGCCCTCCCCAGCAAGCAGGGGTCGGTGGACACGGAGCACGACTTCGAGCCGAAGTACGCCGTCCTCCCCGAGAGCAAAAAGCACATCGACGCCATCAAGAAGGAGATGAAGGGGATCTCCTCGCTCCTGCTGGCGACAGACCCCGACCGCGAAGGGGAGGCGATCTCCTGGCACCTTTTGGCCGCGCTCGGCCTGGACGGGAAGAAGAAGCTCCCGTTCGAGATCAAGCGGGTGGTCTTCCACGAGATCACCAAGGACGCCATCGTGCATGCGGTGGAGAACCCCCGCGACATCGCCCTGGACCTGGTCGACGCCCAGCAGGCACGCTCCATCCTCGATTACCTGGTCGGCTTCACCCTCTCCCCGTTTCTTTGGAAGAAGATCCGCTACGGCCTTTCCGCGGGGCGCGTGCAGTCCGTCGCCCTGAGGCTCATCTGCGAGCGCGAGAAGGAGATCCAGGCCTTCAAGGAGCAGGAATACTGGACCATCGCCGCGAAGCTTGAGACCGCCAAGAAGCAGGGGCTCACTGCGACGCTGGTGGAGGCCGAAGGGAAGAAGCTCGGCAAGTTCGACATCCCGGACCAGGAAACCGCCTTCCGGCACTTCGCCAAGCTCGGGGGGAAGGAATTCCCGCCGCAGGAAGGGGACGAGAAGGGAACGCCGCTGGTGGTCGATAAACCCGCGCACCCCGAGTACCGGGTCGACAAGGTCACCAAGAGCGAGAGAAAGCGCCAGCCTTCTCCCCCTTTCACCACCTCCACCTTGCAGCAGGAGGCGGCGCGCAAATTGGGCTTCTCCGCCAAGAAGACCATGTCCACGGCGCAAAAACTCTACGAGGGTATCGACGTCGGCGAAGGGGCCGTCGGCCTCATCACCTACATGCGTACCGACTCCGTCGCCCTTTCCAACGTGGCGCTGGAAGAGGCGAAGTCGGTGATCACCTCGCTCTACGGCAAGGAATACGCGCTGGAGAAGCCGCGCTTCTTCAAGAACAAGTCCAAAAACGCCCAGGAAGCGCACGAGGCGGTCCGCCCGACCTACATCGCCAAGACCCCGGTCGAGCTGAAGAAGTTCCTGAGCTCCGACCAGTTCAAGCTCTACGACCTGATCTGGAAGAGGACCGTAGCCTGCCAGATGGCCGAGGCGCTCCTGGACCAGACCTCGGTGGATATCGGCGCGGGCGCAGGGTTCCGCTTCCGGGTCGCCGGCACCGTGATCCGCTTCGCCGGCTTCATGAAGCTCTACATCGAGGGGGTCGACGACGAGGCGGAGGACAAGGAGAAGGAAGGCCTGCTCCCGCCGCTGGCCGAAGGGGACATCCTCAAGCTACAGCAGCTCCTCCCCGAGCGGCACTTCACCCAGCCCCCGCCGCGCTACACCGAGGCGAGCCTGGTGAAGACCCTGGAGGAATACGGCATCGGGCGCCCGTCCACCTACGCCTCCATCATGAACACCCTTACCGAGAGGAAGTACGCGCGCCTCGACAAGAAGCGCTTCTTCCCCGAGGACGTGGGGATGGTGGTCTCCGACCTTTTGACCAACCACTTCACCCAGTACGTCGACTACAACTTCACCGCGAACCTGGAGGAAGAGCTCGACATGGTCTCGCGCGGCGAGAAGCAGTGGCGCCCGCTGCTGCACGAGTTCTGGGGTCCCTTCATCAACCTTTTGAAGTTGAAGGAAGGGGAGGTGAACAAGTCCGACCTCACCACCGAGGCGACCGACGAGGTCTGCCCCGAGTGCGGCAAGCCCCTGGTGGTTAAGCTCGGCAAGTTCGGCAAGTTCTACGCCTGCACCGGCTATCCCGAATGCCGTTACATCCGTCCCCTGGACAAGGAGACGGGCGAGGTGGTCGAGCCCGTGGTTTCCGAGGAAGTCTGCGACAAGTGCGGCAGCCACATGCTGATCAAGGACGGGCGTTTCGGCAAGTACCTGGCCTGCTCCGCCTACCCCAACTGCAAGAACATCCAGCCGCTGGTGAAGCCCAAGGGGACCGGGATCACCTGCGCCGAATGCGGCAAGGGGGAGCTGATCGAGAAGAAGTCCCGTTTCGGCAAGCTCTTCTACTCCTGCAACCGCTATCCCGAGTGCAAGTTCGCCCTGTGGGATCTCCCGGTGCAGCAGCCCTGCCCGAAGTGCGGCTTCCCGCTCCTGATCAAGAAGGTCTACAAGCGCGAGGGCGAGTTCCTCAAGTGCCCGAAGGAAGGGTGCGACTACAAGAGCAACCAGTCTTAGAGCGGGCTGGGCAGGTTTATAGGTGCTACCATGATGCGGGGTCTTAGGACCCCGCTTTCATTTACAGGCCGCAAAGGCGACAACAGCGCGAAGAGGGGCCGATAGTGCTTTTCTTTGCGGTGGTTTCCCCTTTGCGTCTTTGCGGCTTTGCGTGAGCAGTTTTTTCAGGAGAAACGATGACGCAGGAAATAACGGTAATAGGCGGAGGTCTCGCCGGTTGCGAGGCCGCCTGGCAGGCGGCCAAGCGCGGCGTGAAGGTGCGCCTTTTCGAGATGAAGCCAAACTGCTACAGCGAGGCGCACCACCTTCCAGGGCTGAGCGAGCTGGTCTGCTCCAACTCGCTGCGCGGGGACTCCCTGGAGAACGCGGTAGGTCTTCTGAAGGAAGAGCTGCGCCGCTTGCAGTCGCTCTTCATGGAGGGGGCCGAGGCGACCAAGGTCCCCGCAGGGGGGGCGCTCGCCGTCGACCGCGACCTCTTCTCGCAGTACATCACCTCCCGCATCGAGGGTCACCCGCTCATCGAGGTGGTCCGGGAAGAGGTGACGCGCATCCCGGAAGAGGGGATCGTGGTGCTCGCCTCCGGCCCCTTGACCTCCGGCCTCCTGGCCGAAGAGATTGGGCGCCTCGCGGGGAGCTACCTCTATTTTTACGACGCCATCGCCCCCATCGTCGCGGCCGATTCCATCGACTACGACAAGGCCTTCCGCGCCTCGCGCTACGGCAAAGGCGACGGCGACGACTATCTCAACTGCCCCATGGACGAGGAGCAGTACCAGGCCTTCGTGCGCGAGATCGTCGCTGCCGAGAAAGTGGAGCCGAAGAGCTTCGAGAAGGTGGTCCATTTCGAGGGGTGCATGCCTATCGAGGAGATGGCGAGCCGTGGGCCGGAGACGCTCCGCTTCGGTCCGATGAAGCCTGTGGGGCTCGTCGATCCCAGGGTGGGGGTGGAGCCGCACGCGGTGATCCAGCTGCGCCAGGAAAACCGCGAGGCGACCATGTACAACCTGGTCGGCTTCCAGACGAAGCTCACCTGGCCCGAGCAAAAGCGGATCTTCCGGATGATCCCGGGGCTAGAGAACGCTCAGTTCTTGAGGCTCGGCTCCATGCACAGGAACACCTTCATCAATGCGCCGGAACTGCTTATGGCAACTTGCCAGCTGAAGAGCGACCAAAGGATCTTCTTCGCCGGCCAGATCACCGGAGTAGAGGGGTACGTGGAGTCCGCCTCCAGCGGCTTCGTGGCCGGCGTCAACGCGGCAAGGCTCGCCCAGGGGGAGGGACTGGTAGTCCCCCCGGCGGAAACCGCTATCGGCGCGCTGGCGCGGCACATCACCAACACCGAGGCCGCGCACTTCCAGCCCATGAACGTCAACTACGGCCTTTTCCCCTCCCTTCCCGGGCGGGTCAAGAAGAAAGAAAAACGCGGGCTTTTGGCGCAGCGGGGCCTGGAAGCGTTGGAAAAGTGGCTCCCGGAGTTGTCCTGATCGTTCACCTCGGCAAGCCCTTTCGGGCGGGAGGTAGGCATGCAAGGAGACAAGGAGAAGACACAGCAGGAGATCAGCGTCATTGGGCGCCTTATCTCACTTGAGGCGTTCGCCTTTGTCATGGCCCTAGCCTCCCTCGTCTACGGGGCGTGGGAGGGTAGCTACTGGAATATCGCCTTGGGGATGGTCATCCTGGTGGCTACCTCGCTCTTCGTCCTGATGTGCCGCAAATGCAGCGGCAGGGACAAGGCGAAATAAGGAGAAAAGAATGAAGAACAGCAGCATCGTACTCGCCTCGGCGTCGCCCAGGCGGAGCGAGCTTTTGGAGTCGGCGGGGATCCAGTTCCGGGTGGTCCCGGCGGACATAAACGAGGAGCCCTTCCCCGGGGAGGAGCCGGTCGATCACGTGCAAAGGCTCGCTGAAGGAAAGGCCCGCGCCGCGGCGGAACTTGCCGAAGGGAGGTTCTTCCTCGGCGCCGACACCATCGTTCTTTGCGACGGCGAGATCATGGGGAAACCCAAGGACGCCGCCGATGCTAAGCGCATGCTGAAAAAGCTCTCCGGCGTGCCGCACGAGGTGGTCACCGGTTTCGCCATCTACGACCGGGAGCGCAAGGGGGCGGTGGTAGAGGCCATCAGGACCAAGGTGTTTTTCAAAAAGCTGCGCGACGAGGAGATCCTGGACTACATTGCCACCGGCTGCCCCTTCGACAAGGCCGGCGCCTACGCCATCCAGGGGGGCGCCGCGCACATGGTGCAGAAGATAGAGGGCTCTTACACCAACGTGGTCGGCCTGCCGCTTTGCGAGGTGGTGGACGCGCTGAGGGTGATAGGGGCCCTGGGGAACTAGGGAGGGTGCATGTCGGTAGCTGAGAACCTGGGGAAAATCAGGGAGCGAATCAGGCAGGCGGCGCTCAGGGCCGGGAGGGAACCGGATGCGGTCCGGCTGGTCGCGGTCTCCAAGACCAAGCCTGCCGCGGCGATCGAGGAAGCTTTCGCCTGCGGGCAGCAGATCTTCGGCGAGAACTACGTGCAGGAGCTGGTGGGGAAAAAGGGCGAGCTGCCGCCGGAGATCTCCTGGCACTTCATCGGCAACCTGCAGAGCAACAAGGTGCGCCAGATAGCGGGGATGGTCGACCTGATCCACTCGGTGGACCGCCTGTCGCTCGCCGCCGAAATCGACCGCCAGTGGGGGGCCTTGGGAAAGGTCTGCGAGGTGCTGATCCAGGTCAACATCTCCCAAGAGGAGACCAAGGGGGGGACCAGCAGCGATGAGCTGTTCCAACTGGTGCGCGACGTGGCCAAGCTCCCCAGCCTGCGCGTCGTGGGGCTCATGACCATGCCCCCATTCTTCGACGACCCCGAGGGAGCGCGCCCCTATTTCCGGGAACTAAGAGAGCTGGCCCGGAAGCTGGAGGCTGCCGCCATACCTGGCGTCTCGATGCTTGAACTGTCGATGGGAATGTCGGGCGATTTCGAGGCCGCCATAGAAGAGGGGGCGACTCTGGTGCGCGTAGGCTCGGCGCTGTTCGGGGAGAGGGAATACCGCTAGGGGACTGGCTCCGCCAGGTGCCCTCCCCCTGCCCACAGGGGACTGGCTCCGCCAGGTGCCTGTCCCCCTTGCCCCTCTGCCCAAAAAAGGAGGTTCTGTTTTGCAGCAGGAAAAGAAGGTTTCCAAACTCAGGCGCCCCTTCGTCATCGGGGGCGCGGCCATAGGCGTCATCCTCTGCGGATGGTACCTCTTCAACAACTTCGGCAGGGTGACGACGGTTCCCGATCCCATCTGGACCCGTTTCGTCAATCTCGCCGTCATCATGTTCCTTTGCATCTACCTGGCGAACCTGTTGAGGGTTGCGGTGGAGCTCTTCCTCAGGCGGCGCTAGGCCTAAGTGCTACCACTAGTTCTCTTCGCGTACCTCTACCCGGATCGGTACCGTCTGCAGGAAGGTCGCTATCTTTTGGGCCACCAGCGATTCCAAAACGGCGAACGTCATCGAGATGACCGCATACGCCCCCAGCGCGACTGCCATCGAGGCGGGGACCTCCAGGTCGTGCTGGGACGTCTTCACCATCCAGATCATGGCCACAGCGGCTGCGCCGCAACTGAAGTGACGCTTGACCCAATCGTTTTGCTCGGCCAGCAACGCATGCAGTTCCTCGATCTCTCCCTCAAGGCAGCGCTCCTCAGCCATGAGCCATGACAGGTAAATCCTTGGCGCCATAACAGCAGTCATGGTCAAGGTGACGGTAGCCATCATCGCGGTGAACATGTTCATGCATTACCCCCTGGTTTCGTGTTTACGCTGCCTTGTCCTTATGTAGCAGGAAGGGAGCCGAAACCCTTGTGGCACCGCATTTTTTCTCATTAATGATCTGGCCTCTCCTGTAATCATTAAAGATTATCTTCGGAACATCCCGTCCGCTTCGCATCTCCCTCCGCTTGAACTTCATACAGGCTGTGCGTCTTTTGAACACCTGCTGTGCGATCTTTACGCCAAAAGACGAAATCGTTGCACCCCTTCGTTACCCGCCCCAATCGCTCCCTTGATAAAAATTAAGTTGTCACTGGCACACTCTTCATGCTAACGCTGGCCAGTTAAGATCAAACTCCAGGAGCATTCATGATCCATCTGTCCAACATCACCAAGCAGCACGGCTCGCAGGTACTCTTCCGCGAGGCGAGCTTCCAGATACTCCCAGGCACCCGGACCGGCCTTGTCGGCCCCAACGGCGCAGGGAAGACCACGCTCTTTCGCATCATCACCGGCGAAGAGGAGGTGGACGCCGGCGAGATGACGCTGGCCAAGAAGACCACCATCGGCTACTTCTCGCAGGACATAGGCGACATGCGCGGGAGATCCGCGCTGCAGGAGGTGATGGCGGTTTCTGCCGAGACGGTGCGCCTTGCCGCCGAACTGAAGCAGATGGAAGAGCAGATGGGGCTCCCCATGTCCGACGACGACATGGCGTCGCTTTTGGAGCGCTACGGCTCCGCGATGGAGGAGTTCGAGCACCGGGGAGGGTACGATCTCGATTCGCGCGCCCAGGAGGTGCTGACCGGCCTGGGTATCGGGCCGGACCGCTTCCATAACCCGGTGGAATCGTTTTCCGGCGGCTGGCGCATGCGCGTGGCGCTTGCCGGCATCCTGACGCTACAGCCCGACGTATTGCTTCTGGACGAGCCGACCAACCACCTGGACGTCGAATCGATCATCTGGCTTGAAGAGTGGCTTGCCAATGAATTCACCGGGGCGTTGCTGATGACCAGCCACGACCGCGATTTCATGAATCGCGTGGTGACCCGCGTCATCGAGGTGGCCAACAAGACGGTAACCACCTACGGCGGCAACTACGACTTCTATGAAAAGGAGCGCGACATCCGCCGCGAGCAGCTGATCGCGAGCCACAAGCGCCAGCAGGAGATGCTCGCTAAGGAGGAGGAATTCATAGCCCGTTTCGCCGCCCGCGCCTCCCACGCGGCCCAGGTGCAGTCCCGGGTGAAGAAGATCGAGAAGATCGAGCGCATCGAGATTCCGCCCGAGGAGCGGGTGGTCCGCTTCGAGTTCGCAGCCCCCCCCAGAAGCGGCGACGACGTGGTGGCTATGGATGGGCTGGGAAAGAGCTGGGAACAGCCGGACGGGAGCCTGCAGCCGATCTTCTCCGGCGTCACCGGGATCATCAAAAGGCTCAGCAAGATCGCGGTGGTCGGCGTGAACGGCGCGGGGAAATCCACCTTCCTTAAGGTGCTCGCCGGCGAGACCGATCCGAGCCAGGGGAGCGTGGCGCTCGGGGCGAACGTGGAGCTTGGCTACTTCAGCCAGCACGCCATGGAGATCCTCGATCCCAAGAAGACCATCTTCGAAACGGTGCAGGACGTGATACCGCTTGCGACCATCGGGGTGATCCGCAACCTGCTAGGCTCCTTCCTGTTCCAGGGGGACGACGTGGACAAGAGGATCGAGAACCTCTCCGGCGGCGAGAAGAGCCGAGTGGTGTTGGCCACGCTCCTGGCCCGGCCGGTCAACTTCCTGGTCCTGGACGAGCCGACCAACCACCTCGACATCCGGTCGCGCGAGATACTGCTGAACGCCCTGGACAACTTCGCCGGGACCGTCATCCTGGTGAGCCACGACCGCCACTTCCTGCGCCTTTTGGTGGACCGCGTCATCGAGGTGGACCACGGCGAGATGAGGCTCTACGAGGGGGATTACGACTACTACCTCTCCAAAACCCATCATGCCTGAACTTTAGAGAGCCAAGATTAAGCTCGGGTCAGATTCTTGTTTGCCTGGGCCGCCGCTCCATGCTATAAAGCGCATGCAGTTTTACAATGCCCATTGAAAAAGGAGAGCACCATGTCCAACAACAAGAAAAACGAAATGACCTTTAAATACATTTTTCAATACGACTACAACCCCGTCTACGTGAACGGCGCACACGGCGGCATCTCCCCGCGCGGCGAACTGGTGATGAACTTCTACCTGGAGCGCCAGCCGCTCCCGAACGCCATCACCCACGAGATCACCCAGGCCGGCACCATCGGCCCCGAGACCGAGGTCGAGCCGTCGGATCTTACGCGGAGCCTGGTGCGCCAGGTCATCAACGGCGTGGTAGTGAACTACAACACCGCGCGCGAGCTGCACTACTGGCTGGGCGAGAAGCTGAAGGAGATGGAAGCGCTGGAGCAGGCGAGGGCTGCGGCGATTGCGGCAGCGCAGCAGGCGGCAGGGACCGGCCAGGTTCACTAAAAAAGGGACGGCATAAAAGGGGGACAGGCTACTTTTTTCCCGAAAAAAGTAGCCTGTCCCCTTTAGAGCGAGGGGCGGGCTCTCCTTCAGGGGGGTCGGCCCTTTTTCAGTTTTCATACAGCCAACGGCGTCAAACAGGGATTTAGCGGATAACGCGGATAACGGCAGATTAAGCCAGAGCAGGTGGTTTTGTTTGATCCGAAGTTATCGTTTTTGGTCCGCGTCTTCCGCGTGCGATGCCTATTAGCGTTTTTGAGTTTTTGAGAGGATAAGATGTCGAAAGCATGCACGGTTGGGCCGGAATCGGTACGGATGATTGAGCTCGGGCACCCCTGGATCATCGCCGACAGCTATACCAAAAAGTGGCCGGCTGGCGAGACCGGCGACCTGGTGGAACTGGTGGACCCTTCGGGGCGCTTCCTGGCCCAGGCGCTCTTGGATCCCAAGGACCGGATCGTCGCGCGGGTGCTGTCGCGGGAACGGATGCGCCTGGACCGGGGGTGGGTGAAGGAGCGGCTGCAACGGGCCATCTCCCTGCGAAGAGACCATGCCGGGCTCGTCGACACCGACGCCTATCGTCTGGTCAACGGCGAGGGGGACCTCCTTCCCGGGATCACGGTAGATCGCTACGGCGATTACCTGATGGTGCAGATCTACTGCTCCGGTTGGCGCAGGCACCTGAAGCTGGTAACCCAGGCGCTAGAGGAGTTGCTGGAGCCGGCCGGCATCTACGAGAAGAGCCGTCCCCAGAACACCCGGGAGCTGGAATCGGGCGGGGAGGGGAAAAAATACGGGCAGCTTCTCTCGGGCAAACCCGCTCCGGAACCGCTCGTGGTGCTGGAGAACGGGCTCAGCTTCCAGGTAAGCCTGGAGCGCGGCCTTAACACCGGCTTGTTCCTCGACCAGCGCAAGAACCGGCGCGACCTGATGGCGCGGGTGCAGGGGAAGCGCTTTTTGAACCTCTTCAGCTATACCGGCGCCTTCTCCGTCGCCGCGGCTGCGGCAGGTGCAAGCCTTGTCACCAGCGTCGACGCTTCGCCCGGCTACATGGAACAGGCCCGCTCCAACTTCAGTGTCAACCGGCTGAACCCCAAGCGGCACGAGTTCCTGGTCGGGGACTGCCTGACCGTGCTCGACGATCTGGCGCGGCAAAAGAAATGCTACGACGTGGTTCTCATGGACCCGCCGTCTTTTTCCACCACGTCCAAGAGCCGCTTCACCACGCGCGGCGGGACCGCGGACCTGGTCGCCGCCGCCATGAGATTGTTGAAAGGGGGAGGGTTGCTGATCGCTTCCTCGAACCATCAGAAGGTGGATCTCGCCGATTACCTGAAGGAATTGCGCCGCGGCGCGCTTCAGGCGGGGGGGACGTTGCAGGTGGTGTTGCTATCGGGTCAGCCGGAGGACTTCCCGTACCCGGTCACTTTCCCGGAGGGGCGCTATCTCAAGTACGCGATCTGCGTAAAGGGGTAGAGCCGCGGGAAGTGCGCCGTATCAGCTCACCCCGCAGCCGTGCAGGTGCTTGCAGTAGCGCTTGTCGGTCAGTTCGATATGGTTCAATACCCAACTGGACAAAAACGTCAAAAGTTCCAGCGAGAGCCCCGGCTTCCGCGCATCGAGCTTTTCCTTGAAGGCGAAGGCTTTGGCGATGAACCTCTGGTGCTCCAGTTCGTGCAGGGCCATTTCGGGGTACTTATGCTTCCTGAAGAGCTCTTCCTCGACCGCGAAATGAACCTGGGCATAGTTGAACAGGTTGGTGAGGATGTCCTCGACCATCTCCTCGCCGGCTTTCTCCCTTATAGCGGCATCGAGTTCGCCCATCATCTGGATCAGCCTGCAGTGCTGCTCGTCGATCTTGGCGATTCCCACGCTCATGCTTTCTGACCATTCGACCATTTCCATTGATCTCTCCCTTTGTTGCGCATGCGTCTGTCTACTGTGGCGACCGGCAGCACTGCGTGTTATGTTAGACGGCAGTTTCACAGTCCCTACCGGAGCGTGTGATGTCAAAGCCCGAAGAAGACGAGCTGCAGATCGCCTGCCAGCAGATCCTGCTCCCTGACGCGTCGGTGTTCTCGGTGCAGTGGGTGGACCTGCCTCTCTGGGCCGGTTCCCGTGTCTGCGCGAAGCTGTTGCTGGAGCAGTACTTCAAGTCGATAAGGCGCTGCACCCTCGGGCTGGTCCGTCCCGCCGTAAATATCGACGGGGTCCATTTCCGGGTCATGTCGACGCGCTTTGCGCTTCTTTCCTTCGAGCCCGCAAGGTACGAGGCTGACGGGGAGCAGGAAGCGGTCCATCTCTATATCAACGGCGGCTTCCTGGTGCAGGCGGGGGAGTGCGGCAGGGGGATGTTTTCCCTCTTGGCGCAAACCCGTCCCGACGGGCTCCGCGTCACTGTCGAGCTTTCCGACTACTGCCCGCTCCTTCTCGGGAGCAATACTCCCTCCAAGTTGCGCAAACTCTTCTACGGCCTCACCCAGTCCTACTTCCACAAAGTGGTGACGGTGAAATATCTCTCCCACCTCTACCGTTTCCTTACCGGCGCCAAACAGCGGGCCCGCGTGAAAAAGGTCCAGGTGCGTCAGGGCACGGACATCTGACCTACTTTCTTTTCGGTGATCGACTCTGCTACTTGAGGAATTTAACAGTGGCGGGGGCTAATGTGGGGAAGGGGACAGGCTACTTTTTGATAAAAAAGTTGCCTGTCCCCCTTTTTTTTCGTTGGCGTCGCCTATTTCTTTTCGGAAGGGTTGAGTGATTCGTACAGGGCGATCTGCTCGGCGCTGGAGAGCTTTTTACCGCACCCCTTCTTCCCCCTGCACATCCTGCAGCGATCGTCCGAGCACCATTGGCAGAAGGTGCAGTCGGCGCAGGGGTGCTTCTTACTGTTGTCCTGGTTTTCTGCCATCTTCCAGATCTCCCGGCTGACCTGCCGCCGTTGTCCGAGAAAAAAATGGGAGCGGCTTACCCACCGCGACAACTTGCGCGGTGAGGTAGCCGCCCCAGTGTAACCTTTCCTAGTAGACGAGGTTTCTCTTGGGAGCCTTCCCTTCCACGATCTGAGCGAACGCTTTCCCCTGGTCCGCGTTGATCAGCAGGTAGCGCGGGAGCTTGTTCACCTTGTCCTGGGCAGTGGCGTGATGAGCCTCGATGGTGAAGGTGGCGATGTAACCGGCATCGGCCGCCTTCTTCAGGAGGTAATCGTCATAGATGCCGAAGGGCCAGGCCAGCATGTCGATCTTGGTCCCCAACTGAGATTCCAGGCGATCCTTCGATTTCTTGAGCTGTGTATGCACCGACTTCTCGAATTCGGCCGGAGCCATCTTCTTCTTATCATGCCTGAAGTTGGGATGCCAGAAGGTGTGCGACTGGATGTCGAACCCGTTCTTCTGGAGGGTGCGCAACTGGTCCCAGGTCATCGCGTACTTGGCATTGGAAATGGCGGAGGGGTAGACGAACACGGTGACCGGGACGTTGTACTTTTTCGCCAGGGGGAGCATGTCGGAGTAGACCGACTTATGCGCGTCGTCTTCCACGATGACCACCGATTTGGGCGCCGGTGCCGGACCCTTTTTCAGGTAGTAGTCGACCAGTTTGCGGAGCGGTATCACCGTGTAGCCGTTGTCCTTGAGGTACTTCAGGTGCGATTCGAAGACGCTGGTCTTGATGGTCATGCCATCGGCGACGGTCGGGCCGAAGCGGTGGTAGAGCAGGATGGGGACGTTGACTCCCTGGGTAGCGGCGGGGGCGTTAGCCTTTATCACGGGACCAGCCGCGTGTGCGCCTGGGGTTAGCATCAGTGTTACGGCGAGCAGCAGCAAAAGGATTCTGCACTTCATTTCTTTGTAAGACCTCCGAACGTTGGTTCCCTTTCCTCTGGAAAGGGCGTAGCAGCCACCTACCATAGCAGAAACTCTCAAAATGTGAAACGCCGAAAGAGCGTTGGAAATGTTCCGATGTTCCGGCGCCTGAAGTTGGGATGGTACAATTACTGCTGTTGCGCCCAGACCAGTAAAAGGAGGGTTCCCATGACACAATACCTGGTGAAATGCGGCTCCTGCGGGGCCTCGAACCGCATACCGGCGGAAAAAGAAGGTGTCCCCGGGCAGTGCGGCAACTGCCACGCCAAGTTGCCGGCACTTTACCTTCATCCCCAGCAGTTGAACGACGGCAGTTTCGACGCCTTCATCTCGGGATATAGCGCTCCAGTGCTCGCCGAGTTTTGGGCTCCCTGGTGACCCCACTGCGTCTCATTCGCACCGGCGGTGCGGAAAGTGGCGGAACTTCTGGCGGGAGAGGCGGCGGTGGTGCAGATCAACAGCGACGAGAGCGCGCGGCTGTCGGCGCGCTTCAAGGTAAGGGGGATTCCGGTGGTGCACCTGCTGCATAAGGGAATCTCCGTCGACCAGCTCCAAGGTGCGCAGTCGCCGGAGTCCGTACTGAACTGGTTCAGGCGCAACGAAAAGTCGAAGTAGGCTGCATTGACAGTCGGCCGAGCTTTGGCAGACTTACGTACACACTCAATGGACAGGGGGGAGTATGACCAGAGATCAGTTGCAGATTCTTGAGAATCAGTTGGTGGCAAACTGTCAATACAAGGGAGTACAACCCACCGTGCACAAGCTTTTGGAAAGCCTGTATGAGGGAAAGAGCCTGGACCAGATACTTGAGGAGCTGTTGGAATAGCTTTGACAGCATGCAGTCATTAGATGTAAATAACGATAGCGGCTAGAATGGCCGCCATTAATAGGAGGTGGATATGAAAAAAACAGTAGTGGCTTCCGTGCTGCTCATGGCAGCCCTGGCAATGCCAAATCTCAGCTCTGCAGCTCCCATGCGTCCCGGTCCGTATTTTTCAGGTTTCATCGGAGTGACAGTTCCTTCCGAGACCCATGCAGGAGGAGACTTCAATGACACCGTCAATTTCGATCCGGGCCTGAACATTGGTGGCACGGCGGGCATGGACTTCGGCACGGTGCGCCTCGAAGGCGAGGTATCCTACAAAGAGGGGAACGTCGACACCATCTATTTCAATAACTCTCCCCCCCCGAATAGGTTCACGAATACAGACGTGAGCCTGAACGCCACCGCATTCATGGCGAACATGTTCATCGATCTGCACAACAACGGTCCCATCACGCCGTACCTTGGCGGCGGCATCGGATTCGCCATCTTGAGCCTTGACGACAAGTTCGGTGATTTCTACATTCCGGATGAAGAAGTAGTACTCGCCTATCAGGCGGGGGGGGGGCTTGAGGTTGCGCTGAACCGGCAGATGTCGTTGGACCTTGGGTACCGCTATTTCCGCACCGACGAGGCAAACTTCGCAGATACCAAGATGAGGTTCGAAAGCCACAACGCAACGGTGGGCCTGAGGATCAAATTCTGAGGCTGGAGCGCAAGCGGGAGTTGAAGGACCCACCGGCCGCTGCCGCAGCGTTGCCGACCGCTGGTTTCCGGTGAATGGGCGCCAGGAAAGGCTTTGAAAAATCAGTAGAAGGAAAGGGCCAGCTACGCCGTCGGGCAGCTGGCCCTTTTTTAATGGCTTGGGGCGTTTGGAGGGTGGGGGTGTCGAGTTGGCACCAAGGTTAGTGTTGTAAAAGATGCCGACACGTTCGAGTGTTCCATGTCGACTCTTCTTACACAGGCAACAAAAAGCCAGGTTCTTATACCTGGCTTTTCGCTGTCAGCTCAACCTCATTTAGTTATCCTTCGCGTCAAGACCACTGCAACGACACCTGCCCCAACAAGTATGAACGTAGCCGGTTCCGGTGTTGGCACCGTGTCCTGTCTTACTACCCACTCGCCGTCAAGGTCCCAAAAGCTCCTCGCCCAATCTCCTGTTGCGGGATGCCTCAGTTCATCAAAATAGAAGTTTGCGATAAAGAGCCCACCGTTTGCCCTGTCAGGCGAAAGAAATAATCCATCACCATTGTCATTTGCCCAGATAATGCTTTCACGGCTTAAATGATCGGCATAGACACTGCCCGTCTCGACTATAGTCGTCCTGTCATCTGACAGCTTTCCAAAGTAGGAGTAGAAGGGCATGTAATACATCGGGGCAAAGGTATAGGTCCAAAGGGACTGATCATTTAACAATACTTGCACAGTGGGAATCAGGTTGTTTGTGGTAGACCCCGCAAATGATAGCCGGTTCCAGTATTCCTGATCGGACATGGACCATTGTGCGGTCACATTGAAATTGCAGCCGCTGTCGCTGTCACCGATGTTTACGCCGTGAGTTACCCAATCGTAGATTACAGTTGCCTCGGTTTGTCTTGTTTGTGAAAGGAAAAGGGTGGCGGTAAGAAAGAGGAGTAAGGCAAGTCGTTTCATGGTAGTTACCTCCGTGGTTTTTCCTCCGTACCTAATCCATTGCATTTGCCCTTGAGTTGAGCGGGGAAAAGTCTTAGATTATTAGGTGGTCCTTATGCAACAGCGGTGCCAAGTGGTCGCCCCTCTAATTAGACTGTTCCATGCGACGCAAACGTTCCTGGAAATTCTTGTTCTTGTGTTTCTAATCACATACTGGTGAAACAAATATGAGTAGCTTAACCATGTCTTAAAATCAGGTAGAAGTAGATGGACCCCCATTCAAGTGTCGTATCGAGGTGAACCAGGTGATTTCCGGAAACTATCACAGCGGCAATGGAGGTCGGACATGGCTTACAGAGACAGGACGAACACCAAGAAAGCGGACCCTTTTGACTACTGTTTTCTCGAAGTGCAGCTGAAGAAAAAAGGGAAGGTATCCGAAAAACCTGACCAGGTGCGTCTGGTCACGGTCGACAACCAGTTGGAAACCATCATCTTCGTGCGGAACAACCTGGACGCGTGCATCGACAACATCGCCATGGTTAGAAGAACGGAGACGGTACAGAATGGATGATCGTCGCTGCAGGAAGATGAAAGCAATAAAAAAAGGCCAAGTCGTAAGACTTGGCCTTTGCTGTTTGCATGGTGGGCGATACTGGGTTCGAACCAGTGACCCCTGCCGTGTGAAGATAGTATGCTATGCTGGTCCTGTATGGTGTGTGTTGGTGTCCTGTGGTCTAATTTGCTGACATATAATGAAAAAATATCTTGCAGGCCTTTTTCTGCTGTGCCATATTAAGGAGGACAACCACATGGAAGCGGCCATCTTGTGGACACCGTGGTCACATTGTCCGGATAAAGGCTTTCCTAAAATTATAACAAAAATGACTGCTGCCAGTGTCCGGTTATCCCGAGGATGAAGGGTGAAAACAGCAAAATCTGAAGACGTCTGGATCCCGCTCAACCAGATCGAAATCCACAGGACGGTGGCAGACAGTTACAAACTGCTCGCTGACGATGTTTTTCTACTGCAGGATATCGAGCAATTCACCCGCGCCGCCGTCGATCTCCTCCTCGACATGCACCCGATCTTTGCGATCCGCCAGCGGACCGGGGTTTTTTCCATTTCCGGGTTTCGGACTCTGAATATCTGTACTCTCGTACTGCCGCCGGATTCTCCCGTCCCGGTCCGCCTTCTACGTGGCCTAACAGAGAGCCAGATTCTCGACCGGTGCCTTGCGGACCTCTTCCTAACCCCTTTAGTTTTTGGTGTCCGTGGTGCCCGAACGATTGACGCTTTGAGAGTCCATGTGGCGGATCATGCTTCCAAATGGACAAATTTGGCAAAGTGCCCCCTGAATAAGCTCGCAACCGCTCTGGGCTTGAGCCCTACTGCCCTCTATTACGATGACAAAAAAAGCAAGTCGGGACAAAAATCTTGACGCAATTATAGAAGACCTCGCTACCAGCGGGATTGCAGGCAGAGAGACCCTTCACGAGTTCTGCACTTGGATCGAGGCACCTGAACATGGAAGAGGGCTCGGACAGGTCTGTCAGAACTTGCTGCGCATCCTGCCGAAAGCCCTGGACGTTGCTCGCTCCAGCGGCCAAGACCTTCAACGACTTGTCACCAGCATCCCCATCTTCACGAAAATAGCCCAGCATCTTTCCCAGTCTGCAGAAGCAGAGAGCTCCCTTGTGGGTGATTTCACCGGCCCTCATGCACTCTATGTTGCCCTGTGGCATGCTCCCCCCCCTGCTTTCGTCGAGCAGCATAGTGCCCTCATGGCGGTTTTGTGTGTAGCCGCAGCCAAATTGCGCATTAGCAGCATGGAAGATAGCCATAACAACTCTCATTACGCCGCGACACTGCGGTCGCGGCAACTGACCAAACCTGCTAACGTGGACTATCTAGGCGCGCTATCAACTGCATGCTTGTCGCTCAGCGAGTACCTGTCGACCTTGGACAAGGCGGCCAACCGCTTTAACCACGACATCTGGGTCTTCCTGGATTACGCAGTTCGTCACAAAGCAGGCATCCGGCGTAAAGGGGGGCAGAGGAATCCTCCAGCCGCCTCAGTTTTGACTGACGACATTCCTGATGTTGATGAAGATGGCGTTCAGGCGGTTCAGAGAGTTCAACTTCCAGACGAACAGGTAATCCAGACTTTATGCAAAACGCTCGCGTCACCTGCGGAATTCTTCGCAGGGCGTGAAATGGTGCGGGTCACGACACGTGGGCCAAGGACAGCGCGTGAGGACGCTGTATGCTCGCTCAAGATGGGAAGGCGTATCGCTGCCCAAAATCAGCTCCTGCCAACACGCTGGTACGGATTTACTCGAAATGAAGCCGCCTCATTTCTGGAAAGCATTCACGATCTCTCCAGAGTTGACCGGAAAGTCGAGGGCGTTCCAACAGTTGAGTTAGCTGCATTTCTTTGTGTGATGTTTTGGCTTTCATCCCGGCCGGAGCCCACATGCCACTTCAGATTGTATGCCAGTAAGTCAGCTAAAATGGATGGCAACGGCTATCTACCCGCGTTGGGGAGGTCACCTCACCCTAACTGGATAATATCCCCTCCGCGTCCCATCGGGTACAGCAAGCCGCCGCGCAGGCAATTCAAGGCCCACGACGCCGAAACAATAATTTACCTTCCGGTGCCACCTCCTGCACAGGAGGTCATGAGACGGTATCTGGCGAGGCTTACGGATACCGGGGGCGCACGCTTGATGTTCAGGCGTAATGTCTCCGCCTACCGGCGAGCAATGACCACCTTTTTCTCCCCAGGCCAACGAACGGAGCGTACGAGGTTCTCTCCCGCCATGTGCTCCGATTACATTTTTGAAAAGATGATGCATAGCCCGGGAGGCGACATTGCCACGGCGATGCTTGCTCTAGGCCGACAGAACTATTTGGGGGCTGTGCCGCTGCATTACACATCAGTAAAAGTGCGAAATCTACAGGAGCGCTACGTTGAGGTAAGTCGTGGCGTGATTTCAGAGTGTGAGGCAGAGAAAGTCCCTTGTAGAGGAAATGCGACATTTGAAGTTCTGGAAGGCATGGGGGGGGATAAACGAACCGGTAGTCGGTATTGCCCTCACACTGAAACCGTAAGTGCCCTCGTAGCCAGACTGAAGAGGCTAATCTCGTCGGGCCGGGAGGAGTTGTACTGTAAGGAAAATTTATTTTCGCTGCACAACCGGATGGTCGTGTACACGACGTTGATGATCGGATTTGGCACAGGCTACCGCTCAGTAGTGGACCCATTTCTACGCAACGCCTTGATCGATCGTAGTACGGGTTTTGCCGCTATCAACGATAAAAATATCCAGAGTGGAAGCCACTCTAGGATCCTATGGGTGCCTGACATGGTGCTGCAGCAACTGGATAATTACCATCGTCATCTGGATGCTATGGCTAGGCGAATCCTCATCCTTAATAGACAGCTTCATTTTGCTATACGTAGTAGTTTGGAAGAAGCGCAATATCGGGCGATGCTTTTTATTCTTCGTAGGAATATGACGGAGATTCCAGTTCACCAGCGGATCCTCGAAGATCTGTACGAGTACCGTCTCGATTGCAGTATCCCGGCCAACAGCAACCGCCACTATTTACGGACTCTCCTGCTAGAAGATGGATGTCCAGTCGACGTCATAGACGCTTTCTTGGGGCACTGGGGCCATGGCCAAAGCCCATGGGGACGTTTTTCAGCACTTTCACCGGAGCACTACAAAAAAAGCCTGCAGAAACATCTGCTGCCAATTTTGAATCAAAGTGGATGGGAAGCCGTGGGCGGGCTTGGAACCGAAAATGACTGACCACCCCGCTCCACTCTGGCAGGAGCTCCTTTCCCGTTACGATGCCCAGTCATCCACCCGCAGGGAGGCCGAAAAAGCTCTTGTAATTCTCCGGAAAGAGCACTGTGCCCTGTACGATGGCGCCAGCAATGCAGAACTGAGCGATGCCTCTGCGAATAGCCTGCGGAAGCTCCTGGAACGCGGCGGAACCCTTCGGGAACAGCGACTCCGGGCCAGATTCCTGAACCAAGGTTTTAGGATCGGGGCTCGGGATCTGAACTGGCAAGTAAGCGCGCTCCCCCGAGATTTCATCCTAAAATCGGAGCCGTCTCCCTTTACCCCGAAGTCATTTTCCCGTCTCCGACAAATCCGGGAACTCGAGGACGCATTTTTGCGTGATCTTACCGCTCCTCTCGACGAAATATCAGATCAGCGTTTGTACGGGCAGCTGCTCCTTTCTGCCATCTTGTTTGGCGGACTGTTGCACTTGGACTGGGTGGAACCATGGCTCCGCGCCCTTCCGATGGGTGTACGGGTGTCTGAAAAGTGCCTTTGGATCGAGATTGGCCGGCGCGCTCCCCTCGGCATTCTGGCGGAATCAGGCAAAACCGAGAAGACTACGAGTGTAGCGATAAGCCGCAGGTGGTTCGCTGACCCTGTGACAGAGGCACTGCTCTATCGGGCACTGCCCAGGTTTGGGCCTGTTCCGGGCGGCGGCAAAGACATTTCACCGCCAAGGGCTTGGGGGTACGTGAGGGGATACCTCTCACACCTCGGTTTCGGCCAGTCACCTTTACTCAAATCTCTGAGAAGCCTGACGGTGGGAGTCAAGGTAGCCCTTGGTCTGCGCGTTTCCCAGGCGCTGGTCGGGCATGCGTGCGGAGACCTCAAAGCTGTTTCTCTGCCTCCGGCTGCGTGGATCAGGCTGTTGACTGGAAAGAGCGTAAAGTTTGGCTGGGGGGGCGATTCCGAGACGCTCCACACCGCACCGACCTTCCCAAGTAGACCGCTAGGAAAAAGGGCAAAGTATCGAGGCCGCATGGCGGTACAGGAGCAGATAATCAAGGAACTTCGGGAAGCCCTCTATGTGGAAGCGGTCAAGGGGCAGGAGCGGAAATTCCGGACAAAGCCGGGTGAGGCTCTCAGTGCCTTGAGGAAGGTTGTCAGTAAACTGGAGTCGGAGATGTGCCCTCTGCTGGGCTTGCTTTCCGCTTGGTTCGACCACCTCCTGTCACCAAGCGGATCGCGAGGTGCTCTGGGCAAGCGGGGCCGGGCACGACAGCCATCTACGGTTGGCCGCTACGTGTCCGCCATATGTGGGGTTCTTGTTGCGACCGGGGCGAATGAAGAACCCGAGGAGATGACCTCTGACGACTTTGCTGAAATGTATGAAGAGGCAGCAGAGGGGAAGAAGAGCATAGATGAGCGTCGATACGCCCTGACGGTGATGGTCAGGTTCCACAGTTTCTTGGTCGAGGCTTACGGGCTTCCATACGTCACCTTCACCGACATCCCGAGCAAAGGACCAGTAGAGGCAAGTGTTGATGCCAACCTGATTACCTCTGAGAGCTTCGGACACTTGATCGATGTCCTCGGCGGTCAAAAGAAAAAGTTGAGCCGAACCAGAGAAATGGCATTGCTGCTCGCCATACTGGCCTTTCGCTGCGGCCTCAGGGAGAGAGAAGGCAGATTCCTTCGCGTAAGCGATTTGCAGGGAAGGTCCCAGGTGGAACTGCTGATTCGACGGAATGCGCATTTCAGTCCGAAATCCTCGGATGGTACCCGCCGGTTGCCTCTCAATCTTCTGCTGGAGCAGGAGGAGCTTGACCGGCTCATGGCGTGGCGAGGTAGGCGTTTTAATGAGGGTGCTTTACCTCATGACCCCTTGTTTTCGGCATCAGCGGGCTCGCCTCACGCGGTGAGCTATGGCGAAGGGATCGAGCCGGTAAAGCAGGCGATGCGCCAAGTAACTGGAGACCACTCTCTCGTATTCCATCACCTCCGACACTCCGCAGGCAACTGGCTCCTAGTTCGGCTCACCCTCGACCCTGGCAGCCCACTGTGGCAGCAGTTCGCATTCCTCCGAGGGCCTGAGTACGCAGAGGACCGGTTAAAAACGTTGAGAAGGGGTATCCTTGGATCTGCAGATGCCTCCCGCTCGGCGCTGTATGCAGTGGCGCTCCTGCTTGGCCATAGTTCTCCAGAGGTGTCGCTCCAGAGCTACCTCCATCTCCTCGACTGGTTGATCTGGGCCGAGCTCTCTGATCCTCGGAGTGCGGTCCCCCTTACGGAAGAGGCGGTGATCGCTGTCACGGGGCTCTCACGTTCTACCGTCTGGACGACACGCAAATCAACAAATCAAACAGTGTGGGCTATAAATCCGCATTTGCCGCACCTTCGGCGCCAGTGGGTTGCCAAGTTTGCTGATCCGTTGCTGGACAACGCCGTGGAACCCGAAGTCACTCCATTAAGCGAAGAAGATCAAGAGCGTGATAGTGAAGCTGCTATAACCGATTGGCGGATCGTGCAGCGTATCCTCGATGCATGTCAACGGTACCCCCGCAGCATTCCAGAACAGGCCGATACCTGGGGGCTCACCATCGACAGGATACAGCTGTGGATTTCTCGGGCCGCGGACATCAGTAAAATGACGACTGCCAGCGGTATGCCACGTCACCATGGCATCTGGGAGCGGAATCAGAAGAGACACAGGGGTGGAGCTGGTTTCGTCTCTGATGTTCCCTTCCCGAGTCCCCCAAGGGGCAACGCCGATCAAGAGCTGGCAGATCGTATGTTGGCGCGTTATCACAGCGCTAGCCCTGCTCTACGTTCAACAATCGATGTCGGGGTGGTGTTTTTTCTAAACCACTTTTCCAATATGAAGTCGAGTATACGATGTGCCAGGTGTTGCCAGGCGATGCGATATCTGGAATTCCTTGCTCTTCTCGCTATACCTCAGGCGTTCGTCCGGGTGATGATCTTTCCGCCAAGCACCTTCACGCACCCTGATCGCCCCGCCCTCATCCGCCATTGGGCCTCGGTATTGAAGGTTGACAGTAGACAGTGCAGAGTAGTAGAGACGCAGGGTCGCGGACGGACGGGTGTCGGTAGCGTTGCGATCAAAGTCGCCTCGACGGCGGAGATTTTCCTTCCCAGTAAAGTCGCAGCCCAAAAAAGACGAATTGAAAGATACAGGGCACCTGATTCACATGGATTCCGCTACGCTTTATACCTGTTGTCCATTACTCGTCATTGTGACGAGCATTGATCGGAAAAGAGAGGTTCGGCATGCCGAACCTTCGGCTAATCACCTAACCTCACAATCAATTCCTCGATCATCTGCTGAACTTTTTCCAGGTTTAGTTTCATCCGCTCCCGCTCCTTCGCCTCAATATGGTCGACGTCTACGGTGGTGATGGCCTTTGAGATGGCGTTGACAAATCTTGCACCGAACATGCTCCTCTCTTTGGCGCCAGGGCGTTTCCGCCTTCTGATCTCTTGCCTTGGCAGCGACTTGCTCCGGTACTCCTGATAAGCCTCCAGCATCTCATCTTTTGTTTGCATCCGGGCGAGTTCGACCAGTATACTTTTTGCCATAGCAGGGTCTGATCGGCATTCTTCCTTGATAAGGCTTGGCAGCTTTGTCAACGAGAGGGTTTCACTGACGCTTGCCTTCGATTTCCCGATGATCCCGCCTATGGTTCCAAGTGTGTAGCCGTTCTCCATTTTAAGCTGGCAGATGGCCTCGGCTTCTTCCACCGCAGTGAGATCGGTGCGCTGCAGGTTCTCGATAAGGGCGAGTATCGCCGGAGCACCCTCGACAACGACAGCTGGGATTTTTGTAAGACCGATTTGTTTTGCTGCGAGAAATCTCCTTTGCCCAGCCACCAGATGATAGGTACCATCGGTATGCGGTTGAACGATGACTGGTTGTAGGACTCCGTGGATCTTTATCGAGGAAGCCAGCTCTGCAAGCGCCTCCTGATCGACATGCTTTCGAGGTTGGGACTCCGATACCTGCAGGAGGGCGATGGCTAATTCGCCGTTTTTAAAGTGCGAGGCTTTCCGCTTCCCCGCGGGGGGCTGCTGGTGTATTTCCACTTCATCTGATGAAAATAAAGGGTACTGCTCAACAACGTGCTCGCGTTTTATCATGTGTCGCTCTCCCGCACTTATGGTTTTTCCCCCTTGATCTCCTTGGGGATACCTTATTTGTACGCGACAGCAACCGGCGGACTCGGAAGTAGTACTCCGATCCTGCTCCCAAGTCACATAATGCCGAGCGTTGACAGTGAGTTGATCTATACCGGAACTACCCGGGCAAAGGAGTGAAGTGGCCATCTTGGGAACGGCCGACTAGGTCTTTGTGGAAGCGGCGCTGCGTAGGAGTAGGCTCAGCCGGATATAGATCGAGGCAAGCCCAACTCTCCTCCAACCGTTATCTGCTGCAGGCATGGAATTCGCGCCTAATGCGGCAGGCTTCGAGCTGCTCTTAGAGGTCCTTGAAGAGGCTGCGGCCCCCCGGAGGGAGCATCTGTTGCCGGATGCTGGTCTCCGCCGAAGGGGTGCGCCTGGCGGCGGGGGACTCCCGGGAACTGGGGGGCGGCGCTTGATGCGGATTCCGGTCCATGCCGACCGGCATTCCGTTCTGATGCCGACTGCGATTCCGGTGCGATGCCAAGCATTCCGCCGGCAAACCGACCGTCATTCCGGTGTTGACGGGCACTAGGTCTACGATACTAAGGCGGACGATCTTGTTGATGTTGAACTGATGGACTAGACCAGCGAGATGACTTCATTCACTCCCGGACGGCCATAGACTGCCTTGCCGGTCTTGACTAAAAGGTTTGGCAAGATCAGGACATTGCCGTTGCTATGGGTATGGCCGCAGAGAACCGTCATCTTGGTGGTCTTACCAGCCATCAACTCGCGTAGTACATCTCCCACAGCCTTACAACTGAAGTGCGGGAGGTAGTCTGGACTTGAAATCTCCCCTTCATGCCAGCATGCATCACGAAAAGGAGGGACATGGGTAAGTACGATTACGTGTTTTAAATCTTCAAGAGCGTGAGGTAGGACCTGCCTGAAATGCTCTGCCGCTTCATCACCCAAGGCGTGCAACCGATCAAGCCGCTTCCCTTTGGTCAGCCCCCTCAGTTCGCGTATAAGCTTATAATCGTTAAGCATCACCTGAGACTTATCAAAATCGCCAATACGCCCATCTGACCAGCCGTCATGCCCGACGAGGCAGGTGTCCTCTGACAACCGGACCACGGCAGACTGGGTTAGCCAGGTAAGCTTGCTCGTCTCATTGCAAAGGTTTGCGATGCTGCTGCGAATGTCGGCAATGGAGCCTTTGTAGTAGTCATGATTGCCTAAAACGAAGTAGATTGGGACCTGTATGTGGTCAGCCAGGTAATGCAGGTAAAATTCGACACTAGGTGCATCGCCGATGTCCCCGCCGAGCAAGAGGGCATCAACCCCAAGGTTGTTGATGCCCTTGCAGAACTCTTGACACTTTTCCAACGTGACGAAATTCAGGTGAATATCTGTAGCCCACGCAATTTTATTCATTCAGCCTCTCACTGCATTGTAGCTCTTGGATTAAAATCCTGTAGCAGGTTGTTGAAAAACTAAGTACAGAAAAGAGCAGTTTTATGATACACTGCGGCGCGTAACACATTGCAATCACAAAGGAATGTTATGCGCGGCGAGGACAATAAGACAGAAGCTCTTTTCACATATGTGACCCCCGAGTCCTTCGTTCCCAAGGATCATCCACTGCGAGCCATCAGAAAAATGGCTGATGACGCCTTGGCTGGAATGGACAAGCTCTTTGATAGCATTTATGCCTCTGCTGGTAGACCGTCCATCCCACCGGAAAAACTGCTCAAGGCTCAACTGCTGATGATTCTCTACTCGATCCGCAGCAATCGGCAACTCGTTGAACAGATCCACTACAACTTCTTGTTCCGCTGGTTCCTGGGAATGGCTCTGGATGAAAAGATCTGGGACCACTCCAGTTTCTCCAAGAACAGTGAGCGACTCATCGGTTCCGAAGTTGCCGCCGTCTTCTTGTCCAGAATTCTTGAGCAGGCAAAGCGTAAGCGGCTGCTGTCCAATGAGCATTTCACCGTCGACGGAACTCTCATCGAAGCCTGGGCCTCGATCAAGAGCTTCAAACCGAAAGATCCGCAGGATGGCCCACCATCTGGCACCGGTGGTGGCAAGAACGATTCCGTCGACTTCAAGGGAAAGAAGCTCAGTAACGAAACCCACGGCTCGGATACCGATCCCGATGCCCGTCTGTACCGCAAGGGAAAGACCAAAGAGGCGAAGCTCTGCTATCAGGGGCACACTCTGATGGAGAACCGCAATGGCCTTATCATCAAAACCGCAGTCACTCTGGCAACCGGCACAGCGGAACGTGAAGCTGCAAAGAAGATGATTCAAAAACTACCGCGGACGTCGCAACGGATTACCTTGGGCGCTGACAAGGGCTACGACACCAAGGATTTCGTGAAGGACCTGCGGGAGCTTAATGTCACTCCCCATGTGGCGCAGAACAACAGCAACCGAAGGTCAGCCATCGATGGCAGAACCACAAGCCTTCTGGGCTACACCATCAGCCAAAGGATCAGGAAACGAATCGAAGAGGGCTTTGGCTGGATGAAGACTGTGGGCCGACTGCGCAAGACGATGTATCGAGGAGTAGATAAGATCGCAATGCAGCTTGACCTACATGCAGTCGCCTACAACCTGGTACGAATGGCCAACTTGGGCCTTGGTGCCACCTGAATGCTCCTTCAGGCCCTTCAGGGGACTGAAATTCGGCAGCATAACCGGTTGTGAAAGAACAAAAATCATGACAATTGGAGTTCAGCAAACGCCACGGAAGGCGGTTGCTAATAACGGTCCGTTTTTTTCAACGGCCTGGTAGAAGGAAAGACGCTCCGTTAGTGCGTATTCCGCTGATGCCGACCGGCATTCAGGAACGATGCCGACCGTTTGTCGGCTGGATGGCGACCGGCTTGGTGACGCGGTCGCGAGGTGTGGTGGTTAATGTGTCACAGTTACTGTTTTTGGGTCAAAGGATGATCCTCACCTCCTCATAGAATCCCCATCCACAGGGTTTTCTCGGGGCTCCCCTAAATGGCGCTTCCATCATTGAGTAAGGCCACCCATTGCACCGTCATACATGTCGCCCGCAATCCGTGCAGGTTCCGTCTTCGTTAAGATAGTCAACCAGCATTAAGCACCTGGTGCACCGTCTCTGTCGACCCGGTAGCGGTAGCACTACGACTTGGCTCGTCTGCGAATCGAACAAAAAGACAGTTTCCCTGTTGCTCTCTGTGTTCAGAGCTATATATTTTTCGGCCACCTCTGGTTCCTTAAGTGAGGTGTGCCCGAAAAGCTGATGAATCCCCGTGTCTAGCCAGAGTTTTTCCTCTCTCAGGTCAAACCAGAAGCATCCGCCAAGAGCCGCTGCCCCGTCCCTGGCAATCCCTATATCGAAAATGCAGTGTTTTTCCCCACGGTAGAGCCAAGCGTTCATCGCTTCGTTGACCCTGGCGGCGACCTGTTTGGCCGATTGCCCTATAGTCAGTTTTGTACTGCACCCTGCGTGGGTGCAGAGCCAGCCATCTGCGACGTAGGCTGCGACGAATCGCCTATGGTTTCTCTCGATGATCTCCTGTATCACCGTTTCCCGATACTGAAACCCACTGCAGCGGAACGGCGGCGGTACTAGGTAGTGCAGATCATGGTTCCCCCACAGGAGCACCGTGGGGCTTTCCAGAAGCAGCTGCAGGGCCCTCAGTTGGCGTTGCAGTGGCTCCCACGGAGAATCTAGATAATCGCCCAAGGCGATATGCTCCTGGTCGGGCCGATACTCTAGGAACGCCTGAACCTTCTCGACATTGCCGTGTATGTCGCCTACGATGATTGCCATCGCCACCCCCGCTAAGAAAACTCTGCTGACACGTCGATTTCGTCTGTGGCCAGGTTAGCTTTTGCCCACCTTCGCCAAACATAATCGCCGTCGGCATCATGGCAGGCAGGTCCGACCAACTTGTATACTCGACCAGACTTAGTAACGCACTCCTTGGTCGTGGCATCGAAGCTCATTATAGCAGTGCTGACTCTGCCCTCCCAGCCAGCTTCGTTATATCCAACGAGATGTCTTTCTCCCGCCAACGGGCCTTCTGTTACCTCGAGTACCCGCCACCGGACGAGTGTGATGCAGGGTTGCTCGGTGATGCCCGGTGTTCCCCAGATTCCGCCGAATATCGCCCTTAATTCCATGTCCTTAAGGTCCATGCTGCCCTCCGTTTCATCTAGATGTTGTAGTTGTCTGTAACATTTCCTGGAAAAACAGCCCTGCCATGGAAAGTGGCAAGGGCAGGACTCGTTCACATGGGACCGACCTCTCTGGCCCACTTTCCCATCATTGATAGGAGGTGCCGTGCTAGACGGTTACCATTAAGACTGAATTTGAAGGTCGTCTGGAGCCGCTTGACGATTTCCGGGTAAAGTTTTCCCGTCTCGAAATACTGGTCCCAATCCGGCCTGAACTGTGCGCAGCATCTGTTTGCATTCTTCACGTAGGGATAAGGTGACGGTGGCTCGCCAGTAGGCGATACTAACATGAGACACTGAACATTAGGGCACGCAGCCAAGCTTGAACAGTTGACGCATGAGTTGGTGGCTAACGAAAACGTGATGCGCCGCATCAGCTCATCTTCCAGCTTCTGGCTGATTAGCTGCGTGCTCAAGAGCGAACTTAACGACCCAATCCTCTGTCCAATAAGATCGTACTCGCGCTGAATTACTTTTGCGGGCGCCCTGTTATGTTCCAGCTGGTTTGCCCGAACCAAGCCTTCGGATATCAAGAAGATCAGGTCAGCATTCGTGCCTTTTTGCGGAATGGTTGATTGATTCATATTGCTATCCTCTCCTTAGTGTGCGGGTCCGATTCCTGGAATTTCTGAGGACGCCAAAAGCCTTGCGTAGGGCCGGATCTGGTCGCATTTCGCCATGCCGGTAGTTGCGAAAACGCGGTCATTTCCCTTTCCAATCCGGTGCTTATCCGATCAGCCGAGTTCACCGCCTCTGCTATAGTCATAAGGGGGAAAGACCGTGACTTTTGACTTTTCCACGTTAAAAGGTATCGCAAGGCCAGGCCGCCATCAGGCCACTCTTCATCCAACATTTTCAGGTACGGGCTTATGACCTCTAAGGTCAGCAGGTCGTGATTGAGCAAGTAGCCAGGACTGTTAAAGTTTGACTCTTTTTTCAGGGTCCTGATCTTGCCGATGTCATGCAACAAAGCGGCAACGATGCCGAGTTCTCTTTCCTCGTCAGTGAAAAAAGGTAGAGCTTTAACGATTTCAGCACATTCAAGGCTGTGCCTCAAAAGGCCGCTTGTGCTGCTGTGATGATGTGCACAGCTGGCTGGAATCGAGAGGAACGGTAGGGTTACAGAATCGTCTCCGAAAAGGTTGCTGAGAAATCCCCGAAGTGGCAAGATCTCCAGATCGTTCACCAAACAGTGCAGCCTTGGTAGCAGGTTCCTTGCTGGGCACCACCAGGTCGGTATCAGCGACAGCTGCTGCACTTGATTTTTTTCCAGTCTCTTTGCTGAGTGGAGTATTGCCACCCAGTCGTTGTTGAAATTCCTCAGTGTCCCGGAGGCGGCAATCAAATCGTTGTGTCTCAGATCTTTGGGCCCTTTATATTCGTCAGTCCATATGTAGCCTTTCAGGACGCCGGTCATGTCTCCGAGGCCTAATGAGATAAAGGGGGAGCCGTTCTTTGAGGTGCTGGTACGCGGAGACCGAATTCTGTAGCTTCCGGAAAAGGCGCTACCGCTTTCGTAGATGAGGTCATGTATCATCATGAGGTTACTCCACTGTCAGCCCTGTGGGTCGATAAAAGCCTTTCAAAGGCAGAACCATCCTGGCGTGTCAGGTTCGGGATGAACCGAGAATAGACGGTGAAGAGCATTTTCGTATTGGCGTGCCCCATCTGCCTGGCGATCCACTCCGGGTTCTCACCGGACGCGAGCCACAGTGTGGCGGTGGTGTGGCGGGTCTGATATGGTACCCGCCGTTTCATCCCCAGCCGTTCCAGCGTCGGATACCAGATGCGGTTGGTAATGTTATGGTAGCTGTACGGCGCCCCTGCACGGTTGCAGAAGACGAACTTCCCCCCGCCGGTGACTGTCTTCTGGGACATGAGGGCATCATAGACCGGCTGTGCCATCTGGATAGTCCTCTGGGACTGTACGGTCTTTGTGGTGTCTTCCTGGCCGGAGACTATCGTATCCCTTACGTAAATCTCCCGGCGCTCGAAATTCACGTATTGCCACTTCAGCCCGTCGATCTCACCGGTACGCATTCCGGAGAAAAAACGCACCTTGTAGTAATTTTTGAAGTCGGGCCGTACGTTTGCCAGAAAGACCTTGACCTCGTCGAGGGAAAACGGATCAACATCCGTTTTGGGGACACGAAGCTGTTTTATTCCCAGGTAAGGTGTGTTAAATTCGTAACGGTCGGCTGCTTCATTGAGTATCATGCGCAAAGGAGTCATGATATGGTTGATCCGATCAGGCGAGAGACCTATCTTTGTTCCGTTCGTAACTTTGGCGAGTGCTGACCGGAACTTGAGTATCTCCCCTTTGGTGATGCGGCCGACCTCCCTTCCACCGAACTCCGGTACCAAGTAACGCTTCAGGGTTATCTGGAGGGTGTCCTTGTAGGACCTCTTCCACCCCACGGCATTTTCCTCGAACCATTCCGAGGCGAACTCCTTGAAGACCGGCGTACTCGGAGACACGGCAGGGTGGGGCATCTCGGGCTGAACCTGATTCTCGAATTTCCTGGCAGTCGGAGAGTTCGGGAAATAGGCGCTGTATTCAAAAGTTCCGAGAGTTATCTCTGCCTCTATCTTCTTCAGGACCTTTTCCATCTTGCGACGGTTCTCCGCTGTGTCTTGCAAGGTTGTCTGCTCCCTGCACCGGACACCCTGGAATCTGAAGTCGAAGATGAGGAGTCCATTCTCCTTCCGAGCCCTTACGCTACCCATTGACTACACCCCCTCTGGCAAGAGGAATCATCGGCGATTCCATCAATGAAGCCTTCACCATGTCACGCTCGATGGTTTCCCAGATGAAAAGGATCCTTCGCCTGCCGAACGGACGGATGTAGTGGACTCCTTCCAGCAGTACGGAATCCTTCAGGTGCTCCCGGATGTACCGTGAGTCGTAGTGGAGTTTGCAAGCCAGCTCTTCTGTTGTGATGTAGGTTGCCGTCGCCATAGTGGGCCTCCTTCGAGATTTTTATATATCATACCACGCATAATTATGCATGTCAAGAATATTAAGCATGATGGGAAATATTATTCTTGCTGGGAATGGGTATGCAAGGTATGCTGCTGCCAAATCAGCACGAAAGGAAGGACCGAATGATTCGCTTTCGATTAAAGGAGATGATTGCCAACCAGGAGTTCAGGACGGGGAAGAGGACGACTTTGGGGGCTATTGCAGAGGCCACGGGGATAAAACAGCCAACGTTGTCGAGAATCGCGGGGACTCGCGGTTATAATACGACAACCGATAACATAGACAAACTATGCAAGCATTTTGATTGCCAGGTGGGAGATCTTATGGAATATGTGCCGGATGAATCAGTCGCGGGAGAGCCGTCCTGACTCCAGGAGGCCACTTTCTTGTGGGATTTGGTCGCGGTTGGTGAGTTGGGGAGATAGGTGCCGTAGTCGAAGGTCCCGAGAGTTGTCTCTGCCTCGATCTTTTTCAGCACCGTCTCCATCCTCCGGCGGTTCTCGGCCGTGTCAGGCAACGTCGTTTGTTCGCGGCAGCGAGTACCTTGGTACCTGAAGTCGAATGTAAGGAGTCCATTTTCCTTCCTTGCCCGTATGCTATCCATTACAACACCTCCCCGTGCCAGCGGAATCATGGGAGCTTCCATCAGCGAGGTCTTCATCATGTCGCGTTCGATGGTCTCCCATATGAAAAGGATCTTCCTCCGCCCAAAGGGGCGTACGTAGTGAACTCCCTCCAGCAGTACGGAGTCCTTCGGGCATTCACGGATGTACCGTGAATCGTAGTGAAGCTTGGATGCCAGTTGCTCTGTGGTGATGTCCGTTGAAATAGTCATTCGTTATCCTTCTGTGCGATATGTAGCGTAAAAACATCATATGTTGGTTTTGTGTGGCTGTCAAGCACGTTTGTTAGTTTATTGCATCATACGTGGTCTCCGGGTAGAGAATGCCGTTGTTGAGCCACTTCGGCTGTGGTATATAAGGGCCGGACTTAAAAACTCGGTCGATGGTATTGGAGGCGAGTATGATTCGGTTTCGCTTGAAGGAAGTCATTGCGGATAGAGAGTTTAAGGTGGGGAAAAGGGTTACATTTGAGGAGGTCGCCGGCGCTACTGGGATCCACAGAACGACACTGTCGAAGATTGCTGGACCGCGGGGTTACAACACCACCACAGACAATATTGATAAGCTCTGCCGATTTTTTGGATGTAAGGTAAGCGATCTAGTCGAGTACGTTCCAGACGAGGAATTGGGAGAGTGATTGGGCGGAGAACTTAAGATAGCTTTTTAATGGGCCTAACATACCTCAGCACTTGGGTGCAGCGGAGGAGTGGCGACCTTTCCAAGGTTGAAGTCGCGGGTTCGAATCCCGTTTCCCGCTCCAATAAATACCCAGCTACCTCAGGTAGTTATCAGCATAGAGCCCTTGGCTTTGACCAAAACTTTGACTAAAAGTGGCGGCAAGGTCGAGGGCTCTCGGTTTTTGGAGCGCTTCCAGCCCCATCCTCCTGTGGTAGCGGTCCGGAAAACCGATTTTCAACTCCTCCATCGCCAGGAAGTCCTCCCCTAGGTAGTCAAGGATAGCCTGGCGCTCATCAACAAGCCCTTGCCGATATTGCCCGTAGACCCTGTCGATCATATTCTTATTGCAGTGCCCCATCAGATCCACGAGTCGTGTTTTGGTTACACCGATGAGGAGAGACCACTGCACGAAGCTATGACGGCATGCGTAAGGGATCCTTTTTGCGAAGCCGGCCTTCTTCATTGCACGATTCCAGACGGTCTTGACGAAGGATGCGTAGTTGAAGGGGCTGCCATCCTCCATCGTGAGCACGAACTTGTTTGCAGGCAGCGAAATGCCATTGTCGAACTCAATGATTTCGGTGCTACTGGATTTTGCCATGGCATTATCGAAAAGTTCACGCAGGCGACGAGTCATTGGCAATTCGCGTTTGCGGTACCAATTTTTAGGCTTAAATTTGAGGTAAACTTTCCCCTCCTTCTCACGTACTAACGCGCAGCGTATCTGCACCGCTTCCTCGCCCACATGCTGTTTCTGCAGCCCTTCCAGTTCCGACCCGATCAGCCCCATCATAAGCAGGTTCATCACCAGATGATAGTGGGGATCCACGAAGAGAAGGAGCCGCTTCCATTCCGCGCAGAGTAAGACTTCTCGCCTTGATGGTTTCTCCTCCTCTTCTTCGCCGCGGAGGATCACAAGCCGTTCCTGTTCCTGCAGATGTCGATCTGTCAGTTCTTTGTACTTTTCCGTTAAGCCGCTGAATGGGCTCCGTAGATTCCAGTTATGGTCGTTGCAACCAGCGGTCCATATCTTGGTCATAGGCGTGATGATGCTCTTGAGTGTCTTGACAGAGAGGGGGGTGCCATTCCGCGCACCTTTGGCCCTACTGGGGATGGTCGTGCGGATACTTCGCTTCAGGTTGTCAATGAACGATTCCACTACGGTCGCCGTGATGCTGGCAAACGGCATGCTTCCAAAGTGCGGCAGAATCCTGGAGTTCAGCGCCTGCAGATAATCCCGCTGCTTCGTCACCGATGCAAAGGTGGGGATCTTCCGAGCCATCCACTGCTCGGCGTATTCTCCGAACAGCACATGCTCCGGTTCCGGATGTACTTCGCGTCCTTCCAGTTCGGAGAAATATGCTTTTGTCTTCTCGTCTAACCAATAAAACGTGTTAGCGAAATTCAGAGTTCTCTTGCGGATCTTCTCGCCGACGTCATTAAGGAACTCTTTGAGTTCATCCCGGTCACTGTCAGTGTCCTCTCTGTCCGTCGGGAAGCGTAGCCGCTGCCCGAAGTACGAAAAATTGATGTAGAGGTACTTCGAGCCTTTAACTCGATAGATGCTGCCAAATGAAGGCTTTGGCCGTGTTTCCTGTCTTACATTCTTCTTTCTCTTCATGTCATGTTCCTCTCATGGTGGCCCCTCCTCTCGGTCGATTTTTCGTTTGCGCCGATTAGGATAGTCCTCTGTGTGTCGATTTCAAGCCCTAAGTTTGCGATGGCATTTGTTTCCGGAGTTCGACTTTAACTTTGGCCTTTTGGAGGGTGGTTCTGGCTGGAGATGCGCCATCAAATCCAGTATTTGAGCATTGGACCATGCGAATCGTAATATCCGGCCACAGCGCAGGTAGTGTTTTCCATGAACTAACATCCCACTCCGTATCCAGTTGCGGATAGTGTTTGGGCAGACCTTCAACCGCTTGGCAAACTCTACAATTCCTATAATTTCAGTTGTCTCGGTATTCATGGTGACATCCGCCTTAAAAAAACAGATTTCTAAGTGGATGCCCCCCCAGTAAGACAAAAAACTCAGGAATTCAGAAAAAGTTTCTAGGCACCTCGCATAGGAGGCCAAATATCCCTGGCGACGAGAAGATTTTATGGTTACCGCCAGATCCAACTGTCGAAGCTTCGGATCTGCATACGGCGTCCACCTCCAACGTCTACCTCGCCCAGTCCAAGCGCCCGACCCAAGTGTCCCACCCAAGTGTCCCACCCAAGTGTCCCACCCAAGTGTCCCACCCAAGTGTCCCACCCCGGCGTCCCACCCCGGCGTCCCACCCAGGCGTCCCACCCAGGCGTCCCACCCAGGCGTCCCACCCAGGCGTCCCACCCAGGCGTCCCATCCTGGCGTCCCATCCAGACGTCCCATCCAGACGTCCCATCCAGACGTCCCATCCAGACGTCCCATCCAGACGTCCCATCCAGACGTCCCATCCAGACGTCCCCATCCAGACGTCCCCATCCAGACGTCCCCATCCAGACGTCCAATCCACACTTCAAATCCCGGTGTCCAGCCTAGGTGTGAAATGCTGGTCCCCAAAATACCGCCAAAGTCGCCAATCCAGGAGAACCTAGGGCATGGGAGGGAGTCATCACCAGCATCTAGATCACTCTCAAATGTAAGGTTCCCGAAGCCACGTGAGCGGTTTGAATCGAAAGTTTGGGCAGGCATTGTCATGTAGGGATGTCAAACGATGGCAAATTCTTCTGGCTCGCTGGGGCGATATTCAAAAGGTAAAGGTTCGAAATGTCGGAGATAATTGATGTGGTAGGCCGAGACATAAACAGGTCGAAGACCATAACGAGGATAGGAAGCCTATGGCTTTGCCCCCACCGCAGCGTTTGCTATGGGGGCAAGCTCCGTCCACGAGAACAAGCTCAAAGAGGCCTTGAAGTTGTCGCGGGTGGTGACGAGACCCCAGTTTACACATCTGGCGGTAATCGAGGTTGCATTTCAGGAACCTGCCCAGATCTTCTGGCGATGTCACGGCTTGTAGTCAACCTCCGGCAACTTATTGTGGCTAGAAATAAGTAAGTGCCTGGTAATAACCCCAATGATCTCATGGTGTTCAGACGATTTAGGACGTTTTTTAGCTGAAACATAAACAGATATTTAAGATGCACAATTGATGGTCGTGGAAATATTTTTGAAATTTTTACGAAAAAAATAAACGTAATAATAGGTACTTAGACGTTTGAGGCGTTTTTTTAAACAAAAAGTGGACTGAATTGTCTGCCGTGGTGCGCATTCCCAATACATGTTCGCACAAATGCGTCGGCACCCAACGAGAATCCCTCAGCGGAATCCGTGGTGCTAGCTACTGAGGGAGCCGTCCCCGGTAGCAAACATTGCAGAGTAACCTCCGTACAACGCGACGGATGGTTCCTGCATTGGCACCGCTACTGGCGGGAGCCGCACGACGGCAGACACCTGGCCGACCCGCATGTAACCCGGGAAGTGGTAGTTGTTCAACCCTAAGAAGTACTGAGGCGCCTTTAGCCTGCAAAAACAAACGACATAAAGGGGGCAAATCTTATGAAACTGAAGGATTCAGAACAACACATGCGTGGGAGCCCGCATAGCCAGGTGGAGGGCCTGTTCCATTTCGTATCTGGAATTGGGGTGAGCCGTCATAAACTGAAGACCGCGAGGACTCCCGACGTCTTGGTTCACTCTGACAATACGCGTTCTGTTTATCTAAGGGTCTGGCATGCGGTCGCGGGATATGCGTTGGCAACGTATGGCATTTCGCAGATTTTAGAGATTCGACCATACCACATGGTTGAGTGGTTGGAGCTTCAAGTATCCCGAGGGCTAGCACCTGCAACCGTTCGCACATATTCAGCAGCTTTATCCAAATTCCTTTCCGCCTTGTACTACTACAAGACCGAGGCTGGGAGAAAACGGAGGCACAGATGAACTCGTTTCGAGATTTTTGTTCAGAGAAAATACTCGATGCATGCCGTGCGAGGCACGACTACATCAGATGGGGAGGCTATGGGCGGGCTTTCGAGGACCCAGAGGCTCTGATTGCAGCAATTCAAGATCCTATGCACCAGTTGGCAGCGAAAATCCAGCTAGAATCTGGCTGTCGTGGCGAGGGGGTGGGGTTTGCCCGTTCCAAGTTCTCGAAGTCAAAGCTGGATATCCACAACATGCACGGTATCAAGCAAGACCCTTATTTTCCGGATCGGGAAGTTGGAGAAATCCGGACGAAAGAAAAGGGCGGGTACGAATCGTCACACTACGTCTCTGTTGATACCTACGCGGAACTCGAGGCCTTTATTGCAGCCCATGGCAGCCTTTGCGGAGACTACGGGAGCTATCTACAGAGCATCAACAAAGCGGCGAAAGAGACAGGCCAATATCGTCCAAAACGTGGGCCTCACGGCATTAAGCACGCTTTTGCTCAGCGATTCTTCAAAGAAGCAATTTTAGCAGGTAAATCAACGACATCTGCGGAAATTGAAACCTCACGGCGGTGCAGTCATAGAAGAGGTGACGTGTTTCGCATTTCGTACTCAGGACTGAGGTGATCCTATGAAACTTGATGTTCCCGGAGCTATCAAAGAGATTGACCGCTTGACTGCAACCACGGCTTCACAGAGGGCCACACTGCTGAAGTATACTGCTAAGCTGACAGATGAACTGGTGATCAAGGCGTTCAGAAAGGCAGACAACTTCTATTACGACACCCGGAATAGCCACAAGAAACTCAACAGGGTAATGCTTCAGTACTGTGGATTTGTACGGGCGATAAAGGAGTACCGGCATCTAGACACTGTTGCAATCCATCGAAAATGTGACGATGTGGCATCGATTGAAGAAGTACACGAAGCGCGTAGCAAGGCCGCGATGTTGCAGCGGGCCAAGCCACGAAAGAGTGCTGGGCTAGATTTGTACTTGCCTGATCTTGTCAAGTTTAAGGAGTCCGGCTACTCCCTGCGTGACATGGTCGATTACCTCAAGCAGCGCAACATAACCGTCTCCCACGAGACAATTCGGAGGAAACTAAATGAGATACGAAATAAGGAACAAGATCAATCTACTGAACCTTGATGATGCACTCGTAGTTTCAAAGAGGATCCAGTATTCCCATGACGACGGGAAGCCATATTACCGAAATCATAAAGAAGGTTCCGTCACGTTGTTTGGCGAGGAACTCATCACCTGCATGGCGTCACAAGATGGCAGCATAAGGGACATCCGTTACGACTTGAATGACTGCAACAAGTTGTTGATCCTGCTTGATTGTTACATCTGCAACGATCTGAAAGCGCCAGTGACGTTTGAGATTCAGGGGTATCTGACGGTACGTGGGGAGACTAAGCAGAAGAAGGGCCGAAATCTTCTCTTAGCGATGGGGAGCAGCGAATTGTATTTGACACTCTTTGAAGCAAAGTGTGCGGAGAGGTGCATTAAAAATGTACTTATGTCGCTGGCGAGAGAGTAGGGGGGGCACATGACCTTAGTCTTCGCCCTCACAAGGGGATCTTTATGGCCGCCGGGAGCCACCACACGTTTCGGGACCGCTAGCAAAGAATGGCCGCTGCATTTGATTAGTTACTATGCAGCGGCCGTTCTTTACAAGGGGGATGGTAAGACTATTCTTTTGCCTGTTCTTTCATGAACTTGATTATTTGCGTTACGATCTCTCTATCTCGTGGTTTGAGGGCGGAGAAGTCTCTAAGCATTTCTGAGAGTTGATCGTCCACGAACATTTGTGGGCCAGTTCCCAGTAACAAGAAATCAGTTGAGACCCCCAGGACGCTAGCAAGTTTAATGAGCATACTAAGCGGCGCAGACCTCGAGCCCTTTTCATAATAATTTATATTTGGCGGGCTGCTGCCCACTAAATCTGCTAATTGCCGCTGGGTTAGCCCCAAGGCCTCGCGGCTTCTGCGAATCCTTTCCCCAATCTGTTCTTCCAGTTCAGCCATCGGCTTCCTCCCATCTTCCTATAAATTACACTGGTTATGACCTCTTCGTCAATAATAATTGTCTCAGTGACATTTTTTAGTTGTCTTTTGGTTAACTCTCTGGTAATTAATAATTGTCTTTGAGAATTTACAGTAGAAGAGGGGGGGGCATATGGTGAAGAGTGAGGTTTCATACACAACGATTATTCGAGGTACAGAATTTATGTCAGGAATTGCTGTCAACCTGCTGGTCTCGCTGCATATGACAAGGGTAGCTGTGACAGTAGGTATTACACTGGTGGCAATTCATACTTTGGCTTCATTGCTCTACTGCCTGTATTCGTTCATGAATACTAAAAATTGACAGATTTTTCGCTTTTGCTGCAGCAGGGATATTGATGGAGTTTCGAAGACTTGGTAGGAGGTGTGCGTGCCGATTACGGAAGTGATAAGGGGGGTAAAGCCCAGGCATGTTATGGTGACGATGATACCGATCCGGGGAAGAAAGGCGTCACAGCGAGTCCCGTCCGGAAGATGTACTTGCGCTATTTTCCCAAACAAATGATGTGATACAGCGCACCAGGCGCATCTGTGCGAGTTTATCGTGGCAGAGATGGCCGTAGCGTCACAGCACAAATGCTATCGGGGCCCGTGATTACACAAAAATGGAATTAAAGAGGTATTAACACTCTAAAGCGGTTAATGAGACCACGGCGCGCACTGTTTCACGGTTTTTCACTCTCCCGTTATGGGTTTTCTTGGAGCTGGTTTAGTGCCTATTCAATTGGATGCTTTTCCTGATCCAAAGACGAAAGAACTTTTAAGATGCTTTCGATTGACACGGAAAAAAAGAGGGTGTAATAAATTAGCTTTAATTTCTATTTTATTAACTGTGAACGTGACAAGACCGGGTCTGGTAAGAGCCGCCAACGCCAGCAGCTAAGTGAGTGCGGCATTGTTTCTAAAGCATGACAGGTTGTCCCTCACTCCACTTTTGAATTACCGATAAAAAGGACGAAATGTAAATGACATGGCAGAGTGCTCTACATCTTATGGTAATTGGCGTAACTGGCACGTACTTAGTGCTTTTTGGAAGGGACTTCTGGCGCAGGTTCCTCGTTCCGGGAAGAAAACTGAAGACTGATTTATCAAATTCGGTTGAAGGGCTCAGGCTGCTGAAAGGTAAAACAACAGGGCCTTTAACAGAACTAGAAAAGGTTGCCCAAGAGGCGATGGAAACTGAAGCACTTTCCCACGCCTGGAGCGAGTTCTGTGAGACACTGCACCCTCAAAAGAAGACAAACGAACTTGGCCAGGATTATGTCATCTGCTGGAGGTCCACTGCGCTGGCTGAGTCCTTCTTCACCGAAAAGGCACTGGTGGACACCCCGCTCCATGCAGAGTACTTCAAACATGTGCCAGGTATTCTCACCGGTATTGGTATCATCGGTACATTTGCAGGGCTTATCCTTGGTCTCATGAACTTTCAGGTGTCGAGCAATGCTGAAATTGTTCGTGGCAGCCTAACGGGCCTTATTCACGGTGTCGGTTACTCGTTTCTGGTCTCTTTTGTCGCCATATTTATGGCAATGACGATTACAAAAATGGAAAAGGCGATGGTGAACGATTGCTATCGCCAAGTAGAAAAGCTTTGCCAGCTAATCGATAGTCTTTTTAACGCAGGCGCAGGGGAGGAGTATCTTGCTCGCTTAGTATCTGCCTCTGAAACCTCGGCCACCCAGGCTGCACAGATCAAGGACGCTCTAGTGGCGGATCTAAAGCAGATTCTTTCCGAACTGACCGCCCAGCAAGTGGAAGCAGCAGCACAGCACAGCACGCAACTGTCAGCGACCCTAACCAGAAGTTTCAGCGAAAGTATAACGGAGAGCATCACTGCTCCCATGGAGCGAATCTCCCAAGCCGTAAGCGTCGTGGGGGGGAATCAGGGGGAGGCGGTTAATAAGCTTCTTACTGATGTTCTTGCTGGTTTCGCAGCGAAGATGGAAGATATGTTCGGCGGTCAACTCCAGGGAATGACCACGCTGTTGCAGCAGACGTCCCAGTCGATGATCTCCGCAAGCTCGCAATTCGGGCAAATGGCCGAGACTCTGAAATCCGCTGGGGAGGGGGCTGCCGACGCAATGGCGGAGCGTCTAACACAGACGATCCAAGCGATGGAGGCTCGGCAGGAGACAATGAACCGACAAATGGGTGAATTCGTAGAACAGATTCGAGCTCTAGTACGCGATTCCCAGTCGGAAACCTCTCAGAAGATGCAGACGGTACTTGGTGAGCTCGGAGAGAAGGTTTCCTCGATGGTTACTCAGCTTGAGGCGCAGTCGCGACAGACGGCGGAAGAAAGTCGGGACGTGCAGCAGCAGTTTGTAGCGCAGACAAGCACTACGGTTGAGGGCATCTCCGGGCAGTTGATGACTTTGGTGCAGGAGGTGAAGCACAGTGGCGAGGCCATGAGGGATAGCGTCGGGACCTTGGCGCAGACCAATCGAGACTCAATCGAGCGTCTTAACAGTGGTGCCGAGACACTCTATCTCGCCGCCACCGAGTTCGCAAAGGCTGGGCAGGGGGTGACGTCGGTTATGACCTCGGCAACTCGTGCCACGGAGAAGATCCAAGAGACCTCACTGCTCCTTTCTGGAGCAAGCGCTGGAGTACAGCAGGTCCTAGAGGATTACAAACATGCTCGCGAAAGCTTTGCTGCGATCGTTGCCGATCTTAAGTCCACTGTGGAAAATGCACGCCGCGAGGCCTCGATGACGGGGGAGGTTATCTCACGAATTCACACCGCGGCGGAGCACCTCGGAAGGGCACAGACTGACGCCGATGAATACCTCTTAGGCGTGTCCGAGGTGCTAGGGAAGAGCCACGAAGAATTCGCTCAAAACATTACGCGTACCCTCCGGGAAGGGAACAGTCAGTTCCACACTGATCTCTCTGGGGCGGTTGATCTTCTCAAGAGCGCCATCCTAGATCTCGGCGACACCGTCGATTCCATAAAGAGGTAGTTGAACCATGTTTGGAATAAGATTGCCGGTACGACGGGCGGGCAAGGATGAGGCGGAGAAGCCGTTCTGGATCTCCTTCTCCGATATGATGACGGCACTGATGGTGCTTTTTCTCGTGGCTATGACTGTGGCGCTGCTTGCTGTCACAAATGATATCTCGGCGGCCGAAAGAGAAAAGTCGCAACGCGAAAAGGAAATAGCGGAGCTCCTGAAGCGGATCGAGGAATCCAGCAAGATGTTTCCTGGTATAAAGATTCGAGGGCACTCCATCGATTTTGGTGAGCGCGCCCGGTTCGAGACGGACAGCAACAAGCTCACCAGCGAACAGGGGAAACTTTTGCGAAGTTTTGCGCCTGCTATTCTCTCGGTGGCTAGAGACCCCATGGGGCAAAAATGGCTGAAACGCGTAATTGTTGAGGGATTCGCTGATAAGCGTGGAACGTATCTGCACAACCTGAACCTCAGCATGCAGCGCTCCGAGCGTGTTCTCTGCGCTTTCATGGCACGCCCCGAAAACGATGAAACTACTCTCTCAGACTCTGACCGCCGCTTGATTCGGGAGATTTTCCTGGTTGGCGGGTCCTCCTTCAACTCACTGAAGAGTACCATGGAGGAGAGCCGCAGGATCGAACTGAAACTCGAGTTTCTTGATATTGGCGAGAAAAGAGCCCTTTCCCCCAATCTTACACTGGCCGATGAGCCGATGTGTCCCCTTGACTGCCCATGACGGTAAAACATCTTGACCTGCTGCGTGAGGAACTGGCTAAAAGCTTATCTTTGCCGCTGGAAGCTAACTCATGGGGGCGCCCTGAACTTATGCAAAAAGCGCTGGGACGGGTCCGTTCAGCCTTCGATACTGCGCGTGAGAAACTCCCAGAGCGTTCGATAACCACAACAGTTCTGCAGTTTTTATGCACCGCGGAACTCAAGAACTTTCTCGAGGTGAAGTACGCTTGTTTTGGAGTGTGCAAATCTGTCGGGACAGAGGGGAAACGACTTCTGGAGGCCCCAGATCATTTTCCCCTGCTGATGGACAAGGTAACACTTCTGAAGAACGAGCAGCGGCAATTCAGGAAGTGCTACCTTGGGCTCCTCTCCGGCTACTTCTCCTTTCCTGTAGATTCTGCCTCTTTTTCTCAGGTGGGGACGAAGAATGGGGAGTTTTTGCGACTGTTTCTCCAGAAACACCTTCAGACATTGGAGACCTACTTACCCATTTCGTCCTGGGTGACCATCCTCTCGAAGCACCGAAACCTTCTAGAGCACGACCCTTGTGCCGTGTACGGCGATGAGCTCCTGAACGGCGAGAGTGAAGCCTTCAGGGAAGCATGCGAAGGGCTGTTGATCCCATCGGACTCTTGGCTTCGCGGTGAAGCCGTGCGAGCCCAAGTATCATCTCTCTGTCGCTTGAATGACGCCGCCTTTAAGGAACGTCTTGACCATGTGGTCTCTGTCCTCATGGGAAGAGAGGGATTCGCCTGTTCTGACCGCATAGCCATTGGTGGCATCGCCTCACTCCTTAAACGATACGCCCTGTGTACCTCACGGGAAGAGCATCCGGCTTTACGTGACGCAGCACTAGTCAAGATCGGCAATCCTTGGTTGCACCAGTCAGCCTGGGATTCTCGCGTGGGAGATGAAGACGCACGGGTCATGGTGGACGGCTGGCTAAAGCGTAGGCTCATTCATGACTTCTTTAGTCTCGTGGCTGCCGACGGCCTTGCTGACACCCGACGTCTGAACTACTGGCTCCGATTTGCCGACCGCATAGAGGATATGTGGTTCGCCTTTGGTGCCACCGCCCGACGCCAGACGGGACATGATTACCGCGTTCTGCGGGAGCGCGCTAAAGGCAGGATCGTGCAACTCGAAAGTGCTGGTCACCCCGACAACAATGCTTTCATCATGCGCATAGGTGGATTCTTGCTTGTGGAATTCGGACTGTTTGGTCATGCCTGCTTCATTTTCAACGCCTCCGACAACCCATTTGACCTCACCAGGGCTTGGGTGGCCGGGGACTCTCAGGGGCTTAAATCTCCTCTCAACATAAAGCGCCTCCTGCACCGTGATCTCAGCACCACATGGGAGCAGAAGTTTGACGAGGAGATATTACCACGCATTGGATGGACGCCGCCCCGTTCGGGCTCACGCGCTGTCGTGCGCCGTGAAGAACTTGAACACCGTACTACTCAGGTCAAGCCAGTTGTTCGGTCGCAGCAGCTCCAGCTACAGGTAGATGGGGAAAGGGAAGCAAGAGGAATCCCGATTACGCAACAAGCAAGGACGGAAACCACAAATACACCAACAAAGCCGTACACGTTGCAATATTTTTCCCGTTTCCTCCAGGAGAACCACATGACCATGGAGGACAAACGCCCAGTGGGGGGGGCGCTGTGGGTTCGAGAAGCAATGACAACAAAGACCGATCCGGCCGCGATCGAACAGCTGCGAGCCTGGGGGTTTCGGTACAAACCTGGTAAGGGCTGGTGGAAAGGGTAGTAGAGAAGGAGTAGCCCATGGTCTGGAATGATTTTTTTTCGAAGAAGATTAGAATAAAAGAGCACAACCCAGAACCTCCGGTTTCGCCCCTCCTGCGTGTGACGCGCACATTTGCGAACGACGGAATCGTATGGTGTGTACCGGGGCAGGTCGACTGCGAATGGCTGAATGAGCCGTTCGGATTTGCGGAGGATGAGGGACTGGTTTCCTTCCTGTCGCAACTCGAGGAGGAAGGTTTCGCAGAAACTGCAGGGGAAAACGTTCTCCTACCTTGGCAGTCGTTCTTCCAACTTTTGTCTCGACCAGATTTCCTCTCCAGCATCCCGCTCTTAGGGCTACCAGAGCGTGGTACCTACCGACCAGTTCTCTCCAGCAGGGGGAGCCTCTCCGACACCGATTTTTCCGTGATGATTGCGTCATGGTGTGATGAGTCCGGGTTACATGCTTCTGGTGTGACCGTTGTGAATGGAGCAGTCCTCATGCATGCTGGGACCCAGACCCTCCTTTCGGAGGCGTCGTGGCGTGTGGTCCAAGCGGTGGCGGCTTTCCACCGCAGGCCCGCAGAGGGGAGAGGTGCGGATGGGAACAGAAGGGCTTGGGCAGAAATAAGGCACTACGCACTGGAGGCAGGCGCCGACCTTGGGGATTTCCTGCGTAAGACGGTTGTTGTCACGCCTGAGCGATTGCAGCTCTCGCTTAATAGGACGCAGGTCGGTGGGTTGAGGAGTGTCGAGGTGATTCCTGACTTCGCTGGAGCTCCCAGCCGGTGGATAGAGACTTTCGATCGTTTTCCCGACGCCCGTGAGCGCTACGAAATTCCGGATGGCGAAGGATTGGTTCATGTTCTGGTGTCTCCGGAGGTGCAGGCTGTTCTAAGAGAGATCAAAGCGTTGCCAGGACGTCGCGTTGCCGGTGAGCGAGGAGAGGCTTTCCTGCGGAACCCCTTCTCGGTGCTTGGCCCGGACGCCGAGAAGGTACTTGATCCTGAAGAGTTCGAGCAGGCGAGGAATGATGCTGGCATAACTTTTTCTCGTTTTACCGCATCCATCATAAGAGATTCCAAAGGCTTCCCTCAGGAGGTGTATCTTCTGGTGGAGGAGATGCTCGACGGAGAAGTGCATAGCGAAAGGTTCCCGTTCAATGGACCTGACGACCTGGCGAAGTTCGCGGCGAGACTAGAAGAGAGGATCGAGCAGGGCTGCCAGTGCTGCCTATGGGAAGGCTACGAACTGGAGATCTTGGGTGACAGCGGTGACCAACTGATAGCCCTAAAGGACGCGCTCACTCAATGGAGAGCACGTGACTGCTTCGACTGCGCAGAGATCTTTGATCTCAGCAACTACTCGGACCGCGTGGAGGGGCTAGGGGAGGAGAAGCCTTATTTCTCCCCATTTATTGCTAGGAAAAACGATGGCGACGGCTGGGTCCCTGAGAACGTGCTGTATGCCTTGACATTCACGCCCTCAGATTCCGCTACACCGGTGACAGTCGCACTTGACGATGGTCTAATCATCAAGATGAAAGATGCACTGGCTGAAGCCAAGCGCGAGGGATATCATGAGATTTCCTTTCCAGAGTGTCCTCGTCCAATCCCGATTGCTGAAGCAGAGCGGGTCCTTTCCGCCTTCCAGACCGCCTCTGACGCAGTAGCGAAAGGAACCTTCCCACCCGATAGCCCTATACGTGGAAAAAGTTTGCCGCGCAAAGGGCTCGTGGTTAAGGCGAACATCGAGGCGCTCGATTACGTGGAGGAGGGATGCGGACTTGACCTTCCAGAGGGAGTGCCCCCTCGTCTGCCGGCGGCCCTAAAGCCGGAGGTGCGCCTGAAGGAGCACCAGTTACGGGGTGTTGCCTGGCTGCAACATTTGTGGCGTTGCTCCCCTGGTGGGTGTCGTGGTGCGGTCCTTGCCGATGATATGGGACTAGGAAAGACACTCCAACTCCTGACCTTCATCTCTAGCTGTCAGGAGGAAGAACCTAACCTTGATCCTGTCCTGGTGGTCGCACCGGTCGCCCTGTTAGAAAATTGGAAAGAGGAGACGGAGAAGTTCTTTACTCCGGAGTCTCTTCCGATTCTTACCCTTTATGGCGATACACTTGCTTCCGTCAGGGTACCCCGTGCCTCGATAGGAACAGAACTGAAGGCGAATGGCATTACTCGCCTGCTTCGTCGTGATTGGCTTGGGGGGAACAAAATTGTTCTCACTACGTACGAGACACTGCGGGACCTGGAGTTCTCGCTGGCAGCGCAGAAATGGTCCATCATGGTGTGCGACGAGGCCCAGAAGATTAAGAACCCTAATGCAATGGTAACTAGGGCGGCGAAGAAGCAGAATGTCCGCTACAGGATCGCCTGCACCGGGACGCCCGTAGAAAACACGCTGACGGACCTGTGGTGTCTCTTCGACTTCGTTCAGCCCGGTTTGCTGGGGGCTCTAAATGAGTTCGGCACCCGCTATCGAAGGCCGATAGAAGCAAAAACGGACGAAGAAACAGAGAGGATTGAGCAACTGCGGGCCATTATATCAGCGCAAATACTGCGGAGGGAGAAAAAGGATGTAGCGAAGGATCTCCCAGAGAAGCACATCGTGCAGGAATGCCGTTCCCTTTCGATTTCCGAATTTCAACGGGGCCTCTACAGCCATGCAGTTACTTTATATCGGATGGAAAAGCAGGACGGCGGCAAAGGTGGAATTCTCGGATTGCTGCACCACCTCAGGCACATCTGCTCGGACCCGAGGCCTCTCGGTCAACAAGGGACGGACTCCGAATCGGTGGATGAAATCGTGGCACGTTCCCCCAAAATGGCGTGGCTTCTGGAGGAGCTAAAGAAGATTCAACTGAAGGGAGAGAAGGTTCTGGTATTCTGCGAACTGCTAGATCTTCAGCGCACCCTGCGCCGCTGCATTCATCACCGACTAGGAGTAACCCCAGATGTAATCAACGGATCCACTTCCGCGTCCGGTTCGAACCCATTAAGTCGCCAAAAACGCATTAAGAGCTTTCAAGAGAAGGCAGGTTTTGGGGTTATCATACTCTCTCCGCTGGCTGCTGGCTTTGGGCTTAACATCCAGTCGGCCAATCACGTAATACACTTTACCCGTTTGTGGAACCCTGCAAAAGAGGATCAGGCGACCGACCGCGCGTATCGTATTGGACAAACCAAGGAAGTCTACGTGTACTATCCCGTCATCGTAGCCCCAGAGTTCACAACTTTCGATGCCAAGCTGGACTGCCTCCTTGAACGGAAGAGGGAACTTTCTTCCGACATGCTAAATGGCACGGGAGAACTTAGTGTTGCAGACTTCGCTGATCTTGAAGGTGTCGATGGAGAGGCTGCAGTGGTAAACGACGCCATTTCTGCCGATGACATTCCGAAGATGGCACCTGCAACTTTCGAAGCGTTCTGCGCGCTCCTTTGGAAGGAACAGGGCTTCTCGACCGTCTATCGTACACCGCACAGCAATGATGGCGGAATTGATGTGGTGGCCATTGCAGGCGATACAGGGTGCCTTATCCAATGCAAAACCTCCTCAAAGGAGGAACATAGGCTGGGGTGGGAAGCGGTTAAGGATGTGGTAACGGGGGCGGCTGCCTATGCTCGACGGCATCCAGGGGTCGATTTCAGGAAGTTGGCGGTCACAAATCAATTCTTCAATGGCGCAGCCGAAGCCCAAGCGGTATTGAATGGAGTGGACCTAGTCGATCGAGAGGAGCTAGAAAGGTTCCTGGAGCAGTTCCCGGTGCGGCAGGTTGCGCTTGAGAAATTATTGATGGCTGAAGGACGATAGGGACGACTAAAGGCGCTTGTGACGTTGCGTTCAGGAAAGGGTAAATTTAGTTCCGAATTTGGCAGGCAATGTCCAAAGAGATTTTTTCATCGTTGACGTTTAGGAGGTTGTAACTCGATGAGCATCATGAAGCAATCCAGCAAAGCTCTTGACCGCCCCCTTGCCGAATGGTTCACCGCCATCAGCCTGGGCCAAATTAAGCTCCCCCGCTTTCAACGCTTTGAAGCCTGGGATCGCAACCGGATTACCAGCTTTTTAAATACGGTAGTGCACAATCTTCCCATCGGCGTGACATTAGTGCTGGAAGTGGGGGACGAGGAGAAATTTGTGTCCCGCCATATCGTGACAGCAGAAAAGGATGGTAACCCAAAGGTATCTCAGCATCTGCTTGATGGTCAGCAGCGTTTGACCGCCTTTTGGCGTTCGATCCACAACAATTACGAATGGGAGACCTACTTCGTCCACATCCCCGAATTTGACGTTGAGGGAGAAAAAGAAGAAGGGGAAGAAATTTCGATTCGCCATTGTGCCCGCTACATGAAGGCAGGACAGCGCTACCCGCTTTGGGCTGACGAGCCAAGGTATTGTCTTTATCGCGGGTTGATACCGGTAAACTTGCTCCGACCGGCAGACATTCAGGCTGAAATAGACGCTTGGGTAAGTGCCGCCACTGCAACTTACAATCCCGATGATAACGACCCCGAATTTGCTTCCAAAATCCGCAAGTTCATGGCCATTCAAGAGAAGGTTAAAGGCCAGATCGTCTCTTTGCGTGAGCGTATTGCACATTTCAACCTGCCGTATCTCTCCCTTCCGGTCACGACCGAGAAGGAAGTGGCACTGCAGGTTTTCATCAACATGAATACAAACAGCAAGCCGCTTTCGCGGTACGATATCATCGTAGCCGAGGTCGAGAGCGCAACTGGCAATTCTCTCCATGATCTGCAGGAAAAGCTCACCGCGGATTATCCGAAAGTACAGAACTACTACGAGTTGCCGTTCCAGATTCTGGCTACCTCGGCTCTGCTACAGGACAAGCTTCCAAACGAGCGGGGTATGATCGATATGTGCAAGACCAAGATGGTCGATAACTGGGACACCATGTCAAAGTGTCTTGGCCGTATGGCTGATTTTCTCGATGCACAGGGGGTCTACGATCGTCAGCGGCTACCAACAAATGCGGTTCTTGCGGTTATTGCAGCCAGTTACTCTTTGATTCCCGAACATGGCGATTTTCGCGGCAAGGCGGAAAAACTGCTGCAGCGTTACCTCTGGTCAGCTTTTTTTACCGATCGCTATGAAAATTCAGCGGCCTCACGAGCTTATAATGATTTCAGGAATTTGCGTGAGTTGCTGCAGAATCCCGCCTTTGAGGACTCAGACCTGGTCAAGGTGCCTGCCCTCAACCGAAGCGAGCATCCCTTGGTGACAGTCGAAGAGCTTATGTCTGCCGACTGGCCCAAACGTGAGACAATTCGTGGGCGCGGCATCCTTAGTGTGGCGAACTATCTCGGCGCCATCGACTTTGCCGATGGACAAAAGGCCAATTTCCAGAGTTTGCAAAACCGTGAATATCATCACCTATTTCCCGACGCACTCTTAAAAGAAGCTGAAATTAATAGTTTCCTGGCCCTGAACTGCGCGCTCGTAACCTGGAAAACAAATCGTACAATTGGGCGCAAAGACCCGCTTGATTACTTACAAGACCGCACGGATTGGACCGACGAACAGACTGTCGAGCAGCGACTGAAAACGCATTTGATCCCGGTCGCTTGCCTTAAAAATGGTAAGTACGACAGTCTTGAGGGGAATGACCGTTTGGCAAAGATAAGGGAAGATTTTCAGGTCTTCCTCTCAACAAGAGCTCAATTGGTAAGTCTGGCGGTGAGTCGCCTAGCCAATGGTGAGAGTATCAGCCCAGAGTCACTGTCTCAAACGAGCTATCTCCCGCCCACGGTACCGGATCAACCCGTCATGTTATTCACGGTGCCCGCAGTATGAATGCGTCCCCCTTTTCCCTCCGCATTTTCGTCGCCAATGGTGACCCTGACGGACTCCGCCTAGTCGAGCGGTCCAACTGGATCGGAAAGGCCGTGGTCTTCCCACGTACGCTGTTGCCCTCTATCAAGAAGCGCGATGAGTTCGGCCAGACCGGTGTTTACCTCCTTCTTGGTCCCCGGGAAGACGGTGAAGGAGAGATGCTCTACATTGGAGAGGGCGACCCGGTGCGCGATCGGCTCGAATCTCATTACGCCAAGAAGGACTTCTGGACCAAAGCTGTTTTTTTCGTGGCTGGGCCGGGACAACTCAACAAGGCTCATGTGCAGTTTCTTGAATCGCACTTGATCCAATTGGCAAAGTCAGCTAGGAGGATGACGTTGGACAATGGCAAGGGGGAATCTGAGCCGACCCTCTCCGAGGCCGACCGTGCCGACATGCAGGTCTTTCTCGATAACGTGCTAGGCATACTACCGGTGCTGGGGATTCATGCTTTCGAGCAGGCATCGAGCGTTGCAGTAATAAAGAAGAATGCGCTCTTAACCTGCAAAGGGAAAGGGGTTGCCGCCAGCGGCTATGAGTCGACCCAAGGCTTTGTAGTCAAAGCCACTTCGCAGGCGACGGGCCAAACCGCACCGTCGATGCAGCAGCATGTGCGGGGTATGTACGACTTGCGTAATGAATTGATCAACAACGGTGTCCTGCAAGCCGACAATGGCAATTATAGCTTCACCCAGGACTACGCTTTCAACTCTCCGTCCACTGCTGCCGCTATAGTGTTGGGCCGTAGCGCCAATGGGCGCATCGAGTGGAAGGATGCAGGAGGCAAGACGCTGAAGGAATTGCAGGAGCGGGAAGCGGGGGAAGGTTAGATGGAGGCCGGTTATTCATCTTGGAACTCCGCTCGCCAATGGCCAAAGAGTATTTCTAATTTTGGCCTGATGGCGAAGACATACTTTGGGCAAAAGCATGTTGGGCATGTCGGGTTGATAATTCCTCTTTGACACAGGCTATCCTCTGGCGCTGAGGTGTAAGAAAAATTGAGCTTGGTGGAATTCCATTATTATGATAAGGATGCGCGATGTGTAAACTGGATTAACGGTTTAGCACAACCGGATGGAGTTAAAGCATGACTAGAAAGCCGCAAGTCACCCCCGCTGAAATAGAGAAATGGTTTGAGGAAGAGTCCAACGGTCCATTGTTGATCGCTAGTGGCACAACCTCGGATCCCGCCGAGAAATACGCACGTAGTCAACTGAGGGTCGTTAGGGAGACAAAGGATTACCAGCTTGACTACTTGCGCCACGCTCTTCAACCGGGGCGGGAGCTTATAGATACCTCGCCTACCTATCAAAGGCGGCTACGCTGGACAAGTAAGAAGCGGTCACTGTTAATCGAGTCGTTCTTGCTGAATATCCCGGTGCCACCAATTTTTCTCTTTGAACGCGACTACAACGAGTATGAGGTGATTGACGGTCGCCAGCGTCTCGATACCATACGTGAGTTCTTGGCGAATAACTTTGCACTCTCTGGCCTTGAGTACTGGCCCGAGTTGGAGCGGATGCGCTTCAATGATCTCCCTCTAGTCTTGCAGAGAGGCCTCCTTCGTCGTAGCCTCGGTGCTGTTGTTCTCCTAGCAGAGACACAGGGGGTTGGGGAGGACAATCTTGATGTTCGACGTGTCCTTTTTGACCGCCTCAACACCGGTGGGATTAGTCTCAATCCGCAGGAACTGAGAAACGCGCTATATCCCGGTCCTCTTAATGAGGCGCTCATTTCACTTGCTCGGTCCGCACCTTTTACCGCCACATGGGGCATTCCACATTACGTCGAAGGTGAGGAGGACAACCCCTCAGATGCGCTATTGAAAAACCCTCTATTTGCGTCTCTAGCTGACGCGGAACTCGTCCTTCGGTTTTTCGCACTTCGAGATGCTATTGAGAACAAGCGCCAAGGTTCTCTTCGGCGCATCCTAGATAGGTTCATGCAGGAGTACGCAAACTCATGTGACAACACCCTTTATACTTTAAAGGAGCAATTCACATCTCTCCTCTCGCGGCTTTTAGTCGTGTTTGATGCCCAACCGTTTAGACTACCAGGGACTCGTAGGCAGAGCAGGCCGCTTTACGATGCCCTGATGATCGCGCTGAGTAAAGAGCCAAGTCTCGACATTGAAAATAATGCTATTGCCATTAAGGCTGCCTTGGTGGAGGCACTGGACAACCCAAAGCACTACGACATTCTCGTAGGCCGCGGGAACACTGTCGAATCCGTACATGAACGAGTTACGTTAGCAGGTGCCATACTGCGCGCAAGGACTCAGTAGTCATGACTGTCCTTAACGAGGTCCTGCGCGAATTCCGAGGCGATGCTGAGCGGGTCGAGCACTTGCTTAAGCTTGTCAAGACGTTTCGTGACTTTGGTGCGAGTACCGCTCCGCCTGCAGTAGTAGACGGCACTGCGCCATGGCCACAAGCCCTCTCTCTTAAAGAAGAGTCGCATCAGCGACGAACCGACCTACCGGTGCTATCCGGATCCCTGCTCTTGTATCTAGCCGGCCGCTTTGAGTTCTTCATCAGACAGGTCGTACAAATTTTGGCTGATGAAATTGCCGGCAGGGCTGCATCTTATGTAGCCCTGCCACAAAAGCTTCGTACAGAACTCAAGAATTTAACGCTTGAGGTTGCTCTAAGACCCAGCCGTTACGGCTTCACAGAAGCGGAGGCAGATGTCCTCCTTTCTAGCTTAGTGGGCAACCAGCGGGGTACGACGATGCCTCTAAGCATCAGTTCGGATGTCCTGACCATAACAGAGTCGAATATGAGGCCGAAGGTCCTTGCCGACCTAATGAAGCGGGTGGGCATGAATGATTATTGGCAAGAACTCGGAAAGCAGGCAAAGGTAAAGTTGCATATTGCGAAGACTGTTGACGGTGAAGCTAGCGCTGAGGCTCAAAGTAGGCTAAATGCCCTGATGGAGGATCGGAATCAGATAGCACATCCGACGAATACTACTAACTTTCCTGATACGGATCAAGTGCTTAAGAACGCAGAGTTTTTGCAGATCATTGCTGAAGTCACAGTGGAAATTGTAAGCGTCTACCTTGCTAGCATCCCTGCTGCTGCTCCAGCCCCGGCTCCGCCTGCTCCAGCCC
>NZ_KE384582.1:150349-160187 GCF_000426865.1 Citrifermentans bremense R1
GGCTCCGCCTGCTCCAGCCCCGGCTCCGCCTGCTCCAGCCCTGGCTCCGCCTGCTCCAGCCCTGGCTCCGCCTGCTCCGGCTGGTGCAACACCCCCAGTTCCTGCAGCTCCTATAGGAGCGGGAACTATGTCTCAAATAAGGGTGCCTTTTCCGCCTACGCTTTCTTTTCTTATTGGATTTAGACATGCCGGCGAAGACATTGACCAAATAATAGCTTCGTTCACGGAAGTATATCCTTCATCGGCTAACTACATAACTAATAAAGAAGGATGTATCGACATAGAGTTCAAATTTGACAAACCTACAGGAGTTCAACATTCTGTTTTAGATTTCATAAAAGACAAGCATGGTCTAATAGAGTTTGTCGCGGGTGCGCTAGCGAATCCACCTCGGTAAGCCATGTCTAGGGCGTGGGGGTTTGCTAGGGTGTCTTTGCCCCTTACGTAATTGGCTGGTGAAAGGTAAGCTAAGCGGTTACATCCTCTCTTTGAGGTTTTTGCATGGGGCTGAAACAGGTATGCCCCGGTGTGGACGAGAACCTAGCCTCGCGCCCACCGAAGGACAGGTTGGTCACTCAAACCGATTCAGTTCGTCAATTGAAAGCGGCATTTAACAGTATAGAAATTTTAATATTCTGTGGTAAAATGTCGCGTGGAAGCGAAGTTTGCTCTAAAGATATGCTAGCTTTAAATCCGAAAATGGAATATCTTCGGCATGATGCTTAGCCGTGCGGGGGTGGGTAATGCTTTCTGCAGACCTTGAGAAAATTTCTGGCGAAATAATTAAGCTTCACCGAGCTCTGTTTGAGGAAAGTCCAAGTCCAATGAAGTTACAAAAGTTGTGCTACTATTCTCAGGGCATATATTTAGCTGATCGAGGAACAGAGTTGTTTTCTGATGACTTTGAAGCATGGGTTTATGGTCCTGTAGTCCGCGACTTGTACCAGAAATACAAACATTGTGGGTGGAAGGCTATCGATGATGAAATTGAAGTCGAAGGCCTTGATGAAGCTAAGGTAGAGTTTATTACTATGATTGTTCAGTCTTACGGTAGATTCGATGGTGCATCGTTAAGTACCATGACTCATCGTGAAGATCCTTGGGTTAACGCTCGTGGAGGCATTCCTGATACAGAAGGCTCCAATGCTGTTGTTACCAAAGCCTCTATGGAGGCGTATTTCAAAAAACAACTCCAGTAAAAGTAACAGTCTATGGCAAAGCCCGGCAATAAACTTGCGGACAAAGTAAAAAATATCTCCGAGAAGGCATTTAAGGCTGTCGAGAAAGAAAAACTTTCAGTCAGTTTTGATTATCTTGACTGGGAAACAGAGATTTTTTTCCTACACGGACTAAACGATGCGTACTATCGGCATCTTTTCGACGCTTTTTGTGAAATTAAGAAGTCAACAGCTGATCAAATTAAACTACAGACTCATCCTTCTTTAAATCCTAAGTGCATTAGTTGGAAAAATGCGAAGTATATCACCCAAACATCATTTCCTTCATCAGTCGTAGAAAAGGTCAAGTCCTCATTTAAAAAACAAGTAGACAGCTCAAGTGAGCTTCAAAAACAGGCTGAGGAGATGATGAAAGATTCATTCGAACTGATGGTTGCGAAAAACTCTGGACGGATTCATGGCTTTTTGTTCGCCAACAAGTTTCACGTCGTATGGTTTGACCCTGCACATAACCTCTTTCCCGGCATGGTCGACGGCAAAAAACGGCCTATTAAATTGCCGAAAGATGTTCAAGAAGTAAAGCCATTCTCTCCAGAGGAGTTCAAAAGGCTTAGAGATTTAAACATCTCTTTGGCTGCTGACAACGAAGCTCTAAGAGTAGAGAACGAAGAATTGATGCAGATGCTAGAGATAGAAACTAACTGAAACAGCTCATGGGGGTGGTCCCATAGCCCGCATAGCCTTTTCATGATTCGGCTTTGACCAAAGTTTGACCAATACAATGGTAGCCGGTGTTATCGGTTGAACGTTTGCAAACGAAAATCGACCGAATGGTGGGATCTAAGTAGTATAAATGTCAATGTTTTGCTGGCTGTTCTAGGCCCGGAGTGGATGCGACTGCGGTGGATTCGAATCCCGTTTCCCGCTCCAATTAATACTAAATGGTTCCAGTAGTTAGAGCGGAACTTCTAAGACTGTCCCCGGTACTGTCCCTAAACGGAACCGGGGATTTGCTTTTCCGGGGTAGCACGAAGTCCCGCCCGAAGTAATCAAGCATTTCCTCCGCGTCATCCTCCAGGCCTTCAACGTAATTCCCATACGCCTCGTAGACCATTTGTTTGCTGGCATGTCCCATCAGGTTTACCAGCCTCAGCGGATTAACACCGATAATGAGGCTCCAGGCTGCGAAGGAGTGCCGTGCAGAGTAGGAGGTCACGTAAGGGATCCCCGCCTTTAATACGGCCTTCTGCCATAGTTTGCTGAATCGGCTGCTGTTGAATCTCTTCCCATCGTCCATAACAAAGACGTAGGGGAAAGAGGAGCGGTCAAGGATGGTCTGCAGCCGTTCTCTGATGGCCTGGGTTATGACGATTTGCCTCTTCCTGAAAGCGGTCTTGAGGCTCTTCTTTTCTTCCCCCAGGACATAGGAGCTTCTGACGTTGATGTAATCTCCTTCAATGTCATCCCGCTTCAGGCCTCCCAACTCGGAAGGGATCATCCCGGTAAGGATCATCATTTCGGCAATGGGCAGGTAATGGTCTTCAAGGTTATCAAGGAACTTGAGCCAGTCGTGAAGCCTTATGACGGTGTGCTCTTTCTTCTCTGTCTTCGGCAGCTTCTTTTTTAGGTTGTCGAAGGGGCTTTTCAATATCCAGCGGTAATGATCGCAGGCATCGTTCCAAATGGCCCGGAAGGGTATCAGGAGGTTCACCTTTCGAGCCGTTGAAAGCGGCTTGCCTTTGTCCTTCCCCTTTTGCCTTACCAGTGACTCTGTGAACTTGAAAAGCTCTATGCTGGTCAGCTGGTAAAAGGTGAAGTTCTGGAAGTGGGGCAGGATACGCGATTCAAGAGCTTCCTTGTAATCGTTCCGCTTGGTCGGTGAGCCGAAAGTGGGGTAAATGGTCTGCATCCACTCTTTAGCGTAATCACCGAACAACACCTGATGCGGTTCCGGTCGATACTCCCTGCCTTCCTTCTGGGTAAAGTATGCCTTTTCCTGATCCGAGGAGCCGGGGAACGCTTCGGCAAATTTGAAGGTCCCGTTCTCGATCCGCTCCGTAATCCTGTTGAGAAAGGCGCGAACCTTCCTTTCATTGGCTGGGGTGTCGTCAAGTTCCGTTGACCGGGTGATCCGGTGGCCGAAGTAGTAGAAATCGACATAGAGTTTTTTAGAGCCTTTACGCCTCTTGATGGCTCCGGTTTCCTTGACTGGTGTCTCGATGGCTAGATTGCCTTTCTTCATTCTCATGTTATGTCCTCATGTCGTTACCCTCCCTTCAGTGTGTCTAAGTCCGGTGCGGAGAATAGCGGCATTTCCTCTAATATTCAATAGTCGAGATTGATGGCCGGGGCTGCGCCCCTACCGACAGTCAACCCCGGGCCTGGGACCGAGGCTGCGCCTCGCTGTGAATCGTGCTCACTTCGTAGCACCGGCAGTTGAGTGGCTTGGCCTTCATCCTCCGGGATCGGCTTCTGCTGGCCTTGGAAGAAAAGGCTCTCCCGCCAGCAGAAGCGGAGGATTCGGCCGAGGCGGATGTAGTGGACACCTTCCTTTAAAACCCCGCTTTTCAACCAGCCGAATACGGTGGTACGGGACACCATCATCTTTTCTGCAAACTGCTCAACCGTCAGCACTTCGGGGCTAGCCAAGCTGACATTGCTGAAAGAGTCAATCTAGACGCCAAGCACATCAGTAGGCTGGAGACCGGCAAGACCTTCCCTTACCCTGAAACGCTTGAAACCTTGGCCAAGGCTCTTGATGTTCCGGTGAAGGAATTCTTTGAGTTCGAGCACTTTGAAGAGGAGATGGTTAATGTGAAAACGATTCAGGAGCTGCTTGAGGGCGCAGGGGAGGAGAAACTGAGGTTGGTATACAAAGTTGTGAAGGCGATGCTGCAGTAATTCTACCTCGAGTACGGAGTCTAAGGGCTTGACATTAGAGAGGAAATGAAGTATTGATGCCGTGGCAGTGACTAAACGCCTCTAGGAGCAAAGGCCTTCGACACTATGGGAAAAAGCCGCCAAGTTGGCATGAAGCTGACAGGCGGTTTTTTTGTTCCTTTTTCACCGTACCGCTTTGGGATCCAGTTCTTTCGGGACACGAAGCGCCGCTGGGACCGATCCGCAAGTTCATTATCGGGTGCCAGCTGCGACACCAATGCGCACATCGCAGGGCCGGCTTTGGAAGTTTAAGTAGGACGGAGAAGACGAGTGGCTGAAGACTGGCGGCGCAGTTGACAAAACGAGATAGGAATAGGCTAAATGAGCAACAACAAGGAAACCGAGCGGGCTGAGCTCCACAAAACCATCTGGCGCATCGCCAACGACCTGCGTGGCAGTGTTGATGGCTGGGACTTCAAAACCTATGTGTTGGGTATGTTATTTTACCGATTTATCTCCGAGAACCTGATCAGCTACCTCAATGAACAAGAGCGCAAAGCAGGCGATCCGGAATTTGACTATGCCTGCTTGAGTGATGCCGATGCCGAATTCGGACGCGCCGAGACGGTCAAGGAAAAGGGGTTCTACATCCTGCCCTCGGACCTTTTCGGCAATGTGCGGGCGCGAGCGCGCCATGACGCCAACCTCAACGAAACCCTGAGCCGGGTTTTTACCAATATCGAAGGTTCCGCAAACGGCGCGGAGAGTGAGGACGATATCAAGGGGTTGTTTGACGACCTCGATGTCAACTCAGGCAAACTCGGCCCCACAGTTGCCAAACGCAACGAAAAGCTGGTCAAACTGCTCGACGCCATCGGCGACCTGCCTTTGAGCAACGGTGGTGGCTTCTCGCACAATACCATCGACCTTTTCGGCGATGCCTATGAATACCTGATGCAGATGTATGCCTCCACCGCCGGGAAATCGGGCGGCGAGTTCTACACCCCGCAAGAGGTCTCCGAGCTGCTCGCACGCATCACCGTCGTTGGTAAGAATGAGGTCAACAAGGTTTACGACCCTGCCTGCGGCTCCGGCTCACTATTGCTCAATTTCGACAAAGTGCTGGGCCACGACAAAGTGCGCCAGGGCTTCTTCGGCCAGGAAATCAACCTGACTACTTATAACCTATGCAGGATCAACATGTTCCTGCACGACGTTAATTACGAGAAATTCGACATCGCCCACGGCGACACACTCACCGACCCGGCGCATTGGGATGATGAGCCGTTTGAGGCCATCGTCTCCAATCCGCCGTACTCGATCAAATGGGATGGCGACGCCAACCCGTTGCTCATCAACGATCCGCGCTTTTCTCCGGCCGGTGTGCTCGCACCCAAGAGCAAAGCGGATCTCGCCTTCACTATGCACATCCTCTCCTGGCTGGCGGTGAACGGCACCGCGGCCATCGTAGAATATCCCGGCGTGCTCTATCGCGGCGGCGCTGAGCAGAAGATCCGCCAGTACCTGATCGAGAACAACTATGTCGATGCAGTCATCCAGCTACCGCCGGATCTCTTCTTCGGCACCACCATTGCCACCTGCATCATCGTGCTGAAAAAATCCAAGCACGACAACGCCACCTTGTTCATTGACGCCAGCAGCGAATTTGTTCGTAGCGGCAACAAGAACAAGCTCACGGACGCCAACCAGCAAAAAATCCTCAATGCCTTTATTGCACGAAAAGGCATTGATCACTTTGCACGGCTTGTGGACAACACCGTCATCGCGGAGAATGGCTACAACATCGCCATCTCCTCCTATGTTGAGCAGAAAAACACCCGTGAGACTGTGGACATCCAAGTGCTGAATGCCGAGATCGCCCGAATCGTGGCAAGGCAAACGGAACTGAGGATGCAGATCGATACCATCGTTGCCGATTTGGAAGGTGAACAGGCATGAGCCAGATGGATCAATTGATTGCCGAGCTTTGCCCGAGGGGAGTGGAGCATAAAACACTGGGTGATGTTGGTGTGTTCGCACGCGGTAATGGCCTTCAAAAAAAAGATTTGACCGAGTCAGGTATTGGTGCAATTCATTACGGGCAGCTATACACCCATTATGGTGTTTGGGCTACCGAGACTAAATCATTCGTTTCCCCTGAACTAGCTAAAAAACTGCGAAGGGCGCGGGTCGGCGATCTGGTAATCGCAACTACAAGCGAAAACGACGCGGATGTTTGCAAGGCGGTCGCTTGGCTTGGCGAAGCAGACATTGCCATCAGCGGGGATGCCTATATATATCGCCACATGCTTGAGCCCAAATACGTTGCATATTTTTTCCAGTCCGAGCAGTTTCGTGCACAAAAAATGCACCACATTACGGGCGCGAAGGTAAAGCGGATTTCTGGCGAGAGTATGGCCAAATTTCGGATTCCCGTCCCACCCCTCGAAGTGCAGCGCGAAATCGTGAAAGTGCTTGACGCTTTTACCAATCTGGAGGCGGAGCTGGAGGCGGAGCTGGAGGCGCGCCGGCGGCAGTACCAATACTACCGCGATGCGCTGCTCGCCTTTAGCGATCAGGATGTTCGCTGGGCGACGATGGCCGAAGTCGGGAAGTTCATTCGCGGGCGTCGATTCACAAAAGCGGACTATGCTGAGAAGGGAGTGGCCTGCATCCACTATGGTGAGATTTACACCCACTACGGCACTTCAGCGAATAAAGTTATTTCGCATGTACGGGCTGAGATGAAAGCAACTCTGCGTTTCGCCAAGCCAGGAGATGTGGTCATTACAGATGTTGGCGAAACTGTCGAAGATGTTGGTAAAGCCGTCGCGTGGATAGGCACCGAAGACGTTGCGATACATGACCACTGCTATGCATTCCGCCACTCGATGAATCCAAGGTTCGTTTCTTACTGCATGCAAACAACTTCATTTATAGCAGAAAAGGCGAAATATGTGGCTCGTACGAAGGTGAACACCCTCCTGATGGATGGCTTTTCCAAGATCCACATTCCTGTCCCGCCACTCGATGTTCAAGAACGCATCGTCGACATCCTCGACAAGTTTGACGCCATGGTGAACGATCTCTCCAACGGCCTGCCTGCTGAGATCAAGGCCCGCCGCCAGCAGTATGCGCACTACCGCGACCGATTACTCAGTTTCCGGGAGGCTGCATGACCGAGGACCTCGCGCCGTACCGCATCGAACCGATAGCGCTTTCTAACGAAAGCACAGTTGTCGCTGAATTCCTGCCGGACGGGGTACGTGAGACGGCCTACCAGTCTGAGGCCGAGCTGGAAAAAGCCTTTATCAAACAATTGCAGTTGCAGGCCTATGAGTATCTGCCGATCACCTCGGAGGCTGATCTGACCGCCAACCTGCGCCGGCAGTTGGAACTGCTCAATAAAATCGAATTTTCTGACATCGAATGGGGCCGATTTTTCACCACCTGCATTGCCGGTGCCAATGACGGCATCTTGGAGAAGACCGCACGCGTCCAGGAAGACCATGTTCAGGTGCTCAAGCGCGACAATGGCACGGCCAAGAATATCTACTTGATCGACAAGCAGCATATTCACAACAACAGCCTGCAGGTCATCAACCAGTACGAGGCTGAAGGCGAGCGTGCCAACCGCTACGACGTGACGGTGCTGGTCAATGGCCTGCCTATGGTGCATGTGGAATTGAAGCGCCGGGGCGTCGACATTCGGGAGGCATTCAACCAGATCAATCGCTATCAGCGCGACAGCTTTTGGTCGGGCTCCGGCCTCTTCGAATACATACAGCTCTTCATCATCAGTAACGGTACGCTGACCAAGTACTACAGCAACACGGTGCGCCACGGCCACCTGGCCGAGCAGAGGAGCAAACGCTCACGCCAGAAGACCTCCAACAGCTTTTCCTTCACTAGTTGGTGGGCCGACGCAAAGAACCACCCCGTCACGGAGCTGACCGGTTTCACCAAAACCTTTTTTGCCAAGCACACACTGCTGAACATCCTGACCAGATACTGCGTGTTCGACGTAGACCGCAAGCTGCTGGTCATGCGGCCCTATCAGATCGTGGCGGCTGAACAGATTCTGCAACGCATCGCTACCAGTACCAACCACCGGCAACTGGGCACTACCACCGCGGGCGGTTACATCTGGCACACCACCGGCAGCGGCAAGACTCTGACCAGCTTCAAGGCGGCGCAACTGGCCCGGGCTCTTCCGGAGATCGACAAGGTGCTGTTCGTGGTGGATCGCAAGGATCTGGACTACCAGACCATGCGTGAGTACGAGCGCTTCGAAAAAGGGGCGGCCAACTCCAACATCTCGACGGCGGTGCTGCAACGGCAGTTGGAAAACCCGAATGCGCGCATCATCATCACCACCATCCAGAAACTCAGCCGCTTTGTGGCAAAGAACAAAAAGCACCCGGTCTATGATGCACATGTGGTGGTGATTTTCGACGAGTGCCATCGCAGCCAGTTCGGCGACATGCATTCTGAAATTTCCCGGGTCTTCAAGCGCTACCACCTTTTCGGATTCACTGGCACGCCGATCTTTGCCGACAACGCGGGCAGCCACGGCAACCCTTTACGGCGCACCACCGAGCAGGCCTTTGGGAACAAGCTGCACACTTACACGATTGTCGACGCCATCAACGACAAAAACGTGCTGCCCTTCCGCATCGACTATATCAACACCATCAAGACATCCCAGAATATCAAGGATAAGAAGGTGCCGGCCATCGACACGGAGCGGGTACTGCTGGCCCCTGAGCGCATCACGCAGGTGGTGAGCTACATCCGAGACCATTTTGATCAGAAAACGAAGCGTACCGCCTCCTACCGCCACGACGGAAAGCGGCTAGCTGGATTCAACTCCCTGTTCGCCACTGCCTCCATCGACGCGGCTAAACGCTACTTCGCTGAGTTTGCCGAGCAGGAAAAAGAGCTGCCGTCCGCGCGGCGTCTCAAGGTTGGCCTGATCTACAGCTTTGCTGCCAACGAGGAAGAAGCCGATGGACTGCTGAACGAGGAGGAATTCGAAGCCGAAGGGCTGGATCAAAGCTCACGGGATTTTTTGGATGCTGCGATCAGAGACTACAACGCCCTGTTCGGCACGAGCTTCGACACCTCAGCTGAAAAGTTTCAAAACTACTACAAGGACTTGTCGCTGCGCCTGAAAAAACGCGAGCTGGATCTTGTTGTCGTCGTCAACATGTTCCTGACCGGTTTCGATGCCACCACTCTCAACACCCTATGGGTTGACAAGAACCTGCGTGCGCACGGGCTGATCCAGGCATATTCGCGCACCAACCGCATCCTCAACTCCGTAAAGACCTATGGCAATATCGTTTCCTTCCGCGATCTCGAACATGAAACCAACGACGCTCTTGCCCTGTTCGGCAACAACGATGCCAAGGGGATCGTACTCCTGAAGCCTTACGCTGAGTACTACAAGGAGTACCAGCAGCGAGTTGGAAATGCCCCGGTTTCGTGGACAGTCAGTTAAGCGGCAAGGCTGAGTTGGTCTACCTCGTAAGGGGTCCGGTACCCCAGTGAGGAGTGGATCCTCTTTCGGTTGTAGAAGCGCTCGATGTACTCGAAAATGCTCTGCCGTGCCTGAACACGGGTTTCGTACTGGTTGTGGAAGACCAAGGCTCTTTTGAGAACGGCAAAGAAGCTTTCTGCCGGCGCGTTGTCCCAGCAGTTGCCTTTGCGGCTCATGCTGCAAATAGCGCCGTATTTCTCCAACATTCTCTGAAAGTCGCCACTGGCATACTGTGAGC